>JBATTK010000021.1:0-27504 GCA_049670505.1 Saonia sp.
GGCGTTTTTTTCCTGCGCTGTTTTCAGGATTTCTTTCTGGGCAAGGGTACGTGCTAATTCCTTTTCCGATTCCTTTTGAGGCGTTAGGTTTGTCTTTGGTTTTACCGCGATAGTATTCCTTGCTACAGAGGTGTCTTTTTCCGGTACTGTTTTTAGGATTTCTTTCTGGGCATGGGTACGTGTTAATTCATTAGTGCCTTTTGAACTTTCCGGAATCAATGGGTCATTCCCTTCTGCAGTATCGTTTTCTTCTTGTTTTATAGCGATGCTTTCACTTTGTTGTTTAGGAACTATGCTGTCTTTTAGATCGGATGGTTGGGACACGGCTGTCCGTTGCGTTTTGGAATTTGATGTATTGGCGGTCTTGTCGGAATTTAAAGACGATTTCGGTTTTCTTGAAAATTGATGTTGTTCAACAGTATCTTTTTTGTCATTTGAAATGGTCTTGTGAGGTGTTGCGAAAGGTGGTTGTTTAAGGGTGGTCTGACCGTTGGTTTCCTGATCGTAATGCTTGTCTTTAAAGTGATGTGAATCTATTTGCTCTTGTGGTATTTCCCCTGTTTCATTGTAAAGGGCTTTCCAGCCAAAGTATACTCCTGTAGGGAATATTAGCAAAAATAAAGTAAAGAATAAAAATAACCGATATCGTCTTTTCTTTTTAAGTGTCTTTTCAATTTCCTCCCATACGGAATCTTTTGGCCGAATATCCATTTCGGTCATCTGATCCTTAAAATATGTTCCTATTTTCTTCTTATTTCCCATCACCAACATTTTTATGCTTCCGTTCGGCCATAAGTTCGGTAATCTGCTTTTTTAGAATAATCTTGGCCCTGTGCAAATTAGATTTTGAAGTACTAATAGATATAGAAAGCATTTTTGCAATTTCTTTATGTGGATAATCATCAAGCTCATAAAGGTTAAAAATGATTCTATATTGGGTAGGCAGCTTTTGTATTAGGGTCATTAGTGTTTCAAAAGAGAGCGGCAGGTTATCTTCGTCAAGATAAATCTCTTCGGAAAGCCCTGCCATTTTGTAATCTGATAATTCAAAATTTGTTTCTCTTTTGTAACGATCTATTGCTTTGTTGATGGTAATTCGTTTCATCCATCCTTCAAAAGATCCCTTGCCCTTGTATGTTTTTATTTTTTCGAATATTTCAATGAATATATCGTGCAGGTGATCTTCCGCTTCTGAATAAGAGCGGCAATACTTGAGGCAAACAGAAAAGAGCTTGTTCCTATAAAGTTTGTAGAGCGCTTCTCTTGCTTCAGGTTTTTTTTTGATACAACCTGATATCAGTACATCTGTATCCAAATATGTGCTATGAAATTTTAATTTTCGGGATCATCTGTTTCTTCGGCACATATACGGTTTAATGTATACGTGTCTCCATTATCGTTTTCAATACTAATTTTTATTTCATCAATATAGGTTATTTTCCAATCGTAGTTCCAATCATCTTTTATGGGTAGCAACTCATTTTCCGGAAGTGGTTGTGTGTCATCATCGTACTCAAAATATATATTAAGGTGTAATAATTCCTCGATAAAGTAAAACACCCAGGTACCGTTATATTCATTTTCTCCAATCTGAAATAGGATACTTCCGTCATCTTCCATGGTGAAAAATGCCTCTAAGTAAGGGCTATCGACTACCGAGCTTTCACTTACATTCCACTGGCATTCTGCAGCAATTGCATTGCAGGCACCAAGGATAATTTCCAACTCTTCCTCTATACATGTTTCCAAAGAGGCTTGCAGTTCATCGTTAGATGTAATGTTTAAAGTGGAGCCATCTTGCAGCATGCCGGTAATGGGGTAGCTTAAACTAATGGCATGGCCTTCTTCTAAACCGGCCAGAAGTTTGGTGAAATTTTTATTGTTCAGCACGGATTCCTGTTGCACGAACTCCTGTTCAGTGTCGTACACAAAAAGTACAAAAGGGTATATAAATTCTACACAACCTATATCTATAAGTTCTGCTTCCGGGTCATCGGAGACCAGTTGCAAATAATTATATAAAACTGATTCTTGTTGTATAAGTTCTTCTCCTTCACGAAGTTCATAAGGTTCAAACTCACAGGCACAAAAGGAACAACTGACCAACAGTGTTAAAAATATATTTTTTAAACTTGTTTTCATAATTATTGTTGTTTTGGTTTTGAATGTAATTGGTGGTGTTAAAGCATTAGTTGTAGGAGTATTCCCGGGTTTTTATAAATCCTCCAATATCGATATATACTGATTTTATAGGATATCCGTCTGCATTATACGCATAGGTAATATTTCTTTCTCCGAATGCTCTATAGGTGACATTATTTTTGCTAATCCGATTTATTTTTTGATAGGCTAGGGGATAAGGAAGCAGAAAGGGGTTAGATTGGTTATCATAAAGAAAAGAGTCCGTTACTTCATCATTAATGATGATCGTTGTAATATTCCCATTTTGGTCATAAGTAAAAAGAGCACCATCCAAGCCTATGAGCAGTCCATTACTTTGGTAAGTGAAATTTGTTACTTCGCCATTGTCATAATTAGCACTGCTAATTAGATCATTGGTGTATGTATAAGATATACTGTAGGTAGTGTCGTCACTATTGGTATGGAATACACCGGTGATTTCATCTGCATCGTTATAGGTAAACTCATCGGAAAACCCACCGGATGCAGTTATCATAGTGGCAAAGCCATTGCTTCCATAAGTAAATTCGATATACCCTTCGGAGAAGACTTCATCCCCTAAAAGAATGACTTCTGATACCTTTAGAAGTTGAATTTGTTTTTCGGGAAGCTGCTCTTCTACTATTCCATCACTATCGGAAGAAGATGTACATCCAAAAAGAAAGATGGGGACAATGCAGTATAAACTTTTTAAAGGTCTTTGTAAATAGGTTTTCATACGTAAGATTCGTTTGTTTACCAAATAGTCTGTTTTGTATAAAAAAGGTTGCGTGGAAAACAAAAAAATGCCCCAACTTTTTGTTGGGGCATTTTCATATGAAAATTATTGATCGCCTAATCCCTTCTGGGCTTACGGTCCCTATTTCTATCATTTCTACCGCGATTACGGTCGTTATTACGCGGTGGTCTTTCTACATATCCTTCAGGTTTTGGTAATATAGCTTTTTTGGATACTTTTTCCTTTCGTGTCCTTGGATCCGTACCAAAGTATTTCACATCAAAGACATCGCCCATATTTACCACATCGGTTACATTTTCGGTACGTTCCCATGCCAATTCCGACACGTGAAGCAATACTTCGTTACCAGGAGCATCCATATATTCCACTACGGCACCAAAGTCCAAAAGTTTAATAACTTTTACTTCGTAAACGCTACCGACTTCCGGTTTAAACATAATAGAATCTATTTTTGCCAATACTGCATCTATACCATCCTGATCGGTGCCTAGAATCTCAACAATTCCTTCTTCCGTAACCGGATCTTCATTGATAACTATGGTAGTCTTAGTAGTTTTTTGCAATTCTTGGATTACTTTTCCACCAGGTCCGATCAATGCGCCGATAAACTCATTTGGAATGGTTTTGGTCACCATTTTTGGAGCATGGGATTTTACATCCGCATTTGGAGTCGCAATAGCTTCCGTTAGCTTATCAAGAATATGTAAGCGGCCCGCTTGCGCCTGCTTCAATGCATTTACCAGAATCTCGTAGGACAATCCTTTTACCTTAATATCCATTTGGCATGCTGTAATACCGTCCGCAGTACCCGTAACTTTAAAATCCATATCCCCAAGGTGGTCTTCATCTCCTAGAATATCCGACAAAACAGCATATTTTCCGGAATCCGAATCGGAAATAAGTCCCATGGCAATACCGGAAACAGGTTTCTTTAGCTGAACCCCGGCATCCATTAAGGCCATAGTACCGGAACAAACGGTTGCCATAGAAGAAGAACCATTGGATTCCAATACCTCGGAAACTACACGTACGGTATAGGGGCAATCTTCGGGAATCATTCCTTTAAGTGCTCGCTGTGCCAAGTTACCGTGGCCTACCTCTCTACGGGAAGTACCTCTAATAGGTCTCGCTTCCCCAGTGGAGAAAGGAGGGAAGTTATAGTGAAGATAAAAAGTTTCCTCACCTTCATAGGAAGGCATGTCTATTTGGTTGGCTTCCCTGGAAGTACCTAAAGTAACCGTGGCCAATGCCTGTGTTTCTCCCCTGGTGAAGATAGCCGAACCATGTGTGGAAGGTAAATAATCTACCTCGCACCAGATCGGACGTATTTCATCCGTTTTTCTTCCGTCCAATCGCGACCCCTCATTTAAGGTTAGGTCACGAACAGCGGCTTTTTCCGCTTTATAATAGTATTTGGAAACCAGATCACCGATATCTTCCAATTCTTCTTCGGAATAGGTAGCCTTGATTTCTTCTTTTATTTCGGAAAAAGCAGTGCTTCTTTCTTGTTTGGCAGATCCTGCTTTTGCAATGGCATATACCTTATCATAGGCCATATCATGGATTTTCTTCGCCAATTCCTCATCTTCCCGTTCTCCTTCGTACTCGCGTACTTCTTTTCTTCCGAACGCCTCGGCCAATCTCATCTGTGCAGCTACCTGTAATTTAATGGCTTCATGGGCAAATTTGATGGCCTCTACCATTTCCTCTTCGGAAATCTCACCCATTTCACCCTCTACCATCATCACGGAATCGGCAGATGCACCGATCATCATGTCAACATCGCTTTCTAGCAATTGTGCTCTTGTAGGATTGATGATAAATTCACCGTTCACACGTCCTACGCGCGCTTCCGAAATGGCACATTCAAAAGGAAAATCCGATAATTGGATTGCAGCCGATGCGGCCAATCCGGCCATGGCATCCGGCATAACATCCTCATCATGGGACATTAACTGGATCATTACCTGTGTTTCGGAATGATAATCTTTTGGGAAAAGTGGACGCAATACACGGTCCACTAATCGCATAGTTAAAACTTCGCCATCGCTTGGTCTTGCTTCCCTTTTGAAGAAACCACCGGGATAACGACCGGAAGCGGCGAACTTTTCACGATAGTCTACCGTTAAGGGTAGAAAATCTACATCACTTTGTTTGTAATTGGATACAACCGTACATAACAACATACATTTACCGGATTGAACTACAACAGAACCATGGGCCTGTTTTGCCAATTTTCCGGTTTCGATAGAGATTTCCCTACCATCACCAAGGTCTATGACCTCTTTAAAAACTTTTGGAATCATAAATTTTAATTAAAGCCCATTTCATTATAGGCTTGTTAAACAATGGTCTTCCGACATATGGGTCGGACAGTGTTGTGTTGTTGTTGCGTGTGCTACTGGCACTGACCAATGAAAAACTATGTGTAAGCTTTTTGTATTTGCCTTGAATTTATTTCAAGGTCTTTTTTATAAATATAAGGATGCCAAAACGAGTTGGACATATAAAAAGGGGAAAGTTTAACTTTCCCCTTTTTATCCTTACTTTCTTAGTCCTAGTTCCTTGATTATGGCCCGATATCGGGTAATGTCCTTTTTCTTCAAATAGTCCAAAAGACTTTTTCTCTTACCTACCAGTTTTACCAAGGACCGTTCCGTATTAAAATCCTGACGGTTTTTCTTTAGGTGATCCGTTAGGTGATTGATACGATGCGTGAATAAGGCAATTTGGCCTTCCGCAGAACCTGTGTTTTTTTCTTCTCCGCCGTGTTTTTTGAAAATTTCGGCCTTTACTTCTTTAGTTAAATACATTCCAATATTAGTTTAATGATTTTTATGTATTTGATTGATTTTTCCTTCGACAAGCTCAGAATGGCACAATCAGGGCGCAAAGATAGCAATATTTTTTAATCCCGGGACATACTTCTTTTTTTTCTTTTATGGAACCCATTTAAACTTTTTGTTTTACCTGCAAACATCACATTTTGCGCCCTTATTTCCCCATTTTTGAGTGCCGTAGCTCCGCTATGTCGCTAAAAAATAACATCATAAGGGCACAAAAGCCGATATTTTCGGTTCTAAACAAAAAGTCTAAATGGGTTCCGATTAAACTTTTTGGTTTTATGAAAGTCTTAACAACGAACTATAAATTTTAAATATTATGAAAAAGAGTCTCAAAACTAAGAACATTACAGGATTATTGCTAATGGCAACACTAGTCTTTGCCTCCTGCAGCAAGGAAGATTCCTCGGATACAGTTTCCGAAGAAATTGGTGAAGAAGTTATCAGTGTAGCGGAACTTAAGGTCAGTGACGAAGCCGAATTAATTTCCGAAGAAATTACCGCAATAGGTGAAGATGTATATACCGCTGATGAAATTTCATTTACTTCCAAGGTATTGTTTACTTCCGATTATCTTCCGGACTGTGTTACCATTACTACGGTTGTGACGGATACTACCAAAGAAAAAACCATTGATTTTGGTGAAGGTTGCGAACTCCCTAATGGTAATGTATTAAGTGGATTAATTTTCCTAAGCTATCTAAAGGATATGGAAATGACCAGCAAGACCCTGAGCCTTTCTTTGGAGGATTTTACTTTTAATGGAGTAGCGGTAGCGGGAAGTGCATCCATTGTTCGCGTACGTACCAATGAAAATGGTAATCCACAATCGGATGCCAATGGTGATTTTAGCGCAGTTTGGCCAGACGAAAGTACGGCCAGTTTTACAGGAAACCGAACTAGGGAATGGATAGCAGGTTACGGTACCGGATTCTGGGGCGATAATGTATTTTTAATTTCCGGTAAAGGTACATACACGGGAAGATTGGGCAATGTATTCGTTAAAGAAACTATAATGCCCTTACGAAGGGAATCGGCCTGTAGGTTTATCGTAAGCGGGGTTTTGGAGATTTCCAGAAATGACGCTACCGCCAGTCTGGATTTTGGCGATGGTAGTTGCGATGCCCAAGGAGTTTTGACCTATCCTGATGGTACCACGGAAGAGGTTTTCTTGCGCAGATTTTTGAAATGATGGAGATATAAGATTGTTTAGAAGTCATTTACACCATTGCGGATCCTTATGATAAAGCAATTTCTTGATCGGTCGTCGGCTCATGGGATTACTTTACCCTAAACGGGGTTCGCAATGACTTCTATAGGAGACGCTCTAAACACCTTCTTCTAAAAAGCACAGCCCGTGGGCAAGGGTTCCTTATTTTCCAGATCTTTTGCAAATTCCTTATCCAAAGTGTCCGAAGTGAAACCATCCGTTACACTTCCTTTAAAAATACTACTGCCGTAACCACTGGTATTCATATGGGCCCTAACATACACTTCCTGTTCCGCCATTATCTCAACATCTCCGCCAGAACGTGTAAAAGGTTGTTCGTTCACATGGCTATGGGCCAGAATTCTTCGGTAAATAAGATTTCCTTCCAAATCAATGACCTCCCACCAATCCGAATATTGATCACATCCGGTATCCGGACTTGCTATGCTTACATTAAAAGTGTAGTTGTTCTCAGTCCCTGTTGTCGTAACGGCAATCACTTGGGCCAGACCGTTTCCTTTGGCAACTTCATCCATATTTTGAATGTTTTCTTGGTTTATGGCATCCGTGGAACAGCATAGCAGCCAAAAAACCATGGGAATGCAGATAAGGGGGATATAGGATTTCATTAATTTGACTTTTATGCTCTAATGGGATTGTTCTGTATCAAATCTATGTATAGATTGACCTTCCTTTTTAGGTCCTTGCGGTGCGTGATAAAATCTAAGAACCCATGCTCTTGGACAAATTCTGCGGTTTGGAAACCATCCGGAAGCTCTTTTCCCGTGGCCTCTTTTACTACCCTCGGACCTGCGAAACCTATTAAAGCACCTGGCTCGGAAATATTGATGTCTCCCAACATGGCATATGAAGCCGTAGTCCCGCCAGTAGTGGGATCCGTGCATAAAGAGATATAGGGAATACGAGCTTCGGCGAGTTGGGCCAGTTTAGCCGATGTTTTAGCCAGTTGCATCAAGGATAAGGCCGCTTCCATCATTCGGGCTCCCCCAGATTTTGAAATCATCAGGAAAGGGACCTTCTTTTTGATGGAATATTCAATGGCCCTAGCAATTTTTTCTCCTACAACGCTACCCATGGAACCCCCTATAAAACTGAAATCCATACAGGCAATAACCAAGTCCTTTTCTTGGGATTTACCTATTGCCGTCCTAACCGCATCTTTTAGACCTGTCTTATGTTGTGCGGCTTTAAGCCGATCTGCATATTTTTTGGTATCCACGAATTTCAGCGGATCCTTAGAAGTAAGTTTAGGATCTAGCTCTCTAAATTTATTGTCATCAAAAAGAATTTCAAAATATTCCTTGCTGCCAATTCGCACGTGGTAATCGTCTTCCGGACTTACGTAAAAGTTTTTGGCAAGGTCGTCCGATTCCACGATTTTCCCTGTAGGGGATTTGTACCATAACCCTTTTGGGGTATCCTTTTTCTGTTCCGTGGAGGTCTGTATTCCTTTTTCTGTTCTCTTGAACCAAGCAGTCATAAGCTAAAAATTAAATTAGGAGTACTTTTATAAATTTATAGCGTGTTTACGTTATTTAAATCTTCAAACGCTTTCTTCAACCTTTCTACAAATGTTTTTTCTCCTTCCCGTAACCAAACCCTTGGGTCGTAGAATTTTTTATTGGGCTCATCAGCTCCATTAGGATTACCAATTTGGGATTGTAGATAGTCTTTTTTGTCTTGGACATAATCCCTGACGCCGGATAGGAAAGCATATTGCAAATCGGTATCAATGTTCATTTTAATAACTCCGTATCCTATGGCTTCCCTTATTTCTTCAACCGTTGAACCCGAACCACCATGAAAAACAAAGTCTATATGATTGTGTTCTACCCCGTACTTTTCAGTGACATACTCTTGGGAATTCTTCAATATTTTTGGTGTTAGCTTCACGTTTCCGGGTTTATATACCCCGTGCACATTACCGAAAGCAGCGGCTATGGTAAACCTTGGACTTATTTTTGATAATTCTTCATAGGCATAGGCTACTTCTTCAGGTTGGGTGTATAATTTGGAATCATCCACATCTGAATTGTCCACACCGTCTTCTTCTCCTCCCGTAATTCCCAATTCTATTTCCAAAGTCATGTCCATTTTGCTCATTCGGGCAAGATATTCCTTGCAAATCGCTATATTCTCTTCTATAGGCTCTTCAGAAAGATCGATCATATGTGAACTGAATAATGATTTTCCCGTTTCGGCAAAATGCTTTTCACTGGCATCTAAAAGGCCATCGATCCAAGGTAACAATTTCTTTGCACAGTGGTCGGTATGTAAAATAACCGTCGCACCGTAAGCCTCGGCCAATTGATGTACATGTTTTGCACCCGCAACTGCACCTTGTATTGCGGCATTTTGCCCTTCATTGGATAAACCCTTACCCGCATTGAATTGTGCTCCACCGTTGGAGAATTGTAGAATTACTGGAGCATTTAGGCTGGCCGCGGTCTCTAATACGCCGTTGATGGTATTTGATCCTATTACGTTTACTGCTGGTAGTGCAAACCCTTTTTCCTTAGCGTAGTTGAAAATTTCCTGGACTTCATCACCACTAGCGACTCCTGGTTTGATATTGTGGGCCATAATTTTTTGTCTGTTAGTTTATTAAAAAAGTTGGCACAAAAGTAATAAAATAATTAGGTCTAAAAGGGACTGTTCCGAAATTTATGAATTGTTCCCGGGGGCCGGTTTTATAAATGCTTACGCTAAAATCCTGGATTGTACCCATGCCGTTTTTCGCAATTTCCCTTTATTTTGTACCGGAAATCGGTATTGTAAATTCCAAGTAATGGCGAACCACGACATTCTTAAAAAGGATAATTTATCCCAATGTTCAGGACGGCATTAGCAAAATTATAGTCCCTAAACCATCTTTTAGAAGGCTCCAAGGCCGGATTGTAAGTTTTGAAACCGGTATCCAATCGGAAAACAAAATAGGTAAAATCATATCTGAGGCCAAAACCTGTTCCAAGGGCCAGATCGGCAAATGAGCTAAACCCATTAAAGGTGGCATCGGCATCGTCTATATCGTCAAAAACATTCCAAATATTCCCCGCATCGGCAAATAAGGCACCTTTTATATCACCTACAATAGGAAAACGATATTCCAAATTGAACGCAAGTTTAAAATTCGCTTCGTTGAAATCGTTAAGATTATTGGTTCTTCCAGGTCCTAAAGAGTAAGGGTTCCATGCCCTGTTATCGTTGGAACCACCAGCAAAATAACTCCTTACGAATGGAATATTATCCGAATTTCCATAGGGTACCGCCAAACCAACAAAACTTCTAAAAGCCAAGACATCGGTGCGAGATACGTTCCAATGTTTTATATAATCGATTTCGGATTTTACATATTGGGAAAAAGGAACCCCAAAAACCAAAAGATCCCCGCTGTCACTTTCATTAAAAGGTATGATCTCGGAAATACCGGATAATAAATTACCGGCACTTTCCAATTTAAGGCGAAACTGATAAAAGCTATTATCGTTTATCCCTGTTCTATTGTTCCTGGAATAGGTGTAGCTACTGGTAAATATCAAATTGTTTTCCGTTAGTCGCTCCCTACGTTCTTCTATACTTCTTACATCCCGTATAATATCCTCATCATTGGTTACCGTTCCTTCTTCAACGGCATTTATAAAACCGTCGGTTCCGTCGGGGATAATAAGTCTGGGGTTATCAGGGACATTGGTTTCTTCAAAAAAAGGGGCAAGGTCTACGTTGTCTTGAAACTCATCGGCGATTTCGTCCAATCTTTCGTAGGTGTTTTGATAGACGTTGAAGAATCTGTTCGGATTAATATTACGAACAAATTGGATATTCAATAGCTCCAAAGCGTTTTTTATAAAATCGGTAGGGGACCAGTTATAGCTCAAAATGGTGTTGAAGGTCTGTCTGTCCAATCCTATGTTTTCTTGAAAACTGGTCCCGATAGACATCCTGGTCTGCGGAAGCATATAATAGGGAATTATTTTTTTTGTGTTGAGCAAGGGAAACCAGATTCTAGGGAAGGTGAGGTTGATATCACCACCAATTTCCGAAAAGAAATCCTCGGGAAGGGAATCATCGCTTAAAAGCCCAAAAGTCCCCCCGGCGGATACACTGAGCGTTTCGGCCCCTCCAAAGACATTTCGGGTAATCAAGGAAGTACTAAACCCTACACCTAGACGTTGAATGTTGGAATGCGATATATCGAAATTCATTCCTAACGAGTATTTTTTTCTTGGTGCCAAGTAAATGTTGGATGTCAGCTTAGTTCCTGTACTGTCCTCTATAAATTCAATGTTGGGATATTTAAAAGTGTTTAAATTAGTGATCTGCCTATAGGTTCTCAATCTGTCCAGATCTCTATAAATACTGTCTTTTTCCAAAAAAATTGCATCCGTCAACGCCTTGGGCTTATAACGGAGTTTATCGTTGTAATAAATCGTGTAATTTTCATAATCAATGGATTGCAGTTCATCACCACTATTAACGTAGGTATAATCGGCAAATATATTGATCTGATCAAAACGGTGCACCTTGTATTCGGAGGTAGTGAATGTGCCGCCATCCCTCTGTCTTAGATCATCGATATTCAGTTCCACGTCCATTTTTTGATCATCCCGTATTTTGGTAGTATCCCTTAGAATCTCATAATTGATAGAACTTTCCTGGAAATTATAAACCCCGGAATTTCTAAAAAGGGAAGTAAGTCTTTCCCTTTCACTATTAAAATCGGATAGGTCAAATTGCTTCTCGGTTTTTATAAAGGAATCCTCTAGGTGCAGCTCATAAATGGAATCGACGGCCTTGGAATCGATTTTTTTTGAAATAGAATCTATGATAAAGGGCTTGCCAAGGATTATTTTGTAGTTGATTTCAGCTCTCTGTTTTCTTTTCCCTGTTTCTACGGTATACGTGGCATTATTATTAAAGTATCCCTTACTGCCGTAATAGGATTTTAATCTTTCCAAGGACTTAATGGTTTTGGAAGTGTCGATAATTACCGGGGCTTCTCCAATTTTCTTTAACCATTCACTGGCACCTTTTACAAAAAAAGATTCCCCAAGCCTGTTCAGTTGTTTCCTGGATAGGAGGTTCACATAACGTTGTTCCCTTTTTTCCTTTCTGTGCAACCAGGCTTGAAAAGAGGAGTCCGGATTTTTTTTAGCAAGATTATACAGGTTCAATCGTAGCGGATATCCCAGCAGGGTACTGTTGGGTTTTTGTATAATAAGGCTTTGCAGGTTTTCTCCAACAACTTTTTCGTCATCGGCATAAATATGGTTCTTTATAAGTAAAAGCTCATCTTCACCTACCCTCTTAAGCGTATTACAGGATGCAATTATGATACATAGCAATAATAAACCTATTTTTGCCATGGGTTTTTTTAAACTACAATGAATCCTCATAGACGCCAAAAATACATTATTTGAATGGTTGTTAAAAACCAAATAAAACTTATAAAAAGCTTACAGCAAAAAAAGTACCGAATTCAACACGGACTCTTTGTAGTGGAAGGAATTAAAATGGTTCGTGAACTTCTGGAATCCAATTTTAGGCCCCATACAATCTATACTACGGTCCCGGAATTTATGGATTATGGTTCGGAAGTGGCCCATAAAATATCGGAGACCGATTTAAAAAAAATAAGCAGCTTGCACACGCCTAACAAGGTGTTGGCCATTTTGTATATTCCGAAATCAAATGAAGTAAATTTTTCCGATTGGATCGTTGCGTTGGACGATGTCCGGGACCCGGGAAACTTGGGCACCATAATACGCCTATGTGATTGGTTCGGGATCCAACATTTGGTTTGCTCACCCCATACGGTGGATTGCTATAATCCAAAGGTTTTACAGGCTACTATGGGCTCCATTGCACGTATAAATGTTATTTATACAGACCTTATTGATTTTATTGAACACGCTCAAGTTCCGGTTTATGGAACATTCATGGATGGGGATACGGTCTATACCGAAGTATTGCCAAAAAAGGGTATTTTGATCATGGGCAATGAAGCCAAAGGTATTTCAGGAGAAGTTAAGCAATTGATTCATAAGAAGATAAGTATTCCTCAATTTGGAAAAAAAACTACGGAAAGTTTAAATGTAGCTACAGCTACGGCCATTTTGCTCAATGAACTTCGTAGAGTTGGTTTTTAATGCCCGTTTGATGGGTTTTCAATCTGGCGTTTTATCCCTTTTCAGTAGTGCGGAGAAAAGTGTAGTGCCTATTCAAATGTGAAATTTATAAAAATTCCTCGGGTGCGCATGGCATCTATATTGCCGGTCCATGGGCTGTTGGGGTCATTGTCCCTCACCAACTCATCGCTTAAGGCAAAAACACCACGTATGGACGGGGAGAATTTAAAGTATTCCAAATAAAAATCTATTCCAAAACCTAGCTCGTAGCCATAGACATTATTTTTCATTCTAAATGTTCCGCTACTATTGTCGTCAAGACTGTCCTCGTTACTTCCTAAGTTTAGGGAAGTATATACGCCACCTGTAAGATATGGTTTCCAATTACCAAATCTACGGGCACTTACTTTTAGGAGCAACGGAAAATTTATATAAGTGGATCGTACCTCCCTTATAGCGTCCGCCTCGTTATCAAATCCGGGGAAACCTAAATCCCTTTGAGTATATAGCAAACCGGGTTCAAACCGCACATCTAAAAACTCATTGATGCGCATTTCCCCGATCAAACCCACATTAAATCCAAAAGTTGTTTGTACCAAGATGTCGCTTCCCAGATCATTTTTGTAATCAAACTTAAAATCGTATTGGTTAAACCCAAGAAAATAACCCCAGTTTAAAAGAGGTTCATCCTCATTTTCCAGATTTATTATGGGTTTTTCATTAAACTGGGCTTTGACCGGATTGCATAGGAGCAGTACGCCCATTAATAGAAAAAAAATATTTTTCATGCCTTTACTTTGTAGCTACGTATATAGATGCAACCCCAAATGTTTGAGGTTTGTTCTCCATAGCTATAAACCCGATTTTTCCTAAAATATTGTTGAAATCCTCTCCACAAGGAAAAACAGCGGCCGATTCCGATAAATACCTATAGGCGGAACGATCTTTTGAGAAAAGTTTTCCTATCGTCGGGAGCATGTATTTGGTATACAAGTGATATCCTTGTTTAAAAGGAGTTTTAACGGGTACGGCGGTTTCCAGTACAACAAAAGTTCCGGAGGGTCTTAATACACGATATATCTCTGCCAATCCTTTTTCCAGAGTTTCAAAATTACGGACTCCAAAAGCTACCGTAATAGCATCAAAGGTATTGTCGTTGAACGGCAGTTCTTCACTGTCGCCCACTACCATTTTAATGATTTTATCCAAGTTTTTATCGGCCACTTTTTTTTGGCCCACTTCCAACATACCACGTGAAATATCCAGACCAATAATTTCCGTAGCCCCTGTTTTAACAAGATTAATGGCCAAATCCCCGGTTCCCGTGGCTATATCCAGAACATTGTCGGGTTTCTTTTTCTTTAAAATGGCAACGACCCTGTTTCTCCATTTAATGTCTATGCCAAAGGAAATAACCCTGTTAAGGCCATCGTATTTGGTAGAAATGGTATCGAACATATGTGTTACCTGTTCTTTTTTTCCAAGATCGGAATCTCTGTATGGGGTAACTTTTTTGGGCATGAGGGCAATTTTTTGCAAAGATAGCATATAGCGATCAAGTAGCATTGGATTATTTATACAATGCCCAATTAATTAGCACGTATCTTTTTACCTTGGTTTATAAATACCAACAAAATAAATTTATGTAATTTTGTCGCGCGATACACGCAAACTTTTCTTGATATGAGCGGTAAGCTTTTATACCCTGGGGTAGACTACTGTTGGATTTTAATTAGCCGTCCAAAAGTAAATGTCCGCTCTTTGAAAAACATAGTCCTTAATAGATGAAAATTATCATTGCAGGAGCTGGTGAAGTAGGATTTCATTTGGCAAAACTCCTTTCTTATGAATCCCAAGATATAACGTTAATAGACTGTAATAAGGAAAGTCTGGCATATGCGGATACCCATTTGGATATTAGGGTACTTAAGGGAGATGCTACTTCTATTTCCGTATTAAAGGATGCAAAGGTCAACACGTCCGATTTGGTCATTGGGGTAACTTCTTCCGAAACCACTAACCTCACCCTTTGTTTATTGGCAAAACAGTTGGGGTGCAAAAGAACAATAGCAAGGATATCCAATACAGAATTTGTAGATAATAGGGAAGCGATAAACTTTCCGGAATTGGGAATAGACGAGCTTATCTCCCCAGAAGAACTTGCCGCAACGGAGATACAGCTTCTGTTGAATCAGTCTGCTTTTAATGACACCTACGAGTTTGAGGAAGGGACCTTGATCATGATCGGGGTTTCCTTGCCCAAAACAGCACCATTTGTGGGGAAGATGGTCAAAGAAGCTGCCAAAATATTTCCGGAGCTTCATTTTATGCCGATCGCTATGCAGCGTACCGGCACTCAATACACATTGATTCCAAGGGGCGATACTATTTTTAAGGAAGAAGACCAAGTATATTTTATAACACTAAAAGAAGGAGTAGATGAACTATATAAACTTACTGGAAAGGAGAAAAAGGACATAAAAAATGTGATGATCCTTGGGGGTAGTAAGGTCGGAACTAAAACGGCAAGGGATTTATGTATTAAAAAATTCAATGTAAAACTTATTGAAAAGGACAAGGACAAAGCTTTTGATATTGCAGATGATCTCCCCAATGCTCTGGTTATTAACGGTGATGGCAGGAATGTAGAATTGTTGGAAGAGGAAAGCTTGGAGTCTATGGACGCATTTATCGCAGTGACGGGAAACTCCGAGACCAATATTATGTCCTGTCTGGTAGCAAAGTCAAAACATATTAAAAAGACTATAGCACTAGTGGAAAATATGGACTATTTTCAATTGTCCCAATCCATAGGGATCGACACCCTGATCAATAAAAAATTATTGGCCGCAAATAATATATTCAGGTACATCCGTAAGGGAGAGGTGGTAGCAATGACACGTCTGAATAATCTGAACGCGGAAATCTTGGAGTTTGAAGTGAAACCTACTTCCGAAGTCAACGGTAAAATAATCCGTGAATTGGATTTCCCACGGGCGGCAACGATAGGTGGTGTGGTTCGTAAAGGGGAAGGAATCATCGCCTTGGGGGATTTTGAAATTATGGAGGGTGATAGGGTAGTGGTATGTTGCTTACCACGGGCCATTCCCAAAATAGAAAAGTTGTTCCTTTAATATGGCCTTAAATTCCAAAATAATCTTTCACCTCATGGGATTGCTGTTGTTGTTCAACGGCTTTTTTATGCTTTTGGCAGCTTTGGTAAGCGGTATCTATCAGGACGGTGTAACATTGGATATTACATTGGCCGCCATTGTTACCATGCTTGTAGGGGTAATGGCCATGTTTTATACCAGGGGCCATGAGAAGGTAGTAAAGCGAAAAGAAGGATATATCATTGTTACCTTTGGATGGCTGGTCATGTCGGTTTCAGGTGTTTTACCCTATCTTTTTTCAGGGGCCATCCCTGATGCTACCAACGCTTTTTTTGAAACAATTTCTGGATATACAACTACAGGCGCCTCTATTCTAGACGATATCGAAGTCTTGCCCGAGGGTATACTTTTTTGGCGCAGCCTTACGCATTGGATCGGGGGAATGGGAATCATAGTATTGGCCATAGCCATACTACCCTTACTTGGAATAGGAGGGATGCAATTATTTGCGGCGGAAGCACCCGGGCCCAATGCGGACAAATTGCATCCGCGGATTACGGATACGGCCAAAAGGTTATGGCTTATTTACTTTGGATATACCGTTGCCGAAACGGTATTGTTGAACTTGGCGGGCATGTCCTTTTTCGATGCAATAAATCATTCCCTAGCTACCTTGTCCACCGGTGGTTTCTCTACCAAAAACGCTAGTTTGGCCTATTGGAACGATCAACCTTTGATACAGTATATCGTTATATTCTTCATGTTTTTGGCGGGCAGCAATTTTGTATTGAGCTATTTTGCCTTTAAAGGAAAGGTACAACGAATTATAAAAGATGAGGAATTTAAGTTTTATGCGGGGTTTATTTTGTTGTTTACCATCATAGCCACCTTGGTCATCTATTATAAGGCCAATGTTCCGGTTTCGGACTATCACCCCATGGTTGTGGGACAGGGAGAAAGTTCTTTTAGACATGCATTCTTCCAGGTATTGGCAATTGTGACCACTACCGGTTTTGTGACGGCCGATTTTACCAACTGGACACCTTTTTTGACCGTTTTCTTTTTTGGACTGATGTTTTTAGGTGGATCGGCGGGTTCTACCGCAGGCGGAATAAAGGTAATGCGCCATCTATTAATTATCAAGAACGGACTTCTGGAATTTAAAAGAACATTACATCCCAATGCGATTATTCCGGTGAGATACAACAATAAAACGGTACGGGAACATATTGTCTATAATATTATCGGTTTTTTTGTACTCTATATGCTGACGTTTATCATAGGATCTCTGGTTTTAGGCCTGTTAGGGCTGGATTTCCAATCCGCCATAGGAGGTGCCGCATCGTCTTTGGGAAATGTGGGACCGGCCTTGGGTAGCCTTAATCCGGTAAGTAATTTCAATGGACTCCCCGCTCTGGGGAAATGGTGGTGTGGATTTTTAATGTTATTAGGGAGGTTGGAACTATTTACCGTTTTGATTTTGTTGACTCCCTATTTTTGGAAACGGACATAAATAACGTTCACTTACTTCCTAACACCTTGCCGTTTCCATAGTAGCTATCCATAGTTGGACGTTGCTATAAAATATGGCTGATCGGAATTCTCTTTTTACTCTCCCAAAGGGAAAAGAAACTACCAAGAACCATAAAGTAGCAATAGACTTCAAATAGCAGGTACCTCAATTGCCATCAACGGAAAATTACAAAACCGCTTTTATCCTTGAAACTGCTTCTCGCAACTCCTTTTCCGATGCAGCATACGAAATACGGATACAATTTGGGTTTCCAAAAGCTTCTCCGGTTACCGTAGCTACGTTGGCATGTTCCAGCAAATACAATGTAAAATCCGACGCATTATGAATGTCAGTTCCATTTAAGGTTTTTCCAAAGAAACTGGAGATATCTGGAAATACATAGAAAGCGCCCTCGGGTATGTTTAATTTAAATCCGTCGATCTCTCCCAAAAGTTCCAATACAAGGTTACGCCTTTTATGAAACTCTTCGATCATGTATTGAATTTTACTCACCGGAGCCTCCAATGCCGCAATCGTGGATCTTTGTCCAATAGCATTGGCACCACTTGTGATCTGCCCTTGAAATTTTGTACATGCTTTGGCGATCCATTCTGCAGCACCAATATATCCTATACGCCATCCGGTCATGGCAAATGCCTTGGATACCCCGTTCACGGTAACGGTCCTGTCATACATACCATCAATTCCTGCAATGCTGACATGTT
This sequence comes from Saonia sp., assembly GCA_049670505.1. Classification (GTDB taxonomy): domain Bacteria; phylum Bacteroidota; class Bacteroidia; order Flavobacteriales; family Flavobacteriaceae; genus JBATTK01. The sequence goes on from JBATTK010000021.1 coordinate 18,471, forward strand.
TACCGGCAAAATTGATATGTTCGTAAATTTCGTCGGAGACTATATAAATGTTGGGGTGTTTTCTCAATATGACGGCCAGCCCTTCCAATTCTTCCCGGCTATAGACCGAACCACTGGGATTACAGGGAGAACTGAACCAGAGCATCTTGGTCTTGGGCGTAATGGCCTTTTCCAACTGCTCGGGCGTCATCTTAAAATCCGTATCGATGCTGGTAGGAACCTGAACGGGTACCCCCTCGGCAATCTTTACAATATCACTATAACTTACCCAAAAAGGTGCAGGCAAGATCACTTCGTCCCCTTTATTCAACATAATCATGGCAACATTGGCCAAGGATTGTTTTGCTCCTGTTGATACAACAATCTGGTTGATGCCATAATCTAAGTTATTATCGCGCTTGAATTTATTGGAAATGGCCTGTTTTAAATCGGCATAACCATCAACGGGTGAATAACTACTATAATTTTGATCAATAGCTTCTTTGGCCGCATCCTTCACAAAATCCGGAATATTAAAATCAGGTTCCCCTAAGCTTAGGCCTATGATATCTTTTCCTTGGTTTTTTAATTCCCTTGCTTTTGCCGCCATAGCCAAGGTGGCCGAAGTAGACATGTTTTTAATTCTATCGGATAAGTGGTCGCTCATTTGCTGATTAAATTTATTGGTACTGTAAGGTGGGTTCTTTACCCAATTCCTTTAAATGTTTGAAGTGCGAAATTATAGCTTTTCTCGTAGTTTTATACTCGTTGTAGGGTAAATTAAACTCTTTTGCCGTCTGTTTCACAATTTTGGAAATATTTGTGTAATGGACATGACTGATATTGGGAAAAATATGATGTTCCACCTGATGGTTCAAACCACCTGTAAACCAGTTGACAATACGGTTTTTGGTTCCAAAATTAACCGTTGTGAACAATTGGTGTATGGCCCAAGTGTTTTTCATGGTACCGCTTTCATCGGGCAAAGGTGTATCGGCATCATCCACTACATGTGCCAACTGAAAGGTAACGCTTAGAATTACCCCGGCTACATAATGCATAATAAAGAACCCTATTAGAATTTGCCACCAAGCAATGTCAACAAGCAGGATCGGAAGCACGATCCATACGGTAATATAGAGTAATTTCGTAATCACCAAAGTACTCCAATTGATTGCCTGATTTGGAAGTTTTCCGTAAGATAGCTTACGTTTCATGTACCGATACATTTGTTGAAAATCCGTAGTGATGGCCCAGTTAAACGTAAGCAGGCCATATAGGAAAACGGAATAGTAATGCTGAAATTTATGGTGTTTATGCCATTTGGCATGTTTGGAAAAACGAAGTATCCTACCGGCCTCCAAATCCTCATCGTGTTCATGGATATTGGTATAGGTATGATGTAGAACATTATGTTGAACCTGCCAATTATATACATTGCCGGCAAGAATATAAATACTGCTACCCATTAATTTATTTACCCATTTCTTATTGGAATAGGAACCGTGGTTGCCATCGTGCATCACATTCATCCCAACCCCGGCCATTCCAACACCCATTACGATGGTTAAGAGTACATTGGCCCAAACAGGAAGATTTAATGTCAATATTAAAAAGTAGGGAGTCAAAAAAACAGCGAACATAATAACAGTTTTCAGATGCAATCGCCAGTTCCCTGTTTTCTTTAGCTTATTTTCCTTAAAATAGTCATTGACCCTTTTGTTCAGGGTTCTGAAGAACTGGGCGGAATCTTGTCGGGAAAATTTAATGATGCTTTTGTCCATATACTGCATTTTTTATGTAAATATAACGGAATTATATGCTTTTTAATACCACAGGGTTTGCAAATGGGAAATATTTGTGAGTTTTAAAACGCTATTTTTGTCAAAATACAAAAGTACGGATGAAAGCCGATATAATCTTTAAATATTTCCCAAATTTGACCGAGATACAGAGAAATCAGTTACTACAATTGGAACAGCTGTATCAAGATTGGAACCAAAAAATAAATGTAGTATCCAGAAAAGATATCGATGAGCTTTACCTGAGACATGTATTACATTCTTTGGGAATTGCGAAAATTCAACACTTTCATCCGGGCACTTCTATATTGGATGTGGGCACTGGAGGAGGGTTTCCAGGGATTCCGTTGGCCATTCTTTTTCCGGAAACCCATTTTACACTGGTCGATGCGATCGGAAAGAAAATCAAAGTAGTGGAAGAAGTAATTCAAGGCCTGGACATTGAGAACGTAACCGCAAAACATACCCGTGTTGAGGATTTGAATATGCAATTTGATTTTATTGTCAGTAGGGCCGTAGCCGCTATGCCTACTTTTGCACACTGGGTAAAGGGAAAAATTAAAAAAGAATCCGTTCATGAACGCCGTAATGGCATCCTATATTTAAAAGGGGGCGATCTTTCGGAGGAATTAAAGGGTTATAGGACGGTGCAGATTTTTGAGCTGACGGATTATTTTCATGAAGATTTTTTCGAAACTAAAAAACTGGTATACTTGCCGGTGAAGTTTAAAGGTTGATCCTTTACAGGCTTAGTATCCGATAATGCGCCTTTCTATACTTTCTGGCATAGATTTTTAAGGAACCCCAAATATGGATTTGAAGGCAGTGTGCCGTTATTTTAAATTTTTTATAAGACGTTTCCCATTTCATCGCTAATCCATTGTTTACAGATGTAAAATTCGATTAATTACATTCAATTTACAATTAGTTAACGTTAAATTTACATAAAAAGTATAAGAAAACCTATTTTTCTGGTTTCAATTGTGAGTTGTAACGCTAATTGTGGCAGGGAGGCTTGCCAACCGTCACCGCCAACTGAAGACTATTTTTCCAAAGAGAAAAGACGAAAGACTGGAAATCAGTATTCAGTATTCAGTGATCGGTATGCGGTAATCTTTATTCAGAAACTAGAAGCTGGAAACTAGAAGTTGGAAACTGGAAACCAAACCCTTGAACCCATAACTATCAATTCATAATTCTGAATTTCAAAAACGAGAAACTATAAACGATACAACTGCAAACTGTAACTGCCTACTGAGGACTATCTTTCTTTCCAAAGACAAAAGACTGGAAATCAGTATTCAGAAACTAGGTACTGGAAATTAGAAGCTGGAAGCTGGAAATCAAATTCCAAAAACCAATACCTTGAACCTTGAACCAAAAACTAATAGGCATAGGAAAGGTCTATTGCAAGGATTTTAATTATCTATAACACAAACAAAATCTATCAAACAAGCGAAATCAGCAGGTCTCCAAATAACACAAAAATCCTTTAAATCATCCATAGATACATCGGTGCCGATAAACCCCAGGGATTCCCCTTCACAATCAAAAACGGGGACTACCTTGTTTATTAACGGATTACAGTCTTCATATAGAAATACAGTTTGCCCTTCGAGGTCCGCAATAACGATATAGCAATATTTCATATCTTCGGAAGTACTTTGTTCACGATCAGAAATCTCGTCCCTTAACCAGACCAGATCTTCCAAAACATTTTCCACCGCACAGGCGGTAAGTTGTGCTTGGGCATTGTTATCATCGTCATCGGAACAGGATAGGCAAAAGAGCATACCAGAAAATAGGATAGCGGCTAACGTGCGTTTCATAGAAATCGTTTTCTTAAAGATGAAGAAAGAAAAAAAGGTTGCTTAAGAACTGTTAGGTATTGCCTATCATTTGGATATTTTCAAGGTCGGGGCTGTTTGGAAAGCAAGGCGGATATTGGTATTCAATGGTTTTGCCCGGGTTCTTTACTAGCTAAAGTGTTTATAGATATTCTCTCGTAAGCCAACGAAACGAATTTAAGGTCGGTCCAAGCAAAGTACCGACCTCATTTAACTATCCTAAAAATGGATATCTGTAATCCTCCGGGGTAACAAAAGTTTCCTTGATCAATCGTGGTGATACCCAGCGCAATAGGTTCTGTGCGGAACCTGCTTTGTCATTGGTACCTGAAGCCCTGGCACCCCCAAAAGGTTGTTGTCCAACAACGGCACCTGTAGGCTTATCGTTGATATAAAAGTTCCCCGCACAATTTTGCAATACTTGGGTAGCCTCGTCAATGGCATAACGATCAGTTGATAGTACCGCACCCGTTAAGGCATATTCGGAAGTAGCGTCCACCAATTTTAGGGTTTCGGACCAATCTTTGTCTTCATAAACATAAACGGTAACCACAGGGCCGAACAATTCGGTTTCCATAGTGGTATAGTTCGGGTCGGTAGTCAGGATTACCGTAGGGGCTATAAAATATCCTTTGGATTTGTCATAGTCTCCACCTGCAATGACCTTGGCATCTTTGTCAGCTTTTGCCTGATCTATGTATTTTGCAAGCTTATTAAAAGAGCCTTCGTGGATTACCGCTGTAATATAGTTGGACATATCTTCCGGCGATCCGGGTTTGTTGAAAGATGCGATATCCGCTTTTACAAAATCCAAAATTTCATTGGCAATGGATTGGGGCAAATATACCCTGGATGCCGCACTACATTTTTGACCTTGGAATTCAAATGCCCCACGAGTGATTGCCGTAGCCACCTGTTTTGGTTTAGCTGACGGATGGGCTATAATAAAATCCTTACCACCTGTTTCCCCAACTATTTTTGGATAGGTCTTATAGGTGTGGATGTTGTTTCCGATCTGTCTCCACAACTCTTTGAAAACATGGGTAGAGCCTGTGAAATGGATGCCCGAAAAATCCGGACTTGCCAAAATAGTTTCGGTAATCATTACGGGATCTCCATAGATGACATTGATTACACCATCGGGTAGACCTGCTTCCTTAAAAACATCCACGATGACCTTGGCCGAAAAAACCTGGCTATCACTAGGTTTCCATACAACAACATTGCCCATCATGGCGGCGCTGGCCGGAAGGTTTCCGGCTATCGCGGTAAAATTAAAAGGTGTAATGGCATATACAAAACCCTCTAACGGGCGATATTCCACACGGTTCCATATACCTTCGGCAGAATCAGGTTGCTCCTCATAAATCTGTGACATGTATTCCACATTGAAGCGAAGGAAATCTATAAGCTCGCATGCGGCATCGATCTCCGCTTGGTGAATGGTTTTGGATTGTGCTATCATTGTGGCGGCATTGATCTTGGCACGGTAGGGACCGGCGATCAGTTCCGCCGCTTTTAGGAAAATAGCGGCACGTTGCTCCCATGTGAGTTGGGCCCAATTTCCTCTGGCATCCAAGGCGGTGGCAATGGCCTCGGAAACATGTTCTTTATCGGCAATATGATAGTGTCCAACACTATGTTGGTGATCGTGTGGCGGTGACATGGGCCTGGTGTTTCCCGTTCGTACTTCCTCGCCGCCTATGTATAACGGAATATCCTCTTCTCCGTTAAAATAAGCCTTGTATTGTTGCAGTACGGCTTCCCTTTCCGGAGTTCCGGGAGCGTAACTTTTAATAGGTTCGTTAAATGCTGTGGGGACCTGAAAAAATCCTTTACCCATGATTGTGTAATTTAAAAATTAGTCATGCCAAAGGTACTAAAACCAAAAAGGTTTATAAAACAAAAAAGGGTTTGAAAAAAGGATTAATTCAATGCGAAGGAAGCACTGAATCTAAAGGTGGGAATGTATACCCTGAATTTTTCCGTAGAGCTAAAATTCACCATATTGTAATGCCCTTTCATAGCGCCGATAGGTGAGGCCAAAAGGCAGCCAGAACTATACGTATGGGACTCTCCAGGCTTGATGACCGGTTTTTTTCCGATAACCCCTTCACCGTCTACCATTTCCATTTCGTTCAGTGCATCGTATATCTGCCAATGACGAGAGGTGAGCTGCACGGAATCCTTGCTCTGGTTTTCTATGGTAATGGTATAGCCGAAAGCAAAGTGCATTTTATAGTTTTTGAAGAAAGTACCTTCAAAACTAGTATTTACAGAAATTTTAATGCCTTTTGTTACTTGGGTAATCATAGTTTAATAGGTAAAGACGCTTCCGGTCAGGATAATGACTGTAGAAATCGTCGCTAAAATAAAAAAAATAGTATTAAGGAACATGAATTTAACAATAGTTTTAAACCTACCCTGTCCATAAAATTTCCGCATGGATCTATAAAGATAAAATGAAAAAACTAAAACAAAGATTCCACTACTGTTAATCTTAAATATAGAGTCTGCCAAAAAACTAATGATGAGCAAGATAAACAACAAGGATTGATTATGAAAGCTAAATATAAGATGATCGGTGTAATTATATTTTTTTCTGATGTATATCAACCAAATGAACAATGCAAATACAGGTAGAAAAAAGAAAACCAAAAAAGGAAGCTTTGCCATTAGGTCATTGATAAAGGTTCCCGGCTGCCGCAAAGCCCGTAAAAAACTCCTGGCGGTATTGAACATTGCTCTATTTTCGTAAGTTTCGGCAACGTCAAAAGTAGCACTGGCTTCTTGAAAAGTGTATATGTTTTTCTTTTGGATGACCGTTTGAAAAAATTTTTGCTTTAGTAGCAGGCGTTTAAAGAGGTCATTGTCCGTAAGTTTTTTAAAATGGCCCTTAGGATCCGACATGATAATGGAATCGCTATCGATGGTCGCTTTTTCCATCATTTTTGGGATTCCCAATGAATCCAATTGCTTTAAAGCCTCTTTTTTCTCATCCTCATTTAATTCTATGTCATTGGATGTAAAGGTCAAGGACGTACCTTCAGGGGATAATAAAGAGTCGGTACCTTCCTCTCCGTACCTATCCAGTTGTGAAAAGTCCCCGCTAAAACTTAACATCAAAAAATAGACTATGGCCAAACTTAACAAGAACCGAAAGGGATTGGTGTAGGATACCCTTTTTCCGGAAACATAGTCCTTCGTAATTCGACCGGGACGCAATAAGAGGGCCGATAAGGTTTTTAAAAGTTTGGAATCATAAGAAATTATACTGGAGAAAAACTCGTCAAAAAAATCTTTTAGGGATAATTTTTTGGTGCTGTTCGCCTGTGAGCAATTAGGGCAGTACTTATCGCTCATATCTAGGGGATGTTCACAGTTTAAACATTGGGTACCCCTGTATTTTAAGCGATATCTTCCCTTAGGTCGTATGGTTGGTTTGTTGTTCATTTTAGCGAAACTTCATTTAAAGTTCTAGGTCGGGATCCTTAAGATCAGGTATTGAATTCATACCCGTGACTGTGCTTAAATAACTTTGGTCAAGGTAATTCCCCGTTTTATCGATGTTTTGCCCAGACCTTAAGTTTCAGAAAAGATAAATATACGTTAATTGGCAATATTCCTGGAATTGGCGGAGCCAATGCCGATGATGCCATCGAATAAATCCCCAAAATCCCTGTAATAGACCAGGATGGTATAGTTGTTTTCGGTAAAATGAAAATTACCACTGACCACATTCAGATCAATGATCTGATCTTCCCTTTCAATTACATATTTGTAATTGTAAAATCCTTGTTTCATCTTTAAGTCCAGCTCCATCATACCCTTGTCTTCATTATAGGTCATTAGATTCTCCTCGTTCAGGTCATAGTTGTTGAACTTGCCAAAAACATAAATATTATCCAATCCTATTTCGGTGGTATAAGGAAGGCTAAAATGTACGTTGGTATATTCCGCTTCTCGGGAAACATCTTCTCCTTGCAAGGTGCGGATCAGAAAATCCCCGTTAATATCCGGGAAAAAAGTGTAAGGTTTGCCAGAGCGGTAGATATCCGCAAAAAGATGATGATTGTAAAGTTCTTTGAACTCTATATGGGAGATAACGGCACTGGGAGCCCTCAAGTCACTAGTGTCAAAGTTCAAAAATTCATTGCCTCCATAAAAACTGGTTTCCTGGTCATATTTGTATACCAGTTCGTTTCCTAAAGTAAATTGGGGTACCACATTGTAAAGGGCCGTTGGCCAATGGTAATTTTGAAGTATGGCCACTTTAATCTCTTTTTTAGGATTTACCAATCTAAAATTACCAGGATTTAGATTGAATTGGACCACCTGCTTTTCGTTGATATAATTGAAGTCCCTGGAGCGTCTTATAATCGCACTTACGTTCACGATATTCTTGTACACCACAAACCTACGCGAAAATTGAAGCTCGTCCGCACTATTATAGATTTCGATCAGGTAATTACCCGTTACCTTTAGGCGAACATTGGCGTTGGGAATAGTGAGGCGATAATTGGAGTAGGGTTGTAAGGTGGTATAGCTATTTTCATAATCTATGATCCGCTGGTTGTCCATTCCCACCAAGAACTGCGATTTAAGAAGTTGGGAAGGTGTCCAGTCGTAATCGCAATGCACAAATCGATAGTAATAATCTTGTTCATTGGCCAAAAGATCGTCAAACTCCAAAGAAATGGTTTCTCCCAATTGAACAATAGGAAACTGATCTTCGGTTGTGCCTTTAAAGACGATGGACTTGATATTCGATGGTGGATTTACCTCTTCCTGTACTTGTGCGAATGCTGATGAAACAAAAAGCAGAAAAAAAATCTGTTTAAGACTTGGCCGCATTTATTTGATATTTTTTGGGTAAAGGTAAACAAAAAGCATACCTAAAAAATTCATATCGATATAATGCCTAAATTTATGGGCAATAATTATGAAAACTTTCTTTTTCGTACTAAATTTGCTCGAAATTTTGTTAATCTAAGGTCTATCATAATATGTCTAAAGACATCCGAATAAAAAAAGGATTAAACATTAACCTTGTCGGTGCCGCAGAACAGACTACTTCCAAAGCCGTTTTAAGCAATGTTTACGCAATCAATCTTCATGATTTTCACGGGATAACCCCAAAAATGCTGCTGAAACAAGGTGCCGAGGTAAAAGCTGGGGAAGCACTTTTTTACAATAAAAGCAGGGAAGATATGCTTTTTGTTTCTCCGGTAAGCGGTGAGCTCATCGAAATTGAAAGAGGTGCCCGAAGAAAGATACTTACCATAAAAATACTGGCTGACAAATCCCAGGAACAGCATACCCATCCTACGCTCGATGCCGAACAAGCATCTGCGGAAGAAATAAGGACACTATTGCTAAAGTCCGGTTGTTGGCCCTTTATAAAAC
>JBATTK010000022.1:0-41214 GCA_049670505.1 Saonia sp.
GCACATAATAATGTGACCAGTGAGACGGTAAATAACGCTATCAACAAGAATAAAAATTTTAGCGCAAATACAATTCAAGAGGCAATAAATGCTTCCGATATCGTTTTTCTTGCTACCCCCTTTTTTGCAAACGAAGCTATTTTAAAACCCTTACAATTTAATGGCAAAACCTTAATTGATTGTACAAATCCGGTAGGTGAAGGAATATCGCATGGTTTGGAAAGCAAAATATCCGGATCGGAAAAAGTACAGGAATGGGCGGCAGATTCAAATGTAGTAAAAGCATATACAATTTATGGCTTTGAAAATTTGATAAATTCGAACTTTCCCAACTACAATACGAAACCGGTAATGATGATCGCCGGTAATAATTTAAAAGCTAAAAAGTTGTTAGGAAAATTAACCGCTGACTTAGGTTTTGAAACACTCGATACCGGAAATTTAGACCAAGCATTGCATCTAGAACATATGACCTTACTTTGGGTTAAAATGGTGCGTAGGGATGGGCATCATCCAAACTTTGCCTGGGCGTATTTGGAAAGATTATAAAACCATGACCTTTCTACCAAAGCTAGGCAGGTAAGGGAGCACATGGAAAAGCACTTATGTATTCAGCCATTCTTTAAAATCACCGGTCTTCTGCCTACTGACGATAAACTCCTGGTCCCTAGGATTTAAAATGGAAAGTTTCACCCGATGATTGAAATAGGAATCTATTTTCCGGATGGAATTTTTAGCAATGATCTGCCCCCGATTAATTCTATAGAACTGATGATGATCTAAGGAATGGAACAATTGATCTATAGTCTCATCAATAATATATCGTTTAGCGGAAGTCACCCCAAAAGTGATGCGCTCTTGCGAATAAACGTATAAAAGATCCGAAATTTTAATTTGAACAAATCCATTTCCCGCTTTGACCAGTATGCCCTCTCGTTGGTTCGTTGTTTGTATACTACCGAGGAGTTGTTTTAAGATAGTCGGTGCTACCATGGGCGGTTTATTTGATTTGCCGAATTTATGTAATGCGCTATTTAATTCATCTTTTTGAACAGGTTTTAATAGGTAATCTATGCTGTTCACTTTAAATGCCTGTATCGCATATTGATCAAAAGCCGTTGTAAAAATAATAGGCGCTTCCACATCTATTTTCTGAAATATCTCAAAACTCAATCCATCGGCCAATTGAATATCCATAAATACCAAGTCCGGTGCGGTATGCGTTTGAAACCATAGCACGGCATCTTCCACGGTATCTATGATACCCAATAATTCATAATCGAAACCGCATGTTTTTAACATGCTTTGCAATTGATTTGCGGCCCGCGATTCGTCTTCAATGATCAGTACGTACATAACTAGTCTTTTGATCCGATAATTTTAATAAGGGAAGGGAAACAGTGAATAGATTTCCATCATTTTCTACTTTAATGGAGGTATTGGAAATCAAGGTATACCGTTTTTCAATATTCTTTAGTCCAACTTTTGTGGAGGGTAGTTGCGTAGACTTAGGGCGCATCTTATTACCCACCACCAGATGATTATCCTTCACCCTTACATGTATGAGCAAGGGTTTAGCTTTGGAAACTACATTGTGCTTTATGGCATTTTCCAATAAAAGTTGTAGACTCATTGGTACGATCATCCCCTCCAGCGCAGCTTCCGGAACATCCCAATTTAATTTTAAGTTATCCCCAAACCGTTCGGATTGTATATGGATATAGGCTCGGGCAAATTTTAATTCGTCCCGGAGCGAAATCAGGTTGGCGTTCCCCGATTCCAATATAAAACGATATACATCCGATAGCTTGTCTACAAATTGCTTTGCATCTTCCTTGGAATTCTGATCGATAATATCACGTAGCGTATTCAGGGTATTGAAGAAAAAATGTGGTTGGGCCTGATTTCGTAGGGTGTCCAATTGCCCTTGTACGATCACTTGCTTTGCCTGTTCTTCTTCCCGGATAGATTTTTTAAGCCGTGTGTAGTGATAAATGGCCTCATAGATAGCCATAGTCATGGTGCTGATCAAAATTACGGGTAAAAGTACTTTAGATCGGGATATGGGATTGTAGTTGACACCAAAAATTAAGGACAAAAGAACGCCCCCAATGAAATCGACCAGCAAAACCGTACCGATAATAGACAGAAAAAACAATATAATACGCTTTACGTCATCTTGAAAAGCCGGATATCTTTTCCGTAAAAGAATCATGACCGCCCGTATAATAAACCAATTGAAAATAGAAAAGAACAAGGATACGCTCCAATTAATGAGCGCTTCAACAAAAGGATAACGCGCAAAAGAATTGCTAAAAAGATAATCCGTAACGAGACTAAGAATTAGAACGCCAATGACAATAAACCAAAAGTCATCAAAACCTAAATATTTTATACGTTTCTTTTTATTAATAAACATTGCAGTACTATTATAGGCTAAGTAATGGCATGGCCTGTTTCGCTTGATAAAAGGTAAACCCTATCCATGCGACGTAGAGAAATCCAAAAACGGTTACGGCAATAATCCGATGGTTGTTTTTGGCATTCCATTTTTTAGATACCCATACGGCGAATAACGGAATTATTTGTATGCCATGCAATCCAAAAAAATGTGCGACCCGCAGGTCTCCGGCAACAGTGCTCCAATTTACCAGCGGTAATCCGGCCCCTCCATCGGCCACGCCAACGTTATGCGCAAGCTGACCTATCATCTGACCGCCTACCCAACTGCCAAAAAGCACGACCGACCAACCTAGCAATATGGCCCATTGTACGGATTTGTCGGTTTTTAATTTCAAACGTATAGTTTCGAAAATAAAGAAAGCCATGATCAAAACACTTATTCCAATTAGCAGTCCCATGGAAGCAAAGAGAATTCCATCCAACGGACTGGTCATATTGTAATGGGATTGTACGCCTCGCGATCCTTGAACAAAAATGATCGCCGTTTCCAAAAGTAGTGACCAAGAGATAAGATTATTGATGATATTTTTCTTTCTTACGGAGAAAGGATATAAAGTAATAAGATATCCTACCGTTAAGATAAATATACCTGTGGAGATGGCAAATTTTAAGGGCTTGATCCAAACATTGACGCCCATCAGTGTTCTGTCATCAATAAGTAGTCCTATTAGGCTTCCAATGGCGAGCGTAAAATGGATAATTACGATCCCGTACAGTATCGGACTTGCTTCTTTTACGGTGCTGAGTATGGTCTTTACGTAATTCATGATCGGTTTTGTTTTATTGATTTGATGATTATAAAGAGAAGAAAGCCAATAGGTCCGAACATGAATGTTCCAATAAGACAAGGGGCTATTAATAATTGGTGGATTCCCAATGTTTTATTTTGATCTAAGATCCACATGCCTACCAGAAGATCAAAGGCAAGATAATGAACCCATCCGGCCAAGACGGCGTTTTCTTCCGTGAACAATGCCATCACCGAAGCAAGGCTGCCAAAATCCATCCCCCCTCCTATCCGTATCGCTTGAAAAATATAAATGGCATACACCGCAGAAAGTAGTAATGGAATCACTTTAAAATCAATTAAGAATCTGGTCGCTTTCCATTTGGGCAGTAATATCATTAAGAGCCACATGGGCATGGCGGCCATATTGGCCAAGGAGAAAACTTCGGTCGGAGTCATAAGGGTTTGTTTTTAAAAGGTTGATTAATAGATGGTTCAAATATGTGGCGGTTAACCAGGATATGGAACGATTTTGCGTTCAACCGTCGTTAAATATGTTTGAATTGCAATAGTGCTGGCTTTAATCCGGAATTTTCTTGTGGGAGGCGAAGTCCTACGCATAACAAACGGTTGCTATATAGGGGTCGTTATATGCCTTCAAACCATAGCTTAAATTGTGCTACCTTTTCCCTACTTACGATAAGCTCGTTTTCCGTTTTGGGATCGAGTGTTAGTTTTAACCGTCTATTGGCATATACGATTACATCTTCAATGGCATTGATATGCACAATAAAACTTCGGTTGATTCGTAGAAACTGCTTTGGATCCAGTAGTTCCGCAAGCGATTCCAAGGTATACTCAATAAGATATTTCTTGCCATTGGTCGCCCTTAAATAAACATCGCGCCCTTCGGCGTAAAAATAACCAATAGACCCACTGGGGACCGAATGGATATGGTTGCCCATCCGCACCAAAAAACGGTCTTTGTATGCTTTTTTGCTCAATTGCTGCACCAATGGACCTATTTCGGCCTGCCGGGAGAATTGTTCCCGCAAAGACTTTAATTTCTTTAGGGCTTGGGAAAGATCAGTGAATGTAATGGGTTTTAAGAGATAATCTATGCTGTTTACCTTAAAGGCATCCAGGGCAAATTCATCAAAGGCGGTTGTGAAAATAACCGGTTTTTTTACGGAAATCTTAGAAAAGATCTCAAAACTCAGGCCATCGGCGAGTTGCACATCCATAAAGAACAAATCTACCATCTCCTGGTGTTCTTCGATCCAGGGTATCGCCATTTCAAGGGAAGCCAGCTTGCTCAACACTTCAATATCCCCGTTATATTTTAGAAGATAACGCTCTAGCTTTTCCGCCGCCAAGGGTTCATCTTCAATAATGACTACTTTCATTCAAACTTAGTTTTGGTATTTCAACTATTTTGTAGTGGTCTTTCATTACAATCCGAACGGCTTTGTCCGAATAAAATTGATAACTTCCCGCAATATCGTCCAGATGTTCCGTTATAAAACCGCCCCGTAACACCTCTTCGGGTACATACTGCAGTAAAATGGTATCGGAAGCCTCTAAAATATCCAATGTCAAATGGGTATCCGATGAAGCTATGGTGCTGCGTACCAACCTTTCGATTACCGTTAGGATACTTCCGGGAACCACCCAGGTGTCAAAAGTCGCTACCCTTCCCAAACTTATTTTTCTATAAGGCAAATGCGCCAGTAGACGTAACAATTCGTTCAACATATGGAGTTCTTCGGATATAGGCACCAGTTCACGTTTTTTTTTCGCGAGTACATAGCGGTAAACACTGGAAAAATGGTCGGATAGCCTTTCCGCTGCTTCCGGGTCCTTCTTCATTAAAACCAAGAGGGACTCCAAACTTTCAAATAGAAGTTCCGGATTAATTCCTTTCTTAAACTGTAGAAAATCGGCTTCCACTTCCTCTTTAGCCGCAATTTCCCTTGCAATTCTATCCGTATTCACTTTGTACAAAAACTGATGGCTTAAGTATAGTACCAGATAGATCAAAGTAACCAAAGAAAAGATACTATTGAAAATAAACAATTCCCTGCCATTGGGCGTATACCCTAATACATAAGTGAAATAGAGATACATGGCCGCGGAGACCAAACATACACCAAGAGCGACCGAACTGATGAGCTGTAATACCAATTTCAACAGGAAGCTTGTGGGCCAGGACAAACGTCCAAACCATAAAAGGGAGAGCCGTGCATATTCCTGTATAAGGTAGGCCAAACCAATGCAAACATACAGTTCTTGCCCCAGAAAAGCTTCCTGCAATTGCCCAATGTTATTGTTGATGAGCAAAATAAGCAAATACACCAAGGTGCCACTGAACAAAGGGCTTAAGAGCCTAAAAAGCGGATGGTGTACAAATAACTTTTTCATGGGATCAAGGGTAATACAACAGTGAAATTCCGATCATCCATTACCTCGATCGATGTACCGGACAACAGTTCATAGCGGGAGGCAATATTACGCAATCCAATATGCAAAGAATTGATTTTTGCACGTTTGCCGGTTTTATTGTTCCATACGCTCATCTTTTCAACATCGGCGGTCATTTTCACTTCCAAGGGTTGTGAAGGACCCATTACATTGTGTTTCACCGCATTTTCGACCAACATTTGCAGGGTTAAAGGAGGTATTTTGCTTGCCAATACCGGAGGGGGAAATTCTACGTTCAAAGTCAGGTGTTCCCCAAAGCGGGTTTTTATTAAAAAACAATAGGCTTCCACAAAGGACAATTCCTCGGCCACGGTCACCAAGGGGGATTCGTATTTGTTCAGCACATATTCGTAAGAGCTGGCAAGTGATCGTATAAAGGATTCCGCCCTTCGGGTATCCTTTTGGAACAGGGAGGAAAGGGTATTCATACTGTTAAAGAGAAAATGTGGGCTCAACTGTGATTTTAGTGCATTGAGTTGCAGTTGGCGCTGTTTCCGTTTCAACTGTACTTGCATAAGCTGTCCTTTAGAATACTCGTAGTAGGAATAGAATGCAAAATAGATGATGTTATAAATCAGTGCTATGCAAAACAACAGGATTCCGATTTTAACGATGATATCGTTTGTTTCCGCTACGAAAAGGGAAGCTAGCCCCAGCAGTTGTCCATACACCCAAAGTAATCCGAAAACCAATAACCAGCCCACTCCTACATGGATCAGAATACCAGTCAGCAGTCGCAGTCCCGGCTGTTTTTTCCATGGAATCAGAATATTGATGGGCGGGTTGCTGAAGTGTGCGGTATATGATACGAATATTCCCAAAAGTCCGCTCAACAATAATTCCCTGGAGTTTTGGAAACCGCTAAAGTTGATAAAACCATAGACCCCTATTCCCAATAGGAATCCTACAAAAACAAGACTGAGGTGTTTTTTCACGGTCGGTTGGTATAGCATGTCTTTTGATATCCACTTCATCCTACCAAAATACTCAATATTATGCTACCACAACATCGGTATTTTGATAGTTGAATAAAGGCTCAAATTATTGAATGGCACGGATTGCCTTTCCGTAATGCGATTCCGATGAAATACTGCTGCAAGCATTTCTATAGGCTTCTTTTGCCGTATCGCCCTTTTCCCTTACCGCTTGTGCAAAGGCCATTAGGGCTTGGGCTTGGTGGTAATCGGAACCCATGCTCTTGGTGGCCGCAAGAATGCTGGTCAATTGGCCGGTACTGAAACTTTTCTTTGACAATTGCTTGAACACCTCCGCTTGATCACTATCGGAACCCATTCCTTTCACAGCAGAGAGTAACACTTCCAGGTTTCCGCCTTCCAAGGGCTGTTTTTGAACGACCTTTTTCAATACTTGGGCCTTATGATGGTTGGAGCTTATGGTATGGCCGGCCAGTTGAAGTAGTTCCGCCAAAGATTCCCTGTCCAGTTTTTTATTCAATAAGGCAGAGAAAATAGTTGCGCTATGGTGATCCGAATTAATATCGGACATAGATTTAAGAAAGTTGCTATAGCCACTTTCGGAAAGTCCGGGGGATGCCAAGGCCGCCCTTAAAACCTGTGTTTTGTGGTAATCGGAATTGATATCACGGGAACTGGCGATCAATAAATTGATGTTCGTCTTATTAAGGGACCTGTTTTTCATCACTGTTAATAACACATCTGCTTTGTGATGGTCGGAATTGATATCTGAAGCAATAGCAAAGAGGGATTTCATCTGGGATTCGGAAATTTCACCATCCTTGATCGACGCCTTAAGCACCTCCGCTTTATGGTGGTCGGAATTTATTTGTCCCGCAGCATTTATGTAGGCAGTTGTGGTACCCGCTGTGGCCAAAAATGCCCTTGTTCTGTATTTTAGGATTTCCGCTTGGTGGTGATCGGAATTGATATCATCTCCCACAACCTTCAATATGCTAATCAAATCACTGCTTTTAGGGTTCTTGTCCAACAAAAGTCTAATATAAGTTGATTTTACATGGTCGCTACCCATATTCCCAACTTCCTGGAGAACCGCATAGGCACCTCCTTTTTTATAGAACCGGTCTACCCGTTGTTTGGCCCCTATGGTAGAAGACCGGAGTACTTCCGGAAGTATTTCGGCCAACCATTTTCTTCCCCCGGACTCAAAGTTTTCCTCCGAACTTCCGATATAGTACTTTTTGATGAGCTTTCCGTTAGTATCGGGCTCCATAAAAATACGTCTCCGATTGCCAAAGGCCGATTTTTTAATTTCCATATAGCCGCCCCTTGAAATGGCAACGATGTCCTTGTCATTGTCGGATAAGGTGATGTCACCTTCATATTCCAATGAAAAACTCTTATTGTTGCCTTCTTTGATCGAAATGGTCGTCTTTCCGTTATTCGAATTTACATGTACGGATGAATTGCCTTTTTGGGCCTGTGTTTCCGATGTGCCCATACAAAATAGGAGTAGTAACAACTTCAATAGCATACTGGTGAAAATTTTGGATAAATTGATCATGATTGTTCGTTTTTTGATTGATTGATAGGTCAAAGATGGGGTGTATTTCAATTCCTGAAAAATAAAATGTAATGAGTTGGACCATCTTTGTATTGAATTGTACGAACGATATCAATTAATTTTAAAAAGTATCGAAACCCGACCATAACATATCATTTTACATGGCCCAGCAAGCAACTTAAGAACTGCCGCGGCCAAGGCTTCGCTAAAAAAACAGTTGTCATTCATCGATTTCCCTTTCAATGCTTGTAGGATTATAAAATAAAATTGTACCTTTCGGCATCACTTTACGTGATATTCTTTCCCCCACTTTTTTGTCGATTATTTTTTTAGATGTAGCAATTTAAAATATAACTTTTAAAGGCTTTAGATATGCGTTTACTTAAAATTACGCTGTGCTTCGGTGTGGTCTTTGCTATGGCATCCTGTTATTCTGTACGGTTTCAGGTAGAAAATGGACAATGGGAACCTGCAGATACCGAAAGGGATGATGCCTATGCCGGGTATAATGTGCACACGCTAGACACAGTTGTCACCAGGAAACTAACTACTGGAGCGCATTATTTTAATATTTCCGACTGCCCTTCCGGGGCGTTGCATACGATAGAATACAGAACTACTTTAGGGGGTATTCTGCTGAATGCGATCACCTTTGGCAGAAAGAAGAAAGTAAAGATAAAATATGTCTGTATAAAGGAAAACAGTATCTGATATGGCCACTACCAAAATTGATAACCGAACACGTTGGGATACGCTACATAAGAACGGCCCCTTTCCCTTAAAATTTTTTCTGACCACAAAATTGGAAAAAGATTCCTCCGGACTTTCCGGATTTGAAAAATACAAGGATGCCGCGCTAGAGATCCAAAAACTGATACAACAGGCGGCAGATAACCATGAACGCTTTAGGCCCATTGGTTCAAAATGGTCCATGTCTAACATTGCCTACTGTAAGGATCGTATGCATTTCAATAGTTTTATGAACCTGAAATTCCCCATTTTTGAGGGGGAGATGCACCAAGACGCTACCTACGAGCACAGCAATTTGTTCTGGTTTCAATGCGGGAATCAAATCAAGGAAATTTCGCGTTTTCTAGAGCGGCGGGGGAAATCACTTAAGACCACCGGTGCCAGTAACGGACAGACCATTGCAGGCTGCATTTCCACAGGAGTTCACGGCTCCACTATTGATGTAGGCTCGGTTCAGGACTACGTAGTGGGACTCAACCTTATTACGGGTCCTAACCCGCAAGACAATGTCTATCTGGAACGGAAGTCCAGACCGGCTTTGAGGGATACCTACATTCAGAATTTCAATGCTAGGGTCATTCGCGATGATGAGATGTTCAACGCGGCCTTGGTAGGCTTGGGATCCATGGGCTTTGTGCATGGCGTGGTCATAGAGACCGAAAACTTGTTCCTACTCCATAGGTATGTTAAAAAGATCGATAAGGCCGAAGCACTTCAACTTGCGGACACACTTGATTTTAGCGACTACGACCCAAAAATTCCCAATACGGATTTCAAAGGAGTACGCCCTTTTCACTACAAAGTGTTTATGAACCCCTACAACACCGATGAGAATACCTATGCAGTGGAATTCATCTACAAAATAAAATACTATGAAAACTACAAGGCAGATTTTGGGAACCCCATTCCTTTTCAAAAAGAATTTGTGTATTTAGATCTTATTTACCTGTTCATAAAGATTGCGGAAAAGCTTCCGAAATCGATACCCCTACTCATTAATATGCTAAAATCTTCCATATTGCCCAAGGAAGAAAAAACCACGGTAGGGAAACTATCGGAGATTTTCTGGGATGCCGGTTTTCAGGGAAAAGCTTTTGCCTGTTCGTTCGGGGTAGATCACACCCATTCTTCCAAAACTTTGGAAGTATTGGCCAAACTTACCCGGGAACATCCTGTTCCGGGTATTTTTGCCATGCGTTTTATAAAACGATCCGAAGCTAGTTTGGCCTTTTCTAAATTTCCGTTTACCTGTATGGTGGAGATTGACGGTATTCAGTGGGACGATAAGGAAAAAATTATTGGCCTAAAGGAATATTCCAAAAAAATGATCGAAGTTTTGAAGAACAATAACATCCCCTTTACCCTTCATTGGGGCAAGAATGCGGATTGGGAATTTCCCGGCCTGGTGGAGCACATGTATGGCGACAAGGTAAAGACATGGAAGAAAGTCAGGAGCACTTTACTTTCCATACCCATGCAAGAGGTGTTTTCCAATAGATTCCTGGATTCCACAAAACTTTCGGAACCCTTGGCGGTAAACGAAGACCTCATCGTTTAAACGGCAAGGGGCGAAAAACGGCCTTTGGGATAGCGGTTTTTAGCTATTGTGGATAGTACCCATTCGTATCATTATGGATTCCTATCTATAAAACAACAAAATAATTTGGGCTATCACGCTTCCAGATAACGCTAATTTTTCTACCTTGTTATTGCATAGCCTATAATGAATGGAGACCAACCAACCTACCCTTAAGAAGTTCGGAACTTTCGGAGGTGTTTTTACACCCACTTTGCTCACTATTTTAGGCGTTATCATGTATCTACGTCTGGGGTGGGTCGTTGGCAATGCAGGTCTTTTGGGTGCTTGGCTCATTATCTTAATTTCTTTTTTGATCACCTTGTGCACCGCACTTTCCATGTCTGCCATTACCACCAATATTCGCATTGGCGCCGGTGGGGCATATGCCATTGTTTCCCAGGCACTGGGTTTAGAGGTCGGTGGTAGTCTGGGCATACCCAGATACGTATCCCAAGGGCTGGCGGTCACTATGTACATTTTTGGATTCCGGGAAGGTTGGTTGGGAATTTTTCCCGGCCACAACCCCTTCTTGGTAGATGTTATCGTCTTTATCATGTTATTTTCCATTGCCTATATCAGTGCCAACCTGGCCATTAAGACACAGTTTATCATTATAGGAATTATTATATTATCCTTTTTCTCCATTATATGGGCGGCCTATGATGGGTCTATGTTTGTACCTACCGAAGAGGCGATTCGGTTTGGAACTTTTAAAGGATCGGTAGAGAACGGATTTAGCGGTAGTAATTTTTGGATCGTTTTTGCCGTATTTTTTCCGGCAGCTACTGGTATTATGGCCGGTGCCAATATGTCCGGGGAACTAAAAAATCCTAAAAAAAGTATCCCCGTGGGCACTTTATGGGCAATTGGGGTAAGTTTTGTAATCTATATGGTCCTGGCATTCTGGTTGGCCCGCAGTGCCTCCGAAGAAGAACTACTGACCAATTACTATATCATTGTCGAAAAAGCCTATATAGGACCCCTGATCATTGCAGGTATTCTTGGTGCTACCTTTTCATCGGCTCTGGCATCCATCGTAGGTTCTTCCCGTATCCTATTCGCTATGGGGGAACATAAAGTACTCCCTTACTCCAACTTTCTTTCAGGTCAAAGTGCCAACGGACAACCCCGGAACGCCATGTTAGTTACGGGAATATTAATTTTTATCACTATGTTGTTACGGAATATCAATGCCGTAGCACCTTTGGTCACCCTGTTTTTTTTGATTACGTATGCCATGATCAATATTGTGGTCATTATTGAACAAAGATTAGGATTGATTAGTTACCGACCTGTTTTTAAAGTACATAAATGGATTCCATGGCTTGGTCTCATATCTTCTGTATTTGCTATGTTCATCATCAACCCTGCCGTAAGCCTATTGTCCATTATGATCGTCTTTGTGGTGTATTGGTATCTCTCTAGACAAAACTTGGAAACCCCTTTTGAAGATGTACGCTCCGGTTTGTTCGTCTCATTTGCAGAATGGGCCGCCAAGCACACTTGGGGCATGAAAAATATGCAACAAAGGGCTTGGAAACCCAATCTAATGGTTCCCGTACGAGATATCAATGGTATAAAAGGCATCTTTGAGTTTTTACGGAATATTGCCAAGCCCAAGGGTTCCATAAAGCTTGTAGGTATTGAACCTTTTTCGGAAACAAGTAAACTGGCAAATGAATTATCGGCCCTATCGGAGTCCTTTCGTTTAAAAGGTGTTTTCTCTTCGTGGACCGTAATACATACCGATGAATTCGCCAAAGGCATCAATTATGGTAGTCAGGCACTGCAGGGGGCTTTCTTTCGGCCCAATATCGTATTTCTGAATCTACAGGAACATGATGATTATGAAATGGAGCTGCGCCCTATTATAAAGGAATCGATCCGATTGGAAATAGGAGTGCTCCTATATGTATCACATCATACCGCCCTGTTGGGCCAAAGAAATACCATTAACGTTTGGGTAAGTGAAAGACAGACCAATTGGAGTTTAGGCTGGGATATTGGAAATCTGGACCTATCCATACTTGTGGCCTATAAGCTTAAATTGAATTGGGGAGCCACTATTCGATTAATAACCGTTATTGACGATCAGAAAGAAGAAGAGAATGC
The DNA here is from genome assembly GCA_049670505.1 of Saonia sp. Lineage (GTDB taxonomy): Bacteria > Bacteroidota > Bacteroidia > Flavobacteriales > Flavobacteriaceae > JBATTK01. The sequence goes on from JBATTK010000022.1 coordinate 12,612, forward strand.
CAAAGGTTTTTTAAACGACCTGACCAATTTGGCGCGCTTACCCGATACACATACCCAAGTGTATATAGGAACATTTCAGGAGATCGTAAAAAATGCACCACCAGCTGATCTAAATATCTTTGGAATGGAAGAAGACCTTCAATTTGGCTTTGTCCAACGTATGACGGCAAAAACAAATAGTTCTTGCCTATTTGTAAAGGATTCTGGGCATGAGAGTATATTGGCTTAGACACTTCATAGGATGTCTTTCCCGGTTTTATAACCAGCCATCCATAGCCTATCAACACTTTGGAGGCTATCCAAATTGATTTACTTTCCCAAAGGGACCTTTATTTGAGCAACAATTCAATTATCTTTACCGCAACATGGAAGTATTTACAGCGTTGCTTTTTTTTTCCGCAATTTCGTTTCTTTTTTTTGGTCTCGGTTGTTTTTTTATACCACGGATGAACACTGAATTCATACGATATGGACTGGAGAAACAAAGGAAGATAGTTGGCCTGTTACAACTACTAGCTGCTTTTGGTCTGGTAATAGGTTATATGTTACTACCGATTTTAACTTTTATTTCCGCAAGTGGACTAGCCATACTTATGTTATTGGGTTTTGGGGTACGATTAAAGATAAAGGACAATATAGTACAATCCTTTCCTGCCGTATTTTATGCCATACTTAATATCTATATTGCGCAATATCAATGGATTTCGCTTTAGACGTACATACCATAAGTAGTAAAGATAAGATAGCTACATATAGACAGGAACAATAAGGCGGGAACCGACTTTTTAATGGGGTCCTTTATCTTCAGGTGCATGATAACAGAGCCCGCTAACAGGATAGCAAGACCTATTGCCGAAGGGAGAAGCAGTGCAGGTATCCAAATAGCGGCAATGAGTCCGATGGCCAAGGCTACTTTTAAAAAGCCAATGATATAACAGCTCCATTCCGGTAATCCATATGTTACAAACTCCTCTTTGATTGTTTTTGCTTGTCCGCCTCTCCATTGCGTAGGTTTATTATATTGGACAAGCCATACATTTAAAATACTGATACCGACAATAAGCTGTAAAGCAATAATTACATTTTCCATTTTCTTTTTTAAACAAAATAAACAAAAAGTAACAACTACGCTTCTTTTGGGTACGGTTTTTTATATTTTAAAAACTTTCCGGTCAAAAGTATTTTCAATTGAGATCAGCTCTGGTTCCATTTGTCCAAAAAAAGAGTAGGAAGAAAAAGTTTAAATCACTTCAATTCCAATGGTTCATCGAAAGGGTGTAGCAGAAGTATAAGATTGCCGCTTTCTACCAATAAATAGGCCCGTTGCCCAGATACTTTTCGGCAATAGGTCCATAGTAATCCAAAACATCCTCCAGATCATAGGTTTTTTGACTTTTGGTGTAGAGGTCGTATGTATTGAAATCTTTAATGATCTTTAAATACTCCTTGTCTTTTTCGTTCAGCAATTCAGCATAACTTCCTCCGGTATGCCAAGGATAGAAAGAATGGTACCGAATCATGACCATAGCTTCTTTGGGCAACTTATTTTCTTTATGGTGGTTCAAAACTTGGTAGAGATACTCGTCATGTCCCCAGGCAAGGTCTACCTTATCGATACCACAACCTTTTTTGTAAATGCCGTTTGGTGTATTGTACCGCTCATCTTCCATGTCTGGATTCAAGCTATTGAATTCAGGATATACACAGGTATCCGGCAAGGCGCAGCCCACTATAAAGACATCGCCTACCATGCCCCATTGCTCTGCCTGACTGGTACCATCTGTATCACTTCCCCAGAGGAACATCACTTTTCCCAAATCGTGAATGAGTCCGGTCAATTGCATCCAATCGGGCCGACCTTCAGCGCGAATGGCCTCGGCGCTTTGTATGAGATGCTGCACATTGGGCAAATCAAGGTCCGGATCACTTACATCGATAAGGTCGTTTAAATGCCGCATGGCCTCCCAGAGATACATGGGCTTATCAAAAGTGAGGTATTTTTTGTGCATCCGCTGCACATAGTCCAGCGTCTGGTTTTGACGCATTTTTTGGTAATGCTCCTTAACTGCTATGGATACATCCGGTGCTTCGTAATTTCTAAAAGTTTTTTCCGGTGCCATAATTCACATATTTCCAAATACAAGGTACAAAATAAAGGTAAAAACCACTAGGGAAATACTGAAGGGTTTGGCATATTTCCATGGCTTTAGGTCCAATACTCCCGCATCTTTCATTTCAAATTTGCCATCCTTAGGCAATACCAATGAGCCTAAGTGCATCATCAGTATGTTCAAAACAAATTCAATACCCCAAATATGTACAAAATGTAAATCAACTTCCAGTACATAGTACATGATGACATAGAAAAATAGGCCAAAAATCAATCCGATTTTCGCGCCGGCCGCCGATACTTTGGGAAAAAGGAAGCCCGCAATAATGACACTGGCGATCGGAATAAAAAAGATACCGTTCAACTGTTGTAATAATTGGTAAAGTCCGTCCGGGGCGTTCGCTACAAAAGGGGCAATTCCTATCGCGAAAATAGCTAGAAGGGCCGAAGTCAATTTTCCTATTCTGACCAACCTCTTTTCGCTGGCCTTCTTGGAAATATACCTTTTGAAAATACCCAGGCTAAATACAGTGGCCGCACTGTTCAAGGCACTGTTAAAAGTAGATAGGATGGCTCCCATCATAACGGCAACGAAAAAGCCGGTCAGCCAAAGCGGCATTACTTTTTTAACCAAAAGTGGATACACGCTATCAGGATTGTCATATAAACTTTCCCCAAAATAATAGAACCCGATCAGGCCGGGCAAAACGATGATCAAAGGCACCAAAATCTTTAATAATCCTGTAAAGAGCAATCCTTTTTGCGCTTCCTTTAAATTGACCGCGCCCAAAACACGCTGAATAATGGACTGGTGCATCGTCCAAAAATAAATTTGATTGACCATTAATCCCGTAAATAAAACTTCAAAGGGCAAAATGGCGGAACGCGCCCCTTCCCCTACTCCGGATTCCCTGCTGACCACATTAAATTTTTCCGGACTGTTTTCGAATACTTGGGCCATCCCTTCAAAAAGATTCCCCTCCCCAATACTGAGCAAGGCCAAAATAGGAACCAATAAGCCCGCTACCAATAATCCAAAACCATTAATGGTATCGGTATACGCCACCATTTTCAGTCCACCAAAAATGGCATATAGGGCTCCAATACTCCCTACGACCAGAATAGTTATCCATATACCCTCATTTTGGCTTACGTTCAACAGATCGGAGATTTCAAAAATAGCTTCTATGTTCAAAGCTCCGGTATACAATACAATCGGCAATAAAGTGGCTACAAAGGAAATAATCAAAAGTAGGGCGACCATGGTACGGGTAAGTCCGTCAAACCGCTGTTCCAAAAACTGGGGAATGGTGGTGAGGCCCATTTTCAAATAACGCGGGGCAAAATATAGGGCGGCTATGACCAAAGCCAAAGCGGAAGTGACTTCCCAAGCAATAATAATGGCCCCATTCCTATAGGCCGACCCATTCATCCCCACCAAATGCTCGGTAGAAATATTGGTCAATAACAATGATCCGGCTATGACGATACCGGTAAGTGACCTACCTCCAAGAAAATAACCATCCTGGGTATTCAGTTTGTCGCGTCTCAGTTTCCAGGTGGCATAAAAAGCTACAAAGCCGGTAAACAAAAGAAAAGTAAGCAAAGCCATAGCTATAAATGTAATGATATTTTATAAACATAATCAGTAGTGTCCGGTTAAGGACAAAAGACCGCTGCGCTGTAAGATAAAAGAAACAAGACTTGTTGGTAACCAATTGAATATCAATATATTTTAAATAGAACCGATTGAATCTATACTATTGGCCCTTACCTTATGAAAAGCAAGGTGCCGGTTTTAAAAAATCCCAAATCACTTATTATTGCGGGGATTACGGGAATCAGGCAATCTTTGACCGGACAACAATGAAACATAATAATCGAAACTATCTACTTTAAGGAGATCCGCATAAAAAGTTCGGCTTATTCATAGTCGGAGCGTTTTTTGCTATAAAAACGATCGGCTTTAAAGACCAGAAAACCCAATACCAGATTAAGAAGACCGAGACCGGTTTCCAAGGGTTGGGCGTATACCAAATAAATCAATACCCAAACACTTAGGACCAGAAAAAGAATTTGCGGAATGGGGAAAAATGGACTTTTAAATCCGTTCCCGGATTTGTTTTTACGTCGTACTACAAATACCGCCGCTACCGCCAATGCAGCAAACAGTTGTAGCACAAAACCACTGTATATCATTACTTGTTCAAAGGTCCCGGTAAACAACAACACTAGGGTAATGCCCGTTTGTAGCCAAATGGCACGTAAAGGTATATTGCGCTTTGTTTTTAGAGAAAACCATTGCCATAATGCATGGTCTTCCGCCATTGACTGGGTAACCCTAGGCCCGGCCCAGACCATGGCACTAATACTCGATATAAGCATCAAAGCAATACCAAAACTAATGAGCTCCCCTCCCCTTTCACCAAAAAGGGAAATTGCGGTAAGTTGTCCGATTTCCAATTGCCCCCTGATCGCTTCCAATGGATTATGCCTTAGAAATATATAGTTCAGGAGCAAATAAAGTAGGCTCACCACGGCAGTTCCCAATAGCAGTGCCTTTGGTAAATTTTTACGGACTTCCCGTATTTCATCCACAATATAGGCGGCGGCATTCCAGCCCGAATAGGAAAAGGTAACGTATACAAAAGATACCGCAAAAGCGGGTAGCAAGATTTCCTGTTTCCAACTTTCGTCCCACAGATAGGCAGCGGCCACAGGCGTACGTGTCAGACCAAAATAGATCAGAATGATAATCAGTATAACCTTGAGCAGGGTGGTTGAATTTTGCAGTATGCTGCTCCTTTTGATACTTACCGAATGGAACATACTAATAACAACAATGACAAATATGGCCAAAGCCAGATCTGGAAGGCCCAAATAGGGACCAACATATGCTCCCAAGGCCATTCCCGATAAGGCAATAGGTGCCGAAAATCCAATAGTAAGGGAAACCCAACCCGATAAATATCCCAATAAGGGATGAAATGCTTTTGAAAGAAAATGGTACTCCCCGCCCGAGCGTGCCCAGTATGTTGCTATTTCGGCATAACTCAAAGCTCCACAAAGGGCCATCAAGGCCCCTAGGGACCATAATAGCATAATGGACCAGGTATTAACGGTAGCTACCAACTGAAATCCCAGACTGGTAAAAATACCGGCACCGATCATATTGGCCACTACGATGGCCGTAGCCGTTGGCAATCCGATCGCATTGGATTTGCTCATAGAAAATTAGGATTGATTAAGACGACCGCTTATTGAACTTTCTCGCCAATAGTTGTTGAAGGTACGCCTTTAGGAGTAATTTTTTAATCTATAATCCAATTTGGGTAATCTACAAGCGTGCCGGGCATCTGTAAACGATGTTTTACGGAACCACTTTTTAATCCTATATATAGACTTTTATCGCTCCGGTTTGCTATTTTCATTTCTGGTAAAGGGCACAAAACGTACCGGCAGTAAATTTTTGGTATGCACCTTATTTTTCTTTTTGGTCACCAACACCAATTGACGGACAGCATGATGAGGCCCTACCGGAATAATCATGCGGCCACCTACCTTTAATTGGTCGATCAAGGGTTGAGGAATAGCATCGGCTCCTGCGGTGACCATAACAGCATCAAATGGGGCTTTTAACGGCCAACCATGATACCCGTCGCCCTCTCTGACAACGACATTATGGTAACCCAAATGCTGCAATCGTTTTTTTGCTGATATGGCCAAGTCTTCCACAATTTCAACGGTATATACCGAGTCGACTATTTTGGCCAGTACTGCGGCCTGGTAACCGGAACCAGTTCCAATTTCCAGTACACGATGATCGGATTTCAAACGGAGTGCTTGGGTCATAAAGGCCACAATATAGGGCTGCGAAATGGTTTGCCCATTGCCGATGGGTAGTGGGCCATCGGTATAGGCACGTTTTTTCATATTTTCGGGCACGAACTCGTGCCGTGGTACCTTCAGCATCGCCGAAAGGGTGGCAAGATCATCGATATCCCTTTCCTGTAATTGCGTTTTCACCATTTGTTCCCTTTGGGTTGTGTAGTCCGTTTGGCCCATTACGCCGCCGCTGCACATCAAAATTGCACTTGCAATGATTAGAACGGTCTTGTTCATATGTAGTAGCTTTTCTAATTACATGGGTTCAATACCAAAAATAGGATTTTATGGCAAGGACTAAAATGATATCGGTCACTAGCGCTGTCACTTAAAGTTAGTTGGACATCCGAACCCTTTATCATGTGTAAAATTGCTTCCTACACCTTTGTTTAAGGATTACTGGCAACGCTTGCGTTACCATACGAAACCCTATAAATGGCATCGCCAAAATCATCGGAAATCAACAAAGAACCATCTTCCAAAAACAACAGATCCACTGGCCTACCGAAAGCTTCTTGCGAAGCTTCATCGAGCCATCCATCCAAAAAGGTTTCATAACTCACCGCTTTGTTACCCTCCAAGCTTACCAAAGAAACCCTATAGCCTACTTTGGAAGAACGATTCCATGAACCATGTTCGGCTATAAAGGCCATACCTCTATATTCTTCAGGGAACATAGTACCGGTATAAAACTTGACTGCCAGGGGTGCCACATGCGCTCCTAACGCCTGAACGGGAGGCACAAAATCGGAACATGGATATTGATGCCCAAATTCAGGATCTTTTACTGTTCCGCCATGACAATAGGGGTATCCAAAATGTTGACCCATTTCGGAGACCATATTCAATTCACATGGTGGAACATCATCGCCCATCATATCCCTTCCATTATCTGTAAACCATAGTTCTCCCGTCTCCGGATGCCAAGTAAACCCCACCGTATTTCGTACTCCTTTGGCATAGATTTCCCTATGACTACCATCCGCATCCATCCGCGTAATCGTAGCAAATCTTTCATCTTCGTCCGATCGCTCACAAATATTGCATGGTGCCCCTACCGGTACATATAATTTACCATCGGGTCCAAAGGCGATATACTTCCAACCGTGATGGAATTCGGTCGGATAATCCTCATATACGACTTCAGGCGTTGGCGGTTTGTGCAATTGTTCTTCTATATTTGGATAACGCAATAAGCGATTCACTTCGGCAACATACAAATCGCCATCCCTAAATGCCACTCCGTTGGGCACCTCTAGGGTCGTATCCAAAACAATGGTATGATCGGCACGAAAGTCGCCATCTAAATCTTGGATAGCATATACCGTTTTCTCATTTCGGGTACCCACAAAAAGGGTCCCGTTTTCACCCATCGCCATTGAACGCGCGCCATCTATACTATCGGCATACACTTCTATTTTAAACCCGGCAGGAAGATTTAACTTGCCTATGGGCAAAATAGATTCGGGTTCATCGTATTGGATTATAGTTTCGGTTTCTTTTGTGCCCTCACTTTTTTGTTTGCACGAAAAGATGCCCATTGCGATAACAAGTAAAAAAAGACTCCTTAAAAACGGCGTTGTAATGTTCATACGTTTAAATATTTTTAATTTATTGATAATGAATCAATTAAAAAATTGAGAACGTATGTAACCGCTACGCTCTCGCATTAAAAATTTTAAACATTGCCTTTTGTGAAGAAATTTTTAAAATTTATTAATGTTCGTTTCATAGGTATTTTTGTAAGTTGGTTTTGAAATAAACGGCACTGTCGGTAATACTTTGCATGCAATTATGGGCAAAATTACCGCCCTGTTCTATATAATAATATTCCAACCCATGGGTGGAAATACTAGATAACATATCGATATAATTTATAGACCCATTGCCCAATTCGGTATAATCCCTTGTTACTTTATCCATGTCCTTGATATGCCACATAACGTAACGCCCAGGTTGTTCGGCGATTAATTCATCTGGGCTTAGTTTGGCCGAATGCATTACCCAGTAAAGGTCCATTTGTAATTTTACAAGTGAGGGATCCGTTTCCTTGAGTATGATATCATAGCCTTTTTCACCGCCGTAATCCGCAAATTCAAAGCCGTGGTTGTGATAGGCAAAACCCAAACCTGCAGCATTGGCCTGCTCCCCGATAATATTCAGTTTTTGGGCCAGCAACTTGAATTTTTCAAGGGTACGATGCTCCGGGGCCAGCCAAGGCCATGTAATATAACTTTTATCCAAGGCATGTGCACCCACTATACATTGGTCCACAAAACGTTTGAGCTCGTCCAAGGGTTTTTCAAAATAGTCCGAAAAGCCATAGTGCCCACTGGAAGCTGTTAACTGTAAATCGTTCAATATTCCCTTAAAATCAGAAGCTTTATATCCATAGTACGTGCCTTTAACCCCATCATAACCATAGGTCTCCAAATCTTCGTAGCCCAGAGCCGCGACTTTTTTTAAACTCCCCACCGGATCTCGTTCCATAGCATTGCGAATAGTAAACAATTGTAGGCCCATTTTATACTTTGGTATGTTCTTCATGGAGAAACAGGGTATAGGAAGCATGGCGGCTGACAATAACAGCGCCGATTGTTGTACAAAACTTCTACGATCAAGGGTTTCCAGTTCTTTCATTTAATATTGGATTGTACTAGTCCAAAAATCAAATATACCTAATTATTGGATTTACCCGTTGTGCATTTTGGAGATTATAAAACTGAAAAAGCGTTGGTTCGAGTGGTTTTACGTTATCCAAAAACATATGATGCTCTTTTCTACAACCCTTTTGATGGGTTTTGCAACAAAAACAGCCGCAATTTTACGGAAACGGCAAGTTTTACGTTATACCCTGCAAAACTTAACCTATGAAACATATCATTTTAGTATTTACTTTATCATTTTTGGGAATGGGATTGTACGCGCAGGAGGGGTTCAAAATTGGAATTCAGGGCGGCTTGCCTTTCGATGACTTTAATGATGAGGTAGGTGTGGTGGTAGGTTTGGACGTAGGACACATGTGGGCGCTCGGAGAAGTAGTTGATCTAGGTGTAGCCACTGGTTTTATCTATGGATTTCAAGAAACCTTTCAGACAGATACCATACTTACGGATTTATCCGATGTCCAATTTATTCCCCTAGCCGGTTCCATACGTATATGGCCGTCGGATTCGTTCTCCTTGGGAGTTGAGGGGGGACAGGCCTTTGGAATAAATGACGGTAATGAAGGGGGGCTATATTATAGACCTGTAATCGGATACCTAATGGGCGCGAATACCGAATTGAATTTTTCCTATACCACCATAGAATTGGAAGACCGATCTTGGACAACGGTCAATCTTGGCGTGTTGTACACTTTTAAACTTTAAAAAGAACCGCTCAAACGGTAAGCACATCGTCTTACAAACAAAAACGATCCCTTAGGGGGAATCTTAACCTATCTTTCGGGTCTCGAAAGCCTTATCCGTAATTTTCACGACACGGGGGAACAGGTCTGCGACAAAAGCGACTTTTTATGCCCTTCGGTCCTTAAGATTTATGTCATTTGTACCATCACACAAGAACATAGGTAATATGGATAGAAAAACATTTATTACAAAAAATATAGCGTTGGGCGGTATGGCATTAACTGCACCCACATTTCTTTTTGCCAACGCGCATCAAAATCCACAAGAGCCCTTCGATAAGGAATTGATTTGGGAATTTGTATTAAAAGCGCATAACAGTCTGGAGGATACAAAAAGGATTATAGAAACCTATCCTTTATTGCTTAACTGCGCAAATCAAACAAAAAAGGGCGATTTTGAGACCGCCGTAGGTGGGGCATCCCATATGGGCAGAAGGGATATTGCCGATCTATTAGTGGCCAGGGGAGCCCGCCTGGATATTTTTAATTATGCCTTTTTAGGGTATGATGATTTCATCAAAAAACTGGTCTCGGATTACCCTCAACTTCTAAACGCTCCGGGGCCCCATGGGTTTACACTTCTGCATCATGCCGAAGTCGGGGAACGAACGGCTTTGGCCGCATGGTTAAGGTCCAAGGGGCTGACCGAAACATTTTTTAAAGGAGTTTTTGGATAACTGATCGTAGTAAGGCATCGGAAACGAAAAATAAGCCGCTTTGTGGTATATTTGATAGTATTTCTTATACTTTGGTAAGCTATGTGGTTCATTAGTAGTGAAAAGAGATTCTATTTTTTATCCGTACTACTCCTGTTGATCGTATTCGGGATTACACTGGTTCAAAACTTCATTAGGTATAGTCATCATAGCTCCTACAGCATTTGGACCACCATCATTTATCTGATGGTATTATTACTGTTGTTCATCCCCGTTATCGTTCTGAGCGTATACGTTCTTAAGCGCATTAAAAAAAAACAGTTAGGCAAGTATTGGCTCTTAACCGGATGTCTGGCCATAGGAACCTTGCTCGTCTTTTATGTATTAGCCAATATCATTCTTCATAGCCTTGGTTTTTTTGATAGTTTTCTGAATACCGAATTTGCACGTTATTATTTTGGACGAGAGGCATTGTATCATCTATTTTTTATTATAGGGACTGCCGCATATGTGTTTTATAGCAAGCCTAGGAATGAGACCATTGAAGTCTATAAGGGACGAAAAATGCTGACCATTGGTCTAGATTCGGTACATTGGATAGAAGCGGAAGGGCATTATCTGAACTTTTACACGGAAAACGACACCTATATCCGAAGAGAGCGATTGAGCGTATTGGCAAAACAATTGGCACCGGACTTCATTAGGATACATAGAAAGTTTCTGGTAAACAAAAATCAGATCGTCTCCAAGGAAAAGGAAAAGCGAAATGAGTATGTAGTTCTTAGCTCCGGACAACGCCTAAAAATAGGGCAATCCTTCAAAGCCAATTTTTTGATGCCCTAATGCAAATACTACTGTAGCAAGTACCATATTATGTAGTTTATAATACCCCTGTTCCTTTTGCAATATTTTGCAAAAAAATCCATGGACCCCATACCATTTTTCGCTTATTTATGGGGTAACATAGGCACAATTTTAATTTGTTGCAATAAAGTTTTAGGGGACCTCTATTTAAATATTCCTTAACAATATATGGCAGTATAAATCCCTAATTTAACCATTGAAAAAACAGTAAAAAATTCCTTATGACAAATAGGCCAGAACTGTTCCCGGAACTTCCCTTGGATGCTTGGGAACCTACCAAGGAGACCTTGCACCGTTATCTCCAGATCGTAGGCAAAATACGATTGGCGTTAATGCCGCGCAAGAACCATTGGTGGTACATTACACTCTATGTAGGAACTAGGGGCATTAACACGGATTCAATTCCATACGGTGATTTTACCTTCGAAATACAGTTCGACTTTTTGGATCATATGCTACATATACATACGAGTAATGGGAAGCGTATTTCCTTTGAATTGAAAGATGGACTTTCAGTGGCCGATTTCTATGCGAAACTAAAAGAGGCACTTCATAACTTGGGCATCGAGGCCAACATACTGGCAAAGCCTTATGACCTATCAGATACCGTACCTTTCGCCGAATGTACACACCACAACAGTTATGATAAAGTATACGTAAACCGGTTTTGGCGGATATTGGTACAGGTAGACCAAGTATTCAAGACATTCAGTGGGCAATCGTACAGCAAGACCTGTCCCGTACATCTGTATTGGCACCATATGGACTTGGCCGTGACCCGATTTTCGGGAGAACGGGGACCCGAAATGCCGAACGCCAAGGTAGCCGACAGGGATGCCTATTCCCACGAAGTCATCAGTTTTGGTTTTTGGGCGGGTGATGCCAATGTACGGTTTCCTGCCTTTTATGCATACACCTATCCTTCCCCCGAAGGCATTGATAAAGAACCCTTAGCACCTAAAGCGGCCGAATGGATAGATTCCAACGGAAGTCCCATGGCATTCTTGACATACGATTCGATAAGGGAATCCGAAAATCCGAAAGCTGCACTATTACAGTTTCTCGAAAGTGCTTATAGCGCTGGCGCAAGGCTATCCGGTTGGGATATCAATGGTCTGGCGGTAAAACCGTTATGAATCATTTTTTTCATGTAAGAATTGAATGAAACAAGAATAGAAAACGAACGTATGGATAACAAAGACTCCAAAAAATAGGTGTATCTATTGAAGGACATGTCCACAACATACAGAATATCCTGGACCTATTACAATTTACCTTTGGAATTAAGGGTACATGGGCCAACTCTTTTTTACCTTTTCCCTTGATTTAGGAAATGTTGGGCAATAAGATACATAGACTGGGTCCACAATAAGGGCGGCAGCACATGTGGGCCCCATTTAGTGATCCATTTTTGCTTATGTTCCGGAAACAGGGGTACGACCGAATCGTTTTCTGGAAAGTATCCATTTTCATCGGCCAAACTTTCGACCCATTCCAATAAGGATTCCGCTTCTTTTATATGGCCTGTCTCCATCTTATACCAAGCTAAAAAACAGTTCAACAAAGGCCAACGCCCTCCTCCATAGTAGGTGTCGTTCGGATATCGATATAGCCCATTGCCCTTTAGCAACACAGATTCAATTTCCTTGACGGTCAACTGCATGGACGGATGATTTACCGGTACCACGCCATAGGGAACGGACAACCATAAGGTGCTGGCATCGATACCGCCCCCACTTAAAAATTTTGGAAAAATACCTTCCGGGGTGACCGCCTTTAAAAGCTGCTCCGTAATCCGTTCCGAAAATTTTCCGACCTTATCATCGTCATATAAGCTGCTTACAGAACGTAATCCACCAATAACACAGGCCAAAGAAGAGGTATGCCGCTCGTAGCTGTGTTCCTCCCAACAATCGAACGAGGCAAAAGTCCAGACCGTTTCCAAATAGGAAACCGTTAGATCAACAGATACCTTCACATCGGTAAGAATCTGCTCATCCTTACTGATATTTACGTACTGCTCCAAACACCAAAGCCATGTGCCATAACAGTCAATTTGAAAATTAGGCCATTCACTAAGCTCCTGGCTTCCGTCCAATTCAAAACGAACGGGCAATAATTCATTCATGGCAATGGGATCGCTTCCCGGCCATTTTTGTTTCACTCGCTCCACTTTTTCCGAGCAAGAAATTATGGCATGATGACACCATTCCAGAAATTTACGACACCTTTCAAATTCACCGTACAACAACAACGCATAGGCGCAAAAACTGGCATCTCTTAAAAAACAGTAACGAAACTCCTCAAAATGTGGGCTTGCCGGGAACGAACCTGATGCATGTTGGTGGTGCTTTAATAGTTCCAGACTTTTTTGTATCAGTTCCGCACGGGTAAATTTTGAATCCTTCATAGGTGCTGTTGTTCGGTTGTTTACTTTGCTTTTGTATTATACGAATAAAAAATAGCACATGCCAGAACTTATCCCTATCATCATGGTGACAACCATTGGCAAAGCTACCTAATGAGGCACCAAGCTATTTTTAGTTTTCTCTTGATAGCGTGCCAATTGTACAATGTATTCCGATAAGGAGCTGGCTTTGTTTTTGGTTAAAAATGCATCCATATTGTCTTCATGTAAAATCTTCAAACGCCGTTTTAATTCCATCTTGAAATCATCGGTGAAAATAAAATCGATCTTTGCCGAAAAATGTAATTCATTGAGCGGAGCTAAAAAAATAAGCGCGTCATAGGCATCATACATGGTTTGATCTTTAGCTACGTTGAGCATATGGTTTCCAATATATTTTGCATCCCCAAAAACATTGTTTTTTAAGGAAAAGGCAAGAGGTGCATTGCCATTTTTTGCAAAAGCTTCGTCCCATATACCATCTTGCATCTTAACCCACTCATAGGTATACCTTTCCAATCCACTGGCGGTAGTATTTTCACTAGGAACCGTATTTTCCGTAATGGAGAGCGTTACATTATGGATTCTTGCAGCATAGGTCTTACCGGGGTGCCACTGATTAAAGAACGTACCACAGTTCCAATACAGGCTTCCCTCGGAGTTTTTAATATGCTTGTAGGCATGACGGGTATTCGTTAAAAAAATTCCTTTTTTACCTTCAGAAAAAGAATCCATTGCATCCAGAATAGTAAGGTACATAAAATAGTCTCTTCCGATAAGGGATTTTAAAAAAACATCATACGCCTTCCGGTTATGGATTCCCTCCCAATATATGGGTTGGTCCACTGCTTTTACCTTTATTGGAACAGTCAGGTCCGTTGAATGGTTGATATCCCAAACAGTGGAAAGAAGTTCATAATAGGTCTCATACCTCCATCCAGATCCGTTAAAACTATCCTGAAATACCTTTAGCAACAAATTAGGGTCCTTGGAGGCGTTTTCCAGATACGCATCGATATGTGATTGCATATGAATCCCGAAAGCTTCGATAAAAACGTATTCGATCTTGTTTTCTTCCATGCCCAATAATTCCTGGTAAAAGTCAAAAGGTTCCACCGCATTATGCAGTGCATCATCAAAAATTATGAGATCATAACTGTCCAACTTCTTTTGAACGAACTCTAATGGATGCTCTCCTTCCGATTTAAGAACCTCCATATACGTACGAAGGTTTTGTGAAAAGCATAGGAAAGGGATTAGAAAAAAAATTGCGATTTGGGCCGAATGTAGCACTGTTTTTTTCATCATGATGTTTGTATTACGTCCATAAAGACTTTAAAAAAAAAAGATCGTTGCAAACAACGATATCAATAAGTGGTATTTGAACTAATGGATAAATTATATGTATGGGTTGGACCGCTGTTACGGGAGGGCTAAAATTCTTATATTTAAGGGAATAAATTACGTTGTACTGGAAGCTGGATACTGGAAGCTGGATACTGGAAGCTGGATACTGGAAGCTGAAAACCATACGACTGCAGACCGTCACTGTCCGCTGCGGACTATCTTTCCAAAGACCGAAGACAAAGGACAAAGGATAAAGGATGAAAGAACAGAAGCTGGAAACTGTTAACTAAAAAACGGAAACTGAATACTGAATACTAAGTATGAGAACTAAATATTTTACCATAAAATATATCCGTTAAAAATTCAAAAAAATGAAAAGATCATTAGTTTTTCTGTTGTTCCTTTTTACCGTTTGTTGCAGTTGGTCATCCGCTCAGGGTAGTCCCCGTTATAGCAGTGTTAGAACCATTGTTAAGGCCGTAAATGAAAAGGACGCCGATTTATATGTAATGAACTTTGCAGAAGATGTAAAGGTGTATTTATACGAATCGGATTTTGAATTGCGGATAGAAGGTAGGGAAGCCATGCGAAAAAATAGGGAAGCCCATTTTAAAAGATATCCGAATGTCCGTAATGAAATACAACATTTGGTCGAAATTGACAACAAAGTAGTGATGCACGACAAAGTCTGGTTGGATCCCTCCGTAAAAGAAGGTAGTAACATCGTAGAAGTTTTTACTTTCCAAGAAGGAAAAATAGTTCGTGTTGATGTTATTCAGCAAAAAGATTTGTTCCAAAACTAAACGATAAAGGAGGAAAAACCAGAAACAATACGAATGCCAAACGTCTGACTACTGATTACCGACTGCTGAAGACTATCTTTCCAAAGATAGAAGACAAAAGATGAAGGAGAAAAGACGAGAAACGAAAAACCGGAAACCGGAAACCAGAAACCAGAAACTAGTTATAAGTATGTCATTTCGATACGATTTTCAAATTGAAAATCACTCAATGACCATATCCCTGGGTGCCTGAGTGATTGCCAGGCAATTGTATCGAAGGCCACTCCCCTATTGTTCCTCGGGAATTGCCGCTATGGTACCACTATAACTAATGGGAAATCGGTGCGAGCTATTAACGTTAATATTACTGGTCAAGTTTGGAAACAACATAACCGTTACCACAAAGGTTTCGGTATTTTTCTTCATTTTAAAACGTATTTCACGGCGCTTTTTTCTCTTATTTTGGACAATTCTGTAATCTTCAGGGATGCCTTTGAACTGTATGGCACTACCATCACTGTTGTAGCCCCCGCCCATTTGTCGCTCACCAAAATAGGGCAGGTACACCGATATGCTATCGCCGTTTACCTTTAAATAATTATCATTTCCGACCAAGGTGATTCTATTTGCATTGCTACCGGGCGGAAACAGCCCTGAATTGGCGATACTGTTTAGACTGTTCGTCATAAGTGGCATAGCCCAATCCGACTCAATTTGAAAGGCATTTTGAAACACCATTTCATCCAACATCTTGCTTTCAGCGGTAGGGACCGTCGTTTTTGGGGAAGTACCACAACCGAGTACCAACACACCGAGTAATAAAAGTAAACTTCTCATTTTAGTTCCGTTATAATTATGCTTATCCTATCTCTTAAGATAAAACTATTTTAAAGATTAATTTTTAAAAAATTCATAAAATTACTTTAACAAAAAGAGTGCCACTTTTTTTAGGAAGAAATTTTAAGCCCATTTGGAGCGATCGGATACTTACTTCTATACCTCTAGATTCCCCAACCTACCCTGGTTTTCGTACCGCATTCCGGAAATATCCGTTTTTAGGATATCACCATCTTGATTGGGTTGAATTTTGACTTTAAGCTCACAACAAATTGCGTTCCTTTAGGCTATGTAAGGTACGGTTAAGACTTCTGGGGGTGACACCGATATAGTTGGCAATATCCTTTTTGGAAATAACCTGGGTAAACTCTGGGAAGACTTCCTTAAGTTTTAAAATATTGGCTTCAATAGGATACGAATGCTGATAGAGGTGCCGAGGCGCTTTATAACTTATTTTCGCCGCCATTCCACTGATAATAATCCTATTGAATTTTTTATCCGTATCGATCAGTTCATTAAAATTACGATACGAAATCTTAAAGGTACTAAGTGCCGTAACGGCCTCAACGCAGCAAAAGCTGGGGTTGTTACTGAACACTTCCAATTCCCCGAACTCTGTGCCCTCCCCTAAAAACTCCTGAATAAATTCCTTTGCATTTTCATCGGTCATATAGCATTTGGTAATCCCTTCCTTAATGATATATACCCATGCATATCTTTTATTCTGCTCAATTATTCGGTGCTTGGGGTCAAAACACTGCGCTATAATACGCTGATCTCCATTTTGATACAATTTGTTGACATAATCCAGTAATTCCCTATTGGTTCGTATCATTTTTGCCGCATCGGACAAATGTCCTTTTTTATAAGTGGGTAATCCTATTTCTTTGATAGCTATAAAATTATAGAATAAAGTAATACCACAAAATGAAATCAAAACGATTGTCACAACAGTTAGACTTTATCAAGGAAATCGATAAAATCAAATACATACGGCGCAAAACCAAATTGTTCCATAGCGATAGGAACGAAAACAATGCAGAGCACAGTTGGCATTTGGCTATGATGGCATTGGTATTGATGGAACATGCCAACGAAAAGATCGACATATTAAAAGTACTTAAAATGGTGCTTATCCATGATATTGTAGAAATAGACTCCGGCGATATTTTTATTTATGATACCAGCAGAAGCCACGTGAATACTGTGGCAGAATTAAAGGCCGCCAACCGCATATTTGGCATCTTGCCCCAAGAGCAGGCTGCAGCGCTTATTGATATCTGGATAGAGTTCGAGGAGGCAAAAACGAAGGAGGCGAAATTTGCAAAAGCAATGGACAGATTCCAACCCACTTTACAAAATGCCGCTAACAAGGGCGGTACCTGGAAGGAATTTGAGGTGGCTTACGAAAGGGTATACAACACTACTAAATCCATTAAACCCGGGTCCAACCGCTTATGGGAGCATGGTGTTGAATTGATACGGTCCTATTATAAAAAAACTATCCATGCCGGCTAAATCCCATACTCTTTATACCAGGCGTTTTATGCTGGTATGTATGAGCTCTTTATTGTTTTCCGCTAGTTACAATATGTTGATTCCTGATTTACCTTCCTATTTGGAGGGCTTGGGCGGCTCTGCATATATTGGGTTGATTATTGCTCTTTTTACGCTTACGGCAGGTATTTCTCGCCCTTTTAGCGGTAAATTAACGGATACTATTGGTCGTAAACCAATTATGTTGATCGGTGCCGGGGTAAGCTTTATATGCTGTTTTTTATATCCGCTTCTACCTGTTGTTTGGGCATTTCTTTTTTTAAGGGGCCTACATGGGTTTTCAACGGGTTTTAATCCTACCGCTACAGCGGCTTATGTGACCGATATGATACCCGCCAACCGTTGGGGAGAAGCGCTGGGGGTACAAAGTCTTTTTTTTAGTACCGGCCTGGCCTTGGGACCTGCCCTTGGGAGTTTTGTACGACTCTATTTTTCTTTCGATACACTGTTTTACTCCGCATCTTTTGTGGCACTAATTGCCATCTTATGTATTTGGGCCTTGCCGGAAACACTGAGAAATAAACAAGCGTTCCATCCCGCTTTATTGAAAATTAAAGCCGTTGATATTATTGAAAAAGCCGTACTGCTCCCGGCGATAATTACTTTTTTGGCCTATTTAGCGTTTGGTGTTATCCTGACCCTGATTCCCGATTGGAGTATCCATTTGGGAATCGTAAATACTGGCCTCTTTTTTATGGTTTTTACCATTTCCTCCCTGTTGATCCGTTTTATCGCAGGCAGATTATCCGATAGGTACGGTAGAATCATTATCATCAATACCGGTCTTGTGCTGCTATTGGTTTCCCTCTTTATTATGGGTAACTATACCACTGTTTCCGGTCTGCTCATCGGGGCCGGGGTCTATGGGTTGGCCATGGGCGTCCTTACACCTGGCCTGAACGCATGGACGGTAGATTTAAGTAATCCCGACCACAAAGGGAAAGCAATGGCGACCCTATACATAGCACTGGAAGCGGGAATAGGACTCGGGGCACTTATTTCCGGGTTTTACTATCAAAGCCAGGTAAACAGAATCCCCATTGTCTTTTACAGCTGCGCCTTCATGGCCTTCATTGCATTTTTAATCATGGTTTTCAGGGGTGTCGGCCTTCCATCAAAACAACGAAAGAAAGTAGGGTCTAAAAGATTTTTGCCCAAAAGTAACCACCCCAATGGACTTTAGTACCTTTGGCATTACAAATGTCCGAAACCATACACTTGCATTTTAAAATCTATAAACCCTATGGAATGCTCAGTCAATTGCACTCCAACAATCCGAAGGAAAAAAGAAAAAAGCGGTTTTTAAGTGAACTTCACGATTTTCCCGAGGGTATTATGCCCATAGGGCGTTTGGATGAAAAATCGGAAGGTTTATTACTCCTTACGACCAACGGAAAGCTGAGCGATACCATAAACCGCTCCGGTATTGAAAAAGAGTATTACGCGCAATTGGACGGTGAAATAACCAATGAAGCGATAACGCACTTACGAATAGGTGTGGAAATTGGCTTTGCAGGAAAAAAGTACATTACCAAAGCATGTGGGGTGAGTAGCTTAGCGATTGCCCCTATTCTTCCCCAACCGGACGGAAAAATACGGGTCGAACGACATCGACCGAGTTCATGGATACGTATGGTCCTGACCGAAGGCAAGTTTCGTCAGGTGCGTAAAATGACCGCAGCAGTTGGATTCCCTACCTTACGACTCGTTAGAATACGAATAGGAAACGTTTATGTAGCGGATCTAGGTCCGGGAACGGTAAAACCTATGGCAGATTTACCCATATAACCTATGGTTTATTTTGACGTTTCTATGTAAAAACACCGACGCGAGGACCGTTTTAAGAAGTTCATAAAGCGCAACTTTGCAAAAGCCGTAGTTCCTATTTCTTCCTATTCGCTTGGGATATCGTTTTACTCGAAAACCTGGAAAAAAGCAGTAGTTTTTTCTTCGTATTGATAAAATAAACCCCTGTTAGGAGAATAATTGTCGCCAGTACGGATTGGGCAGTAATCTGCTCATTTAGGAAATACCAACCCAGCAAAAGTGCTATTATAGGGTTTACGTAGGTAGAGGTAGCCACTTTTTCGGGAGAAACCGCCTTTAGTAAATAGTTAAAGGACGTGAATGCAACGATACTCCCAAAAATAATAAGCAATACCATAGCATATTGAACAGCGCTGCTCCATTGTGCAGGTCCGGTCCAGGATTCTCCGAATGCAAAACTGGAAAGTAAGAGCATGATACCTCCGGTAAACATTTGATATCCTGTATTCACTAAATAGTTCGATGGTAAATCGGCCTTCCCTACAAATAAACTCCCATAGGCCCAACTTAACATACACAGAAAAATCATGACCATACCGATAACCGAGTTATCTTGCTGGAGTACCTGTTTTTGGCTTACCAATAGATAAACACCTATAATTCCCAAAATAACCCCCACAACGGACATGGGCTGTATTTTTTTACCCTGTAGGATACGCATTAGAAGTAGCACAATAAGGGGTTGGGCAGAGATTTCCAATGCAGCGAACCCGCTATCGACGTATTTTAGCGCCCATACTACAACCCCGTTACCAAACGTTAAAAACAGAAAGCCGGCTATAACAGTGTTCAGCAGTTGCTTTTTTGTAATACGAATACTAATGCCCCATACCTTACATAAGATGAATATTAAAATTCCGGCGCAGATGAAGCGAATGGATGCCAGCATAAAAGGGGGCAGCTCCGTTACTGCAATCTTATTTAAAAGATAGGTGGACCCCCATATTACGTAAATTGAGAAAAAGGCCAACACAACGAGTGCCGTTTTTTTAGATACTCCCATATAATGTTTTCCCCATTTTATAGTATTCGTTCTTTTTCCTATTTCCGTTTGTTTCGGGCTTTGTAATTTTTATCGCCCCTGGTTTTAGGCTTTTTATACTTCTTTTTAATCTTACTTTTATAGGATCCCCCTTGATTCGTCCGCTTATTTTTTTCCTTCTTTTCATGAAAACTTGGCCCGGGAGTATCGGCCGCGTTATATGTATGCGGATTGTTGGCTTCTATTATTTTTGGCTGCTCTTCCGGACTAAGCTGCTTTGATATTTCTATTGCAGTAGGTAATTCCAAAACGGAAATCTTAAGCCCCATTAATGCTTCAATAGCATTTTTGGCCGCTGTTTCCTTTTCCGTGTAGAATAAAAGGGACGTTCCCTGCTGCGTCGCTCTTCCAGTCCTTCCGATACGGTGTATATAATTTTCAGGGAAAGAAGGGGTGTCAAAATTAATTACATGCGAAATTTTATCCAGATCCAGACCGCGCGCCATTACATCTGTGGAGACTAGCATACGGTTCTTGCCTTCATCGAACTGTTTTATGGCGCGTATCCTATAATTTTGGGTCTTGTTGGAATGGATGATGCAGATTTCATCACCAAAATATTCTTCTAAGGCTTGAAACAAAAGATCCGCACTTTTTTTATTGGAAACAAAAACCAATACTTTCTTGAAACGGTCGGTCTCCTTCAATAGATGGTTCAACAGATTTACCTTAGTGTAAAAATTAGGTACTGCATAACAATATTGCGAAATAGTATTCAAAGGCGTACCACTCAATGCGACCGAAATTTTTTGTGCGCCTTTGAAAAAATCCTGAATCAGCAGCGCTATTTCGTCGGACATAGTTGCCGAAAACATAATGTTTTGCCTACGTTGGGGCAAGAGGTCGAATATATTGGTCAATTGAAATCGAAAACCTAGGTCCAGCATCACGTCTACTTCGTCTATGACCAGTTTTTTCACTTGTTTTAATTGCAAGGCCCTGCTTAAGACCAAGTCGTACAGTCGTCCAGGGGTGGCAACAACAATATCGGTTCCCTGTGCCAATGCCTCTTTTTGCGTATTGATATTGGTACCTCCATAAACCCCATGTACGCGGATAGATACATATTTTCCAAGTTTTTCAATTTCTTGGACTACCTGTAAAACCAGTTCCCGGGTAGGAACTACTACCAAAACCCTTGGGTGTATCTGTTTTGAAAATGGAAGAGTCTGTAAAATGGGCAACATATAGGCAAAGGTCTTTCCTGTGCCGGTATGGGCAATTCCCACCATATCCTTTCCCGATAGTAGGACAGGAAATGCCAATACCTGTATAGGGGTCGGTTGTATAAAACCTAAATCCGTTATCGCATTGCGCAATGGCTTGGAAATTACAAACGCTTCAAAAGAAGGTGTGTCCGTTTTCATTTGGTATTACTTTTCTTCATTTTTGAGGTATCCAAAACGTTGGTGCAACATTGTGCCGGTTTCCGAAGCAGGGTTATAGTTCCCGTACGGAAAGTAGTTTGGACATACCATTAATTTCCACAAAGATAGGTACTCTTTTGCGGGAAATGAAGGTATATCATCTGTCCTTGACAAGTGATCATACAAAAACGTATAAAGTGGAAAGTTTAAGGCGCGGATATACTAAGCTCAGTAATTGGAGTTAGGTCTACTTTTCGGAATTCCACTTCGGAACCTTCGGCCTGTAGTGCAATTTGTCCGCTGCTGACCGTGGCATCATAGCCATAGTTTACCAGATCATCGTTCACCCATACTTTTATTTTGTTGTTGAGGCATTCAACAACCATAAGGTTCCATTCCCCCAAGGGATTCTCCGATCCGTCCGTAAGATTTTGAATCCTACGCTTCTTGCCTTCGGTTATCCCCCATTCTTCTTTTGCACCCCTTCGCGCCAACATATCATCGCAGCTAATATCCTGTACAATGCACCAGAAATCGCCCGCATTTCCATGTTCCATTTGTACCTCAATGGATTTTGGGAACATATCGTACAATGCCCTAGGCGTAGATGCATGTACCAAAACGCCGCAATTGCCGGGTTCACCGGCAAAACGGTATTCAATTTCCAATCGATAATCCCGATAAACTGTATCGGTAATAAGATGTCCCCTCGGAGTTCCAAGACTGACCAACAATCCGTCTCTCATGATAAATGGGGAAGTTACATCCGGATTCCCGTCCATTTCCGGAACATCTGCATGCCAACCGTTTAAATCTTTTTTATTGAATATGTTAAGGGTGGTTTGAGGAGCACAACCGGCAAAAGCTGTAAAAATCAATAGGATTACTACACTGTTTTTCATAGAGGAAAGATAGCAAGTTTAACGGATCGTTCCTAAATTTAGGATCTACTATCAAAAATGGCATCCATACCATACTTGTAATTGTTTATACCGGTAAAGACTTTTAATGGACAGAAATTATAAGGAATATAGGGGAATTACAAAATTATAGCCTTGTTGAAATCATGACAAGTAGCACGAACGGGAACGGGAAATTACTTGGCCAGATTACGCAAGGCCACCCATTGTTTTAATTTATCCCTGGAATCACAGGCGGGATATCCCAAAACTGTTTTTCCTGCAGCAACATCCCCCATAACTCCGGAACCAGCACCTACAACAGCACCGGAATGTATAGTAGTATGATCTTTTATGGAAGCGCTACCACCAATAATAACACCATCACCTAGGGTTACGGAACCTGCCAATCCACTACTGCCCGCCATAATACAAGAACGTCCCAAAACGCAATTATGTCCGATCTGTACCAAATTATCGATTTTACAGCCATCCCCCAGTATAGTAGAATTAAATTTAGCACGGTCCACACAAGAATTGGCGCCGATTTCCACGGCATTACCAATAACTACATTTCCTATATGCGGAATTTTGGTAAGCCCCCTACCATCTTCACTTGGGCGATATCCAAAACCATCTGCGCCAATACTTACATTGTTATGAAAAATACAATAGCACCCAATTTTGGAACGCTCCCGTATTACCGTCCCTGACCAGATAACGGTATGGGAACCAATAGTGGTCTCATCAAAAATAGTGACGTTAGGATATAAGATAACGCCATCCCCCAACACTACATCTTTCCCTACATAACAGCCTGCACCAATTTTGCTGCCGGTGCCTATGGTGACCGTTGGATGGATTACCGCCGTAGGATGGATATCCGTATCAAAATGTGGTGGTTCAGGTGTAAAAATGTCCAATAACTTGGCCATAGCCAAATCTGCATTTTTTACTTTGATCAATGCACGATTGGCCCCAGGTTGCAGGCAAAAGTCACTATTTACAATAGCTGCCGCTGCTCTGGAATCTTTCCACATTAGAGCGTATTTTTTACTTCCGATAAACGTGATATCCGAATTACCTGCCTCTTCCAATTGCTCCAGACCAGTAATCTTTTGCGTGGTATTGCCTTCTAATTCTCCATTTAAAATAGTAGTTAGTTCGCGGATCGTGAATGATTTCATGGATTATTTAGAAGATCGGTTAGTAATTAGTAGTCCACTAATTTTTGCAAAGGTACTGCTAAAAATATGGATATTAATTAATTATGGGTTTAATTAACCAATTCTGATATTAGACTCACTAATTATCACGATACCTAAAAATACTGGAGTTCCTGTTTTTAGTCCCTGGGAAGCACTGCTCCACATGCTGTACATTTAGCTAGTAAAACGGATTTCTTGACGTGCAGAAATAGTTTCTTGGTCTTAACGTAAAAACAAGATAAATTTCATAATTACTTAATATATTATCTTTATTTTTTGTAGGATAATACTGTATTATTTAGTATTTTTAACTTCCATCGGCCATCTCCAAAGCCTCATTATGAAATAGCGGAGCATCTTCAATACTATATGTTATGAAAAAATTAAGCTTAAAAAATCTTAAAGAACAAGAAATGGATCAATCAGAAATGATGAAAATCACTGGTGGATATTATTGTGGTGACTATTATTGCACCTATGTAAACCCACAAGCTAACTGCTGTTAAGGATGCAAAAGATAGATCCAGAATTTTGAATCTTTTAAAAGTCCAAAGATGCGCGACATCTTTGGACTTTTTAATGTATTTACGTATTGAAATTGTAACATAAAACACATTTTATAAATTCAAATTGGCCATCTCCAAAGCCTCATTTTGAAATAGCGGAGACTCTTTAATAACACATATCATGAAAAAGTTGAGCTTAAAAAATCTTAAGGAACAAGAAATGAACCAGGCCCAAATGAAAAAAGTCACAGGTGGATGTTCGGGCTATTATTGCGGCGACTATTATTGTACCTACGTAAATCCAAATGCGGTCTGCTGCTTTAGATGCTAAATTAATTTAGCATTTTTAAATAAATTCCATTAATGCATTTACTTACAAACATTACCATATAAAACACATTTTATAAATTCAAATTGGCCATCTCCAAAGCCTCATTTTGAAATAGCGGAGACTCTTTAATAACACATATCATGAAAAAGTTAAGCTTAAAAAATCTTAAGGAACAAGAAATGGACCAGGCCCAAATGAAAAAGGTAACGGGTGGTGGATTTCCCGGCTATTATTGCGGCGACTATTATTGTACCTATGTAAACCCAGGTGCCTGCTGCTGCTAGGGATTCAAAAGATGGATTCAAAATTTTGAATCCTTTAAAAGTTCAGAGTATGTCCTTGCATCTTTGAACTTTTTTTAATACCAAATGGTTGCCTAGTTATTTGCTTGATACTGAGGATATTTTCCAGCTAATACTAACAATATATTAACATTTTACTTACAAATAATATAGGATTATACCTTCATATTTCTTACATTTAAGCCGGCCTTATCTCCAAAGCCTCCATTTTGAAATAGCGGAGAAAATTTAATAACGTATGTCATGAAAAAAATAAGTTTAGAGCATCTGAAGAATCAACAAATGGACCAGGACCAAATGAAAAAAATCACAGGTGGCTGGGGATGTACAGAGGATTACTGCAGGTACGGAAATCCACATGCTTGGTGTTGTTAAATCCATTTGGAAATTAACACAAAGTTTTTGAATCCTTTAAAAGTTCAAAGTATGCTTTTGCACCTTTGAACTTTTTTAATGCACAGGTAGCATTGTTCTATAATACAATACCTGATTGGAGATAAACTCCATAAGAACCTTATCCAACTCGCCCGCTCCCAATTCCAGCGTATCCGAAACAAGTTCAAAGAACTCCTTATAAGAGAATGTTTCGGTATAATCCTTAATATCCAGTAGCACTGCATTTAAGTTGGACAAGTAGATTTCTTTAGGTGCTATAGAAAGAAAACTAGGAATAACCACATAGTGGCTGTTCTTTGCTATAGGATTTATAGTTGTAATCGTATCCCATACAAATGAACTTTGGACCAGATAGTTTGAAAGCTTTCTATTCATCACAAAAGTACTTTGGCGCTTCTCTTCGTCCGACTTGGAACAAAATCTGATAGCGGTTTCTATTTGGGAGATAGCTGTCTTTTCATCTATAATATGGTCATCAATAATTTGGTATCGCTGGTCTTCTAAATATTTATAATCCTGTACAAATTTTTGTATCCCTGTATGGGCTTCCCATACCTTATCCAAAGACCTATATACATAATCTCTTTCATGAATACTATAGAATTTGGAATAATCGATACCAATTTCATCGGACTTGCCTAAAACATCCATCCAATCTAGAAAGCTCTTGCGTGTTCTCATAATTTGCCTTTGGTATAAAAGTGCGTTAGTCTGGAGTAATACTCCGGATACTCTAGTTGCAACCTAGCTACTACCTGCTCCATGAACTCGGTAGACCTCTTCAAATGGCTGATCAAATGAACATATCGGGATTGTTGTGGGATTTGATGGAATGCGGCAAAATTATATGCATTGTTGTCATTGGATTTGGTGTAAAGCGATGCCACCGCTAGATTTTTTTCCGAAATAATATTACTGATTAAAAATTGCTCATAATACAAGTTGAATAAACTGCTGTTTATATCCTCTAATTTATCCATATTATTCGTAATCAATTCAAAAGCTTTGGAGGTATACAATTGGAATAAATCAATATTGTTACCTCCGATTACACCCGCATTGATATATTTTATTTTGTCCGATAAATCGGCATTAAATTCGGCGGGAACTTTGTTAAAATGCTTCCTTACATACGGATGTACCTCTGAATATTGATTCTTATTGCGATCAAAACTTTGACAAAATATAGGCTGATCAAGAATAGGGTCAAGTACCGGACCAAAAAGAAACACATCACCATCAATATGACAAAAAGCTTCCTTTTGGAGCCTGTAGGTATATAATTTACCCAATGCCCATAACCCTTCATGATATTCCCTTAGGTCATTCAATTCGTTCGAAAAGGATACATAAGGCAAATTAAGTGTGTTCTTAAAAATTTCAATACCGAGGTCATCGGTGACCAAATGTAGATTCGGATACTGCTTTTGAATCGATAGACAGCTGTATATCCATGAACAATAGAATAAAAATGAAGTAGGAAACCCACCATGGTGACGGAAGTTCCAATTGTTCATATGATGGGTGTCAAAAATAGGTTTGGACCAAAAGGATTGAATAAACTTCATAAAAAATTAAATTAGAATCCATGACCATTACCTGTTTATTACGTCACCAAACAGTCATCTTTTTTTTCCAAGTGCATACGACCACTTGCCCGTTATTCCTTTTCTTCCATTGCATTCAACATATCCTCCAAAAAGGACGCGTTGTAATCCGGAGGTATTATTTTTTCGTTGATTATTAATATGGGCGTATGGAAAAGTTCATTCTTTTCGCACCAAACCCGCTGTTCAAGAAGTATCTTATGCTGTGCTTCGTCAAAATCCAGATCAGCAAAGTTTTCTTCGTTCTGATGTTGAAACCAGCCATCCATAAGTTTTAGGAATTCATCCGAACCCTTCTTACCATAAGCATTGATCATGGTTGCTGCAATTTGATTGCGCTTAGCATCGGGAGAGGCGGTCTTGAAATGATTGAAAATCAATTGAAATCTATAGTCTTCCCCCTTCTTTTTATAAAAATCATAGAACTTATCGAATTCTTTTTTACAATATTTACAAGAAGTGGACAATACCAAACGAATGGTATGATCTGCTGTCCGATTACCTATTATCAATTGATCGGCACCCTCCCTATGGTTAATGCGCTTGGCATTGGATAAGACAAGTTTTACCATCTTCGGAGATCTTTTGAACCGCAGTAGTTCAATTTCACCGGTACTCAATTCATAATACTGTGTTTTAAGCTTACGGTAACGGTATATGCCCAAAAGGGCGATGGAAAAAAGAAGCCCTAAGACCATGGCATCTTTTAATACCAAGAAAATAGCGTTATCCGAAAGAAGCGGTTCTCTAAAAGACGAGCTGTTAAAAATCACTACAAACTGGACTATGACCATGGTACTGGAAAGTAAACATAAACGGCACCAAGACTTTAAAACAAAAGCCTGAATACCAATGGTTACCATCACCATCAATATCGCCATCAAATAAATCAACATATGTATACTACCCAATCCTGTATTTAAAAGCGCGAGCATGAGGGTCGACAAGAGAAAGGAAAAAAATAGGTCGTTAAGCGAGAAGGGCCCTAGATAATACGCTTTGGACTTAAGCACTTTAGCACAACTACTTTCTTCTTCTTGTCCGCATATCCTTTGCCCAAAATTGGAACCATGATCATTCATGGTCTCAAATATTTCGTTGGACAGATATAAGCCGAATACTCCGATCAAACAGAAAATAAGGGAAGGTATAGTGGACCATAGCAAGATACTCAACAAAACTACCAATGCCATTCCTACCCACTTGATCCCATGTCCTTGGAAGACGACGGGGCTTTCTTTTTGCTCCGCAAGCAGTAATACAC
>JBATTK010000023.1:0-34656 GCA_049670505.1 Saonia sp.
ATAGGCTGGATCGTCCTAAGCAGTATTTGTCTTGTAGTGGTAGCCGGATTTACTCCGGAAGCTACTACTTTGATTATTTTGGTTACTACCTTTTTATCTATTTTTCAACATAGTAACATAAAAACACCTACTTGGATAGGGTACATCATACAACGGCCGGAGTCGCATACCATACACCATGCAAGAGGAATCCATGCCTATAATTACTCGGGTATTGCGGTATTCGATATCATCTTCGGAACATTCAAAAATCCAAAAAACTATGAGTACCATACAGGTTTTTACAATGGTGCATCAACAAGGATAAAGGATATGTTATTGTTCAGGGATGTTTCAAAACCTCCTAAATAAAGCAGACGGACCATTTCGAAAACGTATCCGCACTACTGATTCTGTATTAGTTTTCATAATGCGTACCTCGGATGCACATTTCATAGCATAGGCTCGGCACATTACGGAAAAAAGATTCCTATTGGATTCGTATAGACAATGGAGCAACTATTATGGAAATTTTACATCTTAAAAGCAACAAAGGAAATCCGATTCAAAAACTAAAACTGTTATGAATGTTTTTGTCCACTTGATCAAGGTCTTAAAAAAGAGAGCGACATCCACACGTATATGGATATATGCTGTATTGCTATGTTTCCTTTGGATTTCTTGCGATAAAGAGGAGGACCCGGTTCCCGAAGTAGAAGATCCCGTACAAGAAATAGTATCCCTTCCGGTAGTGATCCATGTGCTTCATGAAGGTGAAGCCATAGGTGAAGGTCCAAACCTCACATCCGAAAGGATAAAAAGACAGATTGAGATCATCAACGAAGATTTCCGAAGAAAAAAAGGCACTCGGGGGTATAACGATCATCCAAGTGGCGGGGATGCCAAAATAGAATTTGTGCTAGCAAAGAGGAATCCCGATGGATCCGCTTTTGATGGCATTAATAGAATAAACACCTCGGCTATAAACGTTCCCGATCTGGGATATAATCAAAATCATTATGCCCAATACGCCTATTGGAATTCAAGTAGTTATATTAATATTTGGGTAACCCCCTTGCCCGAATCCAGCGAATGCCTGGCATTGGGAGTCGCTACGGGACCGGAAACCGATCTTCCCGGAACGCAGCACTTATTGTTGCCGCAAGCCGGGGATGCCGAAGGTATTTTAATCAATTGGATACACTTTGGAGAATCGGATATTGCTTGTCATGCAAAATATGGAAGGACCTTAACCCATGAAATGGGGCACTATCTGGGTGTCTTGCACCCTTGGGGAGGTAAAAATTGTGAGTTTAATGATTATTGTGACGATACACCTGCCGTTGATGATGTGGTTTTTGGCACAAAGCCCTATATGGGTTGTGGCGGGGAAACCATTATGATAGGGAACTACATGAATTATTCGGAAGATCAAGTCATGAATATTTTTACCAATGATCAAATCGCTAGAATGCGTTATGTATTAGAAAATCATAACGGTAGAAATTCCCTATTGACCAGTCCGGCCCTTAAGTAGATTGTAGGGCTCCATATTAGGTTTTTTGGTTGCTTGTCTATCTTCCTCCGGATAGGGTCAACTGCTTAAGAATCGATAACTAGCTGTTTTGGGTTTCATTTCCGAACCGATTATGAACAAAATAACCTTTCCGGAATCAGTTTTTCAAAGCACTTTTTAAATGTTGTCGGGTATTCCAAAATATTTAAAAAGCACCCATTTCCCGTCTTTTTTTCTTAGCATATTTATTTTTTTTAAAATTAAATGCCCGGGTATCAACACATAATTAAACATTTGTCAGTGAGTATTTTACGTTGAAAAACTAAAATTCATATTGCTTACTGAAAATTGTTCCATGATGAAAATTTTAAAAGAAAAATAGCTGAGGGGTTGGGTAAATTAAAAACCAACTGTTCTACCAGTATAACAATAAAAAAATAAAATCATGACTGCTAAAATTTTTAAACTAGGTTTATCTTTTGCTATAACCTTGGCGATGCTAGTATTTGTTTCCTGTTCGGATTCTGACGATTCCGAAGTGTTCAACGGGAATAATTCCGGGCAAACCAGCTTTAAGGTTTCCTCCTCTTTCAATTCCGTTGCCGGCAAAAAGTATCTATCGGAAACGGCAAAATCATCTTTGGAGATTACATCGTTCCTTGTAAACATTGAAGAACTTGAGCTGGAACTGGATGACGACGATAGAGATGATGAGGGAAGAAATGATGATGCTTGGGACGATGATGGGTACTACGGTTCTGATGATGAAATAGAATTGAAGGGGCCTTTTGAACTTGATCTACTTGCCGGAGAATTCGTTTTTGCCACTGTAGACGTTCCCCAGGCGCGGTACGAAGAACTGGAATTCGAATTTGATGAAAGTGATGATTCTTCCAGTGAACTTTATGAAAAGACTATTCTTGTAAAAGGTACCATAGATGGTATTCCCTTTGAGTTCTGGCACGATTTTGAAGAGGAGGTCGAAATCGATTTTGAGGATTCCAATAGCGATATAAGTATTACGAACGGCTCCAATAGTATTGTCATAAATTTTGATTTGGATGGTCTCTTTGATGATATAACAGGAATTGATTTGTCCGAAGCCATAGATGGCGATGACGACGGATTGATAGAAATAAACCCAAATGACGATGATGGCAACGGAGCCATAGCCGATGAATTAAAAAATAAGCTAGAAGATTATATTGATCTTTTGGACGACTGAATAAGGAGACCATCGGTTTATGCGCTTAAGTAGCTTAACCTATTCATAGCATTGCCCGTAGATTGAACAGTATAACAGATTCAAGGAAACAATCCCTGATGCTATCTGACAACCAAAATACTGAAAATCAAATCTTTGGGAATTCAATTAGCACCTAGCGTAGGCCTCGGAAACCGGAGGCCTACTTTTTTTGTATTTTAATTTATTTAGGGTAAAAGAAGGCTTAAAATCATAAACTTTAGGTAATCGCCCTAGAGCTTTCAAGGAACCCTTATCATTTTTCTACAATCCGAAAAGCACTACGCCTTCCATTGTAGCCTTTGGTTCACTAGGAACCTAGAACAGAGGTCCCTAAAACATGAAGTCCAATACAAACAGGATACCGAATAAAGCATCTTAATCATACAATTTGAGGAGTATCAAATAAATAAAAACCAAATTATGTCCGATCTGTAGGCGGGAAAAGAAATATAGTAGACTATATCCTAAACCAATCCTTGACTTCCTTTATGATTTTTTCATCTCCACAATTGCTAAAATCAAATTCATTGCTTTGGGGGTTATACCTATACCCTTTGCCCCAGTCCTCTATTTTCTCAACAATTTGTCCTATGGCATCGCAGATAAAAAGGAGCTCTTCATTTGTAGTTACCGGATGTAACGAGAGACGTACCCATCCCGGTTTATGGGTGAGATCATTGTCTTGGATATCCTTAATAATTTGCTTGGATGTATCCTTCGATATGTTCAAAAGATAATGACCATAGGTACTGGCACAGGACCACCCGCCTCTAACCTGAATACCGAAACGGTCGTTCAATAAACGTACGATCAGATTATAGTGTACTCCCTTTATCCCGAAGGAGACACAACCGATGCGTTTTTGATCATTATCCCCTAGAATATACAATCCTGGCACCTGCCTTAATCGATCAAAGCATAGTGCCAATAGTTCCTCTTCCCTTTGTGCTATCTCTTCAACCCCCATCTTTTCCTTTAATCGTATGGCCAATGCAGCCCGCATTACCTGAAGAAACCCCGGGGTACCGCCATCTTCCTTGGTCTCAATATCATCATAGTAGCCATACGCTCCCAAAGGATTGGTCCACTTTACATTACCGCCACCGGGTACATCGGGGCAATTGGTATTGTAGAGTTTTTTGTTGAATACCAAAATACCACAGGTTCCCGGTCCTCCCAAGAACTTATGGGGCGAAAAGCATATAGCGTCCAATCGTTCTTCTTCCTGTTCCGGATGCATGTTGATATCCACATAGGGGGCAGAAGCTGCAAAGTCCACAAAACAATATCCACCATGTCTATGCATAATTTTTGCCAGCTCATGATAAGGGGTTATGATTCCGGTAACGTTGGAACAAGCGGTAAACGAACCTATCTTCAAGGGTCTGTTCCTGTATTTCTTGATTTCAATTTCCAGATTATCGGGACAGATGAGATTATTTTCATTACATGGGACAATAACTACATCTGCGATGGTCTCCATCCACGGTACATGGTTGGAATGGTGTTCCATATGGGAGATAAAGACCACGGGGCGCTCAACTTCGGTCAGGGTCAATTTGTCTTTTACCGCATCGGGCCATCTAAGCCCCATAATACGCTGTAATCTAGAGAGCACCCCGGTCATTCCCGTGCCTGCCGTCACCAAGACGTCGTTCCTGTCCGCGTTCACATGTTGTTTAATGATTTCCCTTGCATGTTTGTAGGCATAAGTGGAAGCCTTTCCTGTTTCGCTAGAGAATGAATGTGTATTTGCAACCATGGGACCGATAACATTTCGCATGGTATCCTCAATTGGGCCATACAGTCTTCCACTCGCGATCCAATCGGCATACAATAATCTCTGAGGATTATTTATTGCATTGAACTCATGCTCGTAGCCGATAATATTTTTTGAAAACTGCTGGAAATAGGTTTCTAATTTTGAGATAGTATTGCGCTTACTTTCTACCAATGAACTCATAAAACTTATTTTCTTCTAAAATATGTATAAAAATAAAAAAGAATTGTAGTGGGCACATTTTGACCTTTATTCACCCACTGGTTCAAAATAATACAAAAAAAAGGAGATTTTAATTAAAGATATAACGCTATTTATCCCTTTTGAACTATGGCCTTCCCTAAAATTGAGCCAAAACATCATAAGGAAGGGGTATTTTGTCAAAGATCTGCTTTATGAAAAATAACCAAATAATCTTTCTGAAACGTGTTTTCTTATGGAAAAACTATTTTTTTTCATAACGTATTTTCCCATTCTTGAATTTCATATCTTTAGAATCCTATGTTAAAAGATATCGATACTGTACTCCTGGACCTCAAAGATGGATTTTTAGAACTCGTTCCTAACATACTTATTTCGCTCCTAGTTTTGGGCATAGGCTATCTGCTCGCCCGATTCATAAAATATCTGGTCAAGCGATCAATAAAATACCTCGGCCAGCTTATCGGTAGTAGGTTCAATGCCCCGGACCTTGAACATGCAGCTTCCTTTATAGGTGTAGCAATTTTTTGGTTGATCATCTTCTTCAGCATACTGTTGGTCACGGATATATTGGGGTTGGCCATTTTGACCGTTTGGTTTGAACGCATTCTACAATATCTTCCAAACGTACTTGCGGCCATCCTAATTATTTTTGCTGCCATTATCATCGGGAACTTTATCTATGGCACCATAGTTTCGTTTGCCTCACGTGTTGGAATGACCTATGGTACCACGCTGGGCAGAATTGCACAGTCTTTGATTTTATTTACTGCAATTATCATAGCGATCGATCAGATAGGTATAGAGATATCCTTCCTTATCAACATTATAGATATCGTCCTTGCGGGCTTGTTATTTGGTACTGCATTGGCCTTTGGGTTGGGGGCCCGGACATCCGTCAGCAATATTTTGGCCGCATTCTATGTGCGTAAGATGTACAAAGTAGGGGATTATATCCAAATAGGAAAGGTCAAAGGCACTATTACGAAGATCGATACCACCAATGTTTGCCTGGACAGTGAAAACGGACAGGTGACCATTCCCGCTAAAGAATTCAATGAAGTTACCTCATTTCTAATCAATAAAAAATAACCAATGGATACCGATCGTATCGTTGCAGAAGCTTTTATCAGGAAATATCCACTTAGGGCCGCACATGTGCTCGAAAGGTTGAAGGATGTAGAGGTAGCTGCGTATATTCAGAAACTACCTATAGATCTCGTTGTCCCCACGCTAAATCTTATGGATCTCCATAAAGTGGCTACATGCTTTCCCTTCTTGAGTCCTGAACTTATGAAGAGTCTAATGGAAAATAGTGATTTTTCTTTGACGGAATCCCTCGTAAGACAGTTGGACGAACCTTTTAGAAACCAGATGCTGGATACGTTGTCCCCAGGCTTTTCTTTCGAATTACGCAAAAAGCTGGAACAGGACGTTGATTCGGTCGGCGCTTTGATGGTACCTATAAGGACTCCACTATATATGGAAATGACCGTAAAGGAAGTCAGGGAGATCGTTAAGAAAAATAAGCATATTCCGATTACCTATCTCTTTGTGATCGATATGCTGGGGAAATTTGAAGGAGTCATACCATTGCACAAGCTGTTCCTTACCGATGGGTCGGATAGTATTTCATCATTAACGGACAGGGAAATACCTAGGTTCTTTCCCGATATGCCGGTCGCCGGCATCATTGGGCATCCCGCATGGTATGAATACCGGATTATCCCAGTGGTGGACAGCTCGGGAAAACTCATGGGTGCCCTACCCTTCGAAATGACGCGAAAGGGCACTTCCACAAAAAAAGGGGAACGTACCCAACAGATTTTGGAAACGGGCAATGCCCTTGGTGAATTATACCGGGTTGGACTGACCGGTTTTTTACGAAGTTTTGAATAAACCATTTTGATAGAATTTGATGGATATGGAAACGGATAGCGAAATTGCAATACAACTTCTAAGCAGGGAATTTTTTATACAATGTCCAAGAGATGCGGCTTTAACTATAGATTCGTTTCCTACGGATACCATTTTGGCATATCTCAAAGATCTACCCGTACAAAATGCCAAAGCTATTTTTTTTCATTTGAATCCCGACACGGTCACGGCACTTATCAAGAAGATGGAAGATGGTCTGTTCATTACACTATTTTCGGGGGCAGACACCCATTTGGCCGCCAGACTACTCTCACGATTGGACAATGACGAAGTTTCTCCCAAACTCGACTTATTGCCGGATCTGACTTCCAGAGAGATCAAGAGTTTTCTGAAGTATCTTCCGGACACGGCCGGCCAACTCATGGAAACTACGGTGACCACTTTTGATTTTAAAAACTCTGTGCAAGATGTTCTGGATAAAATCCGAAAAATTGGGGACCGCAAGATTACGGTTATCTATATAACCGACGGGGCCGGGAAATTGGTGGGCAAGATTCCGTTGCAACTTATTGCCATCGCCCAGCCCACCGAAATACTACAGCACCTTATGGAAGCTTCCCCTTCCGTAAATGCCATGGCACCAAGGGAGGAGGTATTGGCGGTAATCGAAAAAGAGCGACTCCTACAGGTTCCGGTCATCGATATCAATGACAACCTCTTGGGGGTCATTAGGAACGATGTCTTGATCAGTGCCTCAAAACAAGAGATTACGGAGAACTTACAGGCTATGTTCGGTGCCGGCAGGGAAGAGCAGGCCCTATCCAAGGTATCGTTTGCGGTTCGGAAAAGACTTCCCTGGTTACAGGTAAATCTTGCAACGGCATTTTTGGCGTCAATGGTCGTAGGTTTTTTCGAGGATACCATAGCCCAGATTACGATTTTGGCCATTTTTTTGCCTGTAGTGGCCGGACAATCGGGAAACACAGGTTCCCAAGCGTTGGCCGTAACGATGCGGGGTCTTGCTTTACGGGAAATCAGGATTTCACAATGGTTTAGAGTAGCAAGAAAAGAAATCATGGTAGGTTTTATCAACGGCATTGCCGTTGCCCTGACCACAGGTACCATTGTCTATTTTTGGTCCTCATCTTTGGGAATTGCCATAGTAATAGGTATTTCTATGGTCTTGTCAATGATCATTGCCGGTTTTGCGGGAGCAGTAATTCCTATGGCTCTTAAGGCCATAGGGCAAGATCCGGCCACCTCCTCATCGATAATACTAACTACTGTCACCGATATTTGTGGTTTCCTGAGCTTTTTGGGATTGGCCACTGCACTGGCATCGGTACTCGGAATTACCTAAGTCCTGCATAAAAGCCATAGTTTTGGTCAAACGACGACTTTGGCCGACTATAGCTTTTTATAGGATGTATTGTTGTATGGCGTTGTTTCAATTATCTGGAAGTTGTCCTCCGTGCACTTCAATTATTTGTCCATTTATAAAGGAATTTATCATAATTGAGGTCGCCATCTTTGCTATGTCTTCAGATTCCCCTAACCTATTCACGGCAATCTTATTTTTATTTTCTTCAAACAGCTTTCTCCTCTCGGATTCTTCCATAAAGTCCCAAAATCCGCTATCAATAAATCCCGGTCTAATAACATTGAACCTTATAGGTGCCATTTCTACGGTCAGTGCTTTTGCAAATCCTTCTACGGCGTTAAAAGCGGCCGTTACTAAAACGGTCCCTTTGGTAGGTTTAGTGGCAAACCCGCCCGTGATAAATGTAATTGACCCATTTTTCTTGATTTTTTTTACGGCCGACTTAGAAATCATAAATAGACTCCAAAACTTTCCATAAATATAGGTGTCCTTGATATCCAATGACGCTTCTTGGAAATTACCCGTCCCACCTGGTGCAGCAGTTATAAAAACGTGATCAAGATTTTCTAAGGAGTCAAACAATTCTTCAATTGAATCAGGTTCTACAACGTCAACAAACCTACTTTCAACCCTTTCTGATAATTTTGATAACGCGACAGAATTTTTCTCCCTATTGTGTCCTGCAATAATTACTTTTCCACCTAATGTTTCCGCTAACTTGGCGGTTGCAAAACCCATTCCTGTAGCGCCCCCAATAATCAATACGGTCTGATTCTCTAAATTCATATCAAGCAAATTTTAGTGGCTTACAACTTATTTATATCGATGTAAAATATATTTTATTCCTCAGGAATGAAAGTAAATAGATGTATTTGACAATCATTTTATTGAACTTGTATAGACTGAAATCCGAGAAAGCAAAATCAATCATCTTTTACGGCTATTATGGGGTCGGCTTTTACCATAAGGGGTATTATTTATTTGAACTTACGCTCTTTTTGCCGATTATTCCTGAAAAAAATGGCTTTATCCCCCTTCCCCATTATTATAATATCAGTAGACGCTAGAAAAAGACCTGTTTCAACAATACCGGGAATTTGCACAAGTTTACTATTTAATTCATTGAGGTCGTCATATTGCAGAATATCGACATCGACAACAAAGTTGTTTTCATCGGTTCTATAAGTAGTTCCGTTCGGTTTCCTTAGTACAGGTTTCAATCCCATTTCATCCAATTGGGCAAGAATACTATTGGTAGCAAAAGGTATGGTTTCCAAGGGTAATTTGAATTTTCCAAGCTTATTGACCTCTTTACTTGAATCGGTAATTATTATATTCAACTTTGCATTATGTGCTAAAATCTTTTCCCTTAATAAAGCTCCGCCGCCTCCTTTTATGAGTTGCAAATCGCCGTCAAATTCATCTGCACCATCAATATTAATGTCCAGCAACCCTGACTCATCTAAACTTGTTAATGGTATTCCTAGTTCTTTTGCCAAATTTTCTGTTTTTTCAGAAGATGGCACTGCCAAAATAGTTAGGCCTTTGGCAATTTCGTCGGCCAATTTACGAATCATATGCTCAGCGGTAGATCCTGAACCGAGACCTATAACCATACCATTTTGAACATATTTCAACGATGCTACAGCAGCTAGAATTTTTTCATTTTTCTTGGGTTCCATCTCCGTTCTTTCTAAACAAGTACAGTTTAAAGATATATAATTAGCGACATGGAAGCTTTACTTTTTTGCTATGAAACAAGATTTGATTTTGTCTTTTTTTCTCTTTTCAATTAGTTTACCTTTATTGAGCCACGAAAAAAATAATGATAAAAGCCATAATCTTTGACCTTGATGGTACTCTAATTCAAACGGAAGTATTGAAAGCGACCTCCTATGCCAGGGCCATAAATTATCTTACCAGAGGTCAAATAGGGGAAAAAGAGGTATTAGCTATTTTTGGCCGGTTCGTAGGTCTTTCACGAGATGAAGTAGTCAATGGTCTGTCTGAACATTTTGCAATTGAATTGGGAAGGAATTTACAAACAACCCATATAAAATTAATTGGAGACCACCTTATTAAGAAGAGATTGGATATATATAGGGGTATTCTTGATGACACCCAACTTTTATCCAAACACTTTTGTCCATTTACTCTTGGACTTTTCCATAAGGTACATTCAGATAGATTCCGTGTTGTTCTGGCCACAATGTCCCATTTGCCAGAAGCAAAAAGAATTACTTCAATAATGGGTATATATGAAAATTTTGACTTGATTCTTACCCGTGATGACGTTAACGAGGGGAAGCCTGATCCAGAAATTTATCTAAAAGCTAAAAGTAGGCTTGATCTGAATTCCGAAGAATGTTTGGTCATTGAGGATTCCGTCAATGGTATCAAAGCAGGACTTAATGCGGGAATGCACGTTTTTGCCGTGACGAATAGTGTTACTAAAGAATCAGTCCATGCTTGTGGTCTTTTAGAGTCTGATTATATTGTTGATAGACTTGAAAGTCTGACCTCAAAGGTCTATAGTTTCATAAATTCAAAAAAGTAATTCTATTTTCTTCCATACAGGCAAACAATCCCTTTGAAGAATTGTTTTTTTTGGAACTGTTGATTATTATAAAATACCTCGCGGGATGTAGTTAGAGTACAATCATCTAGGTTGTGGAATGGAACCCGTTTTTGCGTTTTTATATTCGATCTCATCCGTATTGGTGTTTGCATCGACCAAGAATTTCCAATTTCCGTTGTCCAGTTTAAGAATGGTTGATAGTTT
Organism: Saonia sp.; assembly: GCA_049670505.1. Classification (GTDB taxonomy): domain Bacteria; phylum Bacteroidota; class Bacteroidia; order Flavobacteriales; family Flavobacteriaceae; genus JBATTK01. Next base: position 10,764 of record JBATTK010000023.1, read on the forward strand.
TCCATAATTTATGACTTTTGGTCGGTTGGGAGAAATTATGGTTAATTCATAGAATCCGTTATCAAGAATAGCATCTTTAAGTTCTTCCCTATCGGTGATTTTGAAAGCAAGCCTTAATTCTTGCCCGTTCTTCTTAAACCTTTTAAAAAAATCTGAAAAAAAGTTTTTAATCTCGTTTTTACCACTAATTGAGTTAGGACTTGCTGAATCGTATAAATTTAAAAGAACGGCATCCTTTAAATAAAGTTGTTCTACTATAGCTGCATCCATTTCCCGGTAAGCTTTGGAGAAGTTTTCGTAAAGAATGTTTGGGCTATGTTCCGTTTTTTGGCCATAAGAAGTTACCGCCATCAAAACTAATAGTAGTAAAAAACCTTTTGTGCGTAGTGCTCTTTTCATATTCATTATTTACTTGAACTTTGAGATGGCCCGTACATGGCATGCTACCATTCGTACACACTTTTTACAAGCATTTATTTACTCCACGTTTCTTTTTCTATTTCTCTTAATAGGCCGTTTAAGTTGACCACCGCGTTTGCAAAAATTACTATGCCATTTTTCTTGTTTACATCTATTATAGCAACGGTTCTGACACCGGTATCCCCACCATTGTGGATATAATACAGATTATCGTTCATAGAAGTTAAGAACCAAGTGTAAAAACCTTCATGGGATGTTTGAGGTACCGGTGTTATTTTGCCCACGGTTTTCGCATCTAGTATGAAGTTAGAATTTTCTGAATTCAAATATCCGGTCAGCAACAACGAAAAATCGGATATCGACGTTCGCAATTGACCCCCTGGATAATCGGGGTACCCATTATGACCTTTAAATTCCAGTCCAAGGGAATCTTGATACACATAAGTTTTTGCAACTAGACTGGAATCCAAATTTTTTAAGAACCAACTCGTATTTATCATTCCCATCGGTTTAAAAATATGCTGTTGGGAAAATTCCTCGTACTTCATTCCTGAAACATGCTCAACGATAAGTCCCAAGAGGGCAACCCCTGTATTCGAATAGGAAAAAGACTTGTATTTTGAACTGTCCTCAAAATGTTCCTTTTTGTATAGTTTACCGCTTACGTCTAAGTAATCCTGTAAAAAACCGGTCAACTCCAATTTAGGATCTCCGTTGGGGATATTCCAATGTGGTTCATAAATCCCATAATCATCCTTTATGCCACTTCGATGATTTAGCAATTCCCGAACGGTTATTTTATCACTTGGGTAGTGAGGGTTTTTAACTTCAAAAGGTAAGTATCTATTAATATCGGCGTTCAAATCTATTTTTCCGGATTCCACTAATTTGAAAATGGCCAAATTTGTTACCGTTTTAGAAACGGATGCAATATGGAACGGGGTATTAATAGTTGCCTTAAGTTCCTTTTCCAGGTCGCTAAAGCCATTTGCACTTAAATGGACAACATTCCCCGAGTCTATGACTGCTACAGCCAGAGCGGCGACTTTATCGGATTTCAATTCCTTTTCAATACATAAATCGACCTGAGGCAATGTTTGGCATAACAAAACGCGGAAAGAAAAATAAGAAGAATTGAGATAATTGATTTCATTTCGGACTTCGTTTTAATTAGTGATGTGCCAGGTTAGGGGGCCATTTGTTCGAACTTTTATAAATGGTCTATGAAATTCATTCGCTTGTCCAAAACCCTAATAACGTATGTTTCATTTTCCTTATCGAATATATGAAAAATCGAGCAAAAGTCAGCGTGCAAAAGGGGTAGTGAAAAGATGTTGAGCAATCGCTTAAATTTATTTATTTTTATTTAGAATAAATAAAAATAAGGTCTTATCTTCGTTAAAATTTTTAACGAAAATGAAGAGAACTTTTTCCGTTTTGGGACTGTTGTTTGCCCTGTTCGCCTGCTCTGACTATGATGAGCAAGAGTTTACCGTACTACTCCCGAACGCGGGTGCCGACCAAGTTATTTTTACGGAAACGGACGGTACAACCATCCGGTTAAATGGAACGGCCTCTACAGACGTAAACAATATCGGTTTTGGGTATGAGTGGAAAATTATCAACGAATTGGCTGATTTTCCCATTACGATTTCCGAACCCAATAGTGCCGATCCTACCTTTCAAGTAGACCCAAACGCATCGGGGCGTTATGAACTATCTCTGGAAATTTCCCGCGGTGACCAAGTGGCCCGCGATTTTGTAAACATAGATGTCAATCCGGCAATTGCACAAGTACTCCTTGTAAATGCCATCGATGCCTCACCCCCGGCTACCTTAAATATCCCTGCAATAGGTGTTAGCGGAAACCCGGTCGCTTCAAAGAATACGGACGATTCTTATTATAACATTGACACCAACATCGCTGCGGAAGCCGATGGGACCATACTTATGGAAGTGGAATATAATGGAGCCGTAGTGCGCACCAATCAGACATTGGAAGCACTAAAAAACTACACCTTGTATCTCATAGGTACGGAGAACGACCCGGAAATTCTTTTTATTGAAAAAACTAAAAACCAAAACACCATAGGTATTGGTCTTGTTGGACTAGATGCCATAAACTTAACGGAAGGCACCAATAATGTAATACTATTTATAGATGCCACTACGGCCGGTTTTGGAATTCTACCAGTAGATTCCCTCTTTGGTGGACTGGGTGTGCCAGAGCAGTTTGGTATACTTGATTACCGGGACAATTCCGAGATTTTCTTTCCCTCCAATACCTTGATCCCGCTACCCATTTGGGCAACGGCCAACGATATACGTATCAGTAACGATGCGGCCATTACCTTGACCCCCAATGTAGACGGGAACTTTGGAACGTTTATGCTGTTCCCCGATACCAGTGCCCCGGAAGGTCATCTACTAAAATTTATCAATAACAGCGATTTATTACCTCAATAAGCTATCCAAATGAAGTACATATATCTAATTACGTTCATTCTTTTCAGTTTCGTTTTTACAAATGCGCAAACCACCATCACGGGAACTGTAACCGATGTTAGGGGAACAACTTTGGAAACCGCATCGGTCATCCTACTAGGTACGACCAAAGGTACGGTTACGGATAAAAGGGGTACATATACCCTGCTGAACATTCCGAATGGAACATATACTTTGGAAATTAGCTACATTGGCTATGCCGACTTCACCAAAGTTGTTACCATCAACGATGCCATACTGGTAGTTGATGCCCAATTGGATGATGCCACCCAAGCCCTACAAGCCGTAGAAATCGTAGGCCGTAAAAATACCGACTATCGTGCCGACGTTACTTTCGCCGGCACAAAAACAGGTGCGGATATCAAATTAATCCCACAGAGTATAGCGATATTGAACAAAGAGATTATAGCTGACCAGGGCTTGTTTCGTCTCAATGAGGTAACGGAAAATGTAGCTGGGGTTACACAAACTAGGGCCGGTGATGAGTTTACTTCTCGTGGTTTTAGGGTAACGCATGATTTTATCAATGGCAACCGTGCGTTATTGGGTACGCAATTCTCTGCATCTACCATTGCCACACAATATGAACGCATTGAGTTTATCAAAGGACCCACCGCGGCACTGTTTGGTAATAGTTCGCCAGGTGGTGTAGTGAATGCAGTGACCAAAAAACCGTTGAGGGTAAGTCGTGCCGATGCGAGTTTAAGCTATGGTAGTTTTGAAACCAAGCGAGGCACCATGGACGTTACGGGGCCATTGAATGAAAATAAGACCTTGTTGTACCGTATGAACTTTGGATGGGAAAATGCGGAAACCTTTCGTGATTTTCAAAAGAGTAGAAGTGTCCTTTTTGCCCCTTCCCTATCCTATCTGCCCAGTGAAAATACCAGCTTTAACATAGATATTGTAGGGACCTTCAATAACGACACGGCCGGTATAGACCGCGGAATGCCCATTCTTCAAAATGACCTTTTTGCCCTACCCATAAGTTTCAGTTCTGCCGAGCCTTATGATAACAGACAAAATAGTAGTGTTTTGCTTACGGTTTCGGGCAGTCACAAATTCAGTGATGCCTTGTCCTTAAACATGTCGTATACCCGTTCCGATTTTGACCAGAACTTTTTGGAAACACGCTCCACGAATCGATTTACCGATGATGGAACGGAATTGATACGCACGATCAATGATCGTCTTACCGATGGCTACTCCAACTTTATAACAGCTTATCTAGTGGGGAAGTTCAAAACGGGGAAGATTACCCATGAAAGTGTTTTGGGTTGGGATTACTACAATACTTTTGAGGATTCACGTACACGTGCCGCTACCGGAGAGTCAAACGGTGTTCCCAACCTTGTTTTTGATAATCGGGTACCTATTAATAGTCTAGTGGGACTGTCCGTAAACTTCACGGATGAACAATCCGGCTTTTTCGTCACCAACCAGTATCGCGGTTTTTATGCCCAGGATTTAATCGGCATCGGTAGATTAAAAGTATTGGCAGGTTTGCGATATGAAAATCTGGATCAACAATTATTGGCCGGTGAAGGTATTAATCTAAGTGGCAATGTTGACAACAATGTATTTTTGCCACGTTTGGGATTGACCTATGAATTGAACGGCCAGGTAAACCTATTTGCAAGTTACACCGAATCTTTCTCGCCACAGAATATTCCCATAGGTGTAAATACCATTGAAGAAGGCCAGATATTTGACCCTTTGACGGCGCAACAATATGAAATAGGGACAAAAACCACTTTTTTCAACAATCGATTATTGGCCCAACTGAGTCTGTACACCATTGATCGTACAGGTCGTTTAATAGAAGATCCTACCATAGGTGGCGGATTGGTGCAACTCCTTCAGATCGGAGATGAAACCAGCAAGGGACTGGAACTGGATATTACGGGACGTATTTCAAAAAACTTCACGCTTACGGCGAATTATGCATACAATCAGGTAGAGGTTCAAGACGATGACTTTGGCAGTGTACAGTTGGAATTGGAAAATAACAATCCACAACATACCGCAGGTTTTTGGGGCAAATACACGATATCGGATGGTTTTTTTGAAAATGTCGGCATCGGTCTCGGTGGCAGATATGTGGGTAGTAGCAGGATTCCGGATGGATCGCCCAATAGTATCAATGAGTTCGTGAATTTTGACAGTTATCAAACCGTACGTGCGGGATTGTTCTATAAATACAACACCATTGATCTGACCCTTAATGTAAATAATCTATTCGATGAACGGTATTTTGTCGGTGGCTTGAATTCCAGTCGCGTATTCCCTGGTGCGCCACGTAACTTTCTATTCACGGTAGGATACTCATTTTAAACAACTATGGGAATAGCAATTCTAATCATGGCGACCATCTTGGGATATAGTACCTCAAAGTATTTCCCTTTGGATATTCCTTTACTATCCAAAAAATCATCGGATTCATCCTTTAAGTTGGTGCGTAAAATTGTTAGTGTTGTACTTTATGGTTTAGCACTGGCCGTTTTTATTTTAAACTATGGAAGCGGCACAGGTACGTTGCTTTTGTTGTTTACGGCCACCCTTGTTCTTAGCCTGTCGCTTTTGGCGTTGCCCTATAAATCCAGTTTCTTCTATGCCTTTTTGGTCGTAGCAATTGCTTTTTTAATTTTTGATATCGTTCTGTATGCCAGCTAACAAAAAATACCTTTCCAGCCCAAAACAACGGGGGTTAAAAATAACCGCTGCCATTATTGGCGGTTACCTTGTAACTATGCTCTTGCACAACGCCATAGGAATACATTTGACCCATAAAGGAGGTATTGCCCTCACCAGTGCCTATAGTGCCTTTTTTATATGGATAGGTTTGATGGTTTGGGCCTTTATGAGCAAGAACGGTTGGAAAATTTGGGGCATCTTTTTATCGATAATCGCCATTTGTTCCATCATCATAGTCGTAGGAAAATGAAATTGAAAGCGTTAAAACCAAGATTGCACAACGTAATGTTCCATACCCATACGGTAACGGGAATCGTTATTAGCTTTGCACTATTTGTCATATTCTATGCAGGTGCTTTTGCCCTGTTTAGGGATGAACTGTACCAATGGGAAAACCACAGGGCAAGACAGGTGGAGATTCAAAAGGTAGATAGTGATGAAATCCTGAAACAGGTCGAGGCACAATATCCGAATTTTAAAAAAGACGGTCAGACCAGTATCGTATACAATAGCGATAGCCAACCCTTCATTCAGTTTTACGCGGATTTAGAAACTGAGGATAAACGAAACAATCGTATACGTGCGTTAATTAATCCGGAAACTTGGGAAATCACGGATAATTTCAAGCCATTGACAAGCGTAGGGGAAACCTTGTATCATTTACATTACTTTGACCAAATTCCAGAAGTTGGCCTATGGATATCGGGATTGGTATCCCTGTTTTTCTTGTTTGCCATAGTCACCGGGGTACTCATCCATTGGAAAAATATAGTACGTAAGTTTTACGCCTTTTCCATCAAAAAGAAAATGAAGAATATCTGGACGGATGCCCATACCATGCTTAGCGTCATCGGTCTGCCATTCCAAGTAATCTACGCGGTTACCGGTTGCTTGTTCGGTCTATTGACCTTGCTATTGGCACCCTCGGTAGTACTGATGTTCAATGGAAGTACGGATCCCATTTATGAAAATATTCAACCGCAACGTACGATGCGCCCCAATGAAAACGCGGCACCTGCACCAATGAAATCAATCACGGCAATTTATGATGAGTTACAAGCTGAATTTCCAGAACACGAAGTACTTAATGCGGTAACCCTGCATTATGGCCGTGAAGATGCGACGATAAGCTTTAGAATAGATGATGGCAAAGGCATCGTTAACGATGGTAACTTAGTTTATAATCTTGCCACGGGAAAACGTATCGCGGCTATTTTACCGAATGATAAAACATACACGCAGACCGTATATAACTTAATGACGAAGTTGCATTTTGCAACCTTTGGGGGTATTTTGCTCAAAATGGTTTATTTCATCTTGGCGATGATTACTTGTTTCTCGCTCGTTAGCGGCATATTGATTTGGAAAACATCACGGGACAAGAAAGGCTACACGGATAAACAGAAACGCTTCCATCATCAGGTCACAAAACTATATCTGGCAATTTGTTTAGGCCTGTTCCCAGCAACAGCTTTGCTTTTTATAGCTAATAAAGCAATTCCATTTACTTTGGACAATCGGGCATTTTATGAGAATACCGTGTTCTTTGGAGGTTGGTCGGTTCTTATCATAATAGGCCTTTTTTGGAATGATTTAAAACAACTTAATAGCAGGTACTTAATGATTGGCGGTATATTTTCCATCTTAATTCCTATCCTTAACGGTATGGTTACGGGCGACTGGGTTTTTATGGCTTTTGAAAAAGGGCAATATGTTATAGCATCCGTGGATACTTTTTGGTTGTTGACGGGAATCAGTGCGTTGTGGATTGCCCGGTTAAGCGGAAAATCAAAAAAAAAATCGTAATGGATACGGATATTTTTAGGACATATATAAATAAAATTGGCATCCAGTGCCATTGGGGACCTAGCAGTGTTACCAATCGTAGAAAAGCGCAGCTTATCTTTGGCATCACCGAGATTTTTTATCACAGAAGAATAAAAACGGTTGAAAGCCTGTAGGGTATCTTTGGAACTTGAATACTATCTTGGTCAAGATCATGATCTAATTCCAAATTCGTTAAAAAACTTATTCAAATAAACCCTCTGGTCCTTGCTTCGTTTATTAATGCATGATCATTACCATTCTCTATCCCGAACAACACCCTTAGGTGTCTTTTTCTATTTTCTATCCCTGCCAGGGAAAGTGAAACATGTTTTACCATATCCTTTGTCCTTGTTCCGACGGATAATTGGTACAAGATCTTCTTATCGGTATCGTCCAGTACAAAGTCATTGGACATCATCATTCTAATGGCCTTGAGTGCGGTCCTTGTGTAGTAGGGTGGTTCGGCCAATACCGTTTTTACCATTTCGGGCAAGGTGATCTGATCAATTTCCGTCTTCACCATATACCCTTCCGGATTAACGCTTTTTAATATGGTTTGGATCCTATAATTATCGCCGTAAGTGGACATGAATACTATAATTGATTCCGGTGATATTTCCCTTGCCAGTATTCCAAGATCTTCCCCGGACCTTTGCTTTTCTATGTCCTCGGATGTCAATTGTATATCGAACAACAGTATATCATATCCAAACGCCTTAACGGAAGCTTCTATCTTCTGCTTTGCCTCATCAAAACTCCTTGCCGTATCCACGGATACCCTGAACCTCTTGAAATCATAATCCTCTAGAATATGCTTATATCCGAAGGTGGTCATCTCGTGATCATCGACTGCCAAAATACGTACCGTTTTCATACCGTTTAAGGTATAAAAATCCTTTCTGGAAATGCTATCAATTTAATCCTACAAAGACCGTCATAATAGTATTTCTTCCTTACCCGATACAATTGTACCACACAACAATTTAATAAAGGGCATATGTCCTTTATTTCCAATGTAATACTATCTATGAAATTTGTATATAATCTTAATCGGTCCCTTAATAAAAAAATCTTGAGACCGACCTCGCTTACAGCAGACAAGCTCGTGACAAAGCCATCGAGGAATTGTTTTAATCAAAAGAACGAAGTGAAGAAGAGAGCCGATGTCCTAAAAAGAGTTCGTTTTATAGGGCTTCTAAAGAACCGGGATTTAGAGCTGTTTCCAAGTGCTATTTGCCGGCCATAAATGTGGGGAGGAAAACATCGGCCATTATTGCGAAAGGCAACTTGTCCTCTTGTGAATTGTATGCACTTCCCGTAAAAACGGCAACCATATCCAATTCTGGAAGAATCATTATATATTGTCCCCCGTTTCCTGTTGCCGTTTTGGAAACGATTACTTTTTCATTTACCTTAAATGGAATGCTCCACCATAGAAAACCGTAATCAATGCCGGTAATCTTGGTTTTTGGCGAAGTGGCCTCCTCAACCCATTCTTTGGATACAATTTGCTTTCCGCCCCAGGCTCCGTTGTTGAGTATCAATTGCCCAATTTTGGCCATATCACGCGAGGTCATATACAATCTTTTACCGGAAGCAATGACTTCCTTATTGGAAGTATGTCCCCAACTTACGTTGGTAATACCCAATGGATCGAATAGAAAGTGTTCGGCAAATTCATCAATGGCCATTCCAGAGGCCCGGCTAATTATTTCCGCTATCAGAACTACGCCCATGGAACAGTAATTTGACACCGTCCCAGGTTCATAGATCATGGGCAGGTTCAGCGTATATTGAAGCCAATCCTTTTTTCTATACACTTTGTCCTCTTGTCCCTCTGATTTCTTGTCCCAGTCATTACAATCTAGTCCGCTCGACATGGTTAAAAGATGTCCGATGGTAATTTCATCTTTTTTCTCATCAAGATTTTTGGTCGGTACGGGGTTTTTGAGATATTTTGAGATTGGGTCATTCACACTTTCGACAAACCCATTATCAATGGCAATTCCCATTAAAACCGATCGTATGCTTTTTGTTACGGAACGAAGGTCGTGTTGCCGATCTACCGAATGATTATCAAAATACTGTTCAATTACGAGTTCATCATTTTTTATCAATAAAATACTATGGACCTTATGTTTCCCTTCCTGTAGTTGGTTGAACAGTTGATAGACTCTTGTAGCATCAATATGCAGTGATTGCATATTGCTCGTTTTCCATCCGTCCTCAAGTTTTTTCGGCTGCGAATAGGTGTAAGTGTTTTGCCCAAAAGAACCGATACGTCCCAACAAAATAAAACTTATGAAAACTAGTCTATTTTTCATTGGGAGACCTATTATAGATGACCTTGGCAATTTTTAAAGAGCCGTCTTTCTGGCGTTTAAAAACAAACATATTTTTGGTCCTAAAGAGAGATGATGCGCCATTATTTCTGGGATGAAAGGTTCCTGTAACTTGCCCCCGCATTACCACAATGTCTTCATAAGTCTCAAAATCAATAATTTTATGGGTCATCTCGGCATAGCCATAACCATTTTGTTCTTCAAGATAGGTACGTAAATCCGCTTTGTTGGTAATCGCAATATTTTCGGGCGCCATATGCACCACATCATCCGAGTAAACCGATAGTTTTGCCTCCATACTAGCGGTATTGTCGTCCAACACCTTTAGGATGGAATTGATGGAAGCTTTATCTCCTTTTTCGCTTTCGGATTTGCCGTCAACAATTCGGACAAATGTCCCGCCATAGAACAGCCCCGTCGGTTCATCATCCGCATTAAATTGTACGGATTTTAGCTCGTAGGTATCCTTATTCAACCATTTGTAGGTATATATTCTATGGGTTTTTTCCGGTTCTCCCTCGAATAATAATTTTAAAGTAAGATTCCCGTTTTCGTCAATCGTTCCTTTGCCGCTTCCTGCCCGTATTGTTCCAAAGCTTGATAAATGATAGACTTCTTTGGTATTCGGATTGTAGGACCAAAAAATATGTCCGTTGGGTTCAGGGCCATCAATAATGGATAATAGACTGTTATCCGTATTAATTTCCCTTGATACGGTATGGTGGTTCGGAATTTTTATATGTTCCGTCCCTTGTCCCCAGTTCTGCGACCAATTATCACCTTCCAAAGTCCATTCACCCACAAATTTGAAAAAAGGATTCTTTGATTTTTCATCTCCCCCATTTTTGAGCGCTACATTTGAAGTTCTACCATTTAGTTCGAACGAAATGGAGGTTTGCTGTGCATAAGTACCCGTTGAATGGATAATCACAAGCAATAAAAAGAGTCTTTTTATAATGCTAATTGAATTCATATTTAAAAATTTGAAGTTTTTCCCATATTCATCGACTTTGATTTTGCGACCGACTAGCTATCAGCCATAACTTTTTAATTTTATCCTTATATACTTTTTTTAGATACTACCAAAGCCCTTTGGTTTCCATAGGGTTCAGTTTTTTGTCCATTCGGGCTTGCTTTATAATTTCTTCAATACTCCTTTTGAAATAGTTGTTATCATTGAATACTGTTTTTAATTTATGTACTCTCGATTTTAATTCAATAGCCCAACCAACGTCTTCACTATCACCCAAAATTAGATTGAAATAATGCCCGGATTCATCAATTTTATTGTTTAGTCCATTAATAATAGCTCTATGGTAATTTCCCCAAAGATTATCACTTGAAAATTGGTGGTTCATTATTGTTTTTTCGGCACTTTTTAGATTGGAAAGGTTTTCTCTTATCATAAGGGTTTCTTTCAATGCCAACCTCACCAAGGAATTCACTTCGTTTTCAAATTGCCCTTCATTTTTGAATTCGATAAATTCGGATACTCGGCCTCCCAAGTCAAAGGAGAAATATTCTTTTTTATACCAATGAAAATTAGCCCCAACATTCAGACAGGTGCCATGACTATCTTTAAATGGCTGAAATTCAATAACCGTAGTATACCAATATTGATCATCAAGCCAAGTACGGGATTGTCCTTTCCGTTCAATACCATGCTCTTTGAATATTTTTCGTGCGACTTTGTTTATTATTCTACTATGGATCGGTGTTGCCATTAATTTATAACTTGTAAAAGTTTCTTCTGATAAAGAAGGGTATAAATTCATCCTCAACCTCGAATATTGATATCGGTTAATTCGTTTTCTGCACTTGACCCCACAACGATTTGATGCCCCCAAAAAAGATCCCCATCATCATATACCAATTCAGAACTGCTATCGGCAAGAAATAAAATTGAAGTCAATGTTAATTTCTTTTTGAATTCCGTTTCATTTATTTCTGTTTCATTCTCCTCTAACCAAGCTTCGTTCTTCAGAAACAAGAGCTTATCCACAATTCCCTTTTCAATTTTATCATTATAGCTTGAAATCCAATTTAGAGTTTGGTTCATTTTTGATATGAACTTTTCTTCCTTTACTTTGATTTCAATAGGATAGAATACTACTTCAACCGGATTATTGAATAATGAAATAGATGCGGTTTTAACCGTTAAAGTTGAATTCCCCAAATAGTTATCCTTCTTTTTAGCATCAGGAAATTTATCGAAAAAATCATCACTTAACTTAACGGAAATAACTTCAGACCTTTCACTTTGAGTTTTAAAATCTGATTTGGTCAGATTAATATTGTCTTTATGTCTAAACTTTGAAAATACCCCCATGTTCTTTCCAATTTATTTTTTCAACTTCTTTTTCCGATTATTTAGGAATATTGCCTTTTTTCATTTCAAATGTATCCATAAAAATTTGTTTGTAAGGCGGTTTTATAAAATCTCATTGAAATTGATGTATACTGTATTTTTCACTTTTGAATATGGCCTTAAAGCGGGATGGGAAATTTAGAAAGTTTTCACATGGCTTCAAAAAAAAAGACCGTTAAGTCTCTTTTTTAATTTATTTTACTATTTTTGTGTTTTATAATGTCTATGTACACAGAAAAAGGACAACAGACCAAGGAACATTTTATCCGTATAAGTGCCGATCTTTTTAATAAAAAGGGATATGCAGGCACCGCTATTTCCGATATTTTGGATACCGCCGGCTACAGCAAGGGAGCGTTATACCGAATTTTTAAGGATAAGGATGAGATTGCCGTTGAAGCCTTTAAGTATAATTTGGGGATCATGTATACTCAGCTTCAAGATGCCATTGCCGTTGCGGAAAAGGATGTTGATAAGATTTTGGCGATTCCCAGATTCTATAAAAATATAGACGGCAAAAAGTTTGTTCAGGGGGGCTGTCCCATATTAAACACAGCTATAGAAGCGGATGACACACATCCGCAGCTGAATCATTTGGCCAGTAATGCTTTCGTGCGGATGTCCGGACTTATAGAAGAAACCCTTACCCGGGCAAAAGGAAATAAATCCATCACCGAAACAATAGACCCTAAAATAGTTGCGCAATACATGGTGGCCACCATTGAGGGATCGATCGCAATGATGAAATCCATAGGTAAAAAAGATATTATGAAAAATAACATGATCTACTTGGAAAAAACGATTTTACAACAGCTATAATTTTTTTTATCAAATAAGAGACCGTACGGTCTCTTTTAAAATAATCTTATGCAACAACGACCGAAGCAAATTGAAAAACCAAAATCCCATGGTACTTATACACTCATTACCGGTGCTACTTCCGGTATAGGTAAAGTGATTGCAGACCAGCTAGCTACCGCGGGTTTAAACCTTACTTTATGCGCCCGTTCCCAAAATACGCTCTATACCATAGCCGCAGAATATAGGGATTGCATTGAAGTAATTACGATGCCGGTAGATCTATCCAACGGTGAACAAGTTCAATACCTTTTTATCAATACCAAGGCATTAGACATAGGCACCTCCCAAACCGTGCATCCTGGAACGTTGACCAAAGTACCGACCTATTCATTGCATCTGTTGCCATCATTCGCGAAAATCAAAATAATGACCGCTATCATGAAAAAATGGCGAACAGCTAACATATCCTATCCATGAAAAAAATCACTTTTTTAACCTGTTTATCCATTGTACTGGGTATTCAAATAGTCCCCGGTCAATCTATTCTGAACGAATACATTGAGATAGGAATTACGAATAATCAGCAGTACATCAAGGAAAAAATAAATACACAGATCAGTATGGAAGACAGCAGACAATCCAAAAGCCTGTTCCTTCCAGATATTTCGTTCAATGCCAGTTACCTTCTGGCAGATGGGGGCAGGACCATTGATTTCCCTCTTGGGGATTTGTTCAATCCGGCTTACACGGCCCTAAATCAGCTTACGGGCACAAATCAATTCCCCACGGACATTCAAAATGTAAACGAACAATTCTTGCCCAACGACTTTCATGAAACTAAAATTAGGGTACTACAACCTATTCTGAACACCGATATATTTTATGGGTATAAGGCAAGTAGGGCAAACATTTCCGTTTCCCAAGCTAAACAGGATAATTATGAGAACCAACTCGTCTTTCAAATTACAAAGGCCTATTTCAATCACTTACAGTTGTTGGAACAAAAAGCCATCTTGGATAGTACACGGATCTTGATAAAGGAGCTGGTGCGGGTCAACCGGAAGTTTATTAAATATGATGTTGCCACCAAGGAAGTCCTGTACAATGCCAAGGCACAATTAGACCAAGTGGATGCACAAATTGCAACCGTTAATAAAAACATGAACACCTCCCGGATATTTTTCAATTTTTTGTTGAACAGGGACCTGAACGAAACGATTATCGGGATGAACAGCAACGAATTATCACCATTGCCGAACAATAAATCCCTGCCGGTCGCCCAAGAAGAGGCCATCGCAAATCGCAGCGAAATTAAACAGCTAAACGCCAGTATAGAAGCGCAGGATTATCTCATCAAAAAAGAAAAAGGCTACATCGTTCCGGATATCTCGGTAGGGGCCGAAGCGGGTTATCAAGGATTTGGGTACACCTTTGAGGACAATCAAGATTATTATCTCGTCAGTTTTAATCTTGTTTGGCCCATTTTTCAAGGCGGACGCAACAGGTCCGAAGTACGGAAGGCACAGCTTCAAAAAGATCGGCTTTCCACAGATTATAACAATGTAATCAATCAGATTAAACTGGAAGTCGCCACGGCCCATTACGAATTGGAAGAGGCCCTTCAAATTTATCGGGCCCGTACTTCGGAATTGAAAAATGTAACCGAGAATTTTAAGATCATTCAGGCAAAATATCGGGTAAATCAAGTCTTGCTCGTACAGTTCAATGAGGCCAGAACTAATTTGACAACTGCGGGACTGGGGGCTTCCATCGCTAAATATAACGTCACTATCGCCAAAGCAAATCTCCATAAAACCATTCAAACAACAAGATAAAATGAAGAAAGCAATCTTTTTAGTAGGTATGTTATCGCTCGTATTTTCATGCAAACAAGAGTTCGGCAAAGCAGCGGAAGCCAAAAAAAATACCGCAAAGAAAGTACGGGTAACGGATCTTAACGATCAAGGGAGCACCGATCTTATCATTGCCACAGGTACGTTGGCTTCAAAAGAAGAAGTGATATTATCCTTTAAAACGGGAGGAATCGTCAATCGGCTCAACTTTGAGGAAGGAAACAAGGTCAAAAAGGGCGAGCGGCTTGCAAGCCTCAACCTTTCAGAAATAGACGCACAGCTTAAAAGTGCACAAAATGCATATGATAAGTCCGTCAGGGACTATGAAAGGGCTACACAGCTTTATAAGGACACGGTAGGGACCTTGGAGCAGCAACAAAATGCGGAAACCGGAAGGGATATTGCAAAATCAAATCTGGAAATCGCCAACTTTAACCGGCGCTATTCTTTGATAAAAGCACCGGTTAAAGGTACCGTTCTAAAACGGTTTGTTGAGGAGGGACAGTTGGTTTCCCCCGGTCAGCCCATTTTTTTGGTAGGTAGCTCGGATACAAAGGGTGCACAGATCATCAAAATAGGACTTACCGATAAAGATGTAGTCAAGGTAAATTTAAAGGATACTGCAAGTATTGTTTTCGATGCCTTTCCAAAGACTGGATATCAGGGAAAGGTCACTGAAATAGCACAGGCGGCAAATGCCAAAACCGGATTGTACGATGTAGAGGTGAACCTTGGCGATTACCATCCCGAACTTAAGAACGGCTTTGTAGGCAGGCTCCAGATTATGCCACAAGCGGGCGATACCGTTCTAAAAATCCCCATGAACGCACTAGTAGAGGGCAAGAACAGGAGCGCTACTATTTTTTATACCCTTGATCTAAAGACCGTAAAAGCTGAAAAAGTGGAAATTCTGGAATTAAAGGATAACCATTTTACCATAAAATCGGATGCCTTGCCAAGCTACGCCAAGGTCATCAACGAAGGTGCTCCATTTTTAAGAGTTAATGATTCCATACAGATCCTACGATGAAACTTCCACAGCTAGCATTACAAAATTATTTATTCGTATTTACGGCCATACTATTGGTCGTCTTTTTAGGGGTCCGCAGTTTCACCGGTATGCCCCGGGCAGAAGATCCTTTTCTCAGTTTACCAAACTATACCGTTGTGGTAGTGTATCCCGGGGCAAGTCCGGAGGATATGGAGGAACTTATTGTGGATCCACTTGAAGAGGTCATTGATGAAATAGATGATATCACCGAAATTAAGACCGAGATGGCCAATAGCCTTGCGGTACTACAAATAGAAGCCGAATTTGGTATCGATTACGATGACGTCTATGATGACATCGTGGCCGAGGTGGACAAGGTCCGCCCTACCCTACCTTCTGGAATCATTCAACTGGACATTGACCAATTTAAACCGGAGGACCGTGTTGTAGTCCATCAATTTGCCCTGGTTTCCGAATCGGTGCCCTATAAAATCCTGAATGATTTGGCAGAGAATTTTGAGGACCGTTTGGAGGACATACCGGGAGTGAAAAAAGTGGAGGTCGAAGCAAGTCCGCAGGAAGAGGTACGCGTTAGTCTCGACTTTGAAAAAATGGCCAATCTGAGTTTAAGTCTGGGAGATGTTATCAATACCTTACAAAGCAATAACATCAATATTCCGGGAGGCAGCCTAAAATCGGGCAACATGGATTTCAATATCCAATCTTCGGGCAACTATGAGTCTTTGCAGGAATTACGCAATACGATTGTACTTTCAGATGCCGATCAAATCGTACACCTAAAGGACATCGCCGATGTAAACTTCGATTATGAAGACCAACGATGGATTGCCCGCCATAACGGCAAAAAAGCCATATATGTAAATCTTACCCAGAAAAGGGGAGGCAACATTATCAAGCTGGCAGAAGCTATTGGTACCATAAAGGAGCAATTTGAGCAGACCTTGCCCAATGTTGTTCAATTGGAGACCGCTTTTGAGCAGGCACCCGCCGTGGCCCTCCGGATAAACGATTTTATAGGCAACCTGCTACAAGGTATTTTGCTAGTGGGTCTCATTATCCTATTATTCTTGGGATGGCGTTCGTCCATTGTCATTATGGTAGTCATACCCTTATCCATCCTTATCGCCATTGCAGTGCTGGATCTGTCCGGTTATGCACTACAACAAATCTCCATTGCCGCTTTGGTCATTGCATTGGGGCTGTTGGTAGATAACGGCATTGTGGTTATCGAGAACATTGTTAGGTTTAAGCGTGATGGACATTCCCTATTGCAGGCCGCCGCTTTGGGCACCAGTGAAGTGGGCTATGCCATTATCAGTTCTACTATTACCACCGTACTATCGTTCCTGCCCCTGACCTTGCTGCAAAGCGGGCCGGGTGAATTTCTACGTACCCTACCGCTGACCGTCATTTACGTCTTGGCCGCATCCTTGATTCTTGCGCTCACCTTTACACCGATTTTGGCGAGCAGGATACTTAAAAAAAGGAAAGAGAAAAAGACCCCGCTAATTACAAAAAAGCTAGAAGGCTTCATAGATAAAAAATACGGTCCGGTACTTGATTTCGCTTTGCGGAAGGGCCTTCTGGTAGTTTTGGTCGCATTTGGCCTGCTGGGAGCCTCTGCGGCCTTGTTCCCCAGTATCGGGGTCAGCTTTTTTCCCACAGCCGACAAACCGATGCTGCTGATCGATGTAGACCTACCTTACACGAGCAATATTGACCATACGGACAAAACGATACGGTATATAGAATCGGTTTTGGACACCACGGATCTCGTCAAAAATTACACGATAAATGCAGGGCATGGAAATCCACAGGTATATTACAACCGCATTCCCGAAGAATATAAGACCTATCATGGGGAAGTACTGGTAAACTTCAAGGAATGGAACCCAAAACGTTTCTATACAACACTAGACCAATTGAGAGCCGTGTTCACCGGCTACCCCGATGCTCAAATTTCGTTCAGGGAATTAAAGAACGGGGCCCCTTTTGAGGCACCGATCGAAATCCTATTGATCGGGGAGGAAGTAGATACCCTAAAACGTATTTCATATGATGTGGAAGAAATGATGAAGGCCACCAGTGGGGTATTGGACATCAATAATCCCTTGGCCATCGGTAAGACCGATATCAATGTCAACATAAACAGGGAAAAGGCTGCGCTCTATAACGTTCCTTTGGTCCGCATTGACCAGACCATAAGGGCAACCCTGAAAGGGCTGACCATTGATCAGGTGCAAATGGATGTAGATGACGAAAAATATCCCCTAGTAATCCGGATGCCCTTTGAAGACAAGGTATCCATAAGCGATTTTGAAAAAGTATACATCACCAACAATACCGGAGCCGATATTCCCCTAAAACAATTGGCGACCATTGAATTTGAGCAAACCTACGCCAAACTCAATCATTTTAATACCAACAAGAATACGGCGATTACGGCAAACGTAGCCGACCCCGATAAAACCAAGGATTATACGGAACGTATTATTCCCAAATTGGACAGTTACCCTTGGCCAAAAGGCTACAGCTATTACCTAGGCGGTGAATACGAGACCCAAACGGAGAGTTTTGGCGACCTGGGTATCTTGCTGGGCACCGCTTTGATACTGATTTTTGCGGTACTGGTATTACAGTTTAAGAGTATCACACAGCCATTGATCGTATTTTCGGCAATTCCATTGGCCTTGAGCGGTTCCTTTATCGCCCTGTTCTTATCCGGTTGGTCCTTTTCGTTTTTCGCTTTTGTAGGCTTTATAAGTCTACAGGGTATCGTGGTGAATAATTCCATTATTCTGGTAGACTATACCAATCTACTTATTGCAGAGGGAAATGATAAACTGGAAGCTATCAAAATAGCTGCAAAACGACGTTTTACCCCTATTGTTTTGACCTCGTTGACCACGATTTTGGGCCTGATGCCCTTAACACTTGCGGGTACTTCATTGTGGTCTCCTTTGGGGTGGACGCTTATTGGGGGAATGGTTTCATCTACGATGTTGACCCTGTTGGTAGTGCCTATACTTTATAATTGGTTGACCCGTACCAAAACTGCCAAAACACAAGAAATATAAAACTATTGCCCATGGTTTGCATCACGGCAGAGTTAAAACCTTAAGCCACATTTCTTTGATAACCATAAGATTACCATACTTATTCTAAAACAGGGAACGGAATAGGATACGTTCCCCGGCGTTGTGATACGCTCGTTTACGAAATACTAGGAAAGGTATATCTAATGAATGTAAATTTAATTAATTGCTTGTTTGCTTATTTAATTTTCAAAAGTCTAAAGAAAATAAGTCACCTGTATCAAAAACTATTTGTTTTTGAAAAAATCGGTAGTTTTAAAGGCTAAGTCTTTATTATATGACTTGGGTTGCGGGTAGCACAATTCAAATAACTTACCATATTGAAAACGGACTTTAACGGATAAATCAAAAGTTAAAAAAATAAGTTAGTATGAATGAAATAAAAAATATCTTACTTTAGTAACCGTGAAAAATAAAATCCAAATAGCAGCGGGTATCCTGGCATTATATATTTTGTCCTTACCGGTTGTTTTGGTTTTTCACTCACAAACGCACGCGCAGGAAACTGTAAAAATTGACAAGAGTGATTTTGCCCATATTACTCTTGAGGACGATTCCGATTGTCAAATCTGTAGTTTTTATTTTAGTCAGCAACTGTATGTTCAAAGTTCCATTGCTTTTCAATTAGAGGCTTTTTCCTATTATTTTCATCAGAGCATAACGGAAATACCGATTGCTGTTTCTCAAAAACAGCACTATCTGCGAGGTCCACCCTTGGTCTAAACACACTTCCTTTTAAATAACTGAATATGGGTAGCCTATAGGATACCGATGTTCCTTAGTATGTGATTATATCCAACATCGCATACCATTGATTAATCAATCACATTTACATAGTTTAATATGTTAGAAGCAATCAATCTTACAAAAAGATATGGTGGGCATGAAGCATTGAGCGATTTGAACCTTTCCGTTGCTCAAGGTGAAATATTTTGTTTACTGGGCCAAAACGGTGCCGGTAAAACCACCACTATAAATTTATTTCTTGGCTTACTAGCGGCTACAAGTGGCAAAGCTTTGATCAAGGGCGTAGAGGTAAAACCGAATAGCAATGCCACCTCCCAAATGATCGCTTATATACCCGAAGTGGTGCAATTATACGGTAATCTTTCAGGTATTGAGAACCTTGATTTCTTTAGCCGTATAGCCGGGTTTCGATATACGAAGGAGGAGTTAACGTCCTACTTGTTGAAAGCCGGACTTCAGGAAACCGCACACCTTAAAAAATTGACTTCCTATTCCAAGGGAATGCGCCAAAAGGTGGGTATTGCCATTGCCCTATCTAAAAATGCGGATTTTATATTTATGGATGAGCCCATCTCTGGCCTTGATCCTAAAGCTGCAGTAGAATTTACTGCTATCTGCAAGGAATTGAGCCAAATGGGAAAATCCATCTTTATGGCGACCCATGATATTTTCAATGCCGTCAACGTAGGCACCAAAATTGGCATTATGAAAGAAGGCCGTTTGGTGTATTCATCGGATACCACTGCTATCAATGCCAACGAATTACAAAATCTATACTTAAAAACAATTTGAATACCATACATAAAACCGAAATGATTAAAAGGGTTGTTAAGCCAAAAAGGGCAAAACTAGTTTTTAATCATCCGCAGGTTATAGGTGACAATTGAAATAAAATAAAAGCACACATGAAAATCATTAAAACGCTATTTATACCACTACTTTTTAGTTTTGTCGGGACTGTCCATGCCCAAGTAACGGTAACTGGTTCTGTGGCCGATGAGCAAGGTAATCCAATTTTCGGGGCAACAGTTTCCCTGACCAAAGAGGGCAATACTTCTGGAGTGCTCACGGATGCCCGTGGGGCATTTCAGTTCTATGTACCCCAAGGAATCTATGAGTTTGAAGTACGCTTTTTGGGATATGCCATCAATCAGAAATCCATCGATGTAAATTCCTCGACCACATTTGAATTGGGGACCATAGTAATGGCAGAAGCTGCGGAAAAATTACAAAACGTTGAAGTCATAGGACGTGCAAGAACCGATTACAACAGCGATTATTCCTTTTCATCTACCAAGGTAGCCATCAAAAATAAAGAACTGCCACAGGCGGTCTCCACCATTACCAAGGAGTTGATCAACGACCGCCAGGCATTTCAGTTGGCCGATGCCGTAAAGGCAGCAAGTAGTGTTACCTCCACAGCATTTTACAATCATTTCAACATACGGGGTATCACACAAGCGGAAGAGGGGCAGGTCATTAACGGAATGCGAACCCATCAATATTACTTTCTACAGCCTATAACCTCTCATATCGAACGGATAGAAGTTGTCAAAGGGCCTTCTTCGGTAACTTTTTCCAGTGTTGATCCAGGCGGGACTATAAATATGGTCACCAAAAAGCCATTAAGGGAAGAGCGAAACGAGGTAAGTGCTACCGTAGGTAGTTTTGGAACACTAAGGGCCACAGCAGATTTTACGGGGCCATTAAACGAATCTAAAACGCTGCTATATCGTTTTAACGCTGCGGTACAGGAAGCCAGGTCTTTTCGTGATGTGGTACAGAACAATGCTTTTTTGATTACCCCATCCATCTCCTACATACCGAACAATACAACGGCATTAAATGTGGAAATGATATATAGCAATGGCGTAGGTAATCTGGATAGAGGACAACCTATTTTTGGTGCTATCAATGGGGAATTTGATTTGAACAGCACACCGATTTCCCTGAACGTTGGGGCGACCAATGATTTCTTTGAGTCAAAGGAATTCCTGATTATGGGGAATTTTACTAAAAAGCTGAACGAAAATATAGGGTTCAACGCAACCTACATGAAACAGACTTGGGAAGAAGATCTTGTCGAACATAGAACGGTAAATCAGGCTGCGGTAGACATTGAAGGCAATGCTATCAATACGCTGGCTGAAATGCGTTATGTGGAACGACAACAATTTTGGATTACCGATAACTTTAACGCTTTTCTGAATTTCGATTTTGAAGGAGATAAAATTACCAATAGGGTGCTCATAGGGTACGATGGAAGTTGGTGGGAGCGTACCAAAGGAGGCGGACAAAACGGAGCGCGTCGTTATCTAAGAAATGATGGTACGGCATCAACATTTGACCCTGCCAATGCAGCGGATTTCCAAACTATAGAAATTAATGGCGTATTGGCACCGAAACCTAATGTGCCCCATTTTGATTTGGTAAATCCCCAAAACGGAATCAATATTGTAAATGACTACGTCATGTCGGCATTTGCAATCCCGGCAAACCTTACTACTTCTAACGGAGTGTATATTCAAAATCAATTTAAAATAGGGAAGTTTTCGGCCTTGGTCAATCTTCGCTACGAATGGTACGAAGATAAGTTCAACTATGAATCCAATGATGAGGAAGGCTTTAAAAATGAAGCTTTTATACCGCGATTTGGACTTACTTATGAAGCGACGGATAATATCAGTATCTATGGTACTTACATTGAAGGTTTTCAACCGCAATCGAACACGGTAACACTTTCTCCGGCTACGGAAAACTTCTTTTGGGCAGGTTCACCAGCGGAATTCGACCCGTTAGAAAGTGACCTAAAGGAAATAGGGGCAAAAGGAGAATTCCTTAACGGTAAATTGGCAATGAATATGGCTATTTACGAAATCAACCAAAAAAATCTTTTGCAGCCAGACCCCGTTGATGAAGATTTGCTAGTAGTAAGAGGTGCGCAAAGAAGTCGCGGTTTTGAGATGGATCTTTCGGGTTATATCATGCCCAACTTTCAGGTAAATGCTTCGTATGCGTACACTGATGCCGAGATAATCGAAGATGATGACCCCGCACTTATCGGTGAGCGAGTAGGCGGTACCCCAGAGCACAGTGCCAATCTTTGGGCCAGATACGATTTTGAAAATAATACTTTAAGAGATGTGGGCCTTGGTTTTGGTACGGAATATCGGGGAGATCGGTTTTCATGGTACAGCGACCGCGTATTGCTACCGGAATATACAGTTTTTGATGCAGCGGTCTACTACCGCCCGGCTGGAGGAAATATTCAATTGGCGCTGAAAGTGAACAATTTGTTCGATAAAACATACTGGGGCGGTGCATTGTTTGCGTCACGACTTTTCCCCGGGGCACCAAGAAATATGTTGCTTACGACCACCTATAAATTTTAAGGATTATGAAAAAGGCTAACATCGGTTTGTTTATGAAGCATTTCCTCAAAAATGCCTTTAAGACCAAAGTAATTTATGTAATGCTTGGCATATTTATGCTGCTGACCGCCTATGCTGCGATCAGTGGTATAAACAATTACGCTGAGCAGAATACCATTCGACTGGAACATCAACAAAAGGCGAGGCAAAGTTGGGAGGCCAATCCGGATAAGCACCCGCATCGTATGGCACACTTTGGTACGTTCGCTTTTCGTATGAAACAGCCTTTGAGCATGTTCGATTACGGAATTGAAAGCTTTACTGGCAATGCCGTTTTCTTGGAAGCACATAGACAGAACAGCGTCAACTTTTCAGATGCCGGGTTTTCAACGGGCACCTTACGGTTTGGAGAACTAAGCATGGCGATGCTCTTACAATTGGTCTTACCCTTGATTTTATTCTTTTTGGGATTTTCCGTCGTCGTATCCGAAAGAGAGAATGGCACTTTGAAAATATTGTTGTCGCAAGGGGCGCATTGGAAAGAAATTCTGTTAGGCAAATCTTTGGGGCTTTTCATATTGGCGCTCCTATTCTTTGCGCCCATTGTCTTGGTCACCATCTTTTTCCTGCTTTTTGGGGAATCCATGACCAATCCAGTTGATTCATGGCAACGTTTTTTATTGCTTTTCTTCGGATATGCGCTCTTTCTACTCATTTTATGTTTCATGACAATTGTGGTTTCCACAACGTCAAGCTCTTCCAAGAATGCACTGCTTACCCTATTGGGCATTTGGTTGTTCATGGTCGTTTTGGTTCCCAAAACCTCACAGGCAATCGGAAATGCTATATATCCTACCC
>JBATTK010000024.1:0-122983 GCA_049670505.1 Saonia sp.
CTGTAGACTTGAGAAAAACAGGACAAATCCGTAATACCTATCTGACCTCGCACGTTTTTCCGGAAAATATTAAAATAGGATGGGCAACTGCAAGCAATCCCGATGAAAAATTGATGGTAGGCTATGCTTGGGAAACGGAGGAGTACCCATGGTTGAACATCTGGCATCAATTCAAAGAGGATAAAGTTAAGGGCAGGGCTATAGAATTTGCCACTTGTGGCCTAGGGTTAAGTTTTGAAGACCTCATAACCGAGGACTACTCTTATTTTGGCAATCTTTCGTTAGAGTTCATCGATGCCCGACAAACCATAACAAAAACCTACTATATGTTCGTCATGGAGATTCCAGATGATTTTCTGGAAACAACTGGTTTGGTTTTTAATGAAGATCGGATCATTGTAACGTATCTTACGGAAGAAGGTGGGGTCGAAAAAACTTTTCTGAAATCGGACTGACCTGCTATACCTATCAAATGAAGGATATCGACCTAACGAACAAAAAGGGCCGCTTTTCATGAAAAGCGGCCCTTTGAACTAAACTTAACTACTGATTAAAAACATATTTAAAATCCTTGATTCTGTACTAGATTTGGATTATTGGCGACCTGGGCCGCCGGTATCGGCAATAGTTCATTCCTTCCCGGGGTAAAACCGGGCATTTCCGAGCCTCTGTCCCATCTGATCAAATCAAAATAACGGTGAAATTCGAACATAAATTCCAAGCGTCTTTCAACCACTATTTGCTCAAAAAATTCTCCCTTTGTAAGGTCGCTAACAGGAGGAACTCCTGCGCGTTCCCTAACTGTATTGATTGCGTTATAAGCTTCGGCAGTTGGCCCATTGACCTCGTTTTCGGACTCGGCAAACATCAGTAATACATCGGAATATCGCATCACCCTATGGTTATTGGGGTTTTGGTTGAAACCGCCTCGCTCTTCAAAGCCACCGGAATGTTTACGTATGGCCAGTAATTCAAAGTCGGGCTCATCCGGATAAGGTACTAAAATGTTTCGCGCCCTCCATTGTCTGGCCTCCACCGGGTCTTCGGCCACGGGATCCCATCTTCCCCAAGTGTCCCCGGGTTTAGCATAAGTGTACAATCTTCGCTCCGCATCTTCTTCAGGATATTGCTCAAAGAATTCAATGGCTTGTCTGGATGGTACCGAATTTCTGAACCCAAAGGGAAATTGTGCCGTAGGATTAAACCAGTTTGCGATCCAATTAGCTTCATTAACGGGTACGGCAAAAGAAGTTCCGAAACCGGACTGAAATTGAATCTCAAAAATGGACTCTGCATTGTTCTCACCGGCCAAGACAAATGTTTCACCAAAATTCTCCGTAAGCACATAAGCTGCAAAATTGCCATCGATGATCGCTTTAAATGCAATTCTAGCTAGGTCATATTTTTCTTGATAAAGGTAGGCTTTGCCTAAAAAGGCCTGTGCCGCACCAGCGGTGGCGCGTCCAACATCACTATCTGCATAACTTTTCGGAAGGTTGGCGGCCGCCAACATAAAATCTTCCTCTATTAACTCGTATACTTCTTCCTTGGAATCGCGTTCTGGAAAAATCGCATCTTCGTTGGCGATATTACCGTCAAAAACTTCGGTTATCAAGGGAACATCTCCATATAGGCGAACAAGTTCAAAGTAATAAAATGCCCTAAGAAAATGAGCCTCTGCAATTACACGCTGCTTTAGATTATCATCGGAAAACAAGGCATCATCCATTGCCGAAACTCCCTCTATCGTATTATTGGCCCTCTGTATTCCCAAATAGCAGGCACTCCATACCCCGGGGATCAAATGCCCCGTACCGGCATTAAAATTAAAATTTGGATATGCTTGTTCGGCAGGTTGCGTGGTACCGTCCGTTTGTCTCGTTTCTCCTGCCATATGGGCAATATTGATATAGTGGTATTTAAAATAGCCCCCGGCATGGAATGGGTCATATACCGCATTTATTGCGCTAACGGCATCGTCTTCGTTTGCAAAGAAATTACCATCTTCCAATTGGGTAGCGACCAAGGCATCTTCCAAGTAGTTGTCACTACAACCTATAAAGACCGTCGCGAGAAACAAGCACATATAATTTCTTAGCTTAACCAAAGTGATTCTTTTCTTATTATTCATTTTTTTAATTTTTAATTTTTTAAAATCCTAATTGAAGTCCCATGGTCAATGTTCTTGCCTGCGGATAGGAAACATTGTCGAAGCCCAATGCGTTGCCATCATTGGAATTTGTTATCCCTATTTCTGGATCATAACCGCTATAGTCGGTTATGGTAAACACGTTCTGGCCTGCAAAATATATGCGTGCATTGGAGAGTCCCACCCCAATTCGATTCAATACGTCACTTTGAAAGGTATATCCTATTTGCAGGTTCTTTAATCTTAAATACGAACCATCTTCTACATAAAAGGAGGAAGGTTGTGCAAAGAAGGTACCATCGGTCGTAGCTCTAGGGATTGTATTGGAAGGATTTTCCGGAGTCCACGCGTTCAAAACGGCCGTTGACTGATTTCCGGACAGATAATAGGTGTTGGTATTGAACTTGGTATCGCTCCAAATATCATTTCCAGAAACACCTTGAAATTGTGCCGAGAGATCAAACCCCTTATATCCCATATTAATGCTGAACCCATATTGAAGGTCTTGTGTGGCATCTCCAATAAAAGTTTGGTCTTCTTCATTGATAATACCATCAGGGACGCCATCCGGACCACTGACATCCGCAAAACGTAAATCTCCCGGTTGGGCAGCTCCTATTGGTGTTGGGCCATTGTCAATTTCATCTTGGGACTGATATATGCCCGCTACACGATAACCGAAAAAAGAGGAAATAGGTCTTCCGACCTCTATGCGATTTCTAGCCTGATTGCCATATAGGTTGCTCGTGTTCCTGCCAATAAAATCAAGACCTTCGGTAAGACGGGTCACCTCATTTGCGAGAAAAGTGGCATTGGCAGAAATTCCAAAGCTGAAATCACCAAATTGATCACGATACCCAACGGCCAATTCCAAACCTTTGTTTTCCACTTCACCGGAATTAATAATGATGTTATTGAAGCCTGTGGTTTCGGGCAGTTCAAAATCGAGTAAAAGGTCATCGGAAGTTTTTACAAAGTAATCGGCGGTAAGCGTTATCTTATTGTTTAGAAAAGAGGCATCCAACCCAATGTTCAATTGTTCCTGTTTTTCCCATTCAAGGGCGGAATTTCCGACCCTTCTGTCCCTTGCGGTGCCTAATACTTCCTCTCCGTTAATGCCTAAAATATATCTAATGTTCGGTTGTAAGGTAGATCTTGCCGCGTTGGCATTAATTCTGTCGTTGCCAAGAAACCCGTAGCTGGCCCTTAGTTTTAAATTGGTTATGGCCTTACTATCCCGTAGAAATGCTTCATTACTAATGACCCATCCAACGGAACCGGAATAGAAATTATCAAAGTAGTTGCCTGCCGAGAAAATGGAGGAACCGTCCCTACGAAAGTTAAAAGTGGCCAGATAGCGGTTGTCATAGTCGTATATCATTCTTCCAATATATGATATAGTGCGTATCTCTGTAATTCTACCCCTGGCCGCACCGCCATTATCATCTACGGACGCATCTAGAACAGGAAAACCTACACTAATGGAACCTCCGGTATTTCGTGCTGAAATATTACTTGAGGTCCTTTCTTGTGTGGTATAGCCTATCAAGGCGTCAACGGTGTGCCTGCCAAAATCCTTACGGTAGTTTAAGGTGCTCTCTATGATAAAGGAATTGTTGTCACCTCTGTTTTCATCCACAAAAGCACCATTGTCCAACGTTACCACGGAACCTACCCCGGCACCGGGAATTTGTTGAAAGAAAGGGGCGAATTGACGGTTTTTGAAATTTATTAAATCGGCTGATAGACTAATTTTTGCTTCAAGGCCATCGAATAGTTCGTAGGAACCGTAAACATTACCAAGTAATCGGTTTACGGTATTTTCACTTTCAATCAGCGATTGTGCCGCAACGGGATTTAGAACCCGGTCGTTCCCATCATCTTCGGTAGGCCCTCCGAACCCACCTACTGATTCCGGGTTAAAGATTTCTACCGTTGGAGAATTTCTTATGGCCCAATTGAGCACATTAAAATTATTGCCCTCATATTCCCTGTCAAAAATCGAACGCGAATAGGTCACTGAATTTCCAAAGGTAAATTTACCCAGTTCCGTAGTTGAATTAAAGCGTACGGTAGTACGTTCCAATCCAGTACTCAATATGATGCCTTCTTCATTATAATGGGCAATTGAGGTATAATATCTGGTTTTTTCCCCACCACCTGAAGCACTTAGCTCATAACTTTGGATAATTCCTGTTTGTAGTATGGCATCTTGCCAATCTGTATTGGTGGTTATCGTTGTACCGTCAAGATTCGGAATACGTGTTTGCCCGGCATTGTCCCTGGCCGTGTTATAGACTTCTTGGTATTGTTGCGAATTCAGCAGATCCAAAGTGTTGGTAACGCTTTGAAAACCCGTGAATGTATTAAAATTGATGTTCGTCTTGCCCGAGGTTCCCTTTTTTGTAGTAATTATGATAACCCCATTGGCCGCTCTTGCACCATATATGGCCGCGGCGGAGGCGTCTTTCAATACATTTATGGATGCAATGTCGGACGGATTGATAGTCGCAAATGGATCGCCGCCACCTACACCGCTCTCTACTATGGCACCATCTATAACGTACAAGGGACTGCTATTGCCGGTAATAGTACCCGCGCCCCTTATCTGTATATTATTGCCTGCTCCAGGTCTTCCGGAGTTACTGGTGATTTGAAGACCGGAAACCTGTCCTTGTAAGGCACTTTGAAAATCGGCGACCGGCCTACCTTCCAATGCATCGGAATTAACGGTAGCTATGGCCGCGGATACGTTTTCCCTTCGTTGCGTGCCATAACCAATGATGACCACTTCGTCCAATTTTGAAACGTCCTCTTGCAGCGTTACATTAATAGTGGATCTTCCATTTATGATTTCTTCAACGGTAGAAAACCCAACATAGGAGAATTGTAAAGTTGCATCTGCATTGGTCACTGTAATGGTATAGTTTCCATCAAAATCTGCCTGAACACCGTTGGAAGTTCCTTTTTCAATAATTGAGGCACCTGCAAGCGGAATACCTCCGGAGTCCGTAATGGTTCCTATAATTTGTTGGGAATAAATGACCATACTCATTCCGCAAAAAAGAATACAGAAAATTATGGTTTCTTTTTTGAACAAAATTTTCATCATAATAGTTCGGTTTTTTGAAGTTAGTTTCTAGTTAGGCAAAAAGCACGATCAATTAAATTCAAGAATCGTCAATTTAACAAAGCTAAAATTGATTTTATCTAAATCATTTCCCTTTTAATTTTCAAATTCACATAAAATAGCCGAGTTTTTCCGATGAAATTTTTAGGTGACAAAGGAAAGATCCAGGGCCATTTCAAAGTTTAAAATATGCCACTTTTTAGGAAAGCCCCAAATCCCAAAAAAAACATTTTTATACTAAGAAGTTTCAAATCCGAAGGGAAAGACCAAAAGTATGGGTGTTATTGTAAAGTCAAAAAAATAGCAATTCGAACAACTTAAGCCCAGATGAAAAAATTATTGGAATACCCTAGTTATAACGATAAAATTCGAGGCGGTTGGGTAGGAAAGTGTGCCGGGGGTATTCTTGGCGCTCCCATAGAAGGTTATAAAAGATTTAATACGATTAAATTAAATGATAAACTTTTTGAAAACAACTTTGCCAATGATGATTTGGATCTACAATTATTATGGTTGGATATGGTTTTGAAAAAGGGGACTCATATCAGGGAAAACGATTTTAAGGAACATTGGGCAAATCATGTGGCATTTCCGTGGAACGAGTATGGAATAGCTACTAGGAATATACGTTTGGGATTGGATAATCCCGACTCGGGTTCCCATAACAATGGCTATTGGAAGTATAGTATGGGATCTCCCATACGCAGTGAAATATGGGGGATGTTGTGTGCCGGAAATCCTAAAATGGCGGCACAGTACGCCCATATGGACAGTACTTTGGATCATGAAGGTTTTTCCATAGCCGCGGAGCAATTTTTATCCGCCTGTGCGGCCTTGGCCTTTGTTGAAAATGATATCCATGTAGTTTTGAAAAAAGGTTTGGCATATATCCCTAAAAATAGTGCCTGTTCCACTTTGATTACTTCCGTACTGCAATGGAACGATAGGTACGGTCCTGAAATTACGGCGGGAAAGATTAAAAGTCTGTATGGTGATGCCGACTTTACCTCCGCTCCTATGAATATAGGGTTTACCGTATTATCATTATTGACATCAAAGGGTAATCTAGATCATCTAAGTACCGCTTTGCATTACGGACACGATAGCGATTGTATTGTTGCCACTGCCGGGGCTTTACTGGGTATCATTGTGGGTTATGATGCCATGCCGGAAATCTGGAAAGAACGCGTGGGCGACGAAATTTTGGTCAGCCCGGAGATTCACGGTATAAGCTGCCCTAAAAGTATTGCCGATTTGACCGAGATGGTCTGTAAAGCAGCAGGGCCTTTTTTGGAACTTAATGCTGATTTTGTCGTTCGTAATTACCCCTTTCAAGAAACACCCTTTGAGAATAGAGAGAAATATCGACTGAATACCGGTATTCTTGACTATCCAAATATTAATTCCGGTAAAAATGGCCTTGTAAGGGTCGCCGTTGAAAATCTTACCGATAAACCATTGGAATTAAGACTTTTGATGACTTCCGATTTTTTTGAAAATCAGTCCGAAAAAATTATCATTCCGGCAAAAGAAAAGTATCCTCTAGAATTTGTGCTTCTTCTTACAGATCATACTGTTCCGGTCGCTCCCAGCTTAAAGTATACCATTCATGTGGAAGGTTCCGGCACCAAAGTATATGAAAGAGGAGTTCCCAATTACGGTAAATGGTTGTTGTTAGGCCCGTTTATGCAGGATGACAGCAATCTGATCGCAATGGATCCACACTATCCGGACCATGGCATGAGTTCACTCCCCTCTGTAAGATATATGAATCACGACTTACAAAGACCGGCAACGGAATTCATAAAACCGGAAACGCCAAGCCTCCTTCTAAAACAGTCGGACCTTGACCGATCGGCATTTGGGGTCCAAACGATATGCCCGGATACGATGGAAATGGATATGGCCGATTATTTCTACGGTAGGGGCGAACGCTCACTTTATGTATACACCCAAATAGACTGTAAGGAAAGCTTAAAAAAATGGCTGTGCCTTGGTCATAGCAATTATTGCACCGCTTGGCTAAACCATAAAAAGTTACATGAAACCAAATTGGCAAGAAGAAGATGGCCGGGAACGGAAACCGTTGAGCTTATGCTCAAAGAAGGCCGTAACGAACTGTTGTTAAGATTTGATATCGTCAATGACGATTTCTTGGTCAATATCGGCCTAAAGGAGCATAAAGAAAAACATCCCCATCAATCGCAATGGGACACGGAATTGCTATTTAATGTACAAGACTTACAAAATGATTGACATGCTGATTTTACATACTATTCAAAGAAGGGCCATTCAAATTAGCTTGAAAGTCTTCTTAATTGGTATCGCTTCTATCATTTTCTGTAGCTGCAATTCTGCAAGGTCGCAAGAGAAAACCAGTAGTGCAAAGATTGGTGAATGGACACCTATTAAAGTAAATCTGCTTGGTGCCAATGCTAATCTTATCAGTTTTAATGACCCTTGGAACAATAAGGGTTTAATTGAAGTCACCAAGAAGACCCAAATAAAAACATTGCGGTATCCTGGAGGGACCATAGGTAATTATTGGGATTGGGATATAGGTGCAGTGGATAGAAATGTTCCCGATAGTTTAATGATAAAATGGGTGGTTGAGAATAATCATACGGAGAGTCCGGACCGTTACACAATTGAAAGTTTGGCCAGGATGCATCAAAAGACGGGAATTATTCCGGTATTTATGCTGAACATGCTAAGTAAGGATTTGGAGCATAGCGTAAGAAATCTTAAGAAAGCCGAATCTTTAGGGATACCCATTAGATATATTGAGATGGGGAATGAGCTCTATTTTAACATTCCATTTCCGCTTTTAAAATATCCTACGCCGGAATCCTACGGAGAGACCTGTCAAACTTGGATAAGCGTTTTAAAGAAAGCGTTTCCTCAAGCATCATTTGCAGTTGTAGGCAATTACTTGGAGCGGCATCCCCGGCAAGTAGATTGGAACAAACGAGTATTGAAAAATTGCAAAAATGCAGATGCCATTACCATTCACGCCTATTCGCCATCCGGTCTTGATGGAAGATTGGAACGAAAAAAAATCGCTCCCGGATCAGAGGGCCTGGGAGCGTTGAAAACGGCCACAAGGGTAGGCCCAAAAAAACTATCCGAAAGACAGGAATGGGAGCTACAGCTCTTAAAGGACAGGAAAGCTTATACCAATATGTTTACAACGGCCGAACAGAATTTAAAAAAAATGGATAATTTTTATGTGCCGGAGGAGATGGAATTATGGGTTACCGAGTTTAATATTAGGGATGACAACTCCGTAGTACTTCACAGCTGGGCTCAGACATTGATATTGTCCGAGTACCTTTTCAAATTTTTGGAAAAAGACATTCAATTATCACACATGCATAACCTTGCTGGAAATCTTTTTGGCATGGTACACACCGATACCCTCAATTACCAACATCTTGAATCCCGAAAAATTAAATCGGTGCCCTATACCTTGTCTTCCGGCGGTATGATCACCAAATTGTTCGGTGAGGCCATGATGGGTATGGAAGAGAGCGCCCTATTAAATTTTGATGATGCCGCTTTTCTGATCGATGATCGGGGAGAACGGTTCAGTACCTTAAAGGGTTGTGCATTTAGTAATGATCACCATAAGACCGCCATTGTTGTAAATTATGGTTTTGAAGAACAGGAAATTGCGTTGACGGGAATATTGGACAATAGTGGCAGCGTAGCTAGTTATGCTTCCGATCCTTCAGCACCAGTGATAGGCTTTAAGAATATTGTAGTGGATACCTTGGATTTCGCCGATACCATTAAACTGTCGCCCCATTCCATATCCATAATCAAGTTTCAATAGCGAACAAAATGAAGCATAAAAAAATTAGTGTGGTTATCGGCTTTGGTCTATTAGGTATAGCATGCAATTTCAATAAAACTAAACATAACGATTCCAATGCTCCTGTTATTGAAAAGCGGCCTAATATCATATGGTTGGTGGCAGAGGATCTTGGCCCAAGGTTTGCCGCTTATGGTGATAGTTTGGCCCATACGCCGAATATAGATAAGCTAACGGCCAAGGGTATCGTTTATGAGAATGCATTTACGGTTTCAGGGGTCTGTGCGCCCAGCCGTTCTTCTATGATTACGGGGATGTATCCTACCAGTATTGGAACACAGCACATGAGACAAAAGTCGGGAGTCTTGGATATATCAGGTTTTCCAAAATATAATGCGGTACCGCCTCCGGAGATCAGGGCTTTCCCCGAAATTCTTAGGATGAACGGTTACTGGACGGCTTCTTATAAAAAGCTGGACTATCAGTTTGGTGAACCATTTACTATTTGGGATGAGGTATCCGCATACCCATCATGGCGAAATAGACCCGAAGCAGATAAAGAACGCCCGTTCTTCATTTATTACACCTTTGAGATTACCCATGAAATCAATATTTGGCCGGACAGCACCAAAAATCGTTTTTTTGATGAATTTGGAATAAGAAGACCAAATCTGGCCCCAGATGTCCTAAAACGTCCATCTTTTGATGAAAAAAACAGTGTAGAACCTGATGCCGTTGTGATTCCGCCATTTTTGCCCGATACGCAGATGAGTCGCCAACATATTGCGAGACTTTATGATAATGTGAGCAGAATGGATGTTCAAATAGGAAAGATTTTAAATGCCTTGGAAGAAGACGGCCTTCTGGAGCATACGATAATCATGTTTATGAGCGACCATGGCGATTGCCTACCTCGTAGTAAAAGATGGATTTATGATAGCGGTATAAAGGTGCCTTTGATCGTTCACTATCCTGAAAAATATCTGCCCAAGAATTGGAGTCAACCTTCAAGGGATGAAAATCTTTATAGTTTTGTAGATTTGGCCCCTACCGTTTTGGAACTGGCCGAAATTGAAGTTCCACAATGGGTGCAGGGAAAATCCATGATTTCCACATTGGCGGAGGATCCAAGAGCGCATATATATGCGGCAAGGGATCGTATGGACAATAGATATGATATCAGAAGGGCGGTCAGGGACAAAAACTTTAAATATATTAGAAATTTTAGTCCGGAGGTCCCATACTCGCAAGAAATTACTTTCCTGAATCAAATGCCCTTAATGGTACAGATCAAGGAGATGGAAAAGTTGGGCAAGTTAAATGAAAATCAATCATATTGGTTAAAAGGGCCAAAACCAAACGAGGAACTGTATAATTTGAACGAGGATCCCTTTGAGTTGGAAAACTTGGCCACACTCCCCAACTACCAAGACGATTTGAGCCGTATGGGAAATGCCCTTGAAGATTGGCAAAACCATTATGGGGATTTAAAAGATGTTCCTGAAACGGATCAGGCCGAGAAAATGTGGCCAGGGGGCATACGGCCCAAAACCAGGGAAGGAAGGATAGTTTTTGAGAACGACAGTATTTTTTTAGCATGTGAAACCGAAGGTGCTACTATTGCCTATAAAGTAAATAATGGGAAAAGATGGCATATTTACTCTAGGCCATTTTCAAAAGCGGATATACAAAAAATAGCAATTAAAACAGTGCGCTATGGCTATGAGGAGAGTGAAACCACTTCTCATATTATTCGTTAAAATAGATTTTACAACTAAAACTCTAGTGTATGAATTTCAAGATTATTTTCTTTAATGCGATGGTTTTGGCCGTACTTGCCACAGTATCTTGTGCGAATAAAGAAAAATCCGTGCCGGACAAAAATCGATCTACGCTAACGGAAAAACCAAATATAGTTTACATTTTGGCCGATGATATGGGATATGGGGATATTAGTGCCCTTAATCCTATGGCGAAGCTCCATACGCCTGCGCTCGACTCTTTAATCGCTTCCGGGATGAGTTTTTCGGATGCACATAGCTCCTCCTCTGTTTGTACTCCAAGCAGATATAGCATACTCACGGGAAGATATGCTTGGCGTACTTCTTTGAAAAGGGGCGTTACTTGGGGGTATTCCCCACCATTGATAGATTCCACTAGGACAACGGTGGCGTCTCTATTAAAGGACAGTGGTTACCGAACCGCATGTATAGGAAAATGGCACCTTGGAATGTCCTGGTCTGTAAAGGATGGGGAAGTGGCGCCTTGGGAAAATAAAGGACTTCACCCATCAAAATACCCCGGGGAGCGTATAGACTTTACAAAACCCATAAAGAATGGTCCCACATCATTGGGGTTCGATTATTTTTTCGGAATTCCCGCATCCTTGGACATGAGACCTTATTGTTATATTGAAAATAATACGATTTTGGGCCTGCCCATGAAGTCTGTTCAAAAAGAAATTTTAGAGGAAAGGGATAGTTTGACGCAATGGCACGCTGGCTTGGCGGGAACAGGTTTTAAGCATGCAAGGGTATTGCCCAAATTGACTGAAAAGGCTGTAAATTTCATAAAGGAAAACAGAAAACATCCTTTTTTTCTTTATTTCCCTTTGACCGCCCCCCATAGTCCCTTGCTGCCTTCTGATCAATTCAAAGGTACAAGTAAAGCGGGAATTTATGGAGATTTCATCCACATGGTAGACGATGTCGTAAAAACCATTTCCAATACCTTGCGATCGCAAGGTTTGTTGGAAAAAACGCTTATCATATTCACCAGTGACAATGGTACTTTTCAAAGGGCCTATATAGACCCGGGTTACGGGCACAATGGAAATTTTATTTATCGCGGCCAAAAGGCGGATATCTATGAAGGAGGCCATAGGGTACCTTTTGTAGTGAGCTGGAAAAATAGGATAAGGGCAAACTCAACATCTGCTACGCCAATCCTGCTCAATGACTTAATGGCTACTCTTGCCGATTTAACAGGTACGAAACTCAAGAAAGGAGAGGGGGAAGATAGCCTTAGTATCCTACCTATTTTGAATGGTGCCAAAGAAAAATTGGAAGAAAGGGATTTTTTGATTCACCATTCCTCAAGAGGATTTTTTGCAATAAGAAAAGATTCCTTGAAGCTTATAGCCGGCTTGGGTTCGGGCGGTTTTTCATTCCCTTATCACGTAACGCCAAAATCATATGGGGAATCCTTTCAGCTCTATGATCTTAATGCGGATATTTCGGAAACAACGAATATTTTTGATGTTTCCAATCCAAATTATAGGGAATTAATAGCGATTTTAGATGAATTTTCCAAGGAAGCGAACAACTAGTGGCCGCAATAAGATTCAATTGTTTTTCGCGTTAAAAGTCTAACTTAATTTCGACCATATTCTTGAATATGGTAATTTCAATTTATTATATTATTATATTCAACTAAAATTATTTTTTATTGATCTTCTTACTTTTCCTTTAACATGGCAGTTGTTTTCTTTATTTGGGGTTGTGTACAAAGTTTTATTGTAGGGATATTTATCCCTATAGTAAAAAAGGCCAGGAATAATTATGTGCTTTCCTTAATTTTTTTGGTTACTTCCCTTAATATATTGATTCAGTATCTTTTGCGTTATCAGGATTGGAAAGATGCTTTTCCAAAATTATTGGTCATACCCGATGTCTTAGATCTTTTGTTGCCCACCTTGCTGTTCCTGTACATAAAAGCTGTGGTGGGGAACGGAATACATAAAAAGGATAAAGAATATCTGTACCTTCCTATGGTCTTGGGTTCCATTCTGATTGTTACCGTTTTATTCAGCAATGATTTTTCATTCGAGAATTATATAGGTTCCTTATATCATAAAATTGTACTGTTCGTTATTTTCTCATGGAAACTTTTCCTTTTTACAAAAGGATGGAAGATTATACAGAAGCACAACGATATCATAAAGAAGAAAGCCATTTTATGGTGGCCAAAAATGCTGACCATTTTTTTGGGGGTTTTAACCTATATAGCCCTAATGAACTTATGTTATTTTGTAATCGTTGTCACTAATTTTGATAAAGGTTCCGTAAGGAATGTAATCCAAAAATTAGTGGAGCTCAATTATATCATATTTACATGCTCCATAATCTTTATCACCATATTCTTTTTTTTCAAATATCCCAAAATACTATCGGGGCTTCCCATATTTAAATCCAAGAACACTTCTAAAGTGCCCGATGGACATATCTATTTGGATAAATTGAATACGCTTATAGTTGATGAGAAAATTCACTTGGATACGGAATTGAACGAGCAAAAACTTGCGGATAGGTTAGGGGTACAATCTTACATACTGTCAATTGTTTTGAACGACTATTTGGGAAAGTCCTTTAGTTCTTACATTAACGAAAAGCGAATAGAAGAGGCCAAAAGACTATTGGAAAGTGATAAACATAAAGATTTGACCATATTTGCCGTAGCGGTAGATAGTGGTTTTCGATCGGAATCCGTCTTCTACGTAAATTTTAAAAAAATCACCGGATTTACGCCAAAGCAATACAAGAAGAAGTATTCAAGTATTTCGGAAGAGACCCGCTAATGTCTTTGTTCGGCTTTGTCCTCATGGAACAATTCAATGGTCGCTCCTGAAGTAATCAGGTCGTGAAAAATCTCAAAATCCTCTTGGGCCACTCCATTTATTTTCAGCTTTTTTGCCGTTTTTATTTCAGGTTCTTTTCTGATATGGATATAGTCTCCTTCATAAAAACGATTATCTAGCTTAATCTTAATGTTATCGAATGTTGGTAAGGCAATTTGGTATTTAGGTATTCCCGGGGCATCGGGGTAGATTCCCATCATTGCAAAAACTAACCAAGCGGAGATAGTCCCGGCATCATCGTTCCCAGGTAGGCCATTGGGGCCATCATGGAAATAGGTCGCTATGCAGTTCCGGACCACTTCTTGGGTTCGGAATTCGTTACCTTGGATATAATTGAACAAAAAGGGAAAACCTATATCCGGTTCATTGGTCATATCAAAATATCCCTTGGAGAAAAGCTCATTCAAAGATTTTAAAAAACGTGCTTCACCCTTTAAGCTTATCAGGGTGTCTATGGCATGTGGAACAAAAAAACGATAGTGCCATGCCGTGCCTTCCGTGAAGCCCATTCCACCGCTGCTGTTCAATTGTATGTCACCATAGCGCTGCAAGGGATCAAAAGGTTTGTACCATTCATTGTTTTTGTTTTTTGGACGAAGGAACCCACTCTTTTCATCAAATAAGGCCTTAAAAGACATACTCTGCATGAAAAACTTTTCATATGTTTTTGTGTCGCCCATTTCTTTGGCCATGACCGCTATACCGTAATCTGCAAGATTGTACTCCAGGGTCGTAGAAACCGGTCCCCAAACAACACCGTTGGAAAAACTGAATTCCATCGGATTTCCACCTCTGTCGTCCATGGGTATAAACCCATATTTCCAATACTGTTCCACTCCAGGTCGTATCGGGTTTTCAACTAACTTTTCCGCCGATTTTTTCATAGCCTCCATGGCCATCTCCGTGTCAAAGTTCCGTAATCCCTTCATATAGCTGTCCGCTATGACTATTGATGCAGGATCACCGACCATTACCGCGGTTTCTTGGCCGAACAGTTCCCACTTGGGAAGCCAACCCGATTCCTCATACATGCCTATCATGGAATTCAACATGTCTGTCTGTTGTTCAGGGTATAATAACGTTAAGAGCGGATGTAGGGTCCGGTAGGTGTCCCATAATGAAAAAGTAGTATACCGGGTCCGATCGGTCTTTAACGTTTTACCGTTTTCCATAGTAATGTATTCACCATTTACATCATTGAAAACCTGAGGGGCCAACAAGGAATGATAAAGCGCGGTATAAAAAATGGTAAAATCTTTTTCGGAGCCTTTACCAAAGGATACTACGGATAATTTGCTTTTCCATTCCCTACTGGCATTTTTCTGGATTTCGTCAAAAGACAAGCTTTTTTGTTCTTGCCGTAAGTTTTTCAAAGCGTTGTTGATGGATACAAACGAGATCCCTACTTTTATGTTGATCTCATTATTCTTTTGTGGAGAATCATAGGTAAGAACCGCACCAACGGAATTGCCCTTCGCTTTTTTGTTGCCCGTAAACTTTCCATTTTTAATGATCCGCAATGTACTATAATCGTCATCTGGTCGTATGGCAAAGAATATCTTTTGTTGATGGCCCGTTCCGCAAAATTTACCATCGTTTTGATATCCAACAATAAAATTCTCTTCGGAGATTGCTATTTCGCCTCCTTTGAAATGGCTCATATTGGCTCCCAGATCAATATATACCTGTTTGGTTCTCTCTTGGGTTTTAAATCGGAAAGCACCGGTTCTTTGCGTGGCGGTCATTTCTACGGTTGCCTTATGTTTGTCCAAAGAAACTCGGTAATACCCGGGTACTGCCTTTTCATCTGAATATGGGGATTTTATCCGGTCAATATCATTGGAGAAATCACCGGTAAAAAACTTCAGAGGAATGCTCCCGGCGGCAGGGCAACCGATACCCGAAATGTTTACTGAGGAAAAACCATAGATGAAGGGATCTCCAAACTCATAACTTGCCGGGCCGGTAGCCTTTTTCCTGAAATTTTTGGTCTGCGGATTAAGGTTTACCAATCCCCAGGGCAATACGGCACCAGGATGGGTATTCCCTTCATTACTGGTTCCAATAAACGGATCGACCCATTCGGTCACGTTTTTTTCTAGAAACGATTGCTTTGTACTGTCTGTTTGTGCTACAGGGCTTTCTTTAGGATACTTACACCCGGTAATTAATACGAAGAGTACCATTAATCCATAGTACCTATTAATGTCTAGCTTATATGCAGTCATTACAAGAAATTATTTTTAGTGAAGTTATTCTTTGAAGCACAGCATATACTTTGTTTTTGCAAATAGAGAGAAATAATAATCGTGCTTGTGTGGATAAATCCAACAATCCTGAAGGCAGTTGAACGTGATTGGATGTTTGGGCAAATCGGTTAGTTGGATTCCCATAAGTTGTTTAAACGGTACCTTTCCATATGCATTTGGTACAATTGCCCCTTTTTTCGGTTTTCTCATAGAGAAAACCTCCACAAACTTCTACTTAATGCCATGGAGGTTTTACAAAACCAACTCAAATAAACTACCGTACAAATGCATTGGCCATACCACCATCCACATTGATGATATTACCCGTTGTTTTATTCAATACTCCCACTAGGGAGAAAACACCATTGGCGATGTCTTTCGGATAGATGATTTCATTCAACAGGTTTCTTTTGGCATAATGGGACGGAAGCTCATCTACCGTTATACCATAGGCTTTGGCCCTTCCTTCTGCCCACTCACCTTCCCATATTTTACTTCCTATAATGACACCATCCGGATTTACCGTATTTACACGTATTTTGTCATTGCCCAGCTCGGCGGCCAAGAGCCTTGCCATATGTTGTTGTCCGGATTTTGAAGTCCCATAAGCTACATTGTTAGGGCCGGAAACCAGTCCATTTTTACTGGCAATACTTATAAAATCTCCGCCTAAATTTTGCTTTCTCATAATTTCTACGGCAAATTTTGCCAGTTCAAACTGACCTTTAACCAGTACGTTTTGCAATAGGTCCCAGTCTTTTTCGGTAGTTTCTTCCAAAGGTTTTGAAATGGCCAGACCCGCACTGTGTACCACAATATCCACACCACCAAATTCAAGACAAGCCTTTTTAAAGGCCCGGGCAATAGAATCCGGCTCTGTAACATCGCATACAGCATAGCTGGCCGTATCCTTTGCATAGGTTGACAAGGCTTCCTTTAAAGAATTTTCGGCAATATCGGTAAGTACTACGTTTGTGCCTTCTGCGGCCAATTTATCGGCAATTGCTTTTCCTATACCCCCACCGGCTCCCGTAATCAGGGCTACTTTTCTGGAAAGGGACTTTTCTTTGGGCATACGTTGTAATTTGGCTTCTTCCAATAGCCAATACTCAATATCGAATGCTTCCTGTCTTGGCAATGAAGTGTAACTGGAAATCGCTTCGGCCCCACGCATTACATTTATGGCATTGCAATAAAACTCACTTGCCACGCGCGCGGTCTGTTTGTTCTTTGCAAAACTGAACATGCCGACTCCGGGATAGATAATAATTACCGGGTTGGGATTCCGTATGGCGGGGCTGTTGATCCGTTTACAAGTTTTATAATATTGTTTGTATTCCTCCCGATAATTTTCAAAGGCAGGCTGCAATTTATTACATACGGTATCTGTATCGGTCATGTCCGCATGGGGATCTAACTGCAATACCAAAGGTTGTATTTTTGTACGTAAAAAATGATCAGGACATGAGGTGCCCATAGGTGCCAAACGTTCTAGATTGTAGCTGTTGATGTATTGCAGCACCACATCCGTATCGGTAAAATGGCCTATCATGCGATTTTCGGAAGAACAAAGCCCCCTTAACATGGGCATAAGGGTAGCGGCCTTGTCCAAACGCTCCTCTTTAGAAAGGGATTGTACTTTTTGTCCTCCAAAAACATTTCCGTTTTTCCGAATTTTCCGTTCAATATGCATGGAAGCCATTTCAATGACCTCTAGACTGTTCAAATAACATGCATGGGAAGTATTCCCCCAAGTAAAAAGCCCGTGGCTCCCCAAAATTATGCCACGGATGCCGGGATTGTCGTTCAAGCATTTTTCCAGTTGCAGTCCGAGGTCGAATCCAGGTCGCTGCCACGGTACCCAGCCCATGGTATCACCCCATATCTCCTTGGTCACTTTCTCACTGTCTTTGGCCGCTGCAACGGCAATTAAGGCATCGGGATGTAGATGATCGATATGTTTAAAAGGTAATAAACCATGTAATGGGGTGTCTATGGATGGAGCCTTACTATCTAAATCATAAATACAGTGATTGAAAAGTCCCACCATACGGTCTTCATCCGCGAGCCCTTGATAGACGTTTTTAAGATTTCTTAATCTATCGGTATATAATCCGGCAATTCCACGTTTCGTAAGCGTTCCTATATCCCCACCGGAGCCTTTGATCCACATCACTTCTACCTCCTTGTTGGTCAATGGGTCTTTTTCCAAAGTTTTACAGCTGGTATTACCGCCCCCATAGTTGGTTATTCTTAAATCTGCTCCCAGGATATTGGATCTATACAAGAAAAGGGCCACTTGATCATCGCCAAGTTTGGAAGCTTCTACATCGTTCCAGAGGTAATCCACATATTTAAAATCAGTTCCTTTATATTTCATTTTTACAGTATGATATTTTTAAGCTATTAAAAATGGGTATCAGGGACGATTAAACCATTCTAATTTGAAATATAGAAGAGAAAAAACCAAACAGGACGGAAAATCTGGAAGGTTCGCCGAGCTTAAAAAAAAGTATGCATAATATTCATCGGGATATCTATGCCGTAGATTTCCAATTATACCATTTGTCCCCTAGTTATCATCTATCTGACTAAAATTCCTTAGTATTGGCATATGGAATTTTATGAAGCCAAACCTTCGGTCGCTGTATCCCATGTCATTCAAAATTTCTGGATGATCAAAGAGAACGACTTCACCAAAGGCTTTCACGAAAAAATAATTCCAGATGGATATCCAGAGATGATCTTTCATTATGGGGATTCTTTTGAATGTAATATTAACGGTCGTTGGGAATTACAGGAGAGCTGCTTGATGGCGGGCCAGATCAGAAATCATTTTTATTTAAAAAACACTGGTCAGATAGGCATGTTTGCATTAAAACTGAAACCGTGGGTATTAAAAAAGTTCTTCAACATACCTATGGATACCATTACAGACCAAGTGGTTGCTATAGATTTTAACCGTTTTAAAGCTTTGGTTCCGTTGCGTCAAATTGCGTTGTCCGGTGCTTCGTTTGAGGAAAAAGTAAGTAAAACCGAGCATTGGATAGCAACTTTTTTAGAAGAATCTACCGTAGAAGTAAAGAAGGGAGAACAGGCCGTACATATGATTTTAGATCATAAGGGAACGGTTAGTATTCAAGAAATTGCATACGAGGTAGGACTGACCCGGAGAGGATTGGAGCATTATTTTAAAACTTACATTGGGGTGTCTCCAAAATTTTACAGCAGGATAATACGTTTTTCCAAAATTTTTGAGCTTGTACAGGAAGCATCCGTAGATTGGGCCGAAATAACTTTTAGGGCAGGATATTACGATCAATCGCATTTCATTAAAAACTTTAAGGAGTTTACGGGAGAAGAGCCCTCTAGATATGGATTTACGGAAAGGAATATGGCGAATTTTTTTCTAAGGAAGTGAACTGTCGCTTTTGTACAATGGAGAATGTCCAAGGCATTTTATCTTTGTGTCTCACAGAAAATCCCAGTTATGAAAACCACCACCTATTTACTGATACTATTGACTTTCTTTATTGCCAATGAAACTATCCTGGGCCAAGAGGCCAAAACGGTAGCACTATTGGTCGGCACTTGGAAAGTACGGGATAAAGAGCAGTACGAAGTTTGGGAGCAATCTGAAAACTCGGCGTTAAAAGGCTACGGTTTCAAGATAAAAGAACATCAGAAAGTGATTACGGAACAGTTAAGTATTGCCATGGAAGGAAACACCTTGGTTTATAAAGCAATGGTTCCTGATCAAAACGAGGGTAAGACAATTCCTTTTATTCTTAACAGCAGTTTTAAAGAAGGGCTTTCATTTGAAAACGACACTCATGATTTTCCTAAAAAGATTCAATATATCATTACTAATGATTCGGAAATTCAAGTAAAAGTTTTGGGGCCGCATGACAAGGGTTTCAGTTATGTGTTGACTAGGCACAAGCCTAAGTAAAGGTAGCTTATATCATAATAGAAATCTTCCAAGGCAGAACCATGATGCTCTCAAGGGTGTTATTGGGCCCATACGGCATACATCCGGGGCCATAGGGCAGGATTAAGTCCATAAAACCAATGAACAGCGCAGAATATACGCTAGATTTGAAAAATATCCTGAAATGGACAAAAAGCTTTTCAAAAAGTATTCATAAATTCGCAATCCAAATATTGGCCCCGTAGTTCAATGGATAGAATAGAAGTTTCCTAAACTTTAGATGCAAGTTCGATTCTTGCCGGGGCTACAAAGTGGCTACGTAAAAGATACAAAGTATGTACAGGTGTAGCTTTTGAATAAAAGTCCATACTGAGCGCAGTCGAAGTGATTCTTGCCGGGGCTACTTATTTTCTTCAATTATTAACTGTTTCCCAAATCTTGTTTACCTTAGTACCAAAGTACTTTTTCATGGAAAAGAAAGCGGTAAAAAACGTATTTGTAACAGGAGCTATCTCACCAGAATTCATTGCGAATTCTATTGCCAAGCACCAATCCAAGACCCAAATTGGGGCACATGATATTTTTCTGGGACAGGTTAGGGCAGATGATATCGATGGTAAAACGGTAGCGGCCATAGAATATACGGCCTATGCGGACATGGCCAACCAAAAGTTCCATGAGATACGGGAGGCAACTTTTGAAAAGTTCAACTTAAGTTGTATGCATATCTACCATAGTTCCGGAATCGTAAAGGTGGGGGAGATATGCCTGTTTGTTTTTGTTTCATCGCCTCATAGAAAAGAAGTTTTTAAAGCACTACATCATGTTGTGGAAGAAATAAAGGTACAAGTACCTATTTTTGGGAAGGAGCTTTTTGAGGACGACACCTATCAATGGAAGGTAAATAATTGATTATGGTAGATATTACCCATAAATCGGCAACACTAAGAACGGCAATCGCGCAGGCCATAGTGCAACTAAGCGCCCAAGAAACCATAGATGCCATTATAAATAATGCCGTTCCTAAGGGAGATGTATTTGCCATGAGCAAAGCGGCCGGATTGTTAGGGGTAAAAAAAACGGCGGACCTCCTTCCAGATTGTCACCCCTTGCCTATAGAATATACGGATATTACCTATGAGATCAAGGGGTTACAGATCAAAAT
Source organism: Saonia sp. (assembly GCA_049670505.1). GTDB lineage: Bacteria > Bacteroidota > Bacteroidia > Flavobacteriales > Flavobacteriaceae > JBATTK01. The sequence continues at coordinate 21,075 of JBATTK010000024.1, forward strand.
CCTGATTACCGTAAAGACCATCTATAAAACAGGGGTGGAGGTAGAGGCTATGCACGGGGCCAGTATTGTGGCCCTAAATATGTACGATATGTTAAAACCTATCGATAAAGGCATCGAAATCCATCAGATCAAACTCCTAAAAAAAACCGGGGGTAAATCCGATATAGACCATGCAACATAGGCTTATAGGCCTCGCTTTGCCCAAATCTCGTACATGGGCTCGCCCTTACTGTTCTTTCCGGTATGGTGCCAATCATTCTCTTTAACTTCATAATCAAATTGTAACGAAGCACCTACCCTGGAATCATCCCTGGAGAAAAACTCGATGTTTTCGGTATAGATACCATCTTTAGCAATGAAAGAACCACCACCGGTTCCGAAAAATTTTAAGCTTTCCGTGTTATAGGCGATCCATTGAAAACGACCGTTCATCAGGAATTTTAAGGTTTTTCTTGGATTTTCCTCTCCCCGGCGTTCCTGGCCTTCATCGGGGCCTCGGGTAGCAAATAGCCACTGGCCATCCAAATCTTGACTTTGATTTTTTTCAGGTTTAAAAATCATTTTGGTCTCCCAATTCAAAATCAAGTTTTTATGTTCCATCTCAAAGGGAATACTCAATTTGCGCAAAGAGTCTTGCTCATAATTGGAATTAAACTCCAGAAGTACCTTCAAACGCTTCCCATGGATTTCTACAAATCCGCCTTGGGTCTTTATAAATTTAGCCGGAGATTTTTCATAAACCGTATGCACTACATAGTTATTATTTATTTTTAGTTCGTGCTTCCTGGTTTTTCCGTTATTATCTTCCTCAAAATAATAGACGTTGGATGCCACTTGCGCAGTTATACTCCCTTGGAACCCCACAATGAACAGTAACATTATATAGGGGATGTATTTTTTTGATTTCAAAGCTTCAGTTTTCATGGATTAAATATAAAAATTAATAAGCTATAAATGAACGGATTGTGAAAGGATTGAATGTGGAACCATTTTAGAAATGGCCGTTTGTGGCAATTCATCTTATTTTCTTTGGAAAAACTGTTTTTTCATTTTTTTTGATTTCATTTGTGATGCGTTTAGCGGAACATTATGAACTGTGTTTCTATGTTCGGGTTTTTGGGGGTAAGGAAGTCCAACCCTAGGACAGCTTATAAGATAGGTAACCGAATTTTAAAGCTAGCTTCCGGTATTACTTCGATCGTTTCTAGTCAACACGACTATTATTTTGTGCTTACCACTGAAAAAACAAACCAATGTTTGAGCATTGCATTTTCTTGGTTTTATAACGAACAGGACATAGAGACTTGCATTCTACCTTAATAACTTACAAAACATAGGTATGGAACATGAAACGGAGACAATACCTTTTCGGAGTTTTTCTGCCAGATAAGTGATGCTACTAGCATTATTGGGTTTTATCCAGTGGCAGTTCCCAATAAAAAATCACCTTGGGGAAATTGATGGATATACTAAAATACACTGTGGAACGTAATGTAATTATTGTAGCACCTTTAATTTTTGTTTATCTTTTAAACACGCAATTATGGACAACCTAAAAAGAGTAATCGTTGATTTTAAAAAATTGACCCCGGAAGTACTCAAACTTCTGGTCGAAAGATACCCCGATGGTTATGATGATCGGGATATCATTAGGTTTAGAAATGCCAAGAGTGAACTTATCGAGGCCGTTGAGGTTACTTCGGGCGATACTAAATATTTAGTAAAGATCAGTGCTAAATTGGTGATAACCATGGAGAATTATGATGAGGACGATTATGAGGATTTTAGTTCCGATGACCCTGAAGCGGTAGTAGATCCCGAGGCCATGTCGCGTGAAGAAGACGATGACGATTAATGGAGCATTTTACTGATTCAGGTATAATCAATTGAGGCGATACAAGCACCCTAATGACAATGGTAGGGAAGAGGAGGGACCTTTTTTTATTCAGTTTTGTAGTTTGTTTAGCATTTCTTCCGTTGTTTTTTTTAAATCAAATTTAGCTTCCCATCCCCAGTCCGTATTCGCGTCGGAGTCGTCAATACTACCGGGCCAGGAATCCGCAATGGCCTGTCTAAAATCCGGTTGGTAAGCCACCTCGAACTTAGGAATATGGAGTTGAATGCTTTTGGTTATTTCTGCAGGGGTAAAGCTCATTGCCGCTAAATTATAGGAGGAGCGAACGCTGAGGGATGCGGGATCGCTTTCCATGATTTTTACCGTTGCCCGTATGGCATCATCCATGAACATCATGGGTAATTTTGAATGTTCCTTTAAAAAGCAGGTATATTTTTCACCCGCTATAGCTTTATGGTATATTTCTACGGCGTAGTCCGTGGTACCACCACCAGGAAGCGTTTTCCAACTAATTAGTCCCGGGTAGCGTACACTTCGCACATCTACCCCATATTTATTGTGATAATAGGCACACCAACGCTCCCCGGATTGTTTACTAATGCCGTAGACCGTACTTGGTTCCATGATGGTATGCTGAGGTGTGTTTTCAGAGGGGGTGTTGGGACCAAAAACAGCGATACTGGACGGCCAGAACACTTTACCGACCTTGTGTTCTTTGGCAAGATTCAATACATTAAAAAGAGAGTTCATATTTAAGCTCCAGGCGCGCATGGGGAATTTTTCGGCAGTGGCGCTCAACATGGCGGCCATAAGGTATACCTCTTCAATTTCGTAGTACATGATAACATCCTCGATAGCATCATAATTGGTGGCATCCAATAATTCAAAAGGACCGGAATCCATCAAACTTTTACTACCCTCCCTTATATCACTGGCGACTACCTGGTCATTCCCATATTTTTCCCGTAAGGCCAATGTAAGTTCTGTCCCGATCTGTCCACAGGCCCCTAAAATTAGAATGGATTTTTGCATTAAAATTGAAGTTAAATAAATTTCGCGTAAAGATAACTTTTATTAGGGAATCCCAGTTTTGAATCCCTGTTTGAAATCGTATGGAACTCAAAACGAAACAGGATGAACCAAGTCCCCCGAAGAGTGGGAAATCCGATGCTAGCTTCTACATTATTTTGTACATTCGTCCTATGGAAAAAGTATTCGTTTTTGGTATTTCCGTTCTATTGTTCATCTCCTGCAACAGGAATAAGAACGATGGACCGGTAGATGCCGGATCGGGAACGGATTTTGATGCCAAAACCTTGCCTAAGGTATTCCAGGTAAATGAAAAAGCAAGCAATGTCTTGAAGAATTGGCCGGAGTTTACCGCATTGGAAACCGGTTTTGAGGCTATTTATAAGGCGGAGAACAAAGAAGATCTGGGTTTTGCCATCGATAATGTTATAGAACTACAGAATCTTTTGGACAAATCCGAGTATCCGGAAGCTTATGATATACCGCAGATAAAAAGTAGGCAGAAAGTCTTTAAGACCTATATTTTAAAGGTAAAGGCCAGCTTGGAAGATCGAACGGAGACCATGACACCCACTTTGGAAATGGTGAATTCCTATAATGCAATGAGAAACCAATTCAACGTTGTTATAAACAACACGTTGGATACTAACTTGATACTGGATGAATAAGATACGATTGTTCTTTGTTTTAACATTGGTTCCAACACTATTTTGGGCGCAAGAAACGTCCATGAAGGAACAGATTCATACGGTTTTGGACTCCTGGCACGAAGCTGCGGCCAATGCCGATTTTGACGTATATTTTAGCAAAATGACCGATGATGGCGTATTTATCGGTACGGATGCTACCGAGAACTGGCAAAACAAGGCATTTAGAGAATTTTCAAAACCTTATTTTGATAAGGGAAAGGCCTGGAGTTTTACCGCGGTAGAACGAAACATCTATTTGAACGATGCTGAAAACCTGGCTTGGTTCGATGAATTATTGGACACGCAAATGGAGCTCTGCCGTGGTTCAGGGGTATTGAAAAAAGTGGATAATGAATGGAAAATAGCGCACTACGTTCTTTCCATAGCGGTGCCTAATGAGAATATACCTGAGCTCATAGCACTTAAAAAAGAAAAGGATAGCCTATTGCTTGTTAAGTTAAGGCAACAATAATTGTGTAATCGGATTCCAACAAAAAAGCGGGCCTAACGCCCGCTTTTCTGCTATAGGGTCGAAATCATTATTCCTTTGTTTCCGCGGGCAGTTCCTTTCTGGATACCAATGCCTGCTTACTTAAACTTGCGAGATTAAAATTGGGATCAATTTTCAAAGCCTCGTCAATAAGGGTTATAGCGCTATCAATATCCTCATGGTTCATATTGTATTGTACCAATCCTTTCATATGCAGAAGGGCAGCTTTTAAAGGAACCTCGTAGGGTTGTTGTCTTTCATAAAATGCATATTTCATTTCATCGGTGGCATTGGCAAGGCCATATTCTATATCGGTAGAAGCTCCTGCATTATCACCTGTCTGTACCTTTAAATCGGCCATTTCGTAGGCCATGTAGGCGTTAGGGCTTCTTTTAAAAAGAATCTCGAATTGCTCCAAGGCCCGTTTTGGCTGATTGAGTGCTTTTAACGAGGCCGCTTTAACACGGACGGACAGCTCTGAATCCGTTTCGTTTTTTTCAATACCGATCGTATTTAGGGCTTGTAGGTGCTGATTGTTATTGGCATATATATATGCTAGGGTATCCCTACGCTCTTTATTGGGGGATAATACATTTAAGTGGGTCAATGCACTTACGACGCCATTAACATCTCCTTGCAATCTCATTTCCTTGTAAAAAGCCTCATAATGCTGTTGCAGTTCGCTTTTGGTCTGGGCGTTTCCTAAAAAGATTACACCTAACAATAGGGTAAACACAAGTTTTTTCATCTTCGTTAGTTTTAATGCGGCAAAACTATTAAATTATTTTTTAGTAAAGTGTTAAGGAAACTTTTAAACCTTTGGAAGGCAATAAAAAAGGATGCCATATGGCATCCTTTTACGTATGTTGGTTTTGGTTGAATTACATTTAAGCAACTGTAAGCTTCACATCCCTGTTTTCATATGATCTAAGTAAACCGGCATAAAAAGCAACACTTCTATTGTCCTTATCGATACACGATTTTAAAAAATCGCGCAGATTTTGAAACAAAAGATTCGCATGTAATGTAGGTACATGCAGATTTACCTTTTGGGGGTCGTAATCGTTATCGTCCATCACAATGTCCATAGCTATCCGCTTTCTGTGGTAATCAATGGATACATCGGTAGCATTGTAATGCTTCTTCACAATAGCAACATGTAGGTTTTCAAAGTTTTTGGGCATTTTTCGATTGGGACAACTGCGGGAGATCAGGTTTTCAATTTCCATTAAAATCCTCCCTTTTAAATTTGAATTTTCCATGTCAATCGATTTAAAATTATAGGACAAAGGTAGGAGTTAAACTATAAAGTGCTTAAAATCAAGGGTATAATTTAACTTAAAAGGGCAGTTTTTGTTGTGAAAGCTACTTTTTTAGTGGTGTATCAACTTTGAATAGAAGTGGTAAAATCGAATTTTTTAACATTTATTAGCCTGTTTGATATGATTTTCTTTCCCATTTCCCTGTCATTAGGCAGGTATTCCGGCGGTAAAAGCTCGCGTTTTTGGGCTTCAAGGGTATAGTATTCCTTTTTTGTGGGATGATGGGGATAGACCCCGTTGAACAATTCGTTCCACCACCCTTCGGTAACAATAGCCGTTATGATGCGGATACAATCCTCTAAATGAATTAGGTTGATATAGGCGTTACCATTAGGAAGTTGTTTTTTTCCGGACAAATGGGTGATAGGATGTCTGGTCGGCCCGATCAGTCCACCAAAGCGGATTATTGTGGTTTGCAGCTGATCGTCATTTGCAAAGAGCCCCTCGGAGGCCAATAGCTGTTTTCCGGATTCCGTTCCAGGTAGGGGTACCGTGGATTCGGTGAGTTCTCCCTCAATTTCCCCATAGACCGATGTACTGCTTACAAACACGATTTTTTTTATATCCGATGCTTTGATTACATCAAGTAATCGCTGCATTTTTTTTATAAAACTTGCGGTGTTTCCACCCCTGAGTTTTGGGGGTACGTTAATAATCAGTATATCAACAGTACTCAAAAAGGCAGGTATGTCTCCCGTTACGGTATCGGGTCCCAGGGAAACTAAAAAAGCTTGTATCCCCATTGTTTTCAGCAGATTCAATTTTTCCGGGGAGGTAGTGCTGCCATGTACCCTATACCCTTCGGTCAGTAGGGATTGCGCCAGGGGAAGTCCTAGCCAACCGCAACCCAAGATCCCAATGGTACTATTCAAACCGTACAGTTTTAGTGACCAGAATGGCATCGTTTAAAACAAAAGGCATGGGAATACTGTTCTCGGGCCTTGCAGGAACCGTAAATAACGGATTTTTCAGGAGATCGTTGGAAGCTTCGTAAAGCGTCAACCGTAAGATAGAATCCTTGGGAATCGTAAGTTGCAACTCGGTATATGCATTATGGCTTATGTAATGTGTAACCAATTTACCCCTTCGTCTGTTTTCCAGATAGTATGGGGATAAGGCTATGTTGTTTACCATAGCTTTTGTTATGGAATCATTGGAAAATACTTCCAGGCGGTTTACGTTCCTTTGCGGAGTGATGCATATTTCCAATACGCGTTCATTCCCAATAATGGTATCCCCTGTTTTTTCGACTATGGGGGGCATTATCTTTTTTAAGGGCGCTTCGGATACATAAGTGAAGCCCGTGGTGTATTTACTGCTGATGGTACGGTCCGCTAGTTTTTCGGGCAATTTTTTGTCCGCACCTAGGTATTGGGCGGTCCAATCGGATAAATAGTTTTCATAGGTGGCCCACTTGGCCGTACTATTATCCGCGTCCATAACGTACAAAAGACTGGTAGGCTTCGCATTTTCGGCAGAAAAATCGGATTTTAGATGTGCAGCGATCATAAAGCCGATAAAAAGTATCATACTTATGTACGCAATGCGATTCTTGTTTTTGAAAAACCCAAAGATGGGCAGCAATAATAAGAAGGTCAGCGTTACGAATACGGTGGAAGCTACCATCATCTTTAGCCCTAAGCCTACAGGGAACATTTTAACAAAGGGTGCATAGATCCATAAGGCCGGAAATGCCAAAAAGACCAAGAGATATATATTGGGTTCTTTTTGATGGATAACTATGAGCAGGGAAGCCAATAGTGCATATACGGGAATGATAAAAAAACTTGCCCCTTGCAAATAGGTCGAAACGGCACCACAGATAATCAACCATAATAGTGTGGGAGCTACTAACAAATTTGGGGTACTAACTTTTTTGAACTTATGGTAAATCCAAAAACATACCGCTATGGAAAAGAATACAAAAGCGGCAATATAGGTATGGCCATTATAGGTGAAACCATGCAAAATATCCTTGTACTGGGGGTATAACCATTTTAAGGCGGACCAGCTGTAAAAACCGATCAAGCAAGTAATGAATAACGATAACAACAAAGGGAGGAACCCTTTCCATATTTCTTTCAGATGCAGCACTTTCCTTCTCCATCCGTAAATCAACAATAGCACAAAAATTACTAATGCTAAACCGAACATAGGCCATATCCATTCAAAAGGATAAGAGACCAATTTAAAAAAGGGCACATTAAAATAAATATAATCGTTTAAACTTTTGAGGTCGTCCAGATCGGTTTTGCTAAAATGATGCAATAAAGGCATTAGGTAACTGCCTTGATGCGCTAGGGTATTTCTATCCAGACGTTCGTAATTATCCCGTACGGTATGATAATCATAATGGTCGTCTATAAAGGCAAAATTAAAGCCTTCTATGTCCCCATCTTCACGAAATACGGTAAGGTCGGTATCATTGGGCAGCATTTTATAAATACTGTAGGCCAGGGAGTTTGCAACGGGATATTTGGGATTTGCCGCCGTAAATTCGGCTATGAGCTTTCCATTGCCCCTATTGGTCTCTATCAACATATAACTGGGACCTCCACTTCCACGGGCCTCAAAATTCAATACCAGTCCCACTTCCTTGGCCCATGGATGTTCCTTTACAAATAGGTCGGCACCATTGAGGCCTAGTTCTTCCGAATCGGTAATCAAAATAATGATATCGTTCTTTGGTATTTTGTTTTCCGATAAAAATGCGCGAACACCTTCTAAAATAGTAGCTACCCCACTGCCGGCATCACTGGCGCCCAACGAAGAATGGGGACTGCTATCATAATGGGAAAGTAATAGCAATGCTTTTTCACTATTAGGTGATCCCTTTATTCGTGCCATAATATTGGTCGCCTTACTTAAATTGGCCCAATCGCCTGCCGTATATCCTTCTTGGGTAGAAGTCTCCAACCCTAATTTCCGCAGTTCCAAAATGATGTACTCCCGTACTGCCGCATGTGCTTCAAAACCTACACCATGTGGTTCTTTTGAAATGTTTTTTACATGGACCAGGGCCCTATCCGTGGAGAAAGCACCCTTCGGGAGGGTATTATCGGCCGTATAGATAGGCATTAATGCCTTAAAACTCCAATAAACTGCCCCTAAAATCAACAAGAGGGCGATAACAGAAGTGAATTTTTTCATGGGAACTAGTTGTGCCCTAAAAATATAAAATTATTAAGGTTTCTTGGGTTTTGACGGAATTATTTACGGAATTCGTGATAATTCACTATCTTTATTAATCAACCTAAAATTAAATGCTATGGGAATCAAGAGTTTTCAAGGGGTGCGGAAGGCGGTTAAAAAGGAATTTGATGCCCCTATACTGGTAGAAGATTACATGACCAAAAAATTGGTCACCTTTAGTCCGGAGCAATCTATTTTGGAAGTGATGGAATCCTTCGCTAAAAATCATATTTCCGGGGGGCCGGTCATGGACGATAACGGTTTCTTGGTCGGTATCATCTCCGAGGCCGACTGCATGAAGCAAATTTCGGAAAGTCGTTATTTTAATATGCCCATTTTGGATAAAAGTGTAGAACGCTTTATGAGCAAGAGTGTGGAAACCATACCACACGACATAAGTATTTTTGATGCGGCAGGCATATTCGACAAACATAATAGACGTAGATTGCCGGTGATGAAAAATGGTATACTGGTAGGCCAGATAAGCCGAAAGGATATTGTTGTAGCAGCACTTAAATTAAGCGGGCAGAACTGGAAATAAACATCAACTCAGCTCCTGAAAAACGTCTGTCTAACAAAATAGTGTACTCCAAACGTCATTGCAAACTTGCCTACAAGAGAGCTGTAAGGCTTATTCCCGTTTTACGATCATATAATAGTCGTTTTCCAAAGGGAGATAGCCCAAATCATATACGAAATAGTATACCGTGCCTTTTTGTGTGGTGTACAGGTTTGTAAAATAATCAAAATCAAAGCCTTTATCCAATAAGCGGTTTTTGGTAGTTTTGGTCTTATTGTCCCTTAAGGTAAAGCTATCCAGCACGCGATAGTTTTTCCGCAATCGGTTATTGATGTTACGGATAAGGTTTTTACTGTCCTTGTTTATTTTGTTGTTATAGGAGTTACGACAGTAATCGGAACAGAACTTTTTGTCGACCCTTCCCGTTATTTTCTCTCCACACTCCAAACATGTTTTCTGCATGCTATAGTTGTTTTTTGTAATTGAATTTCACTTCTTCGGTACTGCCGTCCTCCTGTGAAATAACTACGTATACGTTCATTTCGTTTTCACTGATTTTTTCAAAAGTCAGGTCATCAAAGTAGATACGATCTTCTTCCAGTTGTACCAGTTTAAAATCCACTGTTTCATCTTTTTCCTCCCAGCCCTTAAAATCGCCATGGAAATGTTTTAGCTGCATTAATAATGTTTCATCAACTTGTCTGATACCGCCTACTTCATAAAATTGAACCCGATTGTCCACCACCAATTTAAAAACGAACATCATGGAGCCTCCTAGGGGCGGACTCCATATTTCTTCTGTTATTCCGCCAAAGGCTTCACCTTTCCAATGGCCGGTAATCCACGAGACATCCATTAGAGTTGCCTTGGGAGATGTAGTATCATCCGTTGCCGAAATTGTATTTTGCGCCGGGCAACAAACAGTCATCAAAAGAAGTAACACTAGATTTATTTTGGTATGCATAGGGATTATGTATTCGGGTCGTCTCATTTCGTTTAGGAAATCGGACAAGGGCCCATTTATTTTTTCATAATAATTGCTTCAAATCCAAGCTCTTTATAAAGCGCGTTATAGGCAGACATTTCCGTATTTACAATAGCATTATGTTCATTTTCGTAAACTTTCCAGTCCGCCAATAAATCGTTCAATCGCTCTTTGGCCCCTTGGGTAACCTTTGGTTCGGCGGCATCAATAAATCCCTTTAAATACATCAGTTCCGCATTTAGCTGATTATTGTAGTTAATGACATCCTGAAAGGTCTTTTGTTTGGGCTGGATAAGATTCTCTTCCCATGTTTCAATGCGTTTAATGAGTGTCTCTCCCTTTTCCAAAAGATTTTCCGCCTTTGGATCTCCCTTTAACAATTTGGCATAAGTTTCCAATTGTGACTTGGCCGAACGCATTTGATTAACGGAGGTATGAATGTTGCGTATGGTTTTCGCTATCTGCTCTAAGACGGCTTGCTGTTCCTTAAAATCGGAATCCGTGGCATTTATCTTCGGATTTGGTAAAATAGTTACTGTAGTTTCGGAAGTTTTTTCTTCCAGACTTAACCGTAAGGTATATTTTCCGGGTGCAACGCGTGGGCCTTTATAGTCGCCATAGACAAATACCTTGTCTACAGCAGGCAGACTGTCTCTTCTAAAGTCCCATGTACACCTATGATATCCCTTTTTGGATCCCAAAACTACGGGTTTAGACGGTCCTCCGGGCCACGATTTAAAATCTTTGGGCCCTTTGTTGCTCATGGTCCTAATAACTTTGGTACCCTCTAAAACTTCCAATTTTAGATGTAGGCTATCTACATCTTCCTCCAGATAGTAATCAAAAGTCACACCTTCCTTTGGGTTTTTGCCCAAACCGGGAACGGGCTTATCATTACTTCCCCCAAAAAGTAGATAGCTGTCCTTGGGTTGATATATTTTTACCACTTGTTTTTGAACAGAACTAGACTGAATGGCCGTCAAATCATCAAGTATCCAAAAAGAACGACCGGCGGTAGCCGCTACAAGATCATTGTCCTGAATTACCAGATCGTTAATGGGAACTACCGGAAGATTCAATTGAAATTGCTGCCAATTTTGTCCGTCATCCAAAGAAATATATAATCCTGTTTCGGTTCCTGCATATAACAATCCCTGTTGTTTTGGATCCTCCCGTACTACTCTTACAAATGTGTGCGGAGCACTTAAACCGTTGCTGATTTTAGTCCATGTCTTCCCATAATCATTGGTCTTAAAAACATACGGATTTAAATCCATGAATTTATAACGCATAAGCACGGCATAGGCGGTCGCCGGATCATGTGGAGAAACTTCAATACTATTTACAATTCCTTCAGGTAGGTTCGCGGGTGTTACGTTTTCCCAATTCTGCCCCCCGTCTTTGGTAATATGGATAAGACCATCGTCCGTTCCTGCCCACAAAACACCTTTTTCATGTTGTGATTCCACCAGATACATGATTGTATTATAATTTTCCCCTCCCGCAGCTTCATTGGTATAAGGGCCTCCACCGGGCCCTTGCCTGTTGATATCGTTACGGGTAAGGTCCGGACTTACAATGTCCCAACTGTTTCCACCATCCACGGTTTTGAATACCACGTTACCCGCATGATAAATGGTATTTCTGTCGTGGGGGGAGCTAATGATGGGGGCATTCCAGTTATACCGAAACTTAAAATCCTTGGGGGCATTGCCCAAGGCGAGTTCCGGATATTCCTTTATAGATTTCCCCTCTTTGGAAGCTTTGACCCATTTTTCTATAATTCCTTGATAGCAACCTCCATAGATAATGGCCGGATTATCAGGGTCAAAAGCTAAATAGGCACTTTCGCAACCTGCTACGGAATACCAGTCCTTCCAATCGATGCCATTGTCGTTTGTTCTGCTGGCTATGGCAATGGCCGAATTGTCCTGTTGTCCGCCATAGATATGATAAGGCACCAAATTGTCCGTAATCACCCTGTAAAACTGTGATGTAGGCTGGTTTTTTTGTGTACTCCAACTTTTGCCACCATTATTGGAAACGTTGGCACCTCCATCATTGGAGTTGATCATTTTGGAATTATCGGAAGGGTTTATCCATAAGTGATGATTATCTCCGTGGGGCGTAGGCAAAGGGGAAAATGTTTTTCCGCCATCAATGGATTTTGTTACTGGAGCGTTCAGTACATACACCAGATTTTCATCCTGTGGGTCGGCAAAAATCTCCATATAATACCAGGAACGGGCAATGTTGACCCTATTGGAGTTTATTTGTTTCCATTTTTTCCCTGCATCGTCCGAGCGGTATACCCCGCCCTTTTTCCCTTCCGCTTCCAACACGGCAAAAACACGTTCCGGATTTGCCCGTGAGACCGAAATTCCGGCCTTGCCAAATTCCTTGGGGAGGCCCTCCTTCATTTTATCCCAGGTAGTTCCCCCATCGGTGGACTTGTACAGACCTGAATTTTCCCCTCCTGATTCCATGGTCCATGGATAACGCTGGTGTTGCCACATAGCGGCATAGAGGATCAAGGGGTTTTTCATATCCATGGATAAGGATGACGCTCCGGTCGTCTCATCAACAAATAGTACTTTTTCCCAATTAGTGCCTCCATCCGAAGAACGATAAATACCCCTTTCGCTACTAGGACCGTATTGTGCCCCTTGGGCTGCAATAAAGACGATGTCCGGATTTTTTGGATGTATGATCACATCCGAGATGTGTCGGGTCGCGTCCAGTCCAATATGCTTCCAGGTTTTACCGGCATCCGTGGATTTATAGACACCGTCTCCCATAGAGGTCATGACTCCTCGCGCAGCATGTTCGCCCATCCCGGCGATAACAATATTAGGATTACTTTCCGCAACGGTAATGGCTCCTACGGTACCTGTTTCCAAAAAACCATCGGAAACGTTTTTCCAGGTAATGCCATCATCGGTAGTTTTCCATATACCACCTCCCGTACTGCCCATATAGTAGGTCATGGGCTGTCCTACCACCCCGGACGAAGCAACGCTACGTCCTCCCCGGAACGGGCCGATATTCCGCCATTTTAGTCCATGGAAGACCGAATCGTTTAGGATAACGACCGGTGCACTGGTTTTTCTTTTCTTTTTTTGCCCTTGGATCGCATTGGGCAATAGTAAAAGGGCCATAAAGAATAGTTGGATGGTTTTCATAAGGTTTGGTTTTTCCTAAAATGTTGTTGTTGTGTAAATATAGGAAATCCCCAGTGTCCTAAAAAGCGTTTGTTTTATGGAACAAGCCTAAAGCTTTCAAAGTAGAAACCTAAAATTTTTAGGAACCAAAAGGAAGATAGAGGTTCGGTCAAGCCGTTTTTGAGAGGAGAATCCGATCCACTATACTTTTAGAAAGGGGCTTATCAAAATACCCTTGTACCATAGGATGCTCCTTTGCCCTGGCCCGGTCTTTGGAATTTGTGAATGCGGATAGAATATAAATGTCCGTCTTTTGCCGTCCTTCGGAGATACACTTCAACTTATCTAGAAATTCCCAACCGTCCATTCCCTGCATAACGAGATCAAGGAACAATATATCGGGAATATCTTTTCGGTTGTTGTAGCGATCGGAAAATATATCCAGGCCCTCGGTCGCATTGTCGCAAGTGATGATACTGCAATTCGTGTTGGATTGTTCTATGCAATATCTTGATGCGAACTGAGACACAAGATCGTCATCGATGATACAAACCGTCAATTCCATAGGTGTATAATTTAAGCATAGTAGGTTATTTTCCGAAATTCGGATAAATTTAGGAATTAAAAATTTGAGATAGATCTAATGTAGGAGAAAAGAGATACGTTGAACCTTATATTTTGCATATATTTTCTGAAGGAAAGCTTAAAAGAAAGATTTATCCTACAAGCGGCATCATTGACGTCCACTTAGTGGAGAAAAGACCACTTCACTTGGACAACACTTCGACAGGCTCAGTGCGGCGGCTCGGCAAACAGCTCGGTGATCCCACTTCAAAACACTGAGCGTAAATTTTTAAACAGCGATACGTAAAACGTTTGCGAAAATGAAACACAACCAATGGGACTATTCGGGTCAACCGAAAAAAAACCCTGAGGCAAATCGGCACAAGTCCAATATCAATCTAGTTTTAAGGATCTCAAGTATTAAAAAAACTAGAGTCCCTTTAGTGCATACTAATGAAGTGGTACATGGATATTACCTTAAATCATTATAGCTGATCGAATTGGGAGTATATTTTATGCAACGACTACCGGAGTTTAGCATTGAACACTGAATTTTTGTAAAGGAAATTTATGCCCAACAGCACATTGTTTATGGGTCATTAAGACTACGAACCCGTTTAAACTTTTTGGATTGACCAAAAAAATGCTGATTTTCACTACAATCCAAAAAGTTTAAACGGGTTCAATAAACGAAAAAAAGAGCGAAACCTAACAAGTACATCCAATCTCTTTTATTCCCTGTATATTTAAACTCTTTTAAAAGTTATATGAAAAGAACATTAGTTAAGTTTAGAAATAGTAAGTTTCGAAGCGTCATAAGGAGACATGAAAAATATGCTCCTATTGTTTTTTTCATCGGGGGTTTTATTTTTGATTCATTCACTCTTGGACGCATTGATCGTTTGTATGACCTTATTGTCCTGTGCCTGCATATGACATCTCTAACCATTACAATTTATCTCTATAATTTAGTAGAAGATGGCAAATGGAAAAATTCAATTTTTGAACGATATGAGGAATATTTTCCTTTGGCAATCCAATTTTTCTTTGGAGGACTATCGAGTGCTTATGTCATTTATTTCTCAAGAAGTGTTTCCCTATCCAAAACGGTATCTTTCTTTGTCATCCTCGTCGGATTACTTTTTGCCAATGAGTTTCTAAAAAAACGGATATCCAATAAATATTTACAGTTCGGTGTATACTTTTTTATAAGCTTCACTTTTTTCACCTTCATGATACCTGTGTTCATCAAAGAAATGAATACGTATATTTTCATTTTTTCGGGTCTGGTCAGTTTGGTTTGCACGCTGGTATTAATTGCTATTATTTATCGTGTAAGTCCAAGCACACGGGCAGAAATACATATAGGCAAGCTAATTGGAATTGTTTTGTCCATCTATGCTCTGATCCATCTCTTTTACTTTTTTAGGCTTATTCCGCCCGTGCCCCTAGCTCTGGATAGTGGTATTGTGGCGCACCGTATTAAACTGGAAAATAATAATTACGTTGTCTCCTACGAAACGGACGAATGGTATGTGTTTTGGAGAAAGCATAGGCTAAAGTTCATTCACGAACCCAATGAAAATGTTTATGTTTTTTCATCCATATTCGCTCCAACGGATATAGAAAAGTCAATATTTCATCGATGGAAACGGTATAACGATGATACCGATGAATGGGAAACTATGGAGGATATAGGTTATGATATCACTGGAGGCAGAGATGCAGGTTATCGTGGTTATACGTACAAGAATAATGTAAAACAGGGCATATGGAAAGTTGAAGTAATTACGGAAGAAGAGTTGGTATTGGGTGTAATCAATTTTGAAATTATAATTGACCCATCCCTGTATCCTAAAAGAGTAGTCCATAAAAAGTTCTGACATCTTCAATACAAAGATGGTTTCAATTTATTCCGAAAAGGTTTAAAAAGGAACGAAAAATAAGCGTCGAATAAAAGAGATGAATTTGACAACTGAAAAAACCGGCAGACAACATCTTATCCAACTTGTACCATAGTTCAAATCTGATCCTTTTCCGCAAAGGAATATCCGTAAAAATAATTTCAGCTATATTTAAAGGTGGAACGGAGTATGTTTATATGAACGTAGGACAATCAAAAAGAGCAATGAAACCGCTAAGTTATATTACGATACTGTTTGTGCTGATTTCGTGTGGCAGGGTTAAAAAATCCGATTATTTGGATAAAGAGCGAACGGTGGAAGAGGTACACCAAATGTTACTGGATTACCTTGTTGATATTAACAAGGAGGGATTGGTCGCAGAATTTAGGTATTTGGATGATTCTTCCGATTTTTTCTGGGTTCCGCCCGGATATCGATCGGCCCTGTCCTATGACTCCGTCAAAACTATTTTGGAAAGGAACCATAAGGCAATACACTCCATAAAAATGCAGTGGGATACCTTGCAAATATTTCCGTTGACCAATGAAATTGCAAATTATTCCGGCATAGTGGATGGTGTCATGATCGATACGGCCGGAATTAAATCGACCATGTCGATTATAGAATCGGGAACGATTATAAAACGGGAAGACGGGTGGAAATTGTTAAGTGGCCAGTCCGAAATACTTAGAGCGGCATCCGAGAATTAAAAATCAACCTATCCTATCCATATCAAAACTCTTAAAAACCGTAAAAACCTTTTTAACGGATATATTTCATGAAGCGTAGGTCTTTCTTATAAGTGTTCCGTTCTCGACTTGCGTTAGCGGGTTTATCACCCTGTTTTTTTAGGATAATTCGTATATAGATGCCTTCTCTTAGGCAGGGGCATGTACATACAAACGACTACAAACGTTTGTAAGCGAAAATAAATATTTCCCAACCGAATTAAAAGGTTACCCGGTCTTAGGTTTGCAGTGTTGGATCCATAAACAGTGTAGGTACCAGCTTGTTTTAGGATTCAGTTTAAAAGATTCCTGCGAAGGCGGGGATGACAAGCATCATTATAATATGAACTGTTTAACCTTAAAATTAAGTAATTATGAATGCATTGCGAAACAAAGTACAGTTGATTGGAAACTTGGGCAACGACCCGGAAATTGTGAACTTGGAAGGCGGTAGTAAATTGGCCAAATTTTCTATCGCCACCAATGAGAATTACAAGAACTCTAAAGGTGAAAAGGTAACGGATACCCAATGGCATAACATAGTGGCCTGGGGCAAGACCGCCGAAATTGTAGAAAACTATCTCACCAAAGGGAAAGAAGTAGCCGTAGAAGGTAAGCTGGTCAACCGTTCCTATGAAACCAAGGAAGGAGAGAAAAGATACGTAACCGAAATACGGTGCAATGAACTTCTGATGTTCGGGAAATAAACGGGCATACCACTTCATCGATAAAGGGGGCATTTTGCCCCTTTTCTTTTTCCACGGGCCAATAATTTCCTAACTTAAAGTAGTATTTTAATGCGCCCCGAGAGATGAAAAGGAATAGACATACAAGCCTTTTACTGCTTATTCTTATAAGCTGGCTCCCTGTGGGATTGTTTTCACAGCAACTCCCCGAGAAGCAGGAAAGCTTGTCCTTTTTTGAGCATCGTGCTCTTGTAGATGCCCAACGGGAACAATTACTGAGGTTACATTTGGAAAAGGACGAACTGGATTTTTGGAAGGATCAGCGAAACTTTGAAAAAGCATTGCAACAACATAGTCTTAACGGCTATTATACCTATTTAATTGGAAAGCGAACGGCCTATGCGGAACATGAAAAAACTTGTGGCCAACAATGTGCCCATGGAGATTACTACTACCTTATGGCGGCCTATTATTCCCAAATAGGATTGAAGGATGACCGCTATGATCCGGAACCTATTAAGAATACGGGCAAGGCTACCACGGAAATGACAGTCGTCAACAAAGGAAATCTTAGATAAACAAGGGAAAAGCTTAGGCTACTTTCTTTAGCAAATCAAAACAGGGGCAACGTTTACAACGCTTAGATTCGTTTTTCTCGTATTTTTTACAGCATTTGGTCTTACAGCCTTGGGGAACCATTTCTTTAAGAATGGCTTTCCGTTCTTTTTTCAAGATTTTTTTCTGTTTTCCTTTTGCCGCTTTCTTCTTTTTGCCCACTACTATGCTATTAGTCAGGGCCAAAAGTAATTATATTTATTAAATCTAAATAAGATTAAATGTTAAAAATTAAACATTCGGATTCGCTGCGGCACTATCGGCGGTAATCTGTTGCACATCCCTGTCAAATAGGTAAAGTCCGCCTTTATCATTTCCAATTAGATTTATTTTGTCCAAAATAGTCCGTGCCAACGCTTCTTCCTCGATCTGTTCGGCCACGTACCACTGTAAAAAGTTATGTGTGGCATAGTCTTTTTCCTCCAAGGTTACATGTACCAATTCATTAATGCTGTTGGAAACAAAAATCTCATGATCATATAACTCTTGAAACATCTTTTGAAAGTTGCCAAAATCCGTTTTAGGTGCCTTTAAGGCCGAAACTTGGGCATGTCCGCCCCGTTCGTTTACATATTTGACCAACTTAAGCATATGCATCCGTTCCTCATCCGAATGTGCGTACATAAAACCCGCTATGCCTTCCAAACCTTTTACCTCGGCCCAGGAGGCCATGGATAAATATGTTTGAGAGGATTCCGCTTCTATACGAATCTGATTATTAAGTGCTTTCTCTAATTTTTCCGATAACATAATTTCCAATTTTATGATGTTGTAAAATTACATAATTTCCATCTAAGGGAAAGGGATATTAAAATCTACCCGTAATCCCGATTCTTCCCGGGGCAAAGTTAAGGTTCCAGCTCACTTTTTTTCCATCTTGATTATATTTCTGCTTGTATTTCCCATCCAGATAACGATCTATGGATTCTACGATAAAGATACTCGTTACTACCCCTAGGGCAAAATCTGTAAACCAGTGTTCCCCATCCCATAGTCTGGATATGCCCGGAATGAGTCCTACAGTATATATACCTGCCTTCGCCCAAGGATTTTTAAAATGCTTGGCAATGACATAGGCATTGGAGAAGGCCAACATGGTATGGCCCGATGGAAAGGAGTGAAAATCCCTGTTGGGGTTAAACGGATCAAAGGTATCCTTGCTTTTTCCACTTACAGGGCGCGCCCTTCCGATAACGGATTTGGTCAATTGTTGTAATAGCCCCGCAGAAGTAGCGGAAGAGACCAACAATACGCCGGTGCGCCGTAATTTTTCATTCTTTGTGAACAAGCCGGTTAGATATACACCGCCAGTGAACATATAGTTGTACTGAGGGCTCCCAAAGTTGGTGCCATATCCCTTAATGAATTTAGGAATCCCATCCCTTTGATTCCTGGAAAAATCAGAGGTTTCCTCATCAAAAATGTACAACAGGCCCGTACCTCCTACAATGGCGCCCAGCGTAGCCCATTGTTGACCTTTCCATTGCAAAGGCCTGCCATAGGAATGCCCTACCCCTTTAAAAATATTGGCAAAATCATAAGTGAACAGCTGCCATGTGTTTTGGGAAGGGGGAACATTTTCAGGAGTATTCTGACTATAAATCTGGGCGGTGAGTACTATAGTTAGTACTAAAAATAACATGGATAGTTTATTCATTCACTGATAAGGGTTAACCTACAAAGGTACACGCTATACTTTAAGGGGATATGTTAACATAAGCTTAAAAATAACGTAACATTCGTTAATTATTTCTTGAAACACATTCAATTTTCAAAAGTAAATTTCTTGTGCAGATCGAAAAGTATTGGCATGGGCATTGACAATGGTCTTGATGTCCGGGGAATACCCCCCTCCCATACTGCATTGCATGGGAATTTGAAACTTATAACAGGTCTTCAATACAAATTCATCCCGTTGCCTACAACCTTCGGTAGTTAAGGCCAGAGTACCTAATTTATCGCTTTCTATAATATCTACCCCGCACAGATAAAAGATAAAGTGGGGCCGTACCTGATCAATAAGTTTGGGCAGGGTTTTTTGAAGCAAGGAGAGGTACTCCTTGTCCTTGGTTCCCTTTTGCAGCGCGATATCCAAATCCGACCTTTCTTTTTTAAAGGGATAGTTGCCGGCCCCATGCATGGAAAAAGTGAATACGGAAGTGTCGTTTTGAAAGATTTCGGCCGTTCCATTACCTTGATGAACGTCCAGGTCTATGATTAGGATTTTTTGGGCAAGGCCTTTGGCCTGTAGATATCGGGCCCCGATAGCTTGGTCGTTGAGCATACAAAAAGCTTCGCCTCTATTTGTATAGGCATGATGGGTACCGCCCGCAATGTTCATGGCAATACCATGCGCTAGGGCAAATTCACAGCCTTTCATGGTACCATCCGCTATGATCCGTTCCCGTTCTACCAGGTCTTCCGTTAAGGGAAAACCAATTTTACGGGCTTCCCGAGGTGCAATTTTTATATTGAGCAGATCATAGAAATACTCGGGATCATGGACGGCTACTATATATTTATCATTGGGAATTTCAGGTTCAAAAAAATTGGCCGATGTACACGTGCCCTCATGCAGCAGTTGTTGAGGCAATAGCTCGTATTTGATCATGGGAAACCGATGCCCTTCCGGAAGCGGATGTTTATAGATAGGATGATGGGCTATTTTGAGCATTTGTTAAAAAGGTTTGTCCGGTCGAGCGCAGTCGATACCTCATTCATTATCCGGTTTATAATCGGCATGTGCGACATTTCTACATTCCGCCAATATCTGGAGCATATCAAATTCTCCTTTGGCTAAAGCTAATTTCTTTTTACTACTCCATCTTTTTATCTTCTTTTCAAAAGAAATAGCTTGAATTACATCATTAAATTCTTGTTGGAAAATAAGTTTGACAGACCTTCTATTATAGTTGAAACAGGTGCTGTTCAATCCTTTTTCATGCTCTAATAATCTTCTGGAAATATTGTTGGTGATTCCAGTATAGGTAAGGTCATCGGCGCATTTAAGAATATAAACGTAATAGCATTTCATTTTTTTATTCTTAATAAAGGAGGTCTCGACTGCGCTTGACCTGACATTCTTAGTTATCTTTTTTCACAGATGGTGCCATTTTTCGCTCTGGATATCATAGTTTCCGGAGTCGCCATAATAATCATTTCTGCACCGATCCATCCATATGATTGGAATGGTGATGTCTTTATTCATATCAGAATCACGGCTAATTTATGGTCTCTCCATTCCCAACAGTATCCTCATCCGGATTTACAAAGACCAATTTGCCTTCGGCATTTTCGGTCATTAAGATCATCCCTTCGCTTTCCACACCACGTAGGGCCCTTGGGGCCAGGTTTACCAAAACCGTCACCTTTTTGCCCACAATTTCCTCCGGGCTAAAACTTTCTGCTATTCCGGAAACTATGGTACGGGTGTCCAGGCCTGTATCTACCTTAAGTATCAGGAGTTTTTTGGCCTTGGCCATTTTCTCGGCCGTTACAATGGTACCCACGCGCATATCCAGTTTGGAAAAATCATCGAAAGTAATGGTGTCTTTTTGTGGCATAATGTCTTTGTTTGCAGTTTCATTCGCTTTTTTTGTCGCTTCCAGTTTGGCCAACTGTTGCGCTATTTCCTTGTCCTCTACTTTTCTGAACAGCAGTTGGACCTGCCCAATTTGGTGACCTGCCGGGAGCAGGATTTCCTTTTTGGAAACCTCGTTCCAATGATTTTCAATAGGATGCTCCACTGAAGAAGTGGTTGAACCGATATTGAGAATCCGATTAAGCTTATCCGAAGTAAAAGGTAGAAAGGGTTCACTTAATACCGCTAGGGCAGAGGCAATTTGTAATGCCGTAAACATAATGGTCCTTACCCTATCCTCATCTTCCTTAATACGCTTCCAAGGTTCCTCATCGGCCAAATACTTATTGCCCAAACGTGCCAAGTTCATTAATTCCTGTCCGGCTTCCCGGAATCGATACCGTTCTATGGAGTTCGAAATGATTTCCGGGAATTTTTTGAGCTGTAGCAAAGTTTCTTTGTCTACGGCCGTAAAATCCGATGGGTCCGGGACAATACCGTCGTAATATTTATGGGTAAGCACTACCACGCGGTTTACAAAATTTCCAAAAATTGCAACAAGCTCATTGTTGTTCCTGGCCTGAAAATCCTTCCAGGTAAAATCATTATCCTTGGTCTCCGGGGCATTGGCCGTAAGGGTATAGCGCAATACATCTTGCATGTCCGGGAATTCCTCCAAATATTCATGCAACCATACCGCCCAGTTTTTAGAGGTAGATAATTTGTTCCCTTCTAAATTCAGGAATTCATTGGCGGGTACATTTTCAGGTAAAATATAGTCGCCATATGCCTTTAGAATACTCGGAAAAATAATACAGTGAAAAACGATATTGTCCTTTCCGATAAAATGGACCAGTTTGGTATCCTTGTCCTTCCAATAAGGTTCCCAGTCTTTACCTTCCCGTTCCGCCCATTCCTTGGTAGAAGAAATATAACCGATAGGGGCGTCGAACCAAACATAAAGTACCTTGCCCTCACCACCTTCTACGGGAACGGGAATCCCCCAATCCAAATCACGGGTTACCGCCCTGGGCTTTAATCCATCATCGATCCAAGACTTGCATTGGCCATATACATTGGGTTTCCAATCGTTCTGATGCCCTATCAAGATCCATTCCTTTAAAAAATCCTCGTAACGATCTAAAGGTAAGAACCAATGCTTGGTTTCTTTTAGGGTAGGAACGGTTCCGGTAATCGTAGATTTTGGATGTATAAGATCCGTGGCGTTCAAGGAAGAGCCACAATTTTCGCACTGATCCCCATAAGCTTCTTCATAGCCGCATCTTGGGCAAGTACCTACCACGAAACGATCGGCAAGAAATTGTTGTGCTTCCGCATCGTATAACTGTGCTGTTGTCTCTTCTATAAAATCTCCCTGAGCGTATAATTTTTTAAAAAAATCCGAAGCGGTGTTATGATGTATTTGAGCGGATGTCCTGGAGTAATTGTCAAAGGAAATTCCGAACTCGGAAAAGGATTTTTTTATGATACCGTGGTATTTGTCAATGATTTCCCGAGGGGAGACACCATCTTTTTTGGCCTTCATGGAAATGGCGACACCATGTTCGTCACTTCCGCAGACAAATGCGACATCATTATGGGTCAGGCGCAAATAACGCACATATATATCCGCCGGAACATAAACACCGGCCAAATGCCCTATATGTATAGGACCATTGGTGTACGGTAATGCGGCTGTGACGGTGTATCTAGACGGACCTTGAGGATTCTGAGACATTAAAATCTGTATTAGGGCACAAAAATACAGATTTTGGAAAGGAACTCATTTAAACTTTTTCTTTTACCTGCAAATATCACATTTTGAACCCTTATTTCCCCATTTTTGACTACCGTAGCCCTGCTATGCTACTAAAAAATGACTTCATAACGGCTCAAAAGCCGATATTTTCGGTTCCAAACAAAAAGTTTAAATGAGTTCAGGAGTTAAATCAAACAAAAATGGCTAAAAAGGAAAAAACCTTCGGAGTATTGAAATTTTTCAATACTGCCGAAGGTTAAGTTGCATAGTGGGGCGTAATTAAGCAACCATTACCGATTTAGCCATTTTTTGATTCTGGACTTGTATTTGATAAATATATTTTCCTGTTGCCAATTGAGCGGACAAACGTTCCCTGATGTTGATTTCAGTGGAACCTTCCAGCATCATTTCATTGAACACCGTACCCAGGTTTTGTCCTAGGATATTGTACAACTGAATATCCACATGTGCGGTAAAGGGCATTTCCAAATAAATATGGGGATTGTCCTCCGCAGGATAAAAAGGTTTGTGTACAATGGCATTCAATAATTCCGGATCATTCGGATCGCCGGGATCTACAGGAGTAGGAACGGTTGGTTCCCCATCGCTCATTGCAATATCCGGGAAGGGCAATCCACTACAACTGAATCCTAGATCTACGGGGGTATAAGCTTTTTGGCCAAAGAAGATATGTTGTTCCACTAGGGGAACCGATACACATAACCACTCTGCCAGTACCGTTGCGTACAGATCTCTAAAGTCCATGTTATATTTTAAGTTACCACGATTATCATCTTCCAAAGAGGGGTGATCCCCTACAAAAGCACTGCCATTTAGACCAGAACCGAAGAACAGCGTAGGTGCAGCTTTACCATGATCGGTACCGCTGGAACCATTCTCATAGATTCGTCTACCAAATTCGGAAAAAGTCATACTTAATACTTTCTCATCCTGATCGGTGAAGCCCAAATCTTCATAAAAATTGTTTACGGCAATGGATAAATTGGACATGAGACGTTGATGTGTCAAAGGCTGGTTGCCGTGGGTATCAAAACCACCCATGGATATCATATATACTTTGGTGCCCAGATTACCTTTTATCAATCTGGCCAAAAGCGCCATTTGCCTTGCAAAGCCGTTATCTTCGTATTCTACCTGATTTTGTCCACGTACATAGGCTTCATGTATTTTACCGGCATATCTTTCCGTAGTGTTGGCTACTCCCCTTAAAAAGCGAAGCTGATCCCCGTACATACATTCGTCGAAAATTGCGGGATCTAGACTGTAGTACACACCATCGTCCGCAATTTGCTCCAACTGGTCTATATTATTGGCAACAAAAGCGTAATTGGTTTCCTCGCCTTCGAACACCAAATTTCCAAAATTACCGATTTGTATGGCTGCAGGGGAGGGAGGCGGATCCATTAAATAATTTGGAAAACACTGTTCAAAGTGTCTTCCCATCCATCCGGTCCGTAAGCCTTCGATATCCGTAGTAGTCAAATCGGTATTCGCAAAGATATCAGATCCCGTAAAATGGGAAAGACTTTGGCCCTCATAGCCCACGCCGTGAACGGCCTTAAATTTTCCTTCGTCCCACAACGGTTCTACGGCGTCCATATAGGTAGGAACACCGAATTCATCGGTCAATCGCAATATTTTACTTTCCGGTATATAGATAGTAGGCCTGGCATCCCTATAGGTGTCATATTGTTCTATGGGAATAACGGTACTTAGTCCATCATTTCCTCCCGATAGACGTATGAGAATCAATATGTTATCTGTTTCGGAATCAGAAATCGCTGCGGTCAAGGGTGATGGGGCGGATGCCGTGAGCATACTACTGCCCAGCATCATGGAGCCAGAACCGGCAATGCCCAAGGCTTGGAGAAAGGAACGTCTACTCCAATATTTATGTTCTTGATCGTGACTATCGTCGTGCTTATTTATAGGGATATGATGATTGTTACACATAATCGTAGGTTTTATTTTAGTTGAATTTCAGGTTGTCTGGCCAAATGGCGAAGAAGAAGGTATACTTGCATATCCGCATTTTGAAGCATCATGGACCAAGATCCATCTTGATACACGGTATCGCTTTCATAAGGCTCCCGGAAGGCCGTAAAGGCCGCTCCCATATCCACCGGAGTGAGCAAACTTTTAGGGGTGAGCTTGTTGATAATAGCGGTAGCTACTTCGTCCGGGTCATTGGTGGTAGCACCATTAGCTCCGGTAGCCGCCACACCGAATGTCCTGAACTGTTCTTGATCGGCTTGCCAAAAGTTTTCCAACATGATATCCATGGAAATCCATCTTCCGATCATAAAGTTGGTGTTGATCCACGTCCTGTTCCTTTGCCAACCGGCAACGTCTACAGGTGAAAACAGGTTCTGTCCTAAGAGCCTGCTTGAGTCAATGACGTTTTCAACAATACCATCGTTAAAACCAAAAGCGGTTTCCTTAATAAGGTTCAAGTATAGATCAAAAGGGCTTTTGATAATAACCCCGATGGCATCATCGTCAAAAAAGTGCTGACTTTTAAAAAGTTGTGATAATACCGGTGCTATTTCAAAATTGTTGGCTATAAACGTATTGGCCATCCCTTGGATTATGGTTTGGGCATTACCTGCATCATCGTTGGAATCCGGATGCACAAAAAACTCATATAATCTTCTACAGATGAAACCTGCAATTTCATTGGGACGTTCCTCAAAAAGAATATCATGGACATCGTCATAGCCCCAATTCCCCGTTCTTCCAAAAATTGTTTTGCTACCTGCATCAAAGCTTGTTGGGTCAAAACCTACGGGGCTGCATCCTATCTCACCTCTGTCTACGTAACCAGAAAGTGCCTTGGCAGTTTCTACAATATCATCTTCCGTATAATTGTTTCCTTCCCCTAGGGTGAAAAGTTCATACAATTCCCTGGCGTAATTCTCATTGGGGTTGTCACCGTTGTTACGGGCACCGTCCAAATAGTAGAGCATGGCACCGGTAAGACCCATCTCGCTGACAAAGGTCTTAAAGTTCCCCAATGCGTTGCGTTGTAGCGTATTGGTATAATAATAAAGGAAGGAGCTACAATCGTATATGTCCAATTCCGTAACCAAATGATTGCTCCAGAAAAAACTGAGTCTATCCCGGAGGTTACCGTTTACCAAGGCATTGGTATAGCTGATTCTCCATTCTTCATGTTGCGCATTACGCATTTGTCTTCGAAGATCATCATCATCCGGGTAGTTGCTATTGTTCCAATCCGCCCAGGTAGGGGCGGCCAAAGGTGGTAAGGCCAGTGCTTCGTTGATCAGACTGTCCACCAATGCATTGGCCGATTGGCCAACAGCATTGTTAATGGTCTGTACCGAGGCACTAAAACCTAGTCTTCTGTACAAATGGGCCGCTTTCTGTTCATCCAAAGGAACAGTATATAGGTCTAGCGGTGAAGTATTACAATTAATGAAATATTCCATAGTTATTAGGCGTTAGTATGTGCGTTCATAGCTTTGGGGGCCATTTTTAAAACTTTAAAACGTTGTAATATTTTGGATAGTATTTAAATCCCAACATTTTCGTTATAATGCCATCCAATTTACGACCTTGTGTTTGATTTGGACGACGAACTGTTAATTTTTTCGATGAACTACAACTTTTTTTTAACATTTTACGGGAATGTATGGGAAAACACAATGAATTTGGAAAGAAGGGGGAGCAGATGGCAGTAGATTTTCTGCTCAAGGAAGGCTATGGAATTATCTGTAGAAACTATCGGTATTTAAAGGCCGAGATAGATATCATTGCCAAGAAAGGAGAAGTTCTGGCCGTGGTGGAGGTAAAATCAAGAAGTTCCATTTTTTTTGAACCTATTGCGGATACGGTTACCGATAAAAAAATAAAACTAATGGTAATGGCAGCGGACCATTATGTAGTAACAAACGATTTGGATGTAGAAGTACGTTTTGACATCATTACCGTTCTTAAAAACAAAGGCAGGCTGGAGATCGAACATCTGGAGAACGCTTTTTATCATTTTTAAATTTTTGTTTTATTTGTAACAAATTGTTATTTTTGTTTCAAACCGGACGAAATGAAAACAATCTCATCTATTGTTGAACAGTACATTAAAAAGAAACCTTTTTTACAAAGTGCCCTGGCACAAGGGATTATTAACCTGACTTCCCTCTCCAGAATCGTAAAGCCCGAAATTGAGAACGAACTGGGAAAGGACATTCGAAACGGTGCAATTGTTATGGCGTTAAAGCGATTATCCGACGATCTGGAGTTTAGGGCTACCCACAAGATTATAAAGGTCTTAAAAAACATAGGCGAGATTACGGTACGATCTTCCCTTACCGATTATACCTTTCTTGCATCGGATTCCATATTATCCGAGCAGGCCAAACTTTTGGAAGAAGTAAACACCAATCAAGATGTCTTCTATACCTCTTCACGGGGCGTAAATGAAATTAATATTGTGATCAGCAGCAGTATGGACCGTACGGTTGAAAAATTGTTTAAAAACGAAAAGTGCACCCAAAAGGCCGAAAACTTATCTTCCATTACCGTAAAACTGCCTGCCGAGAATGTATCGGTACCCGGAATTTATTATTTTATTTTCCAACGCTTGGCATGGGAGGGCATTGTACTGTACGAAGTAATTTCTACCACCAATGAATTCACCATTTTAGTTAATGATGACCAAGTAGATATTGCGTTTAAGACCATTAAGGATTTAAAAACACTCTAGGTCCTAGTTTTTCCCTTCCAAAAAAGAAATTACCCCTTTGTAGTCTTTGGGCTTGGCCACGATCTTCTTGTCCTGGTCCAGAATAAAATAAGTAGGGGTTTCCGCAATAGCATACAGTTTGGCATACTGGCTTTCCCATTTACCTAGGGAGATAGCGTGGGTGAAATGGGTTAACTTGGCAGCTTCCCGTTTCCAGCTACTTCCCTCATCTTCCAGACCTACTGCAACAACTTTTACATCGGCAATCCCATTTAGCTGCTCCTGTAATTTAGGAAGCTCATCTAGGCAATGGGAGCAGGTGCTGCTCCAAAACACCAGAACATAGGTGGAGGCACCTTGTAGCTCACTGAGCTTTCCGTTTTCCCAGCTTATTTCGGGGGCAATAGTTCCAAAACGTAGTCGGTTGTACGTTTCTATGTTGTTTATAATCTCTTCATTGCCGGTTTTAACGGCCAAAGCTTTTAGATAGTTGTTGTACACAAAATCGGAAGTAGCGTCCAAATTGTTAGCGGCCATCCGTATCCATAGGTCATGATAAAGGCGGGTACTAAAGGAGCTATCGATATCTTGTGTATATGCACTTATTTCTTCAACATTGTTCTGAATTTCCTTTTCAACTTCCACAGGGGATAGTTCTTTCATAGGAAGTGCCGTAAACACATAGTTCAATACTTTGTCGATTAAAAAACCAGAGCCCTGTAAAACAGGATTTTTAAAATCGAGATAATCAAAATAGTGCTGTTTCTTATTTTTTATGTATGCTTGGATAGGTTCATATCCCGATGGTATGTACGGATGGTTCGCAATAATAAAATCATGGCATACCATATCTTTTGATTTTGCCTCATACATTTTTTGGGTATCCCTTAGATTTTCCGCTACATCCAAAAATTCGGTTTCCGATGTTTTTCCGTTCTGATAAAAACTGATTATCCGTTGTTCCAAATCATTGATGTTCTTAAAATAGTCATGGAACAGTATATTTTCTTCCGAGCTGATAAAGGAAAGACCGGAATCGGTAGTAAAGGAAAGTTCTACATCTTCCTTGCCGTTATGGATCACATCAAAATAAAACTCCTCTTGGGGAACCGCATAGACCAATCTATAGATACCTGTTTTTTCATTTTCAGGTATAACAAGGGTGAATTTTCCGTCTTTTATGGCAGTATCCGCCATATAGGCCTGGGAACCCGGATTTAGTTTATAGGCAATGAGCCATCGATACTCTTCCGCAGGAGAAAAAGTCCCTGAAATAGTACGTTGTGCTTCTACCGTAATGGCAAGCATTAAAAAAGCGTACCATACTATATATTTGCTATATATCATCATATGAATGTTCTTTCAAAAACTGCTCCAAAAATAAGATTACCCGGATGCTCTCCCCATGCCAGTCCCTAGAATGTCATAAAAGACGTTGCTAGGAAACCGTTTCGGGGATCTGAACAAAAGGAATTACTGCTTTTAAGGCTTTTTCCACCGATGTAATCTGCTCAAAAACCAAGAGCAACCGCAGTCCGTTCCGTGTCTGTTTTTCCTTCATTTTACAGATATCCGTATGAGTCTGTACAAATTGCAGTACTCTTGTAAAGATGATACTTTGATAAAAATCCGATTGTTGGTCGGCAATAAAATAGCCGATCAACTTCCCTTTTTTCATTACAATTTTTTCCAGACCGATGGCATTGGCGATCCATTTAATACGGACCGAGTTCAATAGGTCTTCTACCTGCGTGGGCAGTTCCCCAAATCTGTCGATCAATTCCGTCTCAAATTTTTGTAGTTCCGTTTCATCCTTCACCTCGTTTAATTGAGTGTATAGATTTAATCGTTCTGTAATATTGTTGATATAATCATCCGGGAACAAGAGTTCAAAATCGGAATCGATCTGGGTATCTTTTACAAATGTTTTTGCAGTGCCCTCCACTTCCTCGTACAGTTCCTTAAACTCATTTTCCTTGAGTTCCTCTATGGCTTCCGCTAATATTTTCTGATAGGCATCAAAGCCTATTTCATTGATAAAACCACTTTGCTCACCTCCAAGAAGATCTCCGGCACCACGGATTTCCAAATCCTTCATGGCGATGTTAAAACCACTGCCCAGTTCCGTGAACTGTTCTAGGGCCTGTATCCTTTTTTGTGCATCGGAAGTCATCATATCATAGGGGGGTGTAATAAAATAACAAAAGGCCTTTTTGTTACTTCTTCCGACCCGGCCACGCATCTGGTGCAGATCGCTCAATCCAAAATTATTGGCATTGTTTATGAAGATAGTGTTGGCATTGGTAACGTCCAGACCACTTTCTACAATGGTGGTAGAGACCAACACATCAAATTCCCCGTTCATAAAGGCCAGCATTAGGGTTTCCAATTTTTTTCCTTCCATCTGTCCGTGACCGATTCCTACTTTTGCGTCCGGGACCAAACGTTGGACCATTCCTGCTACTTCTTTAATATTTTCGATCCGGTTATGGATAAAGAATATCTGTCCGCCCCTTTGAATTTCATATGCTATGGCATCCCTTATCGTTTCTTCGTTGAATCGGGTTACCTGACTTTCTATAGGATATCTGTTGGGGGGCGGGGTATTGATAACGGATAGGTCCCTTGCCGCCATCAAACTAAACTGTAGGGTACGGGGAATAGGTGTTGCGGTCAGGGTAAGGACATCCACATTTTCCTTGATGGACTTTAACTTGTCCTTTACGGATACCCCGAACTTCTGTTCCTCGTCTACGATCAATAATCCAAGATCCTTGAATTTCACGTTCTTGTTCACCAATTGGTGGGTACCTATGATAATATCTACTTTCCCCGAGGCTAAATTCTCCAGGGTTTCCCGTTTTTCCTTGGCCGTACGGAAGCGGTTAAGGTAATCTACGGTTACGGGCATTTCTTGTAGCCTTTTTTTAAAGGTTCTGTTGTGCTGAAATGCAAGAATGGTGGTGGGCACCAAAACAGCTACTTGTTTGCCATTGTCCACGGCCTTAAAAGCGGCCCTAATGGCCACCTCGGTCTTTCCAAAGCCGACATCGCCACAGATCAACCGATCCATGGGGCGGGCACTTTCCATATCTTTTTTAATATCCTCGGTAGCCTTCGTCTGGTCCGGGGTATCCTCGTAAATAAAGGAAGCTTCCAATTCATGCTGTAGGTAACTATCGGGATCATATTGGAACCCTTTTTGCAACCTGCGCTTGGCATACACTTGAATAAGGTCAAAAGCTATTTTTTTGACCCTGGACTTGGTTTTTTGTTTTAGTTTTTTCCATGCGGCGGAACCCAACTTGTAGATTTTGGGCACCGCACCGTCCTTACCGTTGAATTTGGAAATTTTATGAAGGGAATGGATACTGACATAGAGAATATCTCGCTCCCCATACATTAATTTTATAGCTTCCTGTTGTCTTCCTTCCACATCTATTTTTTGGAGCCCGCCAAATTTGCCGATACCATGGTCTATATGGGTTACATAGTCACCGATCTCCAATTTATTCAGCTCCTTAAGGGTAATGGCCTGTTTTTTTGCGTACCCGTTTTTAAGGTGGAATTTGTGGTAGCGCTCAAAAATTTGATGGTCCGTATAACAGGCTACCCGCAGGTCGTCATCTATGAAGCCTTGGTACAAAGGAAAAACTATGGTTTTATAATGGACTTCCTGCTCTAGCTCTTCAAAAATATCGTGAAAACGTTTGGCCTGTTGTTCCGTGGCACAAAAAATGTAATTGGCGACCCCTTTTGCATGATTTTCGTTGAGGTTTTCTATTAATAGGTCGAACTTTTTGTTGAAGGAAGGCTGTGGTCTGGTCCGAAACGTAATTTTCGAACCCTCAATTTGTTTCAAGGTCGCTCTGTGACTACCAAGTTCGATCAAACCAAAATGGGGCAACTGAGTTTTTAATAATTCGGAATTCACAAAAAGTTCCTGTGGTCTTGCATGTTTAATTGCTGTTGATAGCTTGGAAAAGGCTTCTTCCGCCTTTTCAAAAAAGGCATCTATTCTGCCGAACCATACTTCCAGATCCTTACTAAGGATAATGGTCTTGGGCGAAATATATTTGAGAAAACTTTCCCTGCTCTCATTTAAAAATTTATTCTCTACATTGGGAATAATGGTAATTTTTTTCACCTTGTCCGTAGACAACTGGGTTTCTACATCAAAGGTGCGAAGGCTATCTATTTCATCGCCAAAAAATTCTATTCTATAGGGTTCGTCATGGGAAAAGGAGAACACATCCACTATGCCTCCCCGCACCGAAAACTCTCCCGGTTCCGTAACAAAGTCTACCCGTTTAAACTGGTATTCGAATAAAACCTCGTTTAGAAAATCGAGACTTAAGGTATCCCCGAGTTTAATTTTCAAGGTATTTTTGTCGAGTTCTTTTCGGGTGACTACTTTTTCAAAAATTGCATCGGGGTAAGTAACAATGACCGCTGGTCTCTTTCTAGAGTTGATGCGGTTAAGGACTTCTGCGCGCAACAGCACATTGGCATTGTCCGTTTCTTCTATCTGATAAGGTCTTCGGTAACTCCCGGGATAGAACAGCACATCTTTTTCCCCGATCAATTTTTCCAGGTCGTTCAGATAGTAGGCCGCTTCTTCCTTATCGTTTAAGACCACTAAGAAAGGAAGTTCGGCACTTTTAAAAGTTTCTGCGATGACGAAGGACAAGGCCGAACCGGTAAGTCCCTTTAAATGGGTCCTAAAGGGAGCTTGTTTTTCGGTAAGTGGTACAGAAGGATCACTGTTATTTTGTGAATGGGCAATGGTAGTCCTCAATTTCTGCAATTGCAGAGACCGTGCGAACAGTTGTTGGATCGTAGATTGGGTCAACCGTTAAAATTTGTGCAAATATAGCTACTCTAGTGTTCTGATAAAAAGTAAACCGTAAGTAGTTCGGAAGTTTAAAAACAAGATAACAATTTATTAAAATGGGCTTCACTATTATATACGCTACAGGATATCCTTATGGCCTGTCCGCGATAGGAAACAAAAATATCTTTAGCTACCAGTCGCTGTTTTACCGCTTCCAGATCCATGGCCTTGGGCAGGTAAACGCCAAA
This sequence comes from Saonia sp., assembly GCA_049670505.1. Lineage (GTDB taxonomy): Bacteria > Bacteroidota > Bacteroidia > Flavobacteriales > Flavobacteriaceae > JBATTK01. The sequence goes on from JBATTK010000024.1 coordinate 53,959, forward strand.
GAGATGATTTGCCCTATATGCCTCATTTTCTATAAAACAACCTTTGGCTCGCAGTGCTTCAATAGTAGCTTTTGATATCGCCGAGCAATAGGTCTGGATGTTTTCGGGTTTCCATTCCAACAACTGTTCTATGGCCCTGACTAACATGGGCACCAAAATAAAGTTGCTGGATTCACCTACTGAATACCGTCCTGCTTTGGGTTGAAACTCATCCTGATAGGTTGTTAGGGCCGAAAAGTTTTCACTATGCAATCGGTTCATCCAGCTGTCCTCAATAGGATTTCCGTTGGTAAACGTATCGCTATAGTAGGCAACACCTAGGGAATATGGCCCCATTAACCATTTATAACCTCCACAGATCAGGGCATCTGGCTGTATTGACTTTACTGAAAATGGGAGCGCACCAACACTTTGTGTCCCATCTATAATCAAAAGAGACTTCACTTTATGTGTTTTCTGCCGGATGTTTTTTAGATCGAAAAGTGTGCCGTCCGCCCAATGTACATGTGGCATAGCTACTACCGCGGTTCTTGGATTGATAGCATCGAGAATGGCCGTATTCCACTTTTCACCACGGGCTTCGAATTTTTTGGGAGGTGCAACTATTTTTATTGAGGCATCATATTTTTTCGCTAGACGTTTCCAGGTGTAAACATTACTGGGAAATTGTTCGTCTACCAACACAATTTCATCACCTTTGTTCAATTTTACGTTGTTGGCCGCATTGGCAATTCCATAGGATACCGAAGGAATAATAGCAACGTTTTGGTAGTCGGGTATCTCTGCCAGTTCCGCAAAACGCTTTTTCAATAGCATCTGTTCCGTGAAAAAGTCTTCCGACCGTATGGTATAAGGTCTGTTTTTTCGTTTTAGATTTTCAATTCCGATGGCGGCTACCGTTTTGAGTTGGGGAGCCATATAAGCGCCGTTCAAATAGGTGGCCGAATCGGAAAGGCTGAACAAGTGTTTTTGGTTTGCTAGCATTGATTTTGTTTTGACAGGTAAAAGTATAAAAATTATAGAGTTCCCCTCCTTTTTTCAAGGAGGGGTGGATTTGAGTGGAGCGAAAAGACGGGGTGGTTACATTAAAAATAATGTCTTGATTGATTTACCACCTCTTTCTCCCATCCGGATTATGATCCGGAAGGAATTCATTCCCCTCATTTTTCAAGAAGGGGTGGATTTGAGTGGAGCGAAAAGACGTGATCGTCTTAAATAAAGTTTTATCGATTTTAAAATTATGACCTTTAAAAAAATTATATTTGCCCAATTAAATTTTATAATATATGTCGATTTTAGATTTATTTGATAGTGGATTTCGTAAGCGTAACCAGGATCATTTTGCCGCCATTGTAAGGGTAGCCATGAGCGATGATGTGATTACGGAGGAAGAACGTGCTTTCTTGCACCGTTTGGCAGCTAGATTACATATATCGGAAGCGGATTATAAAAAGATTTTAAAGGAGTATAAATCACATCAGATAAACCCGCCTACTAGTTATGACCTGCGCTTGGAACGTTTGTACGATTTGGCGCGAATGGTATATGCGGATAACAATTTAGGGGAAAAACAGACCGCGCTACTGGAACGTCTAAGTATTGGTCTTGGCTTTTCTACCGGCAATGTTTCCTATATCGTGGATAAGGCATTGAAACTTGTACATGCCGGAGTGGAAATCGATAATTTTAAGGACGAGATTAAAAAAATGAACCGATAAAACGGTTGTATCCAAGATATAAGAAGGGGTTGATAGCCCCTTTTTTTTATTCTTTCGGTTTCATGAATTCCTTGGCTTTTTCTACCATTTTTGTGCTACCGCAAAAGAAAGGTGCCCGTTGGTGCAGTTCCGTAGGCTGAATATTCAGGATACGCTGGTGCCCGTCACTAGCCATTCCATTGGCCTGTTCCGCTATAAAGGCCATAGGATTGCACTCATATAGCAAGCGTAGTTTTCCATTGAAGGACAAGCTGCTTTTGGGATACATATAAATTCCTCCTTTGATCATATTCCGATGGAAATCGGATACCAACGAACCTATGTATCTGGACGTATACGGTCGATCTCCCTCTTCTTCCTGACAGTATTTGATGTAGTCCTTGACGCCCTGTGGAAAATGGATGTAGTTTCCTTCGTTTACGGAATAGATCTTTCCCGTTTCCGGAAACTGCATATTAGGGTGTGAGAGATAAAAAGTACCAATGGCAGGATTCAATGTAAATCCGTTAACACCATCACCAGTGGTATAGACCAGCATAGTAGAAGTGCCATACACCACATAACCTGCAGCGACCTGATTTTTCCCCGGTTGCAGAAAATCTTCCAAGGTTACAGGGGTGCCCACGGGGGTAATCCTTCTATAAATAGAAAAGATGGTCCCCACCGATACGTTCACGTCAATATTGGAAGAACCGTCCAAGGGATCGATCAGGACTACATATTTATTTTGATGCTGCTCATCCTGACTATTGATACTTATAAAATCGTCTTCCTCTTCCGAAGCAATCCCGCAGACGATTTCCCTGTTCTTTAAGGTCTGTATAAATTTGTCGTTGGCCAAAACATCCAGTTTTTGTTGGTCTTCCCCCTGAATATTGGTATCACCTGCCTCGCCCAATATATCAACAAGGCCGGCTTTGTTCACTTCATGGTTGACTACTTTTGCAGCCAATCGGATGGCATTAATGAGCTTGGATAATTCCCCGGATGAATATTGAAATGAAGATTGATTTTCGATGATAAATTCGCCTAAGGTCTTATTCTTTCTGTCCATTTTTGGAAGGGTGTTTTATTTGGTCACAAATATCGTGTATTTTGTGAAACTACAACGTTTTCGCAAGGTTAAGATTTCTTAAATATATAACTTTGTGTTTTATTTGTAACAATTATGAAATACACTATTCGGGAGGCGATGGCAGCCGATATGCCAAATGTATTGGAACTGGTAAAGGAACTTGCAATTTTTGAAAAAGAAGATCATGCAGTGGAAGTAACTACGGCAGACCTAGTGAAGGACGGTTTTGAAAATGAAAAGCTGTTCCATTGTTTTGTAGCCGAGTCGCACAACTCCTTGGTAGGAATGGCTTTGGTCTATCCGCGCTATTCTACATGGAAAGGTCCGGCAATTCATTTGGAAGATCTTATTGTTACCGAGAAGATGAGGGGCAGTGGTCTGGGAAGTGCCCTTTTGGCCGAGGTCGTAAAATACGGATATCAATTGGGTGTTAAACGCATCAGTTGGGAAGTATTGGATTGGAATGAACCTGCGATTCGCTTTTATGAAAGTAAAGGGGCCAAAGTGATGCGCGATTGGGATGTGGTGCAATTGGACGAAAAAGGGATACAAAATTTTATCAAAAACCTATGAGGATTTTCAAATTTGGGGGAGCATCGGTAAAAGATGCGGATGGTGTAAGGAACCTGGTCAAGGTATTGAACGCAGTAGGGCATAAAAATACTTTGGTAGTCGTTTCGGCCATGGGCAAGACTACAAACGCCATGGAAAAAGTGGTAAATTCATATTTTGAGGATAAGGACTCCTTGGCATCGGCAATGCAAGAAGTGATCCAGTACCATAACGAGATATTGATGGCCTTGTTCACCAATGATAAGGATCCGATTTTTAAAAAAGTAAAGTCCCTTTTTGATGAGGTACAGGGGTTTTTAGCCTGGAACAAATCACCCAAATACAATTTTGTCTATGATCAAGTAGTGGGTTATGGAGAGCTGGTGTCCACAACTATTTTAAGTGCCTATCTAAATGAGATAGGTATTGTGAACAATTGGTTGGATGTAAGGGATTTTATCAAGACGGATAATAACTATAGGGATGCCAAAGTAAATTGGGAAAAGACACAACAGATCATTTCACAGCATATAGATAGGGAAAAGCTTCATGTGACCCAAGGTTTTTTAGGGAGTGATGATAACAATTTTACCACAACTTTGGGGAGGGAGGGATCAGATTACACGGCGGCAATCTTTGCCTATTGCCTTAATGCGAATTCCGTTACCATATGGAAGGACGTGCCGGGAGTGCTGAATGCCGACCCCAGATATTTTAAGGAGACCCAATTGTTGCACAAAATATCCTATAGGGAGGCCATAGAACTTGCTTTTTATGGAGCATCCGTGATACATCCAAAGACCTTGCAGCCTTTGCAGGGAAAGGAAATTCCCCTACACGTAAAATCTTTTATCCACCCCAACGATTCCGGGACGACCGTTGGTAAGGGAATTGGTATTGAACCAGAGGTCCCTTGCTTTATCGTAAAAAAGGATCAAGTGCTTATGAAACTTTCTTCCTTGGATTTTTCGTTCATTGTGGAGGATAGTATCAGTGAGATTTTCAAATTGTTCCATGATTATAAAATAAAGGTAGATATGATCCAAAATTCAGCAATCAGTTTTTCGGTCTGTGTGGATAACAGATTTGGTAGACTACAGGATCTATTAAATCAATTACAGCGTAAGTTCAAAGTTGTGCACCACGAGAACGTATCACTTTATACGATACGTCATTTTAACACGGAAGCGATAGCCTCCTTACAAAATGGAAGGGAAATATTGTTGGAACAACGCGGCAAGGAAACAGTTCAATTAGTAGTCAAATAGTAAAAGACCAACTTCCATTCAAATGTTAAAATAGATACCCCCTCTAGTGATTTTCCTATATTTACGGTTATCTAATTTCTAGATTGTATGGGTTTAGTGACCGCAAAGGAGGTAGCCAAGGCAATTCATTTGCACAAGTACGGCTTTTTGGGAACTTTTATGGGATGGATTTTGATGAAGGTCACAAAAATATCCAGTATCAATAGTTTCTATGATAATCATAAGCACCTGGAGGGGGTCGCTTTTTTGGATGCTATATTGGGATATTATGAAATCGATTTCGAAATTCCCGAAGAGGATTTTAAAAGATTGCCCAAAGATGGGCCTTATATTACCATCTCCAACCATCCTTTGGGAGGGGTGGACGGTATTTTGTTGTTAAAGCTTTTATTGGGACATCGTCCAGATTTTAAGATTATTGCGAATTTTCTGTTGCACCGGATCAAACCCATGGCACCATACATTATGCCCGTTAATCCTTTTGAAAACCGTAAGGATGTCAAAAGTAGTATTTCGGGATTCAAAAATGCCATGCTTCATTTACAAGAGGGGCATCCCTTGGGAATTTTTCCGGCAGGGGAGGTGTCTACCTATAAAGATGGGAAGCTCATTGTGGACAAGCCTTGGGAAGAGGCTGCCTTAAAACTCATAAAAAGGGCCGAAGTTCCTGTTGTTCCCATATATTTTCACGCAAAGAATAGCAGGTTGTTCTATCGATTATCAAAAATCAATGCTATTTTCAGAACTGCAAAGTTGCCCTCGGAGGTAACTACACAAAGAAATAGGCCCATTAAGGTAAGAATAGGTCAACCGATATCCGTAAAAACGCAAAAGGAGCAGGAGAGTTTGGAAGATTTCACAGAGCTGTTGCGGAAGAAAACGTATATCCTGTCCAATGCCTATGAAAAGGAACGGCTCATTGATAAAGTCCCCTCTACCCTAAAAATTCCCAAAGCGCCAAAAAGAATTGCATCTGCCGTGCGGACCGAGGTCATAGAAGGAGAGATTGAAAAGCTTCGTGAGAAGGACTGTAGATTGTTACAGAGTAAGAATTATGAGGTTTTTTTGGCCAAGGAACATGATATGCCCTTTATACTAAAGGAAATAGGTCGCCAGCGCGAGTTAACTTTTAGGGCTATCGGGGAGGGTACCAACAACGCCATAGATCTAGATCAGTTCGACGCGTATTATCATCATTTGTTTTTATGGGACGATGAGGAAAAGAAGATCGTTGGTGCTTATCGGATGGGAATGGGATCCGAAATTTTTAAAAAGTATGGTATAGATGGGTTTTATCTTCAGGATCTTTTTCGCGTGGAGCCGGAACTTTATGGAATGATGGAGCGTTCCATTGAAATGGGACGTGCCTATATCATTAAGGAATACCAACAAAAACCGATGCCCCTGTTCTTATTGTGGAAGGGAATAGTACATACTACTTTACGGCATCCGGAGCATAAATATTTAATTGGAGGTGTAAGTATCAGTAACCAATTTTCTAACTTTTCCAAATCCCTAATGATCGAGTTTATGAAATCGAATTATTGGGATCCTTATGTGGCACAATATATTCACCCTAAAAAGGAGTTTAAGGTAAAGCTTAAGGATGCCGATAAGGAATTTGTTTTTGACGAGACCAAGGCCGATCTGAACAAGTTCGATAAACTTATTGATGAGGTAGAGCCGGGAAGCCTGCGTTTGCCTGTTTTGATCAAAAAATATATTAAGCAGAATGCCAAGGTCATCGCTTTTAACGTGGATCCCCTTTTCAATAATTCGGTAGATGGATTGATGTATATTAAGATTGCCGATTTACCGGAAAGTACGGTAAAACCGGTAATGGAAGAGTTTCAGGCCGAATTGGAACGAAAACTTACCGAAGGGAACGCGGAAGTTTAGGAGAGTTTTTCGGCAACGAAATTTTGACAAAAACCCTTGATTTCCTCCCTCGTCCTTAAAAAAGCGGCATGCTTTTCTTCTTCTGTACCCACTACTTTGGAAGGGTCAAAAAAATTGTGGTGTATGCGTTCCGCATCTTTGGCGGGAATGAACGGACAATTCTCCTTGGCATGGTCACATACCGTTATAATATAATCCCACGCTACCCCCGAATATTCGTCCACATGGTTAGAGGTGTGGTTGGAAATGTCTATACCATCTTCTTTCATTATGGCCACCGCACCGGTATTTAGGCCGTGGGTCTCTATTCCCGCGCTATAAATATAGGCGAAGCCTTCCTGCATATGGGAGAGGTAGCCATGTGCCATTTGGCTTCTACAGGAATTTCCAGTACATAATACTAATATGTTTTTCATGAATTATTGGTTTTTTGTCATTCAAAATTATTAATCCAGTCCAACGGCCTTACTTCTTCTTTCAAACAGTAAATTATCTTTCCATATGCCATTTAATCTACCTACCCGTTCCCTTTTGCCAATAAACCGAAACCCCATGTTTTCATGTAGTTTAATACTTCCCATGTTTTCAGGAAAGATTCCGGACTGTAACGTCCAAAGACCTGCCGCTTCACTTTGCTGGATCAAAGTGTTCATAAGATGTTTACCCACACCCATGCCTCTACTGTCCTGTCCTACATAAACACTTACTTCGGCTACACCGCCGTAAACACATCTACCGGAAACCGGGGATAATGCCGCCCATCCAATAATTTTCCTCCCTTGCACCGCTACTATGCGACAGCTTTTTAAGTGTGCCTTATCCCAAATGGCATGGGTTGGAATATCCTTTTCAAAGGTGGCGACACCAGTGGCGATTCCTTCCGCATAGATAGCCGAAACATCTTGCCAATCATAGGGGGTCATCTGCCTGATTTGAATTTTAGCCATTACAATTATAAAGATGCCGTAACAAGTTAGGTATAGATTAACAACAACCGCTTCCGGGAGTACAGGATGCTTGTTCTTCCGATGCCTCCTCCATTACAGGTATCCCACAAGTTTCTTTGGCCTTGCAATCCGTTTTTTCCACGGCAAGTTTTATAATTAACCTATTGCCGTCCATTTCAAAGTCGGTCACAAAAAGTTGTGCCGTATGAAAGTGTGGATTACTATATTCAAATTTTACTTCGGTATCCCTTTCCATTGGTTTTATACGGTCTACCTTATGGAGTATGCCCAATGCTTTATAGGCATACGTGTATTCCGATTTTTCCTTTTCCACCGGACTTTCCCAAAGTTGAATAACGGTCTCTTTCCAGAAATCGGTACCTGCGCCGCAATCCACGGAATCTATGGTGATATGCTTTACTTCGGTAATATGATAGTTTGCACCTATGGTATGGCCTGGCTTATATTCAAAAAGAAGGCTTTTGTTTTGATGCTCTTTGAGTAGACTTAGAAATTCTTTTGTTTTCATAGGGTGATGTTTTAATTAACAACATTCGGATTTTGTTTCATCAAAAAAGGAGTTTAGAAGATGTTGTATTTCCGACCACTTCTTTAAATTGATACAATAACATACTTTTTTGCCCTCTATTTCCCCTTTGATCAGGTCAATACTCTTCAACTCCTTTAAATGCTGGGAAATAGTAGGCTGGGCCAAGCCGATCTCTTCTACAATATCATTGCAGATACAGGCATCCTGACAACTTATATATTCCAAAATGGCAATCCGTGCCGGATTTGACAAGACTTTGAAAATTGTGGCCAATTGGTTTTGTTTGTTGTTGAATATTTGTGTTTTGGTAAGTCCCATTACATATTTGTATATTGCAATATTACGATAATAAAATTAATAAAAAAAGCCAGACTCAAAAAATCTGGCCTTATATTTTTAGAACCAAGGCTTTTTACCCACTTGATAGGTGTTGTAGAATTCCTCATCGGACTTGGTAAGGTACATGATACCTTCAATCAGTCCAACAACGGATGTCGCCATTAAAATGAAAACACCAACGCCCAAACAAGATGTTGCATATCCAATAATGGTGGCGACCAACAGGATAATACCTTCCTTTTGATACCCTAGGATAAATTTATGAACTCCCAAAGACCCAAAGATAATGGCCAATATACCGACCAATACTTTTTTATTGTCTCCCCCGGCACCTTTAAGCCCCTCGGTAAACTCCTTTGCGGTTTCTTTGGCCCCCTCGGCAAAATCACCGGCCGCTTCTTTGGCGTCACCGGCCGCTTCCTTTGCAGCATCTTTGGCATTATCGAAAGCGTCTTCTGCTTTGTCGCCCAAATCCTTATTCTCTTCTGACATTTCTATTGTTTTTGGTGGTTAATACAGACCTAAATGTAACAATAATTTTTATCCGTTTAAAATTTTTAGGGTATAGAATCACCTAGTCAATTTTCTTTGGGTATAATCTTTGGTTCAAACCCTATGGCAGGTAGGCCTGTCCTTCAGGCGGAGATACACTTTTAGTGCAAGACTTTCAGTTTCCAAGAAACTATCCAATATTTTACAATGTACCTTCGATACGATTGTTTCACGATCACTCAGGCACCAAACCGGGTCATTGAGCAATTTCCATATGGAAATTGTATCGAAATGACATTCCATTCTACAGTTATCAGTGAACAGTTACTAGTTTCTTTTCTCTTTCATCTTTTGTCTTCGGTATTTGGAATGATAGTTTTCAGTAATCATTGACGCTCGGTGGTCGTATCGCTTCCAGCTTCCAGTTATCCGAAGGCCTACTGTTTACTGCCACTGCTTACTGAAGACCTCCTTTTATCCTATTAAAAGTTAATGGTCGGTCGTTGAAAAACCTACTATTAACCGTTAACGTTTAACGAAATTAATTATATTGCTTTTCAAAACCTATGTACTTTCAGTGCCTAGTGGTCTATTTTAAAGAAATGCTTTGTCAATGGGTTCCCAAAGTTCTAGTTTGTTTCCTTCCGGATCTAGGATCCATCCGAATTTTCCATAGTCATATTCCTCTATTTCCCCTACAATCGTAACACCTTCTTTTTTTAGGACTTCCAATAGGTCTACTAAGTTTTCTACCCTAAAATTCATCATAAATTGTTTCTGGCTTGGTTCAAAATAGGTGGTGTCGTCCTTAAATGGGCTCCATTGGGTAGAACAGTCGTTCCCTTCCTTGTCTTTCCACCAAAAGGTGCACCCGTACTGATCTGTGGGAATGCCCAAATGTTCTTTGTACCATTCCTTAATGTTGTTGGGGTCTTTTGCCTTAAAGAAAAAACCACCCAATCCTGTTACTCTGTTTTTCATTTTCTTCTATTGTTTTTTAGTGCATTTTCATATGTATTTATCCATTCCCTGACCGTTATTTTTGAGGCCATTTCACCAAGGAGGTCATAGGGAATTTCATCCATGTATTTTAGGCGGATACAACTTTTGCCCATATCCAGTTTTCGTTTACAGTGTTTGGGATATTCGCCCACAAACCAGTCCAAAAGCCTTTTGTCCGTATATATTCCCATATGGTAGATTCCGATAAAGTTTTTTTGCGAGGCCAGGTTCATAAAAGGTAAGGGGAGTTCGGGAGTGCAATGGTACCCATCCGGATAAATTGTATGTGGAACAACATAACCGATCATTCCATAGTTCATGGTTTCCTTAAACCCATCCGGAAGGTTTTTGCCTATGACTTCCCTTAATCTGGAAATTACCGGCTTTCTCTCGTTGGGCAAATTAGCGATATATATTTCGGGGGTCAAGGCATTTGATCTCATAGTATCCCAGGCTTTACGCTTTTGCGCTGTAGTACCAATGCCGATATCAACGAAATAATGAAACCTATTAGAAAAACCGTCATGGCCATAATAAAAAAGCTCATGAACGTACTTGAAAAGAGTTCTTTCTGCGATTCCATTTCTACAAGTTTTACCTTAAATGCGTCTGCCGGTAGGGTTTCTTTCATTTGTGCGATGGTAGTATCGTAATATTCCGTTAAAAAATCGGGATTGATGAATTTGATATAAATCACATCTAAAATCCCAAAGGCAAGAGCGGTAATAAGACTTATCGCTATACCGATTTTTAGACTCTTTCCAAAAGTGATTTCACCATTATTTTCATTGTCCCGGTAGTGTTTAATACCAAAAAACACAAAAGATAATGATATGATCATGGAAAGATATCCTAGTACTTCCTGAGTGGAAAAATCCAGATTGCTGCCCACAGACCAGCTTAATAGGAATAGAATACTGATGGTAAGGGCACCATAAATACCGTAGCGTAGCATTGTTTTTCTCATCTTTTTAAAATTTAAAACTTATAGATCAAAATTAAAATGGGGGAGGTAAATTGCACTCATACTAAAGTACTAAAATGGTCTTAATTTGGTAGGATAGCTATAAAATTAGATGATATGCATTTCTTTGGCAATTTGTATGGCCTGTGTTCGTCTTTTAGCGTTCAACTTTACCAAAAGGTTGGAAACATGCGTTTTTATAGTACTTTCCGATAAAAACAACTTATCCGCTATTTCCTTATTTGAGAGTCCGGATGAAATTTCTTGGAGCACTTCATATTCCCTCTTGCTCAACTCCAAGGCTTTTATTTGTTTATGATTAATTTCTCCTTGGGGCAAGCGTTCCTTATGCAAACTTTTTTTATTGAGGTAAACACCTATGACAAAAAAAACCACTGCAATAGTGGCGATTACAATTTCCAAAGTTACATTGCCACGTATTAAGCTGTATTTGCTTATTTGAAATAATAAAAGCAAGGCTAAGATTATAAGTCCGAAAACGAGTACCGTTTTTTTCATCTACTAAATTTAGCAAAATCTTTCCTTGATTTTATCCACGATAGTCTGTGCCAATTTTTCTTTGCTTCGTACCGTCCACCCGGCTACGTGCGGGGATAGGATAACGTTTTCGGCATGTATTAAATATTCAAAGGCTTTGGGTAGTTGGTCATCTGTGAACATATGTTCAAAAGAAGTCTTTTCATACTCCAATACATCCAAGCCGGCTCCCAGGATCTTACCGGATTTTAGGGAAGTTACCAAATCTTCGGTAACCACACATTTACCTCGGGCCGTGTTCAGCAGCCAAAAGGGTTTTTGAAAAGCATCTATAAATTTGGAATGTATCATTCCCATAGTATCGGAAGTCTGCGGTACATGCAGGCTCAGCACATCGGATTTTTGCTGGAGCTCCAAAACACCTACTTGACGTGCGTTTTCATCTCCCACACCACCAATGATATCGTAACAGATGATATCTACATCAAATCCGCGCATTTTTTTGGCAAAGGCCTTCCCCATATTTCCATACCCGATGATGCCCACGGTCTTGCCGTCAAGTTCCACCCCACGGTTCCCTTCTCGGTCCCATTTGCCCTGTCGTACCTCACGGTCCGCTTTATGGAGCTTATTGAAGAGTGATAACAGCATGCCCAATGTATGTTCGCCAACGGCATTTCGGTTGCCCTCCGGCGCGGCCGCCAAAAAAATGTTCTTTCGCCGGGCATAACGTACGTCTATATTTTCCAATCCGGCCCCTACACGGCCAATAAACTTTAAGTTGACCGCCTTGTCCAAAAACGTGCTATCAATGGTAAACCTACTTCGGATAATGATTCCCTCATAGGCATGGATTTTTTCTTCTATGGCTTTCTTGGAAGAAGTATAGTCGGTATCATTTTGGAAACCTAAGTCGTTAAATTGTTCTATCAATAAGGGATGATTGGTATCTAAGTGCAATACTTTCATAAGGAAGTTTAAATCTTGGGATAATGGGTCTGTGTCATTTTGTGCTGTACGTTCCCCGTATGCGCCGTATTCCTTTTCTCAAAAAGCAATAAATGAACTTCTTCACCATTTTTTGTTGTGGGATTGTGTTCCACACCTTTGGGCACCACAATAATTTCTCCTTCTTTTACCACTTCTGTCCTGTCCCTGAACTGCATATAGAGCGTACCCTTTAATACTTGAAAGAGTTCATCTTCATCTTCATGGGCATGCCATACAAATTCACCTTGAATTTTAGCTAATATTACCTGCATGTCATCAACCACGGCGATTTGATGTGGATGCCATTGTTTGCTGAAAGCTGCATGTTTTTTCTTTAGGTTAATAGGCTTCATACTACTCAAATTAGGAAATAAAAATACTAAAAAATGAATACTTCCTATGACGGATGCTTTTTAATATTTTAATAGGTGTCGTTGACACCCTACTGTGATTTATTGAACGGGCTTGGCCCATGGTAAAAAGTTAAATCCCCAAGATTAATTTGGCGATCCAAAAATAGATTAGGATACCAAAAATATCATTGCTGGTGGTAATAAAAGGGCCTGTTGCAATGGCAGGATCTATACCCTGCTTATCCAAAAATAGTGGGATAAAGGTGCCAACAATTCCCGCTACGATTATAACGACCACCAGGGATAGGGATATAGCGAGGGCAGTATCAAAATTGCCGTTCCACCACCAGGTAAACAGCAATAGTATCATGGATAGAATTATGCCGTTAAGTGCGGCCAAAAGCATTTCCTTTACCAATCTATTACTTATACTTCCTTTGAGGTCATCATTGGCCAGGCCCTGTACAATAATGGCACTACTTTGTACCCCAACATTACCGGCCATTGCAGCGATCAATGGTGTAAAGAAAAATAGGATGGCATGTTTGCTGATCATCTCTTCAAACCCTCCCATAATGGCCGCTGCCCCAACACCCCCCACCAAGCCCAAAAATAGCCAAGGCAAACGGGCACGGGTAAGCTCCCAGATACTGTCATCGGCCTCCACTACTTGGGAGATACCGGCAGCTAATTGATAATCTTTCTCGGCCTCTTCCCGGATTACATCCACGATATCATCTATGGTGATTCTTCCTACCAATCTACCAATCTCATCTACCACGGGAATGGCTTCCAAATCGTATTTGGACATGATCTTTGCTACTTCTTCAGGGTCTTCGTTTACATTTACGGAATCTACCTTGGGAATATATACATCTTTTATATGGGTCTTTGTGGAGGTGGTCAGCAAATCCTTTAAGGACAGACGTCCTATTAGTTTATCATCTTCATCTACCACATAAATGGAGTGTACCCGGGTCACATTCTCCGCCTGTAGCCGCATCTCTTTTACGCAGGTAAGCACATCCCAATTTTCCCTAACTTTTACCAGTTCCTTGGCCATAAGCCCCCCGGCAGAGTTTTCATCATAGCGGAGCAGGTCTACAATGCCCTTGGCATGTTCCTTATCTCCGATTTCGGAGATAACCTCCTGTACAAGTTCACCGGGTAGTTCGGCAATGATATCCGCTGCATCATCCGTATCCAACTCCTCTAGTTCTTCTGCAATCTCTTTTGAAGAAAGGTTACCCAAAATAGCCTCACGAACATCATCGTCCAATTCGGTAAGTACGTCCGAGGTCTTGTCGCTATCCAAAAGTTTGATCAAATAGGTGGCCTCGTCCTCATTGAGTTCGTTAATGATTTCCGCTACATCGGCATAATGCACCTCTTCCAAAAGGGATATCAATCGGGTATCCTTTTGGTCTTCTATGAGTTGCTCTATTTCAGCAACGAGTTCCTCGGTGAGTTTAAACGGTGTCATGCGCTATCTTCTTGGTCAGCGTAATGAAATCGGCCACGGCCAATTGTTCAGGTCGCCGATCAAAGATAGCATCTTCTTTTAGATTTTCGGAAAGGCCGAATATTTTTAAACTGTTACGAATCGTCTTTCTTCGTTGGTTAAAGGCCGCCTTTACTACCCTAAAGAACAATTGTTCATCACAATCCAAAGCAAAATCCGTTTTACGCGTCAATCGCAGTACGCCCGATTGTACTTTTGGCGGAGGATCAAATACTTGGGGAGCTACTGTAAATAGATATTCCGCAGTATAGAATGCCTGTACCAATACGGATAGAATACCATAGGCTTTGCTCCCTTCTTTTTCACATATACGTTGTGCTACTTCTTTCTGGAACATCCCGGAAAACTCAGGAATGAATTCCTTTAATTCCAACATTTTAAAGACAATCTGTGTGGAGATGTTATATGGAAAGTTTCCAATGATGGCAAAAGGGCGGTTGCCAAAAAGAGTAAGCAGGTCATATTTAAGAAAATCGGCTTCCAATACGGTAAACGTTGCCTTTTGGTGCATGGTGGCGGCATGCTCCAAAGGGAAACTGTGATTGAGGTAGATGATGGAATCGGAATCAAGATCCATGGCCACCAGATTAAGTTCTTGATGTAAGAGATATTTGGTCAACATTCCGGTTCCGGGACCGATTTCGATCACATCTCGGTACCCTTCAAAGGAAAGGGTCTCCGCAATCCGTTTCGCGATGCCCTCATCTTTAAGGAAGTGTTGTCCCAAATATTTTTTGGCCTTTACGGGGCTATCTTCTTGCCATGGTTTTTTCTTCTTCTGAAAGGAAGAATTGTATTTTTTTCTCTTGGCCATGCTGTTCTAGTGCTCGCTAATTATTTCTAGTTCTGTACGAAAGGCGACAAATTTGTTTGGAAAAAGCATCATCCCTTTTTGCCGCATTTGATCCGCATCTTCTGTATAGTAACGTTCCAAGGTTTCTTTGTTGGCCGTTGTGTATTGAACGGAATAGGTGGTGCCGCCCATTTCCTCGGCCACCAGCACCTTACACATTTTGGCATGGGTGAATTTACCCGTGGCAAGCATCTCCGGAATGTGCGTTTCCCTCATCCAGATGAACCATTGATCGTGAACGGATTCATCTATATTTATAGTTACGTTATAGATGTACATAAATCTCCTCTCTTATCTCCCTATACTTCAGCAACACTTCGACAAGCTCAGTGCGGCGGCTCGGTAAGCGGGAGAGGATTAATATATCGATTTTTTTTATAGTAGACCGTATACATTTTCAGTTATCCCAGAGAATGTCTTTCCCTTAGGGAAGGATTTAAAATGGACCTTTAGTTAATGGAGTCCCCTCTTAATATCCGGTAATTTTTTCTGGCTTGCGGAAAATAATAACTGTCCTGATAGTCATATATAATTTTTTCGTAATGTTGTTTGGCCTTTTCGGGTTCGTTGAGAAGATTTCTATAGAGTTCGGCCAGTGCAAAATGGGCATCATCCGCTAAAATACCGTTGGCGTAAAAGGTGGTAATTTTTTGATAATTGAATTTGGCCGCCTCATAATCCTTTAGGGTCTCCAAAAGCTCGCCTTGCTTTAAAAGAGCCTCATCCTCTACTTTTTCGCCCTTGTGGTTTTCCAAAATATCGTTCAGTTCATTAATAGCCGCTTTGGTTTTGTTCTGGTAAGCCAATAAATCCGCCCTTGCATATTTTTTTAAGGCGGTCCTTGTGGAATCTTCCAAAGAGTTATCGGAAATTAACAAACTTAATTGCATGGCATCGTTGGCAATGAGTTGCGAGGTAGAGCTCCTCAGTACTTTGAGCTGTGTTAGGGCCCAATCAAAATCACCCTTATAAAAGCTGGTCTGGGCAACTTTAAATCGGGCATTCTGCCCAAGGACATCATTTTTAAGGTCTTTTTGGGTCTGGGAAAAATAGATCAAGGCCTGGTTGAATTTTTTGTCGAACACCAAAATATCGCCCAAAGCTAATTTTACATATGCCTTTCCAAAACGGTTCAGCGGAAGTTCCAGACTCTTTTTCAGAATACCGATAGCCGTTTCCGGATCATCTTTTTTAAAAGTGAGAAAATTGGCATACGCGATCTGAAGTTGTAAGGACTCGTTTCTAAAGCCATAGGATGCCATTAATTTTTCAAAGGTATTTTGTACTTCCGTCAACTTCTTTTCATTGGGCTCCAATAGTTCAATGTCAATAAGATGGAGCTGTGCGTTCAATTTGGTAACTCCATCCGTACTGTTGTCCATAATGTATTCAAAAATGGTTTTGGCTACATCGGTTTCCCCATCTTCCAAAGCCATATTACCAAGGCCCTGCAATCGTTGCAAAGAACTTCCTTCCCCTCTTTTGTAAATGGCCTTTTCTTGACTAAAAGCGTTGTTGTACTGTTTCTGTTGTACAAAAAGCCAACTTAAAAGTTCGTTCCACAGTACATCGGGATTTTTCTGTGCCTTTCGCAACAGGGTTTTTTTAAGTTTGATGTTGTTCTCGTTATCGGCATCCGCGGTAATAAAGTCATTGATATTACGGAGAATATTGGATTTAGACGATTTACCGTGACTAACAAGCTCCAGATAAGAATCATACATCTTTTCAATAGCTCCCTGCTCCCCATAAATTCTGGCCAATTGAAAGTTATAATCCAATTCCGGATTCAGGTCCATGGCCCGGGAATAAGCTTTTATGGCATAATCTAGCAGTACGTACTTGTGAAACCGAAACCCTATACCGTACCCATAGTTGGGATTTTCATCTATTTTGGACAAAGCCCTTTCATAATACTCGTTGGCTTTTTCGGGGAGATTTTGCAAGGTATAATTATGTCCCATTTCTATTAAAAGAGTAGGGTAGGCATTTCTTTCGTTGATTTTTTTATTAAGATATTCTTCCGCCTTGGCATATTCTTCGAGTTGTTGGTAGCAGGCGACAAGACCTTCCGAATAATCCGTTCTTCTCGGATTCTTTTTAACCAGCTTTTCGTAGAAAACTACTGCTTTTTTATAATCCCCGTCGTTAAAATACTGTTTTTCCAAAAAGTCGTCTTGGGCCAGGACAAATTGGGAAACTAAAAGAAATGCCAAAAGGATGAAAAATCTCATAATGGAAATTTACCAAATTTAACCAAGCTTGTTAAAATAAACTGCCAAAGAAACCATAATATGGATGAATGCGTGGTACAGACGATTTTTTTAAAGGGATTTTACCAACTCCCTACTGATATAGGTATCATAGATGATGGTCAATTTTTTAATTTTAAAAGCATCGTCCAGCACTATGATATCCACTACTTTGAAAACTACTTTTTTACCATTTTTCAACGTCCAATGGTAATCAAACGACAAAGCCACCCTATGGCCTTCCTTCTCCTCAAAAAGACCATCAAACTTTAAAACGGAGGCCTCGGTATCATTGGCCAATTCCGTATAAAAGTCTTGTGCCGGTTTGGTACCATAAATGGGTGAAACAACAAGGCCATCGTTAGCAAAAAGTGCTATTACCTTATCTATCTCACCTTTTTGTAGATAGTCCAAGTAGTCTCGTGCCAGTGTTTTTACATCCATAAATCAATTAATCGATAATATCAAATCCCGTATATGGCAACAAAACTTTAGGAACCTGAATGCCCCTTTCGGTCTGATAGTTTTCCAGGATTCCTGCCAATACGCGGGGCAATGCCAATGAACTACCATTTAAGGTATGGGCCAGTTGACTTTTCCCCTTTTGGTCCCGATATCTAAGTTTCAATCTGTTGGTCTGGTAGGTTTCAAAATTGGAAACGGAACTAATTTCCAACCAACGGTCCTGTGCTGTGGAAAATACTTCGAAATCATAGGTAAGTGCCGCTGTAAAACCAAGGTCGCCACCGCAAAGGCGGAGTATTCTATAGGGTAATTTTAACTCTCTTAGGATGTTTTTTACATGTTCTACCATGCTATCCAGTGCCTCATACGACTTTTTAGGATGCTCCACGCGAACAATTTCTACCTTGTCGAACTGATGTAGGCGGTTGAGTCCACGCACATGCGCACCATAACTACCCGCTTCCCTTCTAAAACAAGGTGTGTAGGCCGTATAGCATATGGGGAAGTCGGTTTGGGCCAAGATTTCGTCCCGAAACAAATTGGTTATAGGTACCTCGGCAGTGGGAATCATATAGAGATCATCGTTCTGCACATGATACATTTGTCCTTCTTTATCGGGCAATTGTCCGGTTCCATAGCCCGATGCTTCGTTTACCAAATGGGGCACTTGTATTTCCGTATACCCGGCTTCGGTATTTTTATCCAGAAAATAGGAAATCAAGGCACGTTGCAAGCGCGCACCCTTACCCTTATAGACGGGGAATCCCGCTCCGGTAATTTTAACGCCCAACTCAAAATTTATGATATCGTATTTTTTTGCCAATTCCCAGTGGGGTAACGCATTGCCGCTCAGTTTTGGGATTTCTCCTTCGGTATAAACCTCCTCATTATCCGCATCGGAATTTCCCGAAGGAACGGATTCGTGGGGTACGTTCGGGATTTGATATAATACGGTCTGTAGTTCTTCCGCAACAACGTTCAACTCCTCGTTCAATGTTTTGGAAAGCTCTTTTAGATTGCCCGTTTGCTCCTTAATGGTATTGGCTTCTTGTGCTTTTCCACTTTTAAAAAGTATTCCGATTTCTTTGGAAAGTTTGTTGGATTCGGCCAGGGTATTATCCAGTTTCGTCTGAAGTGAACGACGTTTCTCGTCCAAATCGACAACCTTGTTCAAAAGTGGGGCGGCATCTAAATTTCGCTTTTGTAAAGCGCTTATAATTCCGGCCTTATTTTCCCGTATAGCTTGAAGCTGTAACATCGAATTCTTTATTTAAGGCACAAATTTAGTTTTAATTGGGGAATGTATCGATATGGTTTTATGTTTCTGTTGTTTGAAGTTTCCAGGCCATCATGGCAGGTCGGCCAAAAACCGGTAACTTAGGTAAGCAGGAAACCAATGCAAACCCTTAAACGGAGCGGTCTATTCCGTACGCTCTTTTTTCTTCGAAGGAAGAATCCAACTATGATGGGCAAGGTGTTTCCATGGTACACTGGCCAAATCCGTTTCGGGATCTATGAAAGGTTTGTATGGTTTGCCGTTTACACTTACCTTGGAGGTTACGTACACCGCTATATCTTCTCCTTTTTCAGCATATATTGCCTTAAGTCGCTGGGCAAATTGCCAAATGTAATCCGGGTAACACCCTATCTTTCGTTTTTGTTTTTTGGTAAGATAATCATCCAATTTTACACGTTCTGTTTCTCCATTTTTGGTGTTCACTACTTTAAATTGTATAGATCCGTACCTGCTGCGAAGCATCATCCGCCAACTCATTCGGTGTCCCTCTTCGGTCCATAGCACATCATCCGGTATAAAATGATGTCGTATGGGCAAAAGCAGCTGTATCAAAAAATAAAGGCCACAAGTCCACAACAATACATGCCGGTAAGCCGGGATTTCAATATTGTTTTCCGTGTACAACTCCTTCTTTTTAAAGAAAATGTTTCGAATGGTTTTCGGTTCAAAGAAAAATACATTGAAAGCAAGGGCCAAATAAGGAAAAATACCTATTTGGAAAACCACCGAGTTGAACAAATGAAAAAAGATGGAAAAGATAAAGGCAAACTTGCGGGTGGGTCTCCACAACAAGGCCGGTACAACCAATAGGTCGAACAAAATACCTACGGTTCCGATTATTTTATGCACCCATTTTTCTTGTAACAGCTCGCCGATGATAAGGTAATCCGCTTTGCTTTGCATCAGTATTTTAATAATGCCGAAATCTAACCAATCCCCATATAGTTTTGCCACGGATGCGTAGGTATATACAATAAAAAGTTGCGCTACTATGCCCCATTTTATGTAACTATACATACTATTGGTCTTCAGGGAAGGATTTTGTTTACTATCTAGGGAATAATTATGATGTGCCGGTAGAAAAATCATGATAAACGAAATCAGTATCAATAAATAATAGTGATTGTTGTAGGACGTTTTCTGCATTAGATAGACTGCGGTCCACAATAGGGTGAAAGATATTATACTGAATCTATATTTATACCCAAGGGTAATAAAGATTCCTAAAGTACCCATGACCAAAAAGTAGAGGTACATTCCATTGCCCGGTAGTGGCTGTAACCATTCAAAACCAATAAAAGTGAACGTAAATTGTGGCTCTATCAAGGTTCTACGCACCCAACCCGTAGCAATGGCTCCGTAACATTCCAGACTGATCAATATGCCAAAAAAAATCCTAAAAATAAGGAGGGGACTATTGTCAATTTTTTTGAAGAGAAATCGATCCATAATTTATTCGGCCAGTAGTGAAAGTGATGTTTTCCTGTCTTTTTCCAATTGCTGTTTCAATTCTTCCACCGAATCGAATTTATGTTCATCGCGTATCCGCTGCAGTATATTGACCTGTAATTTTTGGTCATATAAATCTTCTTCAAAGTCAAAAAAGTGGATTTCTATACTTTTCTTGGTACCGGAAACGGTAGGATTATACCCAATGTTCATCATGCCATGGATCGTTGCTCCGTTTCGATCGCTCTTTACCACATAAACCCCATTCTTTGGTATCAACTTATAGTGCTCCGCTATAAAAAGATTGGCCGTAGGAAAATGGAGTTGTCTTCCCAATCCCTTTCCTTTTTTTACAATACCCGTTAGCATATATTCGTATCCTAAGTACCTGTTCGCAGTTTTAATGTTTCCCTCTTTCAGTGCGTTTCTTATTTTGGTAGAACTTACCGCCACATCGTCTATTTCTTGTGCGGAAATTTCTTCTACTTCAAAATCCAAAGTGTTTCCAAAAGCGATCAGGTCTTGGATGTTGGCATTGCGATTTCTACCAAACCTGTGATCATAACCAATGATTATTTTCTTTGTTCTTAGGCTATTTACCAAAATATCCCTTACAAATTCAGTGGCGGAAAGCCTGGAAAACTCTTTGGTAAAGGGATGTACAATAAGATAATCCAATCCTGTTTTTTCCAGTATTTGTCTCCTTTCCCCAATAGTGTTCAAAAGCTTTATATCGGTATCTTTCTGCAAAATCATTCTAGGGTGGGGGAAAAAAGTAAGGACGGTGGACTTTAGGCCCAAGGTTTTGGCATTGTTTATGAGACGTTCCAATAATCGTTTGTGGCCAATATGTACACCGTCAAAAGTACCTATGGTTATGACGGTAGCATACTCTTTGTCGAATTTGGAAATGCTTTGGACTGTTATCACGCAAATAAAATAAGAAAAAAGCTTACATTTGAAATTGCTATGGAATTCCCGATGACTACAAAATTACACCTTGTTTTCTCAATAACCATATTTTTTGCCTGCTTTTACGGTCGAGCACAGACCGATTATTGGAAGCCGGAAACAAAACGGAATATTGTGATGGGGAAATCCCTCCAAAAAGTCGATTTAAAAAAAGCCAAGGTTTTTTCGCTGAACAAAGAGATGCTTACCAATAAATTGGAGGCACCCGGCAATTTTCAGAAGGATTCCAAATTGATTTATTTTCCTAACGAAAAGGGGGAATTAATACCCTTTAATGTTTCCGAGGCTCCTGTTTTATCCCCACAATTGGCCAAAAAATACCCGCAAATAAAATCATACACAGGTTATAGTACACAGAACAAGAACGATAGAATACGTTTTAGTGTTTCCCATAATGGGATACAGAGTATGATCATAAATGCGAACGGGGAATATACCACCTTTATGCAAAAAGCCTCCAGACAGGGTACTAGCTATGTGGTATACCGTAGGGATGCTAAAGCTGCAAGGGACACCGACTTTGTTTGCCATACAAAAGCATCTGTTGAAAAAAGTATAGGAGGTGCAGGTAAAGTGCTTAAGCTTGTAGATGACCAGGTTTTACGCAAATATAGAATCGCAGTTTCCACTACGGGAGAATATACGGCGTTCCATGGGGGTACGGTTGCTGATGCGCTTGCAGCTATAAATGCTACTTTAACAAGGGTAAATGAGGTTTTTGAAACGGATTTGGGCGTTAGTTTGGAACTGGTACCCAACAATGATGAGGTGATATTTACAAATGCGGGTACCGATCCGTATACGGGGAACTTAAATTCCCAAGTACAGAGCACGTTGAGTGCTATAATCGGGGAGGCCAATTATGATGTAGGACATCTTTTTGATCAGGATACCAATAATGGAAATGCAGGATTTATAGGTTCGGTCTGTTTTGACGGGAGGAAGGGAAGTGCTTTTTCATCGGGCAGTCCGCCGGAGGGAGATATATTTGATCTGGATTTTGTAGGGCATGAACTGGGACATCAGTTCGGCGCAAACCATACATGGTCTTTTCAATCCGAAGGCACATTGGTACAGACAGAACCGGGGAGCGGTACTACTATTATGGGTTATGCCGGTATAGCTCAAGAAAACAATGTTGCACCCAACGGGGATGATTATTTTCATTACAATAGTATTCTTCAGATAACCACATATTTGGAAACCACTTCTTGTGCTATGGAGACTCCCCTTACCAATACACCTCCGGTCTTGGATCCGGTAGGGGATTTTGTAATCCCAAAATCTACTGCCTTTGTCCTAACCGGAAGTGCCACCGATACCAATGGGGATGTACTTACCTATACCTGGGAGCAGATAGATGACGGGGTGGTGACCCAGGCAACCTTTGGACCTACAAATCCAAGTGGTGCCAACTTTAGGTCTCAAAGACCTTCTACAAACCCTGAACGCTATTTTCCTGCATTGTCCAGAGTGGTAACGGGTAACCTTGTACAGACCGATCCTTCCATAAATGATGCATGGGAAACGGTTTCCGATGTAGCTAGGGAACTGAATTTTGCCCTTACCGTAAGGGATAATGCCAGCGGTGGAGGTCAGGTATCATCAGCCTTGGTCAATGTTCAGGTAGTGAACAATTCTGGACCTTTCGCCGTTACTTCGCAAACTACTAATGAGACGTATACGGCCGGCACTACACAAAATATTACTTGGGACGTTGCAGATACGGATAGAACGCCCATCAATGCACAGACCGTAGATATTTTGCTTTCTACGGACGGGGGAGGTACATTTTCATCGCTTTTGGCCGAAAATGTGCCTAATGATGGTGCCCATGTGGTCTTGCTTCCTGCAGTTTCAACAACTACTGCCCGTATTATGGTATTGGCGAGCGATAATATATTCTTTGCTATAAATGCTGCCGATTTTACTATTGAGGCCTCGGAAGTGGTATTGAATTTTGCCGATTTGGAATTCGAGGTTTGTCAACCTGATAATATTATTACCCCTTTTGTATATGAAACGGATCGGGTATTTAACGAGGAAGTTACCTTTGGAACTACAGGCGCACCTGCAGGATTGAACGTTTCTTTTTCTCAACCAACAGCTGTGGCCAACGATACGCCCATAGATATTACCTTTTCCAATACAGGCGGTATAGCTGTTGGTAACTACCCCATAACGGTAACGGCTACTTCGGCAAGTATTACCAAGGAAGTGGTTATAGGTTTAAATGTATACGATGCTAATTTTTCCAATGTTGTGCTGTCTACACCTACCAACGGAGCTGTAGATGTGAGTATAAATCCGATGCTGGAATGGGAGGAGGACCCTTCCTATACTTCATACGATATAGAAATAGCTACTGATATTGCATTTAGTTCCATAGTAGAGTCGACTACCGTCATATTTAATTCATATACGCCATCTACTTTAGAAGAACTGACCGACTATTTTTGGAGGGTAAAACCCAAGAATGAATGTGGGGAAGGAGCTTTTGGCACGGCCTTTAATTTCACCACGATAGCGGTTAATTGTGGCAATCCGGCCGCCGCGGGATTACCTTTGGAAATATCAGCTGTAGCAACACCAACTGTAACTTCTACCATTTCATTTCCGGATGATCTGCCCATAGCGGATGTAAATGTTAATCTGGATATTGATCATAGTTTTCTTGCCGATTTAATTATAAGTTTAACCTCTCCCCAAGGAACAACCGTAATACTTACCTCTAATTCTTGTGGTGAGCGGGCCAATATAGATGCCATTTTCGATGATGATGCCACTGCCTTTGCTTGTGGGATTAACCCGGGGATCAATGGCACCGTAAAACCCTTGGGTTCCTTGGCTTCGTTTAATGGAGAATCTTCTTTGGGGGAATGGACGTTGACGGTTGTTGATACGGCTCCCGTGGATGGCGGTTCGATCAATGGGTTTTCTTTGGAGATTTGCGTAGAGGGCGAGTTTAGACCGGATGCGGATGGAGATGGTGTTTTTGATGATGGTGACGATCTTTGTTTGGGAACACCGGCAGGTACGGAAGTGGATACCGATGGCTGTCCGGTTTTTAGATTTCCATCCGATAACTTTGCGGTAGCCATACAAAGTGAGTCCTGTAGCAGTAATAATGATGGGGCCATACAAATTGAAGCGGTGGATACCACTATTGATTATACGGTTGTTGTCAACGGAAATGGGGTTAATGAGAATACTAGCTTCACCGATTCATACGTACTGGAAAATCTAGTAACCGGTACTTATAGCGTGTGTATATCAGGAACCGATGGTACCATTGATTATGAAGAACTATGTTTTGACATTACAGTAAACGAGCCTGCGCCATTGGCTGTAGTATCTAAGGTTTTAGAGAATGGTAATAGTGTTGCATTGACCTTGGAAGGTGGAGATCTATATTATATTGAACTGAACGGAGTAGTTGTACAAACCCAAGAACCGGAAATTACGGTAGACCTAAAGAGCGGAGCCAATTCCCTAAAAGTTTTTACCGACTTACCCTGCCAAGGAACTTATGAAGAGCAAATTTTTATTGGTGATAAACCCGTTATTTTTCCAAATCCGTTGGTCAATACTGCAAAAATATTTTTTGGGCCTTTAACGGAAACGTTGAATATTACTATACACACTTCGGACGGTAGGCTGGTGAGTAGTAAAAGATATGATATAAGCGGCAATGAAATTGATTTGGATTTTACCGGATTGCCGTCGGGGATGTATTTTGTGAGCGTTAATGGAGCTACTGTAAAAGAAACCTATAAAGTGTTAAAGCGATGAAGAACTTTTTTATGCTTACATTTTGTTTGATGTTAGTAGGATGTGGTGGTAATGATGATACCCCTAGCCCTCCTCAGCCTGCCCTGTTGGAATTTCCTTTGCAAAATTCCGAATGTACCGAAGGGGTAGCTATAGATGGTACGAACACCAGTCGCTTGGAGTTTCGTTGGCAGCCATCGAACAATACGGAAACCTATGAGTTACGGGTAACCAATTTAAATACGGATGTTCCCCAGACGATAACTTCCGAAACTACGTCAGCCAGTCTTATTTTGGAAAGGGGAGTGCCCTATTCCTGGGTAGTTACCTCAAGAAATTCCAGGGTTACGGAAACGTCATCTAGCGAAACATGGCAATTTTACAATGCTGGTTCTCAAACCACCTATGCTCCATTTCCTGCGGAAATCATATCTCCAAAATCGGGGGCCTCTGTAGGAAAAGACCAGAATAACGAGCTATTTTTGGAGTGGTCAGGTGCCGATGTGGACAATGACATTGTAAGCTATGATGTGTTTTTTTCCTCCAGTACCCCTCCGCAGACTTTGATTGCTTCTCCTTCCGCCAATACTACAAGTATCCAGGTAAGCGTGGCATCCAATACAATTTACTATTGGCGTATCATAACAAGGGATGGTGAGGGGAATACTTCGGACACCGGTATTTTTGAGTTCAAAGTACTATAGCCTGTTGGCCTAGGTGCCATTAAACTGGTTCATGGTGTTTCTTATGCCGGAAAAGACAAAGGAACGAATAAGTTCCGTAGATTTTCCCAGGCGTTCTGATAAGCTATGTTTTTCCTCTTCGTTCCATACACCCAGTACATAATCCACTTGTCTACCTTTGCTGAATTCCGCTCCAACACCAAAACGAAATCTGTTATAAGCAGTGGTCTGCAAACTATTCTGAATATCCTTAAGGCCGTTATGACCCCCATCGCTCCCTTTGGTTTTTACTCTAAAAGTTCCAAATGGTAGGTTGATATCATCGGTTACGACCAATACATTTTCCAACGGGATTTTTTCTTTCTCCATCCAATATTTTATAGCTTTCCCACTTCTGTTCATATAGGTGGAAGGTTTTAGGAACAGCACACTTTTCCCTTTTATTTTTGTGGTGACAATAGTTCCCAATTTTGCAGGTTCAAAACTGAGCCCTTCTTTTTCCGCAAACGCGTCCAATATGGCGAAACCAACATTATGCCTTGTGTGGGCATATTCATCGCCGATATTTCCCAGGCCAACAACCAAAAATTTCTTCATATGATCTTGTTCTTCTGCTAGAATCTTGTTTTTCCCTAAAATTGATTTTAAAAATTGGAACATAGGACGGAGTTCAGGGAGATAAAAATACAAAAGCATCCCGATAGTGAACATCGGGATGCTTTTTATATGATATTGGTAATTTATTAATCGTTACTCTCCTCAGATGTCTCGGCTGCAGGTGCTTCTGCTCCCTCAGTCGTTCCTTCCTCTCCTTCAACTCCTTCTTCTTCCTCATCTTCATCAACGACAATAGCGGCACGTGCAGTTTTCACTTGCACAACCACGGTGCTATCCGGATGCAGAATGGTAAAGTCATCATTCAATAAAGTAGCTACGGAGATATTGTCCCCAATTTTTAATTTGGAAATATCAATATCAAAGAAATCGGGAAGACTGTCCGGCAATGCCTTAATGGCAAGCTTTCTTTTTCTAAACAACAATCTACCACCGTTTCTTACCCCAGGGGAATTCCCTACTAATCTAACAGGGATGTCCATAGTGACTTCCTTATCCTTGAACAACTGATAAAAATCTATATGCAAGATTTTATCCGTTACCGGATGAAATTGAATATCCTGCATTACGGCATCCACTTTTTCACCGTTTTCCAAATCAACCACAACAGTGTGGGCGTTTGGGGTGTACACTAAATTTCTGAATGCTAGTTCATCCGCTGAAAAGTGTAATGGTTTATCCCCTCCGTATACCACGCAAGGAACCTTTCCAGCATTACGTAGGGCCTTTGTTGCCTTCTTGCCCACGCTTTCTCTTTCTGATCCTTTAACTGTAATTGACTTCATTATTTAAATTAAAAATTAATAGTTAAAAATATAATTATTGTATGCCAACGGGAGCCTAAGCTTCTTGGAGGCCTACATTAAAAATTTTGAGGCTATGGATGTATTATGGTGTACCCTTGTCATAACATCTGCGAACAGGTCCGCACAACTTAGCACCCTTACTTTGCCACTTTCTTTGCGTATCGGAATAGAATCGGTGACGATCAATTCCAACAATTTGGATTTTTCTATTTTTTCGTAGGCGTCACCAGATAGCAATGCATGTGTGGTAATGGCCCTTACACTTGTAGCTCCTCTTTCCATCATTAAGTCCGCTGCTTTTGCCAAGGTT
This sequence comes from Saonia sp., assembly GCA_049670505.1. Classification (GTDB taxonomy): domain Bacteria; phylum Bacteroidota; class Bacteroidia; order Flavobacteriales; family Flavobacteriaceae; genus JBATTK01. The sequence continues at coordinate 81,601 of JBATTK010000024.1, forward strand.
CCGGCCGTATCTACCATATCATCTACTAGCACCACATTTTTTCCTTTCACGTCCCCGATCAACTCCATATGGGAAATTACATTGGCTTTGGCGCGCTGTTTGTAACAGATAACAACATCGCTTTGTAATGCCTTGGAGTAGGCATAGGCCCTTTTGGAACCACCCATATCCGGTGAGGCAATGGTTAAATTTTCCAAATTGAGACTCTTTAGATAAGGTAGGAACAGGGTAGAGGCGAATAAATGATCTACTGGTTTTTCAAAGAACCCCTGAATCTGGTCTGCATGTAGATCCATAGTAATGATGCGGGTAGCTCCGGCGGCTTCCAACATTTTAGCTACCAATTTGGCAGCTATGGGTACCCTTGGCTTATCCTTTCTATCTTGTCTGGCCCACCCAAAATAAGGCATTACCGCGGTAATATGCCTTGCAGATGCACGTTTGGCGGCATCCAACATCAATAACATTTCCATTAGGTTTTCCGAACTTGGGTTAGTAGAACCTATAATGAAGATTCGTGCACCACGTACCGATTCTTCAAAAGAAGGTTGAAATTCCCCATCACTATATCTGGAAAAGATAACATTGCCCAAATCCGTACCGTAGGATTTTGCGATTTTTTCTGCCAATACAGCACTCTGGGTACAGGCAAAAATCTTAGGCTCTGGAACGGTATAGGACATTCTTAATACGTTGTTATCTAGTTTATTGGCATCCTTTCTTATAAAGGAGGTGCAAATTTAAAAATTTATTTGGGTTGCTAAAGGATAAATGTTGTTATTTTTTGTTAGGGGAATGAAAATATTTTTTAATTTTGCAGTCCTCTATTTGATGCTTGAGTTCTGCCTCCGGCAGATAAAGGCGGATTTACCAACCGGAGGTTGGATTGGTAGACCTGTCTGCCGACAGGCAGGCGCGCTGGAATTGAAATTTTGAAGAAATGGTTTGGGTCTATGCTATATCCAGTTTAAATAACAATTACATTTATGTTGGAATGACCGTCAATGTCGATACTAGGATAAATAGACATAACAAAGGAAGAGAGAGGACAACAAAACCATATATTCCTTTTCGGTTAATATATGCTGAAAAGTGTGAAAATAGAATTGAAGCTCGTAAAAGAGAAGAGAGAAGTATTGGAAATCTGGTATTGGTAAAGAACAGCTCAGAAAATTAAGAGATAAGTAAGTAGAATGCTCGAGTGGCGGAATTGGTAGACGCGCTGGATTCAAAATCCAGTTCCTTTGGAGTGTGGGTTCGATTCCCACCTCGAGTACAAAAAAAGCTTAGATGAAAGTCTAGGCTTTTTTATGCTTAGGCACAACACTTCTAAATTTTTGTGTACTAATTTTAATTAATATTTTTTACCCTTAAACACGATGCAATCCTATTCCAATTTTCGTGGTATCGGGAACACCAAAAAATATCGTGGTTTCAATCAAAATAGAAAATCCGCGAAGATTTGTGTATGTAAGCTTGTACTAGCCATTAATTTTATACAGTATTGGGCTTAGTTATTTCACCAATTTAGATGCTACTTCAGATCTTTTTCCAAGTTGCCACATTAAAATTCCACCAGTTATAAACATCCATATAGCATAAGCTCCAGTTGGAATGCCCATTTCTACATTATGTAATATTGAAGTAGCAATCACAAATGCCAAGGTTCCGTTTTGTATACCACTCTCCACAGTGATCGAAATGGCACTCTTTAAATTCAATTTAAATAATCTAGCCGTTAAATAACCCAATCCCATGGTTAGTATATTTAATAGCAAAGTAACCGATCCTACTTCTTTCATTGCTTTGCCTATTATGTTGAAATTTGCAGCTAGTACAGCTAGAAAGACTAAAATAAAAATTACAGTAGAAGCAATGCGCATTGGTTTTTCCATTCGTTTTGCAAATTTTGTTTTGAATCTACGAATGAGCATTCCTATCGAAATAGGAATGACTGTGATTACCATTATTTGTAGGATAGTATCTAATATGGGTAATTTGATCGTGACATTTGTGCCGGTACCAAAATATTCTAATGCATAAGACAAGATAAAGGGTATTGTTACTATACTTATAATACTGGCAATAGCGGTTAATGTAACCGACAATGCAATATTTCCTTTGCAAACCTGTGTTATCAAATTACTAGTCGGACCGCCAGGACAAGTGGCCAAAATCATTAATCCAACTGCCATTACTGGGCTTAAATTAAAAGCTATAGCTAACGAAAAACCAATAATAGGTAAAAAGGTGAGTTGATTGGCAAGGCCAATTAAAATTCCTTTAGGGTATTTTATAATTCTAGTAAAATCGGCAGGAATTAAGGTCATTCCCATCCCTAGCATAATAATAGCAAGAGATAATGGTAAAAACACTTTACTTATAAGTTCGGCTGTAGTCATAGCTTGATTAATTATTTAAGATTTTTCATAAGTGTATTAAGCCCAAGGTGTCTGTATGGTTTGTTACGTGGTTTAAGCGCCTAATTTAGCAAAAACACGGTTGTGCAACGGCCACCAGTGTTGGCAATAGTTATTTTTTATCCATCAACTCTTTTTGTAATTCTTTAGTTGTTTTTGAGCTTCCGTCATGACTCCCGCCTGGGCGATAAAAGACATACTTTAAGCGCGTTTTGAAATCCAGATTTTTTTTGATTAAAAAAAAATCTCTGTAAATAGAAATCCATTCGTGGAAAATACTATTCAAGAGCCCTTTATTTTCCAAGTTTTCAGTTAGCCCGTAGTTAATTTCTTCATATTTTTCGAAGGTTTCTTCTGCTTGAAACGTACCGAATATTTTATCCCAAATAATTAAGACCATTCCTAAGTTTTTATCTAAATACTTGGTGTTTGAAGCATGATGAACCCTATGGTGGGATGGTGTGACAAATAGTTCTCCCCATACACCTAAACTACATTTTATAAAATTAGTATGGCATAAAGTCCCATAAATTTGATTTAATGCGTAGGCAAACATAATATGTAAAGGAGCTATCCCCACAGCGGCCATGGGGATAAAAAACAAATATCTATAAAAAGGCTGAAAAACAGGTGAGCGAAATCCTGTTGTTAAATTAAAGTATTCAGAATTATGATGAGTTACATGAACTGCCCAAAAAAAACGGGAATTATGATCCACATAATGGTGTATGTAGTACAAGAAATCTTGAAAAACAAAAACAAAAATCCAATACAACCAATTTTGATTTTCCCAGGTAACGAGTTGATATTGATAGAAAATGCCTAGTACAAAGAATGAAATAAATTTCATTATTAAATCAAGCCCAATATTCAGTAAAGCAAAATAAACGTTTGTAATGGTGTCTTTAATTGCATAATTTTTCATGTTTGTAAAGAAACTTACAACAATTTCAAATACTATAATGGCTGCAAAAAAAGGGGTGCTCCACGCGTATAATACTTCTTGATTTAGTAAACTATCCATATTTTATTATATTAAAGCCTTGCCTATGAATAGGTCAGCATAAGACACTAAGAATGATAACTCCATTACCGGGAAGCAATACTATTTCATATTAGGCAAATGTTTCAATGAAAAACTACCTTAGCCTAAGAGACTGTTTTGCAGGCACAAAAGTAGTATGGGCAACACCTTGAGGGGTATAACATTCCCGCCGAAAGAATAGAACATTTGCGACAGGATAATGGTACAAACCCGACGGGCTATAATATTTCCGACACATTCTGGCCAACCTCTTTTTTTGTTGAATTCGAAAGACGTATCGAATTGATTATATGGAAAGAAAACAAAAGCGCACATTTGATGGGTAATGCCTTAAAAAGAATAGTAGAAACGTAATTACTCTAAAAATACTTGGCCACAAAAGAAAAGACCTCTTCTCGCAAGTAAATTTTGAAGAGGCCTCGTAAGAGATTGTTTTGATTTTTTATTCCCAGTTCGGCATGAAAGCATTGGTAAAAAGGCCTTCTCTTCTATTAGTAATATTTTTTGTTATTCTATAAATTCTTCGCTCTGAGATACCATCGTTGGAAGTATTTGTAAAAATAATAGAACCATCATCGGGTGAATACTTGGCATCCAGATCATTAGTACCTACCTCTTTTTCAGTAGCTATCGCTGTAGTTATACTTGACGAAAGGTCGTATTCAAAAATACGCGAATCTAATTGACGATAGTCCGCATTTTCAACTTCAGATACATCCCTTGTAAAAAGAACTTTTGTACCATCCAAAGAGAAATCAATACCTCCAAGAGCTCCAACTTGCCCTGCGACAACTTCTTGTACGGTATTGGTGGCAAGGTTAACAACAATGATTCTGGCATTATAACCTGCACTGTCATTTGTCTTAAGAAGTATAAGATTGTTTGTTGGATTAACGGCCACTTCTGAAATAAATTCACCGATCAATTCATAAATCATCTCGATACCTGAACCATCTTGATTGATTGCGTACAATTTATTGAAATTCGGAAAGTACAATTTAGCGCCATTTTCAGCCCAGGTGTATTCCAATTCGTCTTGTCTAAACCCTGCAAGTGATATTGTTGAAGTTACCTGTTTCATATCCGTTCCGTCGGCATTGATCATAAATAAATGGGTTTCTGCCCCAACAGATCTCAAAAAGGCGATTTTATTTACCGTGTTATTTTTAGCAGGACGATAACTATTTGAATTAGAACTTGTTAATTGTATTTCATTTTGATTTAGATCTTCATCGGCATCTCCTACCGGTTCAGATCCTGAAAATATAACGTTGTTCCCTGCTATATTTCTTACATATAAAAAGCGATTTGAAGTAGCATCGTTGGTAGCAAAACTACCCAAAGCACTTTTTACAACTGAATTAACGCCGTCATCTGCGGAAATTTGCCAAAAATAATTTTTACCTATTTCCAAATTATTGATTACCAAGGTGGTATCCCTTAAATCATCAAATGTTGTTATTTCATTAGTTGATCCATTTCTCAATTCAAGTGAATAGTTGATTTCATCATCATCATTTACTGAAGACGACCACGCGAATTCGGCTTCAGAACCAATATTTTCAACGCCATCTTCAGGAAACAGTAGCAGAGGGGTCCGCGGTGCACTATTATTCACCTGAACAGAATCAAGTTCAAAAACAATAGATACCGATTGACCCTCTATAATATTGGCGGGCTCAAAAGCGGTCTGAAAATCGGCTAATTCCGCTTGTAGGGAATATTCACCTACTTGAATGGTGTTTATTTCAAAATTGCCATCATCATCTGTAAAAACTGTGGTCGAAACAGGATTCGTAGTAACTTTCACATTAACCAAAGGAGTATTATCACCTTTGGCAACTACCTTACCCGTTAAAGTACCAAAGACATTCTCATCGACCGGTTCTTCGGAACAAGCCGACATCAAGAGTAATAAACTAAATAGTGAGAAAAGATGCGGAATATATTTTTTCATTTTCATTTTTTTAATTGTAGGGCAATCGTATTAGAGTTTTTGAACTTTTAAGCGTACCGTTTTTTTAGATTCATTTTTTATTAAAATTTCGCGATCCGAATTTATACTTCAGCCCTAAACCGAAATTGTAATAAAAATCATCTCGATTACCGCTTATGATACCATCAAGTTCATCGGAAAATGTAAAATTGCTTTCCGCAAAAACCCGTAGGTCTATTTTATCGGAAACCCGGTAATTTAGTCCAGCACCCAACTGTGCTTTAGGAGCGGTTATTTTTGTTGGTTTCGATTCGTCAATCGATCTAATATCGAAGATCATACCACCCCCACCATACACATAGGGGGACAGATGATCATAGGGTAATAGTTTTACTTCTAAATTCACTTGTGCGGATAGGTACTCTCTAGAAAACGCACTCCCACCCTCGAGGTTTACATAGTCCGCATTTACGGCTAAACCTAATTTTGGACTTAAGGTCCGCAGGTATCCGAAATTATAACCGGCGGCTACCGTTTTATTGCCCAGGTCACCATTTAATTGAGAAACTGTTCCACCTAACGTTATCGCATTAGTATATTTTTCAATTGTTTGTTCCCTATCATACAACAATTGTGATTCTTCAAATTCTTTTTGCGCGTAATAAGCTTCCATCAACTTTTTGTTCGTCAGACCTCCCTCTTTAGAAGTCCAAAGTCCTTCTTCTATTCCTTCGATAATAAGCGCCTGAACAGCCTTTTCAATGGCATCTTTCATGGCCAATTGCACAGGCTCGTTTTTTGTAAAACCGGTCTCGGCCTCTAAAAGGCGTTGAAAACTAACATACCTGAACAAACTCGCATCTATCGATTGGGATAAAATGGTTTTAGAGACATATACGGTTTTTAAGATTTTACCATTACTGGTGGATACGGCTCTCAAATAGATAGAAATACGATCTTGGCGATATTTTGTAGAAGCACCAACACCAAAATAACGAGCACCTGCTCCGCCTGTAATAATATTGGTATCGTATGAAACTACCCCGCCTTCCAAAAGCATTCCTGCATATAACAATGGTGGCAATGAAGGTTGGGGCGCACCGTTTTTTTGGCTGAACTCCTCGCGTGTGGAGCGAATGATATTTCTTTCGTTCAATAAATTTCCAAGGTTTTCCCGCTCGATCGGGGTAAACCATTTACTATCTTCCAATGCTTGAAGAAGCATGGTGGTAGCACCTTGTGAAACCGCGGTACTGAACGTACTACCTCCTTCCTGTGCCTTGTATTGCCCTGTCTGATCTTTGAAGTTATAAACGCCGACCACCAATTCCTTATAGGGTTCCGGCATATCCCGTAACACTTGTGTTTTGGAGGTCAGCTCTCCAATTCTTGCATCTTGCGGTGTATAGGGCTGATTAAAATAAGCTCCACATCTTGTTAAAACAATAGCAAAAATGAGTAGTACGGTTCTTAAAATTCTTTGGTGCATGGATCGGTCAATTAATTTGGAACGATTATTTGTGTCTGTTCACCAGTGGTAGTATCTAAAATATTAATGACAAGACCCGCTCCAGTTTCAAATATTTCGAGCGCCAAATCACCTACATTAAAAGTCCCTTCTTGCAGCTCATCACCTAGTTGCGAATCAAATACATTTCTTGATAAACTATTGAGCAATTGGTTGTTTAAATTTTCCTGAAAACGTTCAAGCTCCGTTCGATCGTCATCAACTACATTAGGATCCGCAAAAGAATTCTGCGCTTCGGCAGAACTTAACAACCATTGATAGTTAAAGGTATTCCCTCCGAAAGCAGGATTAACCGGAGTATAAACCAATTGTTGTGCGCTACAATAGCCAGAAGCTATACATGCCAGAATAAGAATGATTCTTTTCATTATTTTTAGTTTAATATCTTGTGATTTGTTCTTCGGTGTTTTTCAGGCGCTGGAAGTATGCATTCACTTTATATATAGATTGGTCGGCCATTGATTTCAAATATTGATTTCTCGGATTCACAAAAAATTGAACAACAACGGCATCTCCCACCAAAACATTGATCTGGGTATTATTACCAATTGCCAATCGTTCTTCGATTTTAACAATTCTTTCCCCATTAATATTATTCGTCAAATAGGAAGAATAAAACATATCATAAAAATCATTACCTGCCTTGGTTTTGGTATCTTGGATTACCATACCTCTCAAAACAAAACCATCTTCATTAGTGTTCTTGACATCTTCTTTAGAGGAAGGTTTTTTAAAGTTTTCAACCTGATCATCCTCTCCTTCAATACCATTTAAAACTTTTCTGTCTTTTCCTATTATTTTTTCATCCTGATAAATGAGCAATAGTATTATTGTTCGATCATCATTGGTAACATTTATAATAGTGCTCGATAAATTTTTCTTGACACCTGGTGCTAATACAAAGCGACTCTCCTGATCGTTTTTATTTTTGTTTTTTGACTTTTTACCCGTTTTTATAACAGATAGTACATAGCGTAAACTTTTGCTTATTTCGGTCTTGTTGTGTGCTGAACCTGTTATCTGAACCATACTATTGTCTTGAATTTTAAGGTCTATCGCAGCGGCAACATCTTTGTTATATAGCTGGGAAATTGCCAATAGCGGAAAACACAAAAAGCAAATAAAAAGATATGATGAAGGGTTCATTTAGTGCACTTTTGTATTTAGTTGAAATTTCTGATGGTAATTGTTTTTGAACCACCTTGCTGATTCAATATCAACTTATCCGTCAATGAGTTGCTTCCAAAAATGACAATCCCATGATCATTACCTTCTTGAATAATTTTGCGATCTAAACTCAAATTAGGTGTATTGCCATATTCAAGAAAGAGATTGTTGTTTCCGTTCTGCAGTATATTGTGGGTGACTGTTTCTCCCGACAAATTGATTTTAGCTCGGTTGGCATACCCGGTTTGAACAAGGTTCACTTCTTTGTTTTTGCCATAAATACTGGCTGAGGCCTTATTATTAGACCCTATCTGCTGTATGAATATTGAATTCTCATCGGTCAATAAACTGTTCATCCGCACTGCCGAAACCGATTGAAGGGTTTCGAGGCCCAAATTGGAAACTAAAGTTGAAGACGATTTTTCCGTGTTCCCACTTTGCGCATAAGCTTGATAAAAGCCTATAAAAAGTAGGCTAAATAAGACGCTATATTTTTTGAATTTATCGGTATTCATGATTTGTCCCTATTTATAATTGGATCTTGTTCAAAACGTAATCAGTAGACAGTAGGTATCTATTTTTTAATGGGATGGTTTTAGGGCCATCCCATTAAAAAATCAAAACTTAAAGGACTTAGTTCGACTGTGCAATGTTAGCTACGTTGTTCGAGCCCACTTGCATAACATCGCTAGAAAGGCCAAAACCTGTTTGACTTACTGTTGCCGTGTTTCCGTTACCATCCATTTGAGTCACATTACTAAAATGACCTTCACCATATTGCGATACGTCAACCGTGCCTCCGTTGCCCCATTGGTATACGTTACTGACATTAAGGAAACCATCTTGATATACGGTAGCCGTATTCCCATTACCTGATTGTTCTAGGAGACTTATATTCACGTCACCATATTGAGATACAGTAGCCGTATTCCCATTACCTGATTGATCTAGGGTATTAATATTAGCTAAACCATTTTGCGTTACTGTGGCGTTATTATTATTACCGGACTGATCTATAATACTAGCATTTGCACCAGTTTGAGTCACTGTAGCATAATTTCCATTACCGGACTGGTAAATATCACTAATGTTTGTACCTGTTTGGTATACACTAGCATCATTGTTGTTGCCAGACTGATCTATAATACTGGCATTTACACCAGTTTGAGTCACCGTAGCATAATTTCCATTACCTGACTGGTTAAGAGCACTGGCATTCGTACCCGTTTGGTATACGATGGCACCATTGTTATTACCAGACTGATCTATAGCGCTAAGATTTATATCAGTTTGAGTCACCTCGGCAGAATTTCCATTACCATATTGATCGATTTCGCTAAGATTTCCACCAATACCAAAAAAAGCAGCACCATATTGGGTAACAGTAGCGTTGTTATTGTTACCATATTGGTTGATATAACTTTTATCTAAATCACCTTCTTGGCTTACGTTTGCAGTATTATAATTACCACTCTGATCGATATTACTGTAAGCGTAATAGCCATTTTGAGAGGCAATGGCCGTATTGTAGTTTCCACTTTGATCAATGTAAATTTCGCCATATTCATTTGAACTCCCTTGTTCGGTATCAGCGATATTATCATTACCTGATTGATTGATCTTAGTAAGATCATAAGAACCGGATTGATCAACTTCAGCGTAGTTTCTGTTACCGGTAACGGTCACATCGGCCAAGTTCTCATAGGCGTCATAAAGCTGACGAATTTGAACATTGTTATCATTTGCCTTGTAAGCTGAGTCACGATTTCCAATTTTTATTAGACCTTCATTGCTTTCACCGTATTGATCAATCGATGCCTTATTTCTGTTACCGAGTATACTAATATCAGCGTTTTGATAACTACCATCTTGAGCAACATCGGCTTTATTTAGGTCACCTTGTACCCAGACCGTTGAGGTGTGATCAACTCCCTTCTGCGTTACATCACTAGAATTACCTTTGCCATCTTGAGTTACTTCACTCGTACTTTGGGCCATGGCAACAGAACCCATTGAAAGCGCAATTGCGCAAAACATTACTTTTTTAATCATAATTACTAAATTTAAAAGGTTAAAAATTTTGGATTTCCCGGTGCTATAAATATTTCGGACACATGACCAACACCGGTATTGGAATGTCCACTTAAATTAAAAACTGCTGCTAGCAGCATATGGTAAAGATTAATACATAAATAATATTAGATTGTCCGACACTTACCATGGGTGAAAATTTTGCTGTGATGCATTACTATTTACATCAGGAAAAATGTTTTAATGAAAAACTACCTTAGCGTAATTTTGCAGGTACAAAAATAGTATGGGTAACACGTTAAGTGGTATAACATTCCCGCCGAATGAATGAACATTTCCGACAGGATAGTGGTACAAAACCGATAGACTGCAACGTTTCCGACATATCCGTACCATCTCATTTGTTTGTTAAATAACAAGGACTTATCGAGTTCTTTGTCTGAATAACTTAGACTCGCTAAATACTCTCTTTATTTTCTTATTAATAGAGCCCGTTCTGTATTTTGGAGGTTATAAATCGTAAAAAGCGTCAGTTTTGAATCTTAAAATCAAAATGCACAACGGGTTAATAGATTATATCCATTGTAAAACTCTGCTAACGGACGAGCCAGCTCGCCAAATAATGCTTTCATTTGATAGTCGTAATGAATTATGGGATCAAACGAGTAATTGCTTAATGCCAACTTCATACTACGTACTGCTTGGAGGGCCGATTTAATTTGTAGCGTCGCACCGAGACCACAGGATGGATCAAGGCGAAAAAAGGTGGGTACGGTCAATAAAATTCGTGGAGGCTTCCCCGGATCCAATGATTCCACGGCATGCCGTCGTCGATACCATTGGCTATTGAAAAGCAGCCTTCCTTGAGTGGACGAACAATTAATTTCCCATTGGGTAATACATATATTTCCCGCTTCATCGAATGCCGACCAGGTCCAACCATTTGTATGTGGTAGAAAAGAGGCGGTATTGGTTATTGCAGTTTCTTTAACCAGCCTCCTTGTAATAAATAATTCATCAGAAAGATATTCGATTTGTTGCGAAGAGGTTCTAGAATATTTTCCTTGCGCATCAATAAGCCAGGAAGCTTCGATTTTTTCTCCTAAAGTCGTATGCAGTATTAAACCATTGGAAGATGGACGCATATTGATTACAGTATCAACAATAGGGGATATGTGCTCCATAATCTTTCCCTTCAGCAATGTCTTTAATCTAGGTACTTCCAATTGCAGACCAGTACCATACATGGAATCAAACTGCTGGTATTGACTCTCCCGATGAATACCTGAAAAATTGCCACAGCTTAAAGCGGCGAGTTCTTCTTTGCTGATGATATGTTGGAGATAGTAAACACCCTCTGGAGATAAGGAATCAAAACCAACGGGAGTAGCTAATCCAATCTTTTCATTGCTATCATCGATCCATACTACATTAAGCCCCTGCTTGATACTTGAATAAACGGTAATAAGAGCGGACAAGGTAGAACCACAAACCGCAACATCAATTTTGCATTGTTTTTTGAATACCCTTTTAGTCCACATAAAACCAATTTTACTTAGGGCTAAAATGGATGATTTCCGGATGGGTGTCCTCTGCTGTTTTTACGAACGTAAAGGTATCCACGAGCTGTATGCGTCGTACTAATGATGTGGTTTCAATGCTGCTTTTGGAGTACTGCGCAAAAATGAAAAAATAACCGTCTTTCGCAACCTTAAGAAAGGATTCGGTTTAACCGTCCCACACATAACACTTCTCAGGATTTTGTGCCCGGTTATTATTTGTTTTGGCTGGAAAAAGAAGATCGTGTGGGGGAGCCAGAATTGCACCTTATCGTGAGCAACGGGACAGAAGAAGGGAAAAAGCTAGTTTTAAAAACACCTAAATAATACTAAAATGCTTATTTCTAGATTAAGGGGAGTTTGGAGAGGGATTACCCTGCTCGGTACGTGGATCGCTTCGGTAACGGGAGCTTTTATCATACCCTTACCGGCTTGGTATTCCACAGATGAAAACACCCCTTTTTTAATGAAATTTGGGGTATTCCTGGCCGCCGTGATTGCCGGGTTCCTCATTTTGTTTTCGTTAAAAAACAGGTTGATCAAAGTATGGATGCGATTGTCCATCACTTTTTTTATACTTTTTATCAGTAGTTATACGGCCTATCATTTTTTTAGGGAAGCCAAAACATTACCCTATGTTGAAAAAGATATTGTTATTGGTAATGAACTGTTGGACAATAATCCGTTTGAAATTTTTAAAGAATCACATGGGTTTTTACCAGGTAGAAAAGGACGTATGATGATTATACTGGGTGATCCGGAAAAAGCTTGGACAAAACAGAGTATCATGTTGAATAGAAAACTGCTGACGGTTCTTTTGTTTATATGTTATCTGTTTTCGGCAGGGTTTATGATCTCTTTTTGTAATCTGATCATTTTGTATAGAGAAAAATATGCTATTAAATTGTCAAAAAAGCAGTTTCTAAGTAAGTAAAGTAGATAGCTCTTTTGGCCTTGCTTTATAATAACGTTCAGCTCGGAAGATCGGGAAGATAATGTGTAGCATATAGGCTGCTATGCGTATACCGGTTGTTTTTAAAACCGAGGCTTGGTAATAAAGGGAAGGCCGCTCCTATCTACGTTGAACATCCGATGCTTCATACGGATACTACGGTATTCAGAAAGCATAAAGTGGAAATAAATGATATTCAAAAATAGTACGCTACACGATTTAGCATGCACTACTGATTTGATAAAAAAAACAAAAAGTAGTTTATTATAGAATTGGAAAAAAGAGTAAAATGTAAATAATTGATTATTATAGTATTATATTTTTATGTCTATCTGTTGTACCCCTTTTTTTAACAATTTGTCTCTCTAAGTCTACGTATTGTATACGTCATTTCTATGGGATATGTCCCTTTTCCCCTTATTTTTGTTTATCCAAACATGATCTTAACCAAATACTATCATTTTTATATCAAGTTAAAAAAGTTCAAGCCATTTCGTGGTCACTGAACATTTTGTTTTATAAAAATATTAGTTATGACACCCGATACTAAATACACTAAAAATGGCCACATCAATATTGCATATCAGGTTTTCGGGTCAGGTGCTATTGACTTGGTCTATATCCCGGGATGGGTTTCTAATATCGATTGGATGTGGGCTTGTCCGGAACTGGTCGGTTTTTTACAGGAATTAGGAAAAATAGCCAGAGTTATTCTATTTGATAAGCGGGGAACTGGACTTTCCGATCGTATTACGGAGTTTCCTACCTTGGAAAAAAGAATGGATGACATTAGAGCCGTGATGGATGCAGTAGGTTCTCAAAAAGCGGTTTTGTTCGGACATTCCGAAGGGGGATCTGTCTCTGCCCTGTTCGCTGCTACGTATCCAAACCGAACTATTTCCCTAATTGCTTTTGGAATATTTGCCAAACGTATATATGCTCCGGATTATCCTTGGGCGCCAACGCACCAAGAGCGTCAAGTGGTTTATGACATGATCGAAAAGAACTGGGGAACCGTAGAGATGAATTTGGAGTCACTCGCTCCTTCTAAAGCCAATGATAAGGTATTTATGGATTGGTTGGCCAATTATTTTCGTTCAGGAGCTAGCCCAAGTGCGGCCATGATGCTCACAAAGATGAATACACAAGTAGATATTATAGACATTTTAAGCGCTATAAAAGTGCCCACTTTACTACTGCAACGTACCCATGATATTGATGTAAAAATTGAAGAAGGGCGATTCATAGCTGAACGCATCCAAGGAGCAAAATTTGTTGAGTTTGAGGGCAGTGATCACCTATTTTGGACGGGTAATACCGATGGGATTTTGGAGGAGATGAAGGCTTTTATTTTAAATGTAAAGCCAAAACCGATCTATGAAAAACAACTCTTTACTATAATCGTTGGACGTGTTATATCCTCGGATGCAAATAGCCCCAAGCAGCAAGAGCTTATTGGGCAATATGTAGAACAATGCAGGGGGAATATAGTTCAATATGATACACAAACATTTACCGCTACTTTTGAAGGCCCCAGTAAGGCCGTTCATTGCAGTATTGATTTGGTCGATGCTATTCAGGGTCTGAATGCGCAATTGGCTATTGGTATTCATATCAAAGAATGTCTGGTAGGGAATCCTGTAAGCAAAGAGACGGAAGATTTTGCTGCATCCATACTTAGACAACCCGTACCTGGTCAAATCTTGTTAACCCAAACTATAAAGAATTTACTGGTAGGAGCCGGCTTGAGTTTTACACCATACAAAACCGTTTTTGAGACCGAATCCGGTGAATCCCTTTTACTTTTTTCTATTACCAAAAAACCGAGGCACAACATACAACCTAATAGGGTGGACCATACTAGACTCCCCCAAAATGATTCCTTTCTGGAAAATGTAATCCAAAGTATCGATAGTCATTTGAGTAATGAGTATTTTGGTGTAGAGATGCTCTGTAAGGAAATAGGTGTCAGCGAGCGGCAATTACAGCGTAAACTCAAAGCTATTATCGATAAGTCTCCCAATCAATTGATTTCCTCGGTGCGTTTGCATCGTGCCAAAGAACTACTACTGAGTCAACAGAATACTATTGCCGAGATTGCCTTTCAAACGGGTTTTTCCAACCCTTCTTACTTTTCCAAGTGTTTCAAAAAAGAGTTTGTCGTAAGTCCATCCGATCTAATAAACTAATAGTAAAAATCTCTTTATGTAGAAGAAGCTATAAGCGGTAAAAACTGTACTATACCCATATTGTAAATATTCATGGATTTTACGGTAATATACAGTCTGGCCATCATTTTTGTAATGTGACTACTTAGCCACTTTCAAGGTATTCTGATGGTGCCTGCCGTCCCTATCCGCATTCGATCCCACCTGATGTACTGGTAAAACCCCGTAGGACCGCGGGTTTTTTCATCTACTTTATTTTTGATCATACGGGATGTAGTTCTCCCATTCCCAAGGTGTAAAGGTATCCTTTAGGGCCACTTCCAAAAGTTCCTTGAAGATACTTTCCCCATTGTCGCTGTTGGTCATTATCATTATTCCTTTTCCCGTTTGTGGGAAAATAATGGAATAATGTTGAAAACCGTCTCCATGACCTTCCTTGAAGACTCCCTGGCCGTAAGGAGTTTCCAAGTAGCCCCAACCTAGCGCATAGCTTAAATTTATAGTATTGTAGGTGTCGGTCTCAACATGGGCCAATTCACCGAATTGTGCTACGGATCTAATTCTTATTTGCGGACTAAATAGTTCGTTATAGGCTTTTTCAGAAATGAGTCTTTTATGAAGTACCGCTTCCAGGAATTTGGTATAATCCAATGCGGTGGTCTCCAATGTACCTCCACCACGAGGTTCATTGTCCTTATCTTTTTTATAGGCCTTTCCTGCTGTATTATGGCCAAATGCATAGTCGGTTTCAAAGCTGGTTTTCCATTCATAACTGGAATTTTTCATTCCCAATGGCTCAAATATTTTTTCCTGTACCAGTGCTTCCAAACTTTTTCCCAAAAGCTTTTCGATGACCACCTGCAAATAAATGAACCCTTCCCCTGAATAGCTATATTTGGTTCCCGGCCTTTCATTGACCCTAAGTTTATGATCTTTTTCCAACCCTCTGGAATTGGCAAAACCTGTGGTATGTGCCAGGCACATTCGGGCCGTGATTTTATGGTAGAGCGAATCTTCTTTCAAGGCTGAAAAATCATCGTGCCACCTAGTTTGGGGCTTGTATTCATATATCTTCTGGGGAAGATAGGATTCCAAGGGTGTATCCAAATCAATCACACCCTCTTCTACTAACTTCATTACCAGGATACTAAAAACTGCTTTGCTATAGGAAGCACCATATATATTGGTCGTATCGGTAAGGGGCAGCTTTTGTGGATAGTCCTTGTAACCAAAAGTCTTTTGATATACCGTACTTTTATCATTAAATAAACTAACGGCCATTCCGTGGACATTTGCATCGGCCATTAACTGCTGAATTTTTTGGGTCAATGAATCCGCGGTAATGGTCGTTCCGTCCAACCGCTCTATCTCCGCCTCATTTTGGGCCTCACAACCATAAACAAATAGGGTCAATACTATTGTTGTAACTATTTTTGAAGTAATGGGTTTTTTTAGTTTTAAAAACGGCAAGGATAGGGGATAGTAGCATTTAAGTTCTTTAACCGCATAAATAATATTGGCTATGGTTATAATGAGGCTAATTGGAATAACGGATACGAAAAGGATAAAACCGAGTCCCGGAATAGTCAACAGCGCAATAAAAGAGAATATGTACACTATCATGACCGTAATCTGAAAGTTTATGATGCGGATACCATGGCGGTCATAAATAGCATTATCCTCTCTTTTATGGATCCAAAGGAACAATGGAAAAAGGATATTAAAAAAAGGAAGAATAAAGCCTAAAAGGGGAGTGCCGTGCATCACGAGCAACCATTTTTTCCGGATAGCTTCCTCTCTTGGATTTTCCAATAGGAGCAGGTCGTCAACATTAATGGATAGAGCGGTCGCCAGCAACTTCACGGTTTGAAGATGAGGATTTACTTCATCTTTTTCAATGCGTTGAATGGTACGGACGGTAACTTGCGTCTTTTCGGATAGTTCTTCCTGCGAGTAGCCCTTTAGTTTTCTTTGGTATATAAGATTTTTGCCTAATGATCTGTTTTCCATCGATTATTTTTTTGTTGGTACAAAGCTACCGATTACCAACGGTATTTATTACGACATTTAGGCGTCACCTTGCTGTCATTTCCCCTAATATCGGGCAATTACTTGGTTATTGAAAATTTACTTCTTTAGCTTCACTTGCGATGATTCGGTATTTCACAAACCGGTTCAGATTAACATACCGGGCCTTATATTGTAGCGCAAAAAGAAAGGTAACGGAGAAGTGCTTATGGAAAGCAAATTACAATAACTCAAGATGAGTTCTTTAATACGAATCTTATAAAGCCCTACAGGGCCATAAAAAATCGGGACTAAAGTTAAAAACAATTGGATCAGGAATATGGGGATATGGTAAAAATGGGTAAATAGGATATGAGATAATAAAATATTTAAAAACGTTAAGGTGAAAATTGACAATCCTTAACTTTGTTTCAGAATGTATTGGGAAGCTTATAATAACAAAGTAGCCTTTTTGAACATATCAAAATATATGCTAAGGTTCTCAATATGTTCTTTCAAAATAAATATGAACATAAAAAATACTGGAAATGAAAACTTTGAAATCAATTATGGTACTATGTATGATGCTTATGGGAAGTGTGGCCATTTCTCAATCCGAAAAAGACAAAGAGCTTATACAAGATGCCATAAAAGCGAAACAAACGCTGATGGATGCGGACGCTGGACTAAAGGATTTTTTTAGCGGATCCGCAGGCTATGTTATTTTTCCGAATGTAGGTAAAGGTGGCTTTATAATCGGCGGGGCTTCCGGGAACGGAGTCGTCTATGAAAGTGGAAGCGCCATTGGTATGGCGGACCTGAAAAAATTAAATATTGGGCTTCAGGCAGGAGGACAGGCTATTATAGAGGTTATCTTCTTTGAATCGGAGGAAGATCTTGACGAATTTAAGGAAGGAGACTTTTCTTTCTCCGCAGAAGCTTCGGCGGTCGCCGTAAAATCCGGTATCGCCGTCAATGCCAAATATAAGGACGGAGTGGCCGTATTTGCGTTGCCTAAGGCCGGACTCATGGCAGATGCATCCGTTGGAGGGCAAAAATTCGGTTATACGGCATTCAAATAGGAAAATTCGTAGTTTGATACATTGTAAAGGTCGGCATTTTGCCGACCTTTTTTGTTCCAACTATTTGGCCAATACCTTGGTATGGTCTAGAAATTTTGCCAAATACTTTCGTTTAAACCTCACTAAATAAAACGATGGATGCAACCATTGGCATTTTTTTGTGTCTTTATAATATTAATGGGAAAAACAATTTCCGAATCAATAATCATTCCGAAAAACACGGCTATGCCCATCGATTACCAAGACATATTTTACAATCATTTTGAGCAACAGGAATATAAAGTACCTCCCCATTATAAAAAAGAGGAGAATTTTTTAATGCGGTATAAAGCTCGCTTTGCAAATTATGAATTTCATGAAAATTGTCTCACGGTAATATACTTTAAGCAAGGTAATGGAGAATTAATTAAAAAGAACAGGAGGCTGAAAGCCAAAGATGACCAGTTTCTCATTTTAAATCCTAATGAGGGATGGGAGTTTGTAAATAAAGAAAATAAGTACATAGATGTACTAAGCTTTGGTATATCCTGTAAACTTGCTAGCGAGTGTGATGTTTATTTAAATCTTGAAAACGGAAAACTTCTAGACGACCCATTTGATAAGACGGCACATCAAACTTTCTTTCTGGAGAAAATGTTCAGTGCCAACTATTTTTCCACAGGAGATTTGCTCAGGCACATTTACAATACAAGCCTACTGAAGGATTACAGGTATATGGATGCCGAAGAACTTACCATGGAGGTATTGCGATCTATCTCGCAAAATCAAATGAAAGCCTATGCTTTGGCCAATAAAATAAAAGCTCAAAAGTCATCGACGAAGGTAGAGACTTTTAAAAGGCTGCTTTCTGCCTACGAATATATTCATGATAACATAGCCCATGCTATCTCTTTGGATGAGCTGTCGCAGGTATCTTCACTTTCAAAATTTCATCTATACGACTCGTTCAAAAATGTTTATGGTAAAACGCCCCATCAATATATAAACAGGATCAAAGTGGCCAAAGCCAAGGAGCAAATTCAATCCGGGGATTTCTCTATCGGTGAAATATCGGACTCGTTCGGATTTAGTGACTTGTGCGTATTTACTAAGATTTTTAAGAAAGCATATGGGAACCCTCCATCATATTATCAAAAACGGCCTTGAGCAGTATCCCTAAACCTATTGTAATCTTACACAAACCCTAGAAGTTAACTCCCAATATCAACTCAAAACCTAGGTCTCTTTTATATATTTCGGAAGTCTGGATCTGTTGAAAAAAATCTACCCCTATAACTATACCAAAATCTTCCCAGGGAATAATCTTTACTCCTTGACTGGCACCGATGCCCACTACAAAATTATTTGATTCATCCCTCTCCGTATCCTGTAGTACTTCAACTCCAATGGGTATGTTCAAACCAAGAGAGGCATATATGCCGGGTAAGATTTTTTTATAGCCATATAATCCCGGTCGCAGAACATATGAATCAACAGACTCATACCCGCTATCCTTTGCGAAATCCGATTTAACACTATACTGTTCAAGATTTATTTCATAGGGCACAATAAAACCTTTTTCACGGTCAGCAAATCCGGTATAACCAATTGCCCAACCTTCATGATATGTACTGCTTATTATTTTTCTAAACGTTATTAGATTGAACCAGTTACCCAATTTTGAATTCAACTCTGATTCCGATCGGTCTTTTGTAAAATGTGTCGGCCCCGAATCCTTATTATCCTTTTGATAGTTATCTATAAAGGCCAGCATACAGTATTCCAATGCGGCCCTAATTCTTTTTTCGTGCGTTTCAAATATCCTTTCTTCGTTCAATAAAGCGAAAATTGGTGAAGCAAAAATCTGATTTTCGTTATGCTCTATACTAAAGAGCTCCTTCAGCCCCACTCTTTGTTTCTTAAAAAAAGCCAATTCTACATGTGCTCTCGCAGTCATTTCTGTCACACTAATTCGAGATTCCTGAATCTCCAAGGCCTTAATTTTGACATATATTGGCTGGTTGTTTTCTACATATGGAAAAGAGATATCTATAAATCCCTGAACCGCTTTTGAAGCTCCTTGGGTTAATTTTAGACTTACTTTGTTCCCCTCTTTATCTTTCACATAACCTAGATGGCTTTCCTTCCTATCGTCAATAACTTGTTTGATATAAAAAGATTGATCTTCAATCTCAAAAGGTACTGTTTTCAGCACAATAGTTTCTTGGGCAAAAACCTCCATTGAAACTAGAAAGGACATAAACAAACACAAGCTATACTGCATCATAAACTGATTACATGCAGGATACATAATGGACTTCCATTTCTCTGATCCCATCTATATCGTATAGTACTACTAAAGTTTTTGATGTGGAGTACAGTATGAATATTTTTTCTTTTTCTCCGGTATCATCCTTTATTTCTATATAGGACCCATTGGTATTCAACATCCAAGTTCCTTTTTCAATCTCACCTTCCGATTTGGACACAAAGGTCATATCCTCTTTCAAAAGAATGTAATCGCTTTTTTCTTTTGTAGGTGGTTCATAATAGCTATAATCTTCCCTATATTTTTCCAAATACCATGTTTTGAATAAATCATTTTTTTCAATTTCTTGAGCATGGATACAATGCATTGCTGGAACCAAGAACGCAATTAATAAGGATATTTTTTTTATGCCGTAGGTCATAATGGGTTGTTTTTAAATTTCACTCAAAATATTACCCGGCCTTTAATCTATGTTTGTCCCTCTTGGAGAAAACTCACCTAGCTAAACAGCGGAAAATGTACTTGAGGTATATAGTTTAGTGTCTTCACGTTGTAGAAACTCAAGTGCTACCTCACATCTTCCTGGTTCTCCGTTCGGAATTTAATGTTGACAAGTAGTTGGATTCGAGATTCCCTATTCGGTAATTAAGGTATTAAAAGCTTGTATCAAGTGCACTTTGAACCCTCTTTCTAATTTCGAAACTACCTTTTTCATTGAAAAGCCCTTTGAGTGTTATCCCTATATTTTCTTTGTTCGCATGTGAGTCTATGACCTCCGATATATAAAACGCCGCTATACTAGGTTTCTCTGGACCAAGGCAGATGCTATGCATTTTATCTTGGCCGTGGTTGCTTAAGGATAAAATGGCCAAGAGCACCATAATCAATCCTTGCCTGTTCATCGTATATGTCCGTTTTTGAATGACAATGGTTAGTACAACCCCTATATTTTAATAGAGGCGATACATTGTTAGGGCTATTTTTTTTCTGAATACACAATTTCGGTCTGTTTGTTATAGGTCAATTTTTTTCCATGCAACCAGTCTTTAAATCCAGCTTCACCTAATTTAATTTTCATTGCTTTTGAACTCACGGCCGTCCCTTCAACGGTTATAGATCCAACAAAAGGATAGCTACCGTATTTTACTACGCCATCTACAAGTAGATCATATTCTTTACCGGCACTTTCCAACGCCTTGTCCATAGGATCTTTAATATTAGCACCCAACCCCAAGAAGTACGATTTTTTTCCTTTTACTTTTTTTCCTTGGGCCCTGTCAATATCAATATTTCCATTTTTACTAATAATTGTAAAATCCACAAGACTATATGAACAGCTTGTCATCGTTAGCATCGTTAATCCGATAACTAATAAGTTTTTAATTTTCATATGAAGTAATTGTATGTATACATCCTACTCGTAAGGTTTTTTGGTTTCACCCCGTTTTATGGTTTCTGGGCTCCATTTTTTTAATTAGCCATAACATAACTAATGGTTACAGTTGGCCCTTTTTTGCTTAGAAAATGGAATTTGTCCGATAAAAAGCTTTTAAAAGGAAATACAAAAGTATTTGTCGCGTGGGTATGCTGTTTGTCAAAAAGTCATTTTTTCGGTTCTAAACAAAAAGTCTAAATGGGTTCAATACTCTGCCCGTAATCAAAGGAGTATAAATCCCTATTGCCGGTATGTATTTTGATTACGAACTAGAAGTCTATAACATCGCCCAAAGCTTCGTGATTATCCTTGCGAATAGTACCAAAATGTCTTATTAAAGGGGGTAAGAATCATTTTACATGGAATTAATCCATTAATATGGAATATTTCCATATATTGTATCACTTTACTAAACTAAGGTGGACAAAACCATATTACATCTAGATTTGGATACTTTTTATGTATCCGTGGAACGGCTCATTAATACGGAGTTGCAAAACAAACCATTGCTTGTGGGCGGTACAAGCGATCGGGGTGTAGTGGCCGCCTGTAGTTATGAGACACGGGGTTTTGGCGTGCATTCCGGTATGCCTATGAAAATGGCCAAAGAGTTGTGTCCCGAGGCCGTGGTGATTCGTGGCAATGCAGGAACTTATAGTAAGCATTCCGATCTGGTTACCGAGATCATTAAGGAACAGGTGCCTTTATTTGAGAAATCCAGTATCGACGAGTTTTACGCCGATCTTTCGGGCATGGATCGCTTTTTTGGCTGCTACCAATACGCTTCCGAAATGCGGAAAAAAATTATTAAGGAAACCGGCCTTCCTATTTCTTTTGGACTGTCCGTGAACAAAGTGGTGTCCAAAGTGGCTACCAATGAGGCCAAACCCAATAATCAATTGAAAATAGACTATGGCTATGAAAAGCCGTTTTTGGCCCCCTTGTCCATTAAAAAAATCCCTATGGTAGGGGACAAGACCTATCAGACACTTCGGAATTTAGGCTTACGGAAAGTAAGGACGGTACAAGAGATGCCCATGGATCTGATGCAACGGGTATTGGGGGCAAATGGTGCGGTAATTTGGAAACGTGCCAATGGCATAGACCATACTCCTGTAATCCCTTTCTCGGAACGAAAATCCATTTCTACGGAACGTACCTTTGATAAGGATACCATTGATGTAGTAAAGCTACGGAGTATCCTTATGGCTATGGCTGAAAATTTATCCTATCAGCTGCGAAGGGGAGAAAAGCTCACGGCCTGTATTGCGGTAAAGATCAGATATTCCGATTTCAATACCTATTCCAAACAAATGCGGATTCCCTACACCAGCGCAGACCATATTTTGATTCCCAAAATACTGGATTTGTTCCATACCCTATACAATAGAAGGTTGTTGGTGCGGTTGGTGGGTATTCGTTTTAGCCATTTGGTCCAAGGAAATTACCAGATCAACCTCTTTGATGATACCGAGGAAGCCTTAAATCTGTACAGTGCAATGGATACGATACGGGAGCGCTATGGGGATAACAGTATCATACGGGCCTCGGCTATGGACGCCAAGACCATTGGTAGGATGCACAATCCATTTAACGGTCAGCCCCCTGTAGTATTGGCGCACAGAAAACAGTAAACAATGAAATAGATTTTAAACCACTTCATTAAGAAACTAAACAGAAACCTATCAGATGAATAAGGTCAACTCCATAAACAATATAGCCGGTCCTAATATCTTAGGTCTCATATCTAACATCTAAGCATGTATCTAAACTGTCACACTTATTACAGCATGCGTTACGGGACCTTTTCCGAAATAGAGTTATTACAATTGGCCCAAAAGAACGAAGTCTCCCATTTGGCCCTGACGGATATCAACAATACCTCGGCATGTCTCAATTTTGTTCGAAAGGCAGAACAGTTTGGCATAAGGCCCATTCTGGGAATTGATTTTAGAAATGGGATGGCCCCTTGCTATGTAGGCATTGCCAAGAACAATGAAGGATATGAGGAATTGAACAACTTCTTGTCCGAACACTTGCATGAACAAAAAGAAATATCCGCGATCGCTCCCGGCTTTAAGGAGGCATATGTTGTTTATCCGTTCGAAAAAGTGTTGTTGAATGACCAAAAGGTGTTTGCCCCGCATGAGTATATAGGTATTTCTATCAAGGATTTAAGGCGACTGCCTTTTTCCAGATTAATGGAGCACAAGGATAAATTGGTAGTGTTACAACCGGTAACGTTTAGAAATAAGCGCGACTTCAATGCGCACCGATTATTACGGGCAATCGATAACAATGTATTGTTAAGCAAGCTTTCCAAAAGTGAAGAGACCAATGTTGATGAAAAAATGTTTCCGATCCAAAATTTGGCGGCCGCCTTCTCCGAGTACAGCTTTATTTTGGAAAATACCGAACGCTTGATGCGTTCCTGTGGCATACAGTTTGATTTTTCGGAAGGGCGTAAACCACAGAATTTGGCTACATATACGGGAACCACGGAGGAGGACGAACGGCTCATCGAAAAATTGTGCCAAGAAGGACTGCCGTATCGTTATCCCAATGGAGGGGACGTCATTGTAAAAAGATTGGATAAGGAGTTGAAGCTGATCAAGAAAATGGGTTTCGTGTCCTACTTTCTAATCAATTGGGATATTGTTTCGGAGGCCCAAAAGAGAGGTTTTTTTTATGTAGGACGAGGTAGCGGGGCCAATAGCATTGTAGCCTATCTGCTTCGCATTACCGATGTGGATCCTATAGAATTAGATCTATATTTTGAACGTTTTATCAATCTGTACAGGGCAAATCCGCCCGATTTCGATATCGATTTTTCTTGGAAGGATAGGCCGGCCATGACCGAGTATATTTTTGAACGCTTCGATAATGTAGCCTTACTTGGCACCTATGTCACTTTTAAGGAAAAAGGCGTTATTCGGGAATTAGGAAAGGTGTTCGGCCTTCCTAAGAACGAGATCGATTTTCTATGTGAGGGAAGATATCAACTTTCAAACTTGGATGAGGTTTCGCTCTTGGTCTTAAAATATGGGAGGTTGATCAGGGGAATGCCCAATTATCTAAGTATACATGCAGGAGGTATTCTGATCAGCGAACGGCCGTTGCACTATTTTTCGGCCACCCATTTGCCCCCTAAAGGATTTCCTACGACACTTTTCGATATGGTCATCGCAGAGGATGTAGGCCTCTATAAGTTCGATATTTTGGGACAACGCGGATTGGGAAAAATTAAGGAAGCTATGGAAATAGTTGCCTATAATAAACCCGATGAGTTTGCTGCCGTGGATATTCATAATATCGAAAAATTCAAAAAAGACCCACGGATAAACAATTTGATAAAAACAGCGCAATGTATGGGCTGCTTTTATGTAGAGTCGCCCGCTATGCGAATGCTGCTCAAAAAATTGGAAGTAGATAATTATTTGGGATTGGTGGCGGCGAGCTCCATTATCCGTCCCGGAGTGGCCAAAAGCGGTATGATGCGGGAATATATCCTGCGTCATAGAAAAAAGGGAAGGGCGGAAAAGGAAGCACATCCTGTGATGTTGGATATTATGCCCGATACCTATGGGGTAATGGTCTATCAGGAAGATGTAATCAAAGTGGCGCATTATTTTGCGGATTTGACCTTAGGGGAGGCCGATGTGCTTCGAAGGGGAATGAGTGGTAAGTTCCGTTCCCGGGAAGAGTTCCAGAAAGTAAAGGATAAATTTATTTCCAATTGTCGCAAAAAGGGTTATGTAGATACCTTAATCTTCGAGATTTGGAATCAAGTTGCCAGCTTTGCCGGTTATGCCTTTGCCAAGGGACATTCCGCTTCCTATGCCGTGGAAAGCTATCAAAGCCTGTTTTTGCGCGCCTATTTTCCATTGGAATATATAGTGGCGGTATTGAACAATGGAGGCGGGTTTTATCGTTCCGAATTCTATATCCATGAGGCCCGTATGCATGGGGCAACCATATATGCCCCCTGTATCAATACAAGTTATGTAACCAACTGTATTCATGGGAAGGATATCTATTTGGGATATATGTATCTAAAGGAACTGGAAAATAAGGTTATGGAACGCATTCTAAAGGGGCGACAACTAAACGGAGGGTATACCTCTTTGGAAGACTTCATTGATCGTGTACCTATTTCCATGGAGCAGCTAAGTATCTTGATACGCATCGATGCGTTCCGTTTCACTCAAATCAATAAGCACAAGCTGTTATGGCAGGCCCATTTATTGCTCTCCAAGGGAACAGCTGTAGACCACCCCAAACTGTTTCCGCCAAAACATCAAAATTTTGAGATTCCCCAATTGTATAGTACGGACCTGGAAACGGCTTTTGAAGAGTTGGAACTCTTGGGCTTTTCATTATGTAGCCCGTTCGAACTCCTAAAGGAACCAATGAAAAATGCCAATGGGGCTATAGATCTGGAACGGTACCTAAACAAATATATAGATATTTACGGCTATCTAGTAACGGTAAAGAATACGACTACACACCATGGAAAACAGATGCACTTTGCCACTTTGGTAGATCAGCATGGGGAGGTATTCGATGCCGTATTGTTCCCTCCGGTTGCGGCCAAGTACTACTTTAGGGGCAGGGGCATCTATCGGTTTTACGGCAAAGTAGTGACCGAATTCGGATTTTTGAGTATAGAGGTGGTTAAAATGCAAAAAGAAGATTACATCCAAGATCCCAGATATGCGGATATGAAGACCAGCAAGAAACTAAGCAAACCTAAAATTTCAAATAGTGTACAACAATAATATCTATTGATTTGCAAAGGCAGTTTTTGAATGATTTTGAAGCAAAGTTTAAAAGGCGTGCCAAAAATATGATGGACAAGCATCAAAAAAAAGATTTCTATCGTATAATAAAATAAAAGGTTTTGAATTACGGATTTCATTATCTTGTATGATGTCTAAATGATCGGCCCCCATATAAAAATCAAACTTGATTGATCATGAAAAAATCACTCCCCCTTATCCTTACAATTTTTTATTTTACCCTGATACCATCCCTTAATGCGCAGCAGGCCGCCGATATGGATTTTGTTTATGCCGGGGTGGGCATTACTTTCGTTATGCAAATGGAACGAGTGGATTATACGATTTTATTTAGAAAAGATGGTACTTTTTGCGAAGATCTCCATGAAGAAGATTGGCAGACCAAGGTGAACGGTCGCTATAAAGAAACCAAAGATTATATCCTGATGGAATATCTGGACAAAACTGTGGAAAACGACACCATCTTTTTCGAGGAAAATAAACTAATAGCTGAATATTATGGCACTCAGGTCATACGGATGGAAGCTCCGAATAAAGTACCTTCCGGATACTATAGCTTTTACGGCGCCACCAGTTCAGGGGGTATAGGGACAGGCATGGTCTATGTAGGTACCCAGCACTTTGACGGATTTAATTTTTATGATAATGGCAGGTTCGATAGAAGCACCTCCGGTGGGGTTGTGGTAAGCGGGAACAATATTGGTGGTGGAACCAGCAGCGAAAGTGATGAAACAGGTAGGTACACCATAAAAAATGGCCTTCTGACCTTGTATTATGATAATGGGGAGGTAGAAAAGAATAGTTTTTTCTATGATAGCACGGAGACCGAGGAATTTATGGTCGTTATCAATGGATCTATATTTTTCTATGGTGATGAAGAAGAGGAAGAACGGTCAACGGATTCCAATGGAGAAAACAGGCAAGAAGAAAAAACAAATTTGGAAACATCGGACTCTCGGGGGCGGGATATTTTGGCGCAAATAAAGAATACCCATGGGGGTACTTCCATAGATGCCCTGAAACGAATAAAAACTAACTGTACCGTAGCCGGAATGGCGTTCAAGATATTAATAGATGCCGATAAATCGTTCGTACGGTTGGAGTCTTTGGAGGCCAGTTTTCCATATATTGCCCAATTGGAGGGAGATACGGGATGGATATACCAAGGGAAGAAGGTCCAGTCTATGCCTTCAGATCGAATTAGGGAACTACAGGATACCTTTGTCACCGGCCTGTTTGGACTTAGGAAAGACATCCTGAACAGTGCTACGATCAAGGGAGTAAACGAGACAGATAATGGCCTAATTGCTGTAGGATTGATGGTTGATGGACGGAACATTGGTTACATTGTGGATGGTAAAACCTATACGATAGTAGCTACGGTAGTATTCAAGCAAGGGAACAAGGAAATTACCTATGCCTCTAATTTTAAAACAGTTGAAAATATATTGCTCCCGTTTACCGAAGTCACTGAAAGTGATGGAACAAGTATCGAAGTAATCTATACCGAATACAACATCAATCCTGTATTTACCAAAGAAGATTGGGCAAAATTAAACTAGCTTTTGAAGAAAACGTAGTGGGATTTATTTAAAAGCGCTGTGTCCGGTAATGTCGGCACCGGTAATCAATAGGTGAATATCGTGTGTGCCTTCATAGGTGATTACGGATTCCAGGTTCATCATATGCCGCATAATGCTGTACTCGCCCGTTATGCCCATTCCACCCAGAACCTGTCTGGCTTCCCGGGCAATTTTTATGGCCATATCCACATTGTTGCGTTTGGCCATTGAAATCTGTGCCGTAGTGGCCCTGCCCTCATTTTTTAGCTGCCCCAAACGAAAAGCCAGAAGTTGCGCCTTGGTAATTTCCGTAATCATCTCGGCCAGTTTCTTTTGTTGCAATTGGGTAGCCGCGATCGGTTTTCCGAATTGAATACGTTCTTTGGCATACCTAAGTGCGGTATCATAACAGTCCATAGCGGCACCGATGGCTCCCCATGCAATGCCATATCGTGCGGAATCCAAACAACCCAATGGAGCTCCGAGGCCACTTTTATTGGGTAATAAATTCTCCTTGGGCACTTTTACATTATCAAAAATAAGCTCGCCCGTTGCCGAGGCACGCAAAGACCATTTATTATGGGTCTCCGGAGTGGAAAAGCCTTCCATACCCCGTTCTACGATCAACCCATGGATACGCCCTTCCTCATTTTTGGCCCATACAATGGCAATATCCGCGAAAGGAGAGTTGGAAATCCAAAGTTTGGCCCCGTTCAGCAAATAATGGTCTCCTTTGTCCTTAAAATTGGTGGTCATTCCACTTGGGTTGGAGCCGTGGTCCGGTTCCGTAAGCCCAAAACAGCCCATGAATTCCCCTGAGGCGAGTTTGGGTAAATATTTTTTGCGTTGTTCTTCGGTGCCATAGGTATGAATAGGATACATGACCAGGGAAGATTGCACGGAAGCCGTAGAGCGTACCCCGCTATCGCCACGTTCTATTTCCTGCATAATAAGACCATAACTTATTTGATCCAATCCGGCCCCTCCGTATGCTTCGGGAATATATGGGCCAAAGGCCCCGATTTCAGCCAGTCCTCCAATAATTTGTTTAGGAAATTCCGCCTTTTGGGCATATTCCTCAATAATGGGGGAAATATCCCGCTTCACCCATTGACGTGCCGCATCGCGCACCAATTTGTGTTCTTCGCTTAAAAGATCATCTAGGTTATAATAGTCGGGAGCTTCAAATGAATCGGGTCGCATGCTAACAATTTTAATCAAAGGTAGCTAAAGAAATATAACAATACAAAGCACCATTGTTACATTTTTAAATAGAAATCCTGGGTAAGATCAATATACTCGGACGTGTATTGGTGTCGTTGCTTTTCAATAGTGAGTTCACTGTTCTGGACAGGGGTTTCTTCGAAACAAAATTCCAATAAACTTCTTTTGATCTCTGATGAAGGATTTCCTTTTATCCGACCAATTCTTTTTGGGAAGAGCCCAATTGTAGCTGCTAATCGTATGAATTGTTCTTCCGCCTTAAAGGGAATAATGGTTGCGAAAAGACCGGTAGGGGAAAGTAATTTGGATACCCCTGTCAAAAGTGCATCAAAGGGCAAGGATTGATTTTGTCTGGCGGTATCCCTGGGGATATTTCCAATGGATACGGCTTCGGAGTAAAACGGCGGATTGGAAACGATCAGATCGTATTCATCTTCGATTTCGGCTGTAAATTCATCCCATCCGGCATGGTAACAAAAGAGTCGGTCT
The DNA here is from genome assembly GCA_049670505.1 of Saonia sp. GTDB lineage: Bacteria > Bacteroidota > Bacteroidia > Flavobacteriales > Flavobacteriaceae > JBATTK01. The sequence continues at coordinate 111,253 of JBATTK010000024.1, forward strand.
CCCCAAGGGGAAGCTTCAAAGTTTTCCACACATTGCTCATAGGCATCGGTATCTATTTCAATGGCGTCTATGGTTTCGGCCGTGCTTCTTTGTGCCAGCATCAAGGAAATTAATCCGGTTCCGGAACCGATATCCAAAACGGAATTAGGCCCGTGTTCCAAGGAGGCCCATGCACCCAACAACACCCCGTCCGTACCTACCTTCATGGCACATCGGTCCTGATGTATGGTAAACTGTTTGAATTGAAATGGTTTTTTCAAAATCCAAAAATTAAATTCCAAATTCCAAAAGGAATTGGATTTATGATTTGTTGATTATTGCTGAGAGGATTTTTCTTAATTCTCCTGCTTCTTTAATCAATGGATTAAATTCTTTTTCAAACTTATTGTTGAGATCATTTAGAAGTTTTAACCAATATTCTGATTCTTTAGCTTCCTTTCTAGATATTTTAAGTCTAAATCTGAAATCTTTATCACCCAAATTTTCGTTAGCCTCAATATAATTGGCTCCGATTGATCCGGAAGAACGCACTAATTGTTTGCTATCTTCGATGTTGGATGTGGTTTTGGCTAACTTATTTACCAAAAGCCTACAGTCTTTAGCAAATAAATACGTCCTATTCTCTAAATCATATATTTTTTTATTTTCCATTAATTGGATTTTGGTATTTGTTATTTGGAGCTTGTCTTAAATATAGATTCATCGGGCCCTCCGTTTCCATGGTACCGTCGGAACGGAGGGGTTTGAAAAACAACTTCCCCTTTCTCCCTACGCTTCGGTCGGGATTCATTCCCCTCCTTAACTAAGGAGGGGATCTTATTTTCTATCCACCCAAGTATAGATCCACCAATCCCTCCGGGGTAGTTACGAAGATGGTCTTATGCTCCCGATCCACTTTGGTAATGATCTCATCATTGATAGGAATTAACAATTCCTTACCCTCCTTTTCAACTTCAAATAGAGCCTGATTGGTGGTGTCGTTAACACTTTTGATGCTACCGATATCTCCATGTACGCTATCGCGTATCGTAAAACCGATAACTTCATGAAAATAGAACTTGTTTCCTTCCAGCTTGGGTAGCAATCCTATGGGAAGATAAAGTTGGGTCCCCATAATCCTATCCGCGTCCGCCTCGTTAACAACTTCTTCAAAGCGAATACGTAGTAAGCTAGATTTGTGCAGTACACATGTTTCAATAAAAAATGGAACCAGATTGTCCGCCGAAAGGCGGACAAATACCGATTCCATATTTTCGTAGATTTCGGGTTCATCCGTGTCCAGTTTTACCAACACTTCACCCTTATAACTGTATTTTGAAACGATTTTGCCGAGGTAGAAACAATCTTCCTTTTGCATATCGTTGAAAAACTATTCCTCTTCTTCTGTAGTAGCTTTGGCTTCTTTGGCCGGAGCTTCTTCCTTAACTTCGGCTTCTGGGGTTTCCTCCGCTGCTGCTTTGGCTTCTTTGGCCGGGGCCTCTTCCTTAACTTCGGCTTCTGGGGTTTCCTCCACTGTTGCTTTGGCTTCTTTGGCCGGGGCCTCTTCCTTAACTTCAGCTTTGGTTTCCTCAACCACTGCTTCTGCTTCCGGTGTAGCGGATTCCTCGGCTACAGCTTCCACCTCTTCAGTGGGTGCTTCTGCTTCCGGAGCTTCTGGTGTTTCTGCCTCAACTGCCGCCAACGCACGTTTTTCGTTGACTTCTTTTTCGGCAGCAAGTGCTTTTTCCCTTGCTTCGGCTTTCTCCTTATCGAGACCACTTACTTTGGAAGCTACGGATTTTTCTTTTTCTTCCAACCAAGCATTGAATCTTTCCTCTGCTTGCTCCTCCGTCAATGCACCTTTACGGACACCTCCTAATAAATGATGCTTTAAAAGTACCCCTCTGTAAGAAAGAATAGCTCTGGCCGTATCCGTAGGCTGTGCCCCGTTCTGAAGCCATTTTACGGAATTATCAACTTTAAGTTCAATGGTGGCAGGGTTGGTATTGGGATTGTAGATTCCCAATTTTTCCAAGAATTTACCATCTCTTTTCGAGCGCGAATCAGCGGCAACGATCCAATAAAATGGTTTTCCTTTTTTCCCGTGTCTCTGTAATCTAATTTTAACTGGCATATCACATTAATTTGTAGGGTGCCCGACCCTGGTTATTAATTCTTTGTCCTTTAAAAGGACGGCAAAGATAATTTATTTCTTCAAATGAACAATAGCTTTAATAAAATTCCTTTATTCCTTATCTACCAGTTGATCCTTGCCTACAACCAAATTGGATGTATGCTTTAATACAAGTGCTTGGATTTGGGCTATAATTTCAGGATGCCTTTCAGCAATATTAAATTGTTCCGAAGGATCTTGATTTACATTGTAGAGTATAGGTGTGGCGTGTTCTTCCCGTTCGCCAAATTGTCCGTAAGCCCCTTGGGTAACAAAGTGGGCCTTGTAATCTCCAAATCGGACGGCATAAAGATCGGTTCCTCTATAATACAGGATGCTTTTTCGTGGACCGGGTTTAAGATGAAGCAAGGTTTCGCTGAGGTCTATACCATCAATAATGCGATCGTCCGGAATTTTTGCGCCCGCCATGGTACTAAAGGTAGAAAAGAGGTCCAAAGTAGAACCAATAGCAGTGATGGTCCCCGGTTTAATCAGGCCCGGTCCCCAGAAAATTCCGGGTTCCCGCATACCACCTTCCCAAGTAGTTCCCTTACCGGCCCGTAGCAGGCCCGCACTGCCTCCACTCGTTTTAAAAGATAACCAAGGGCCGTTATCCGAGGTAAAGACAACAATAGTGTTATCCGTTAAGCCTTCTTCTGCTAGCACCGCCATAATCTTTCCGACACCATCATCTATTTCTTCTACTACGTCACCATAAAGCCCACGTTTGCTTTTGCCCATAAACGCCTTGGATGCGAATAACGGAACATGCGGCAGATTATGTGCCAAATACACAAAGAATGGTTTCTCCTTGTTTTTCCTGATAAAGGAAATAGTCTCTTCGGTATATCGTTTGGTAATGGTATGTTGATCGGCAGGTTGCTCAATGATTTTAGTGTTTTGCATCAGGGGCACATTAAAATCGGTTGTTTTTATGGAATCCGTTGCTTGTTGCCAATACTCGCTATAGTGTATTTCGGAAACCATATCCATATCGTTGGAATATGGAATTCCAAAATAATAGTCAAAGCCGTTATTGGTAGGGAGATATTGTTCTTTGTGACCCAAATGCCATTTACCGATACAGGCCGTGCCGTACCCTACTTGTTTTAACTGCTCGGCCAGGGTAATTTCATTGGGCGGCAGACCGTTTTTTGAATTGGGAAAGAGTACCCGTGTCTTATTGCTAGACATCCCGTTCCGTACGGGAAGCCTTCCGGTGAGCAACGCTGCCCTGCTTGGCGTGCATACACTGGCAGCGGCATAAAAATTCGTCCATTTTTGGCCTTCTCTCGCCATGCGATCCAGATGGGGCGTTCTTATAGTAGGGTGGCCATAGGTGCCTAAATCACCATAGCCCAGATCGTCGGCAAAAATAATGATGAAGTTGGGGGGTGGACTGGATTTGTCCTGTCCCGAAACAATGAAAGCGTTCGAGGCAAAAAATAATAGTGGTAAAAATTGCCAACCTCTACTAAATACCGATTTTTTCATGAGCTATAAATTACTTGGAATATGTAACGAAAATAAGAAAATGGAAAGTATTTATGACATTCTTTTATGATATTGTATAATTGAAGATGGGCGATCAGGGAAGTTATGTTAATTTTTTTTAACATAACTAGCCTACTTATGTTAAACCAACGCTAAACCCTTGTAAATACTTGCATTTTTCAAGTATTCGTCTATATTTAATAGTGTAGTTATTGAGAGACAATAACGATTATAAATTTAAATGATAAGAGATTAAATGAAGTATTCAGAAAAAATTTCAAACAAACTAAATGAATTATTAACCAAAACCTATGATGCCGAAAAAGGCTATACGTTGGCCCAGGACAAGGTAGAAAACCCATCGGTAAAAAGTTTCCTAAACGATAAGGTGCAACAACGGTATAATTTTGGACATGAACTAAAGTCCGAGATTATGGAGTACGGACAACTACCTGAAAAGGGCGGAAGTATTAAAGGGGACGTTCACAGAACATGGATGAATTTAACTGCCACATTGAGTAACGATTCCACTGAACGGATTTTAGAAGAAGTTATCCGAGGGGAAAAGGCCAGCTTGGAGGAATACAATGACATATTGAACGATTCCGACATGGTATTGCCACCCTCCACGGAAAAAATCTTGACCAAACAGAGGGACGCTATTAAGGAGGCATTGGATGTAGCCATCCTCCAAGAGGAACTGGTATCCTAATATAAAAATATAAAAAAGGCGGTAGGCCATATTTTCAACTCCGAGTGCAAACGCACTCGGAGTTTTTAGTTGAACTCATCTTGAGTTGTTTCATTTAAGCGAAAAATGAAGATTTTGTGTTCAAAGGAAGGCTTTTTCAAGCTGCATAGAGTTCGTTGATAACTCCTAACAAGTCCCTTTTACCGGACTGGCTCTTTTTCTTATTTTTATCGATACTTTTTTAAAAGGGAAAGTTTTCGATCAATAATCGTTTCGGACGGGAAGATTGATGGTGCCCATTGCCCTTGAATAGTTAGCTTGAAACCTTAAAAAGAAATCTTTTATGTACCTTATTTTCGATACCGAAACCACCGGATTGCCCAAACGTTGGGATGCTCCCATAACCGATTTGGACAACTGGCCCCGTTGCATACAGATTGCCTGGCAAGTACATGATGCTTTAGGAAATTTAGTGGATCATCAGGATTATTTGGTGCGCCCGGAAGGTTTTAATATTCCTTATGATGCCGAGAAGATCCACGGTATTTCCACGGCTTTGGCCGAGGAAGAGGGTGTGTCCTTGACGGAGGTATTGGAAAAGTTCAATGGAGCACTATCCAAGGCCAAATTCGTGGTAGGTCAAAATGTGGGTTTTGATTTGAATATCATGGGGGCCGAGTTCCTAAGAGCGGATATGGAGAATCCGTTGCAAGGGCTTCCGGTATTGGATACCTGTACCGAAGAAACCGCATTGCTTTGTCAGATTCCAGGGGGCAGGGGCGGAAAGTTCAAGTTGCCTACCCTTACCGAACTCCATGAATATTTGTTCAAGGAACCTTTTTCGGAGGCGCATAATGCCACGGCCGATGTAGAGGCCACCACGCGTTGTTTCTTGGAACTGGTTCGTAGAAAGCACTATAGTCTGGAACGATTGGATGCCCCGATGGATTATTTTCATAATTTTTCCGAGGCCAATCCCAAGGAAATCCAACTGATCGGGCTACGGCATATCAACCTAAAAAAGGCGTCCAAAGAAATTGCGGATAAACTTTGGGAGAAGGATACCGGCGAAATTTCCAAAAAGGAAATCGAGGAAAACATAGAATCCCTGGCCGACGTGCCCTTTGTACATTTGCACAACCATTCGCAGTTTTCGGTATTGCAATCTACTATAGGCATTAAGGATTTGGTGAAGTCCGCAGCGGATGCGAACATGCCGGCGGTTGCCTTAACGGACCACGCCAATATGATGGGCGCTTTTCATTTTGTAAAGGAAATAAAAGCACATAATGCCGGTGTAAAGGAAATGAATACCAAAGCCTTGGAGAAAGGAGAATCCCCCACCGCCCAGGAAATTATACCTATCATTGGGTGCGAGTTTTTTGTTTGTGACGATCATACTAATAAGAACGTAAAGGATTATGGCTATCAGATCGTATTGCTGGCCAAGAACAAAAAGGGGTATCACAATTTGGCGAAAATGTCTTCCATTGCCTATACAGATGGTTTTTATTACGTACCACGCATAGACAAAAAGGTGGTCCAACAATACAAGGAGGATATTATCGTATTAACAGGGAATCTGTATGGTGAAGTGCCGGGCAAGGTGCTTAACGTTGGGGAAAAACAGGCAGAGGAGGCCTTGTTATGGTGGAAAGAGCAGTTTGGCGATGATTTGTATATGGAAATCATGCGTCACGGTCAGGAGGATGAAGATCGTGTGAATCAGGTTTTGATCAATTTTGCAAAAAAGCATCAGGTTAAAATGGTAGCTACTAACAATACCTACTATTGTGCCAAGGAAGATGCCGATGCCCATGATATTTTACTATGCGTTAAAGATGGGGAAAAACAGGCTACTCCCATAGGTCGCGGAAGGGGCTATCGCTACGGACTCCCTAATCAGGAATACTATTTTAAATCTACGGAAGAGATGAAGGAACTGTTCCAAGATCTTCCCGAATCCATTCTGAACATTCACGAAATCATTGATAAAATAGAACCCTTTGAGCTGGCAAGGGATGTGTTGTTGCCCAATTTTGAAATCCCGGAGAGCTTCAAGGTCCAAGACGATCAGGCCGATGGGGGTAAGCGTGGTGAGAATGCTTATTTGCGGCACATTACTTATGAAGGTGCAAAAATAAGGTATGATGAAATTACACCGGAAATAGAGGAACGAATCGATTTTGAATTAAAGACCATTGAGAATTCCGGGTATCCCGGATATTTTTTGATCGTAGAGGATTTTATCCGTGAAGCTAGAAATATGGATGTTTCCGTGGGTCCCGGTCGGGGTTCCGCGGCAGGTTCCGTAGTGGCCTATTGTTTAAAGATCACCAATATAGATCCCTTAAAGTACGACTTACTATTTGAGCGTTTCTTGAATCCGGATAGGGTTTCCATGCCGGATATCGATATTGATTTTGATGACGAGGGCAGGGGTAGGGTAATGGACTATGTAATCAACAAATATGGAGCCAACCAAGTGGCACAGATTATTACCTATGGTACCATGGCGGCAAAATCCTCTATTCGGGATACGGCCAGGGTATTGGATCTCCCATTGGGAGATGCGGACCGTATAGCCAAGTTAATACCTACCATGTCCAAATTGGGAAAGATTTTTGGGGTAGCCGAGGCCGAATTAAAAAAGAAATTCCGATCTGATGATTTGGAAAAGGTCCACCAACTACTTAATATTTCCGAAGGGGATGATTTGGAGGGACAAACTTTAAAAATGGCCCGCGTATTGGAAGGTTCATTGCGGAATACCGGAATACATGCCTGTGGGGTAATCATTACTCCAGATGATATTACCAATTTTGTGCCGGTGGCCACGGCAAAGGATTCGGATCTATATGTCACCCAATTCGATAACTCCGTTGTGGAGAGCGCCGGATTGTTAAAGATGGATTTTTTGGGGTTAAAGACATTGACCCTGATCAAGGATACGGTCAAAATTGTTAAGGCGAAACATGGTACGGAACTGGTTCCCGATGATTTTCCGTTAGATGATGCAAAGACCTATGAACTCTTTAAAAAAGGAGATACGGTAGGCATCTTTCAGTATGAATCGGCAGGGATGCAAAAGCATCTAAAGGATTTAAGACCTACGGTTTTTGATGACCTTATTGCTATGAACGCCCTCTATCGCCCCGGACCTATGGAGTATATTCCCGAGTTTATTTCCAGAAAAAATGGGATGGCAAAAATTACCTATGACCTTCCCGAAATGGAAGAATACCTTAAAGAAACCTATGGTATTACGGTATATCAGGAACAGGTAATGCTACTGTCGCAAAAATTGGCAGGGTTTACCAAAGGTGAGGCCGATGTATTGCGGAAAGCCATGGGGAAAAAGATATTTGCCTTACTTCAAAAATTAAGACCCCAATTTTTGGACGGGGGTGAAAAGAAAGGTCATCCGAGGGATATATTGGAAAAAATATGGAAAGATTGGGAAGCTTTTGCCTCCTATGCCTTTAATAAAAGTCATTCTACCTGCTATGCCTATATCGCTTATCAAACAGCATATTTAAAAGCGCATTATCCTGCTGAATATATGGCCGCCGTACTTTCTAATAATATGAACGATATTAAGCAGGTGACCTTCTTTATGGAGGAATGTAAACGTATGGGGTTGGAAGTGTTGGGTCCGGATGTGAATGAATCCTATTACAAGTTTGCCGTAAATAAAGATAATGCGGTGCGCTTTGGAATGGGCGCTATAAAAGGAGTGGGCAAATCTGCGGTGGAGACTATTGTAGCACTTCGTAAGGATGGTGGCCCGTACAGATCGGTATTCGATATGGCGAAGCGTCTGGATTTAAGGGCGGCCAACAAAAAAGCTTTTGAGAACTTGGCATTGGCAGGAGGGTTCGATTCTTTCGGGGGCACCCATAGGGCGCAATATTTTCATGACGATGGCGATGGGGTTACCTTTTTGGAGAAAGTAATCAAGTACGGGGCAAAGTATCAGGAAAATGAAAACTCGGCCCAGGTAAGTCTATTCGGGGATGCTAGCGAAGTGCAGATTGCCGAACCGGTAGTTCCACCTTGTGGGGAATGGGGCACCATGGAAAAATTGCGGCGGGAGAAAGAGGTAGTGGGGATTTATATATCCGGACACCCCTTGGATGATTTTAAAACAGAGATCAGTGCCTTCTGCAATGCCAACGTCTCCTGTTTCAATGCTATGGAAGATTATGTAAATAGGGAGTTGTCCTTTGCGGGAATTATTACCGATGTGCAACATCGGGTGTCTAAAAATGGCAAGGGATGGGCCTTGTTTACCATGGAAGATTATACGGATACCTTTGAGTTCCGCATTTTTGGGGAAGAATATTTAAAGTATCGCCACTTTTTAATGATCAATTCATTTGTATTCATAAAGGTATTCGTACGCGAGGGTTGGGTAAATAGGGATACCGGGAAGAAGGGAGATCCCCGGATGCAATACAATAGTTTTATGATGCTTCAGGAAGTAATGGAGACCTATGCAAAAAAGCTGACCATTAAACTCAATATCGATCAATTAAAGGAAGAAAATATCCATGATTTAAAAGATACCTTGGTCTCGCATAAGGGAGACCATTCATTAAACTTTATTATCTATGAGATGGAAGAGGAGATAAAGGTAAATCTATCGAGTAGAAAACAAAAGGTGCAAATTTCCAGTGAGTTGTTATCTACTTTGGAAGAGAAAGAAGTACACTATAAATTGAATTGAGCACAGTATGGGGAAGAACCTTTGAAAATGCCAATGTTAGGATAAAGGTCAATACAACGGAATCATGAATTAAAATTGTGTTCCTATTTAAAAGATCGTAACGTCCTTTACCATAACAGAATCAATAAATTCCCTCAATAGGGCAATAGGCAAAACGTATATAACGTTAGTAAGGAAAAGGAATAATAATTGACTAAATTTGCATAATATTTAAAACAAACAAACATGGCATTAGAGATAACAGATGCTACTTTTGATGAAGTAGTCTTAAAAAGTGATAAACCCGTAGTAGTAGATTTCTGGGCAGCTTGGTGTGGTCCTTGTAGAATGGTCGGGCCGATCATAGATGAGGTAAGCACTGAATATGACGGTAAAGCTGTTGTAGGTAAGGTAGATGTTGATGCAAACCAAGAATTCGCTGCAAAATACGGGGTTAGGAATATTCCAACGGTTCTGGTGTTTAAAGGTGGAGAGATTATAAACCGCCAAGTGGGGGTTTCTCCTAAAAAAGTTTATACGGATGCAATAGATGCCCTATTGTAAACCATAAAGAATCATACATATATTTAAAAAAGCCTAGGTACCGAATTTTCGGTACCTAGGCTTTTTTATTGGTCATAATCGTTGGATGCAACGGAGACTACAACATGTAGGCCTTCCTATTGGAGGTATGTAATTTTTAGCACAAGACTTAGAGCCTGTTTAAATTTTATCCTTTGTCTTTGGTCTTTGGAAAGATAGTCTTCAGTATCCAGTTTGCAATATCTCATTTCTCGTTTCTAATTCAAGGTTTAAGGTGCTAGGTTGGAATACGTTAATTTGTATATCATTCATCTCGCCAAAAATCCTATTGGGGACATGGATTTCAGCTCCTTCCCTTAGTCAAGGGAAGGTGTCCTGACGATACTGTCAGGACGGAAGGGTCTGCATAACGGATGATGAATTTGTCTTTTATCCTTTGTCTTTGCCTTCGATACAATCGTTTCACGATCACTTAGGCATCGAATAGGGTCATTGAGTGATTTTTGAATAGAAAATCGTATCGAAATGACATTCCAGTGTCCAGTATACAGTTATCCAGCTTCCAATTTCTAGTTTCCAATTAAAAAGTCAGATGTTTAGAAGCGTCTACGTGCGCCGTAGCTTTAGCGGAGGAGCAAGCGGTCTTTTGTCTTTTAAACGGATACCAATAAAATGATGCGTTAATTATCAATACGGTTTTTTAAATTGATTTTTGGAGCAGGTACATTTTTGTGCCAACGCTATCTTTCCTATCTTGTCACATTATCTAGAAGTATGAACCTACGGTCCGAATTACACAAAGCGTACCTTTTCCAAAATTTAGAACTCTTGGCCAGTCATGTCGTGGAAGGGTTTATCAGTGGAATCCATAAAAGTCCGTTTCATGGGTTTTCGGCAGAATTTGCCGAACATAAGATTTACAATAGCGGGGAGAGTACCAAACATATAGATTGGAAGTTGTTTGCGAAAACCGATAAGTTGTATACCAAGCGTTATGAGGAAGAGACCAATCTACGGTGTCACATGATTTTGGATAATTCGGCCTCCATGTACTATCCTAAGATTCAAAAACTGGATATTGACCATTTGAACAAGATTGGTTTTGGCGTACTGGCCATTGCCGCTTTGATGAATATCCTTAAAAAACAACGGGATGCAGTGGGGCTCAGCGTATATTCCGATAGTTATAATTTTCACAGCCTGGAGAAAAGCAGTGAACGCCATCATCAAATGTTGTTGGCCAAACTGAGTGAGATAAGTTTGGACACCAAGCCTGCAAAAAATACCAAAACCTATACATATCTACATCAGATAGCTGAAAAGATACATCGCCGTAGCCTAATTTTTCTGTTTACGGATATGTTTCAGACCACCACCGATGATGAAAAATTGTTCGATGCCCTTCGGCATTTAAAATACAACAAACACGAAGTGGTACTTTTTCATTTGTTGGACAAGGATACCGAATTCCATTTCAATTTTGAAAATACACCCAAACGTTTTATAGATGTGGAGACGGGATCTCATATTGATCTATATGCAGATACGATTAAGGAAGCCTATGAAGAGGGAATCATGGGCTACTTGAACCAATTAAAATTGAAATGCGCCCAGTATAAAATAAAGTATGTGGAAGTAGATATTCATGCTAATTTTTCAAAAGTCTTGAATACCTATATGATAGAGCGACAGAAGTTTCTATAAGGATAGGTATAATTTTGATGAAAATTGTTTGCGGAATTCAATTACCGATGTATATTTGCACACGCTAAAAGCAACGGTCTGGTAGTTCAGTTGGTTAGAATACCTGCCTGTCACGCAGGGGGTCGCGGGTTCGAGTCCCGTCCAGACCGCGAAAAGCCTTCAACGCAAGTTGGGGGCTTTTGTTTTTTGCCGTTTTCATAGTTATCGCTATGGCCCTCCATTTAGCGTCTTGTTCCTAAAATTATAATGGCGCGGGCCGCCGGACGTTCCGCCCTGCGGAAGTAGGGGTGCCGACCATAAGCGTCGGCATTCGAGTCCCGTCCAGACCGCTTAATGGGAAATCAAAATCCCTCGAAACCGTGTAAATCTAATGTAAAATCGCCAACAAATGATTTCGCTAACAATGGTAATTCCATTTTATAAGTTAAGAATGGGAATG
>JBATTK010000025.1:0-7087 GCA_049670505.1 Saonia sp.
ATGTAAACAGCAGTTTGCCTTAACACTAATTTATGTTGTGTAACACCCTAAATATGGTATAATGTTGCATATTATGTATATCTTTGCCCTTCCTTGGAAAGGAAAGAACGCAGCAAATTCCGTTCTAAAAATTTCCAAAAGGAATGGATCAAAAAACATCCGCGTATGAAAATGGACAGCACTTTGGAAGAACATTTTGAGGAGATAGGAAACGGGCATATTGCCTCGTCCGGGGATACTCCTTTACGAAAAGATGCCTTTGTTTTGACCGATGAAGAAAAAATAGAAAAAATACAGTCCAACGTAGAGGAAATAATGCTCACCTTGGGTCTTGATCTGAAGGACGATAGCTTAAACGGAACACCCAATAGAGTAGCCAAAATGTACGTAAAAGAGATTTTTGGAGGTCTACACCCAAAACGGAAACCAAAATCATCTACTTTTAAAAATAAATACAAGTATGGGGAGATGTTAGTAGAAAAAAATATCACCCTCTACTCTACTTGCGAGCACCATTTGCTACCTATTGTAGGTAAAGCACATGTAGCCTATATTTCAAATGGTACAGTTGTAGGCCTATCTAAAATGAACCGTGTTGTGGATTATTTTGCTAAAAGACCACAAGTGCAGGAACGGTTGAACATCCAAATCGTAAAGGAGTTACAGGAAGTCCTTGGAACAAAAGATGTGGCCTGTGTTATAGATGCCAAGCATTTGTGTGTAAACTCCAGAGGTATTCGGGACATCGAAAGCAGCACCGTTACCGCGGAATATGGTGGCAAGTTCAAGGAAGAAGCTATTCGTCGCGAGTTTTTGGACTATATTAACCTGGATACCTCCTTTTAATTGTTTTACCGGTAATGCAACTGTATAAAAATCAAACGTTAAAAGTTTACAACTCCTTATCCGGTAAAAAAGAAATCTTTGAACCTATCAATGAAGGCCATATCGGAATGTATGTCTGTGGCCCAACAGTCTACAGTAATGTACACTTAGGAAACTGCCGTACTTTTATGTCCTTTGACATGATTTTTAGGTACCTAAAACATTTAGGCTATAAAGTTCGCTATGTAAGGAATATAACGGATGCAGGACATTTGGAGAACGATGCGGAAGATGGGGAGGACAAAATTGCCAAAAAAGCCCGTTTGGAACAATTGGAACCCATGGAAGTAGTGCATAGATATACCGTAGACTTCCACAACATCTTACAAAAATTCAATTTTTTACCTCCGAGTATTGAACCCACGGCAACGGGACATATCATTGAACAAATAGAAATCATAAAGGATATCTTGGAAAAAGGATATGCCTATGAGACCAATGGTTCGGTTTACTTTGATGTTATAAAGTTCAATGAAACCAACGATTATGGGAAGCTAAGTGGAAGAAAATTGGAAGATATGATCGCCAATACGCGTGAACTGGCCGCCCAGAATGAAAAAAAGAGCCCACAGGATTTTGCCTTATGGAAGAAAGCGGAACCGCAACATATTATGCGATGGCCATCGCCTTGGGGCGACGGTTTCCCGGGATGGCATTTGGAATGTACGGCCATGAGCACCAAATACCTGGGTGAAACTTTTGATATACACGGTGGAGGCATGGATTTGAAATTCCCCCATCACGAATGTGAAATTGCGCAAGCAGAGGCCAGCAACGGGCATTCTCCCGTTAAGTATTGGCTGCATGCCAACATGCTTACTTTAAATGGCAAGAAAATGGCTAAATCTACCGGTAATAACATTTTACCTCTAGAAATCTTCTCCGGGGAAAATACCGTCCTAAGCAAGCCATTTTCACCTTCCGTAGTCCGCTTTTTTATGATGCAGGCCCATTATACCAGCATTTTGGATTTGAGCAATGATGCATTATTGGCATCAGAAAAAGGGTATCAGAAGTTAATGGATGCCATAGACACCCTATCAAATCTTGAAGAAGAGGGAACCTCTAATTTTAATGTGGAAGCATGGACCCAGAAATGTTATGATGCCATGAACGATGATTTTAATACTCCGATACTCATAGCAAATCTTTTCGAAGGCGTAAGACGTATCAACCTTATCAAAGAGGGCAAGGAAAGTATCACCCATGAAGATAAAGGCCTGTTACAAAAAACCATGTACAATTTTGTATTCGAGGTTTTGGGCTTGGAACATAAAAGTGGTTCCGAATCCGGGACCGACAAATTATCCGAGGTAATAGCGTTGTTGATAACATTGCGAAACGAGGCCCGGAACAATAAAGACTTTGCTACCTCGGATAAGATACGGGATCAGTTATCGGCAATGGGTATTCAACTAAAGGACGGAAAGGAAGGAACTACTTTTAGTCTTTCTTGATTTAATTGAGGTACTTTTCATAAAGTCTCTTTTAAATAAAGGAGTTGGTTCTATTTTCAATCGAAGCCTAAGGTTTAACTCCATATTTGAATAATGAATTTATAAGATTCTGAAACAGCTTCAGGGTCGATTAATGATATGAGTCGATGAAAAAAATACTGATAGCCCCCTTTATTCTTCTGGTCAGACTCTATCAAACGCTTATTTCTCCACTTACCCCTGCGACTTGTCGGTACTCCCCTACCTGTTCACAATATACTTTGGAAGCATTAAAAAAACATGGCTTGTTCAAAGGTGGCTGGTTATCGTTGAAGCGTATCTTTAGTTGTAATCCTTGGGGAGGCAAGGGATACGATCCCGTACCGTGAGGCTTTACAAACTTCCAACAAAAAAACTCCCAGGACTCCTCGTTTCTTGCTGTAATCCTATAGAAAACTCGCTTTAGAGTATCACAAAAGGCTTGATGAACATAATATCGTAACGGCCCAACCTTTAAACCCATAAAATGCTATACCAACCCGTTGAGCTTTTTGATCTTAGATCCAAAATTCGTCAGTTCGAGTCTGCCTGCGGTAGGCAGGTGCTTCGACCGGAGGAAGAAGTGCGCTTCGGCTTTGCTCAGCAGAACTATCGAGAATAGAGTTTTGGATCGAAAAAAGCTGTTCTCGATACAATTTTTCTCCACTTTGTTGCGAAAAACCACTCGAACTGACGCTTTTTCTGCTTTACAATCTCCAAAATGCACAACGGGTTATACTAATAAACTTTATAAACTACAAACAGAATAACACTGAACCACAAACCTATTTTCTTATCTTAGTCCCTTCAAAATAATCGCGAATGTTTTTTTTAGGCTTTATCTGGAATCCCAACGAGACCTTGTTTAAAATTGGGGTGTTACAAATAAAATATTACAATCTACTTTGGATAATAGCTTTCGCCTTGGGATGGTACCTTATGAAACGCATCTTCGAAAATGAAAAGAAATCCATGGAACAATTGGATTCTCTTTTTATTTATGCCGTTTTGGCCACTATGCTGGGCGCAAGACTTGGTCATGTATTCTTTTATGATTGGCCCTATTACAAAAACCATCTTTTGGAAATACTGTTACCGATCCGTGAAAACGCGGGCGAGTCGCTTTTCGGCTTTATTAATGGTTACGAGTTTACTGGGTTCACGGGATTGGCGAGCCACGGTGCAGCCATAGGTGTTATTATTGCCATGTACCTTTATACTAGAAAGTATCCTGAATTTAAGGTATTGGGTATATTGGACAGAGTAGTAATTCCTGTGGCACTTGGAGCTTTTTGTGTGCGTTTGGGTAATTTTTTCAATTCCGAGATCAACGGAAAAGTGGTCGATAAATCCTTTATATTCGCCACACGTTTTTTACGGGACTCCGATGATATGTCGGCCTCCAAAGCTTTGGCCATCACAAAGGAAAAAACGGTTAATGCGGCCTATGACCTTATAGAAAAGGATGCTAGGTTCTCGGAATATCTGGAAGCCATACCCTATAGGCATCCGGCCCAATTATATGAAGGTGTCTGTTATATTTTTGTGTTTGCCCTATTGTATTATCTATATTGGAAGACCGATAAAAAAAATAAATTGGGATACCTGTTCGGCCTTTTCTTGGTCCTCCTTTGGACCATACGCTTTTTTGTAGAATTCGTAAAGAAAAGTCAAGGCGGTTTTGAAGAGTCCTTGGGGCTTTTATCCACAGGGCAATGGCTAAGTATTCCGTTTATCCTGATAGGGTTGTATTTTATGTTCAGGCCTCAATCGGCAAAAAGTGTATCGTAAATAGTTTTCATGAAACGCTTAAAATTTTATGTCCTTGTTTTAGCTGGCTTTTTCCTTTTACAGACGTCCTGTAAAGGGGAAAACAAAACCGTTGTAAAAACCGAGCCCGTTACTTTTAAAAAAGAAGGGGAACTCACGCTTTACAAGGCTGAAACAGATTCCATAATTACGCGATTGGATATTGAAATTGCCGAATCAGATTATGAGACACAAACCGGATTAATGTATCGGGATGCTATGGAAGAAAAACAAGGTATGTTATTTATTTTCCCCGATGTGGCCATGCATTCGTTCTACATGAAAAATACGGAAATAGCCCTAGATCTTTTATTTATTGACGAAAATCTTCGTATAGCCAGTGTTCAGGAAAATGCAAAGCCCTTCAGTGAGACCGGACTATCATCAGAAGTGCCTGTACAATATGTGCTGGAAATCAACGCGGGACTTGTTAAAAAATGGGTATTGCAGATTGGGGATAGTATAGCATTTAAGCGATTATAAAATTAGTTCAACCATGGACTATCTACTAGAAGGCGAAGAAACGGATAGACTCCTATTTCGAAAATTAGTACCATCCGATTTTGATGCATGGCTCCCATTTCATCAAGAACCCCTAAGTACGCAACATTGGTCTGGCGGACATCCTGATCCAAAAACAGCCTGCCAACAGGATTTTGATAGAACTTTTGAACGCTATGAAAATAATTTAGGTGGAAAACAAGTCGTATTGGATAAGAAAACCAATACGCTAGTGGGTCTTTGCGGACTGTTGGTTCAAACCGTGGATACTATTCAAGAACTGGAAATAGGATATTCCATCCTACCAAAATATTGGAAAAGAGGGTATGCGACAGAGGCGGCAAAAAAATGTAAGGAATTTGCCTTTGCAAACAAATTATCCACCTCCCTGATCTCTATTATCCAAGTAGACAATATAGGTTCCCAGAAAGTAGCCATAGCAAACGGTATGCATTTGGACAAAACCATTACTTTTCGTAACAATCCGGTCCATATCTTTAGGGTTCATGTAACCTACCCTTGATCCGAAGGCCATTACCATTAGGAACGTTCTTTAATATTTACTTTATGAATCTAAAACAAAGAAAACATTGGGCGGTTTTCATCAACAACAAATCTAACAAGGCGAATTTAATAGATAGCCTTTTACATGGAGTCCCTCCCAATGGTTTTGAAGCATTGAGAGGATTGCGCGGTGCTTTGTTTTCAAAGTTGGAAGTATACCGGTTCATGGACGAAGAAGAGCGCCATGATAAAAAAATAATTGCCAGGGACACTTCCCAAAGCCTAAAATCCATGTCGAGCGGAGAACAAAAAAAAGTGTTGTTAAAACATCTTCTGAATACAAATCCGGATTTTCTTATCCTGGACAACCCCTTTGATAATTTGGATGCCGATGCACAAAATGATCTGAGCCGTTCGCTGCGTACTATTTCCGAACATATATGTATCGTACAGATTATAAGTCGTAAAAAAGATGTCTTGCCTTTTATCACTGATTTTATGAGGTTGGAGGGCAGTTCAATTTTCCATCATGAAAATACGGAGACTCCAGATTATCTCCTCACAGAGGATTCCACAACCTTTACAGCTTCCATACCCCTACCCCTAGAACCGTTTAATTATGATAAAGCTATACTTATAGCATTAAAAGATGTATCCGTCAGCTACGGGGACAGACCCATCTTAAATTCCATTAATTGGGAAATAAGACCCCATGAATTCTGGCAACTAATAGGCAAAAATGGAAGTGGAAAAACCACTTTATTATCCATGATTACCGGGGAGAACAGTAAAGGCTATGGCCAAGAGCTTTACATTTTCGGCCAAAAAAAAGGAAGCGGGGAAAGTATTTGGGACATTAAGCAAAGATTAGGGTATTTTACCCCTGCTATGACCGATAAATTCTCTGGTTACCACACCTTGGAGCATATGCTGATTTCCGGGCTTCATGATTCCGTGGGTCTGTATGTGAAACCCACCGCCGCAGAATTTAGATTAGCAAAGGAATGGTTACAGTTAATAAGGATGTGGGAATTAAGGGATTCCTATTTCCATGACCTATCCATGGGGCAACAACGTTTGGTGATGACGGTCAGGGCGATGATAAAACATCCGTTATTACTTATTTTGGATGAGCCCACCGCGGGCTTGGATGATGAAAGCGCTGTATTATTTGTCGCTTTGGTGAACCAAATTGCCCAGGAAAGCAATACCGCTATTGTTTTTGTATCCCATCGTATGGAGAAAGGGCTGCGTCCAGATTTTATCTATGAGCTTCAACTGGGCGAAACAGGATCGACCGGTAAGATTATCAAACAAAAAAAGAGCCACTGATCAGTGGCCCTTTATGTCTTAAAATAATTTAGATCTATTCTTCTTCCCCGGTCCTAATTTGCTTCTTCAAGGTATCGAACATTACCGGTGTCGCAATAAATAAGGAAGAGTATGTACCCACGATGATACCTACGATCATAGCGAACATGAATCCTCTAAGCGACTCCCCGCCAAAAGTGAATATCGCCAATAATACCACCAAAGTGGTCAAGGAAGTATTCAAGGTCCTACTCAAGGTACTGTTCAAGGCCAGGTTTACATTATTACCGGATTTCCATCCCCTTTCGCCCACAATTTCCCTAATCCTATCGAACACCACTACGGTATCGTTCAAGGAGTATCCTATCACCGTTAATATCGCAGCAATAAAAGCTTGATCTATCTCCATATTAAAGGGCATAATTTTGCCCGTTATTGAAAAAATTCCTAGTACGATAAGTACATCGTGGAATACCGCCGCAACGGCACCCAGCGAAAACTGCCATTTACGGAAGCGTAATAATATGTACAGGAAAACCACTGCCAAAGAACCAATAATAGCGAGGAAAGCATTATTTTTAATATCATCCGCTATCGTAGGT
>JBATTK010000026.1:0-38127 GCA_049670505.1 Saonia sp.
CACCCACCCAATCCCACATGGGGAAAACGTTTTCATCGGCTATACCAAATTCCGCTATCTTCTCCACGTTGGTGGATACCGCCGCAAAATGCTTGGCCACATCTGCTTGAGATGCATGGTTCAGAAACCATTTTTTAATGGTGGTGGCATTGCTCAAGGTTTCCTGGGTAGTAAACGTTTTGGATACGACTACAAAAAGTGTGGTTTCCGGATCAAGTTCTTTTAGGACCTCGTACACATGATCCCCATCTACATTACTTACAAAATGGGTCTTTAAATGATTTTTATAAAATTTTAAGGCTTCCACTACCATGGCCGGACCTAAATCCGAACCGCCGATGCCAATATTTACCACATTGGTAAAGGCTTTTCCCGTATATCCCTTTTTATCGCCTGAAATTACCGCATCGGTAAATGTTTTGATTTGGTCTTTTACCTCATATACTTCCGGTACTATATTCTTGCCATTGACCAGGACAACATCTGTTTCTTTTGCCCTAAGTGCCGTATGTAACACGGCCCTATCCTCCGTTCGATTAATACGATCGCCGGAAAAATATTTTTGGATAGCGTCCTTTAACCCCACTTCATCCGCCAGTTGTAAAAGAAGATCCAATGTTTTATCGGTAATTCTGTTCTTGGAATAATCTACCAAAAAATCGTTCCAAGACATCGTAAACTTTTTTGCCCTTTCGGTATCGGAAGCAAAAAGTTCTTTTAGGTGTGTGTCTTTGTGTTCTCCAAAATGTTGGGCAAGCTTCTGCCAAGCTTTTGTGGTAGTGGGGTCAGTGTTCTGTAATGGCATTTTATTAGTTCAGCGTTAGCAAATCTTCTTCGGGTTCTTTTTCCGGAAATCCCATACAATCCAATTGATCTCTTTTAGGACCGATATAATCCCAATATTTAGGTCTTAGAGCCTCCGCTAACGGCTCCGCTGCCGGAAGTTTTTCTCGAAATGGATCTACTTGCCTGCCATTCTTCCAAAATCGGTAACACACATGTGGACCCCCTGTATTCCCTGTCATACCTACCCATCCGATAACATCTCCCTGCTTTACAAAATCCCCTTTTCTTACTTTTTGATTTTTCATGTGTAGGTACTGGGTACTATAAGTACCGTTATGCCGAATTTTTACATACTTCCCGTTTCCGCCCCTTCTGGTGGACTCGGTGACCGTTCCATTTGCCGTAGCCAGAATAGGGGTTCCTATGGGCGCGGCATAATCCGTACCCTTATGGGGCCTTAACTTATAGCCGTAATATCTTATTCTTCTTTTAAGGTTGTATCTAGATGATATTCTACTGAATTTCACCGGAGCCCTTAAAAATGTTCTTCTTAGATTATTGGCTTTTTCATCAAAGTAATCGTCTAGATTCTTTAATGAATCGGCTTCAAAATTAAAGGCATAAAATGGCTCCCCACTATGCTCAAAATAGGCGGCTTCTATAGGTCCTGCCCCTGCATATATGGAATCGTTGATGTATTTCTCCTTGTAGATGACCTTAAATTTATCTCCCTTTTGAAGTCGAAAAAAATCGATGGTCCACGCGTAGATTTCGGATAAGTTGTTCGTTACATTATAATCGATGCCTTGGTCTAATATGGCTTCGGACAAGGAAGTTTCAATGATTCCCGAAGCTTCTCGCTCTACATATTTTACCCTTTTCTTTTCTTTGTATGCTACGACGGAGTCCCTTAAATCCACAACCGTATAGTTAATACGGTCGTTTTCATAAATAAAAACTTGTGCTGTCTGGGAAGTGTCTTTGGATTTCAAGATAAAATAAGGTTTTCCTACCCGTATCTTTCTCACATCAAAAGTATCCCTGAAATCCTCGGATACTCTGGCAATTTTAGGATAATCAACTTTGTGCTCTAGCATTAATTCGCCAAAACTATCACCATTTCTAACGGTGTCCCGTTGTACCATAAAATCATCCAGGTTAAATCCAAAGTGTTTTATGATTACAGGTTCCTCTTTGGTTGTTATCTCTACAACTTTCTCTTTGATAACTTTTTCGCCTTTACACGATGCCATTAATGCTATTATCAAAATTGCGCCCCAATATTTTTGCATTCCTATTACTCTGTTTTTTTGGGATTAAAGATATGGTCTACCCATTGCTTTCCCCAATTATTTAACTCTTGTTTTGAATAAAGTTCCGGAAAAAATACAACTTTTTGAAAACTTGGCGGTAAATACTCCTTCCAATTGGTACCTCCTGTTGCATCTATGGATGTATTATCCTTATCCAGATAACGATAAGCGGAGCCCATGTGCATTAGGGGCCAATTTACGTTTGCATTGATATCCATGGTCTTTAACGCTTTGATCAGGAATTTATTATGCCTTATTTCCTCCGGGAGTTTTAGATATTTATGGTAAATGGTATTATCCTTTACTTGTTTTGCTATTCGTATCAATCTTGGGGTATATCTATATTCAAACTGTTTAAGGGTAAGGGTTTTTTCGCCCGTAACAATATCCGTTGCCCCCTTTTTCCAATAGATATGTTCATAGAGCTCCTCCATGGAATTCTTGGATGAGAACTGCCCACGCTCCGTATGATGCACCAAATTTTCCAAGGGTGTTGCATATACCTCTATCATCCTGTATTGTGCGGATTGAAAGCCACTGGCCGGTAAAAGCGCCATTCTATATTGCAGAAACTGTTCCCGTTCCATTCCCTTTATCATAATACTGAAAGAAGAGATCAAAGCCTTGTAATAACTATTTATCCTGTTGACTTTTTCAATAAAGAAGTTCTGGTCTTGTGATACTACATCCACCAACTGCTTTTGCTCGTGAAGGATAAGCTTAAAATAAAGCTCGGTAATCTGGTGGTACATGATGAAGATTTCCTCGTCGGGGAAATAGGTCCTGGGAACCTGCAGGCTCAATAAGGTATCCAAATGGATGTAATCCCAATAGGTAAGATAGCGTTGGTACAGAAGGCCATCTAGATAAGAGCTTAAATCCTGACCCGAGTCTTTATATTTCTCCTCAAGTTTTGATATTTGGGATGCAACACGCTCCTTGTCCTTCATGCCCTTTTCTAGTCCATTATTATTTTAAACTGATTTTTTAGTCCGTTATATCCCGCTAAATCAGCCTTTATTGCCCCTATGGCCAAATCGGCCTTTATCCGTATCGGGATTTTATTACGGTCATTGGAAACCCATAAGGAGAGACTTTCCTGTTCTTTGAACACCCTTCCCGATTGTACAAAGGGTCTGAATTTTAAACATTCCACCTTTCCAAATTTTGTCCGCAACACTTCTTTTCCCAGATACTTCAGTTTAAATTTAAACACTCCGTCATCATCATAAAGCATATCCAGTTTAATATATTCTCCTTCGACCAAGTGGTTTAACTCGTAATTGTTCCTAAGATAGTAGAAGGCAGATAATAGATCCTGTATACTATCCTGAAAGGTAAAATTAAACTTTTTATTGTTTTTCTTATCATTTAAGATGGCAATATCCTTCTCATGGTCAAAATCTATTTCAATATCCTTGGTATATCCGCCTTCATCTATCTTACGGACAAACTTATATGGCTTACCGTCTTTTTTCCCAAAATAGGTTTCATAGGTGTCATCCACTTTAAAAAAAGCCCTTGCCAGTCCGGTAGTTTTGCCTTTTCCAACCACATGATATACAGGAACCTCATCTATTTTGTCGGTTTTCACATGCAAGGTAGCATAACTGGCATTGATCCACCCATAATGGATCCGGAACTTCAACCATTCCCCGGATTTAAAAGCAGGTCTTTTTTCCTGGGCACTTACGGAAAGTGTCAGTAGTGAAAAAAGTATTATGTAAAGTTTTTTCATAATATTACGGTAAAATTACTAAAACGGACTCAAACCCTTTTCTTTTTACAATTACTTAAACAAAATTTATTCCAAAGTATTGTATAGTAATCCTACCTTGTTGTTTTAAAAGCCAATCCTACCTTGGGCACACTTCTTCATCCACCCTATTTTGAAAGCGCCAATAGCTTTTCCAAACAGGCTCTGATCAACAAAAAAAAGCCCTGACAGAACTGTCAGGGCTTTTCCTAAATAACCAACCAAACTTTAAATTATGAAAAACCAATACTTAAAGTAATAAGGGAACCACCCCTTATGTGAAACAAATTTAAAACATCATTCCTATTCTATAAGCTGTTTTAACTTACTTTAACTATACTCTTAACAGTAATTTATATTTCCCTGATGCAAATTTGCAAATCCTTAAGAAAACAGTCTCGATCTACAGAGTGCCCCTGGATTCCTGTTCTCTTTCTATAGCCTCGAACAATGCCTTGAAATTCCCTACTCCAAAGGATTGCGCCCCTTTTCTCTGAATGACCTCAAAAAACATGGTAGGCCTATCTACGATTGTCTTTGTAAATAGTTGCAACAAATACCCCTCCTCATCACGATCGATCAGAATTCCGTGTTTTTTTAGCACCTCCACATCTTCATCAATATCGCCTACCCTTTCCAATAGATCATCATAATACTCCTCCGGAACATATAAGAATTCTACGCCACGCTCGCGCATTGCAGAAACCGTTTCAATAATATTGTCCGTAGCAACAGCTATATGCTGTACACCCGGACCATTATAAAAATCCAAATATTCTTCTATCTGAGATTTCTTTTTGCCTTCCGCAGGTTCATTTATAGGGAACTTCACACGTCCGTTCCCATTGCTCATTACCTTGCTCATAAGGGCGGTATATTCCGTTGCGATATCATCATCGACAAAAGAGATAATTTGTGCAAAACCCATTACTTCCCCATAAAACTTACACCAGGTATTCATTTCGTCCCATCCAACGTTTCCCACCATATGATCTATAAACTTTAGTCCTACTGGCTCCGGGTTATAATGCGACTCCCATTTTCTATATCCGGGCAGAAATATGCCCTTGTAATTTTTACGTTCTACGAAAATATGAACCGTTTCCCCGTAAGTATATATTCCGGAACGTATGATGTGACCATCCTCATCTTCCTCTCGAGTAGGTTCCATAAAGGGCCTGGCACCGCGCTTCGTGGTCTCCTTGAACGCCTTGGCAGCATCTTCTACCCAGAGAGCTATCACTTTAACACCGTCCCCGTGCTCATTTATGTGTTCGTTTATTTCACCTCCTTTTTGGAGTGGGGTGGTTAATACCAATCGTATTTTCCCCTGCTTTAAAACATAGGATACGCGATCTTTTACGCCAGTTTCCAAACCGGCATATGCTTCTGATTGAAAACCAAAGGCCGTTTTATAATAGTGTGCGGATTGTTTGGCGTTGCCAACATATAATTCCACATAGTCCGTTCCCAGCAGGGGAAGAAAATCCTCAGCTTCAGGGAACAATTTTTTTAGGGAATATTCCGTGTTTTTTAAATCTTTTAAATTTTTTATTTCTGTTGCCATGATATTTTTTTGAATCGGATTAATTAAAATAACGTAAGGAAAGGTGTTGCGGATAAATATCCTACATAGATTTACCACATTGCCCTAAGATGGGAGGTTATATCAATTCTTTTCCGTAACATCATATCAGAAATCAGTAGTACAAATATCGGAAAAAAACCGGCAACTCCGGATACCGTTCAGGTCTTAAAACCAATATCCAATGCTAAAAAAAATATTGCTGCTTTCCAATTCCGGGGAAAAAGAATACAAAACCTGTACGGGACCTATAAATGATTCCCACCCATAACCTAAAGAATAACCAGAAAAACTTGGTTCAGTGAACCACTCTCCCGTTCTAAAAAGATCATCATCCACATTGGCGAAATTTGCCGAGAACATCAGATGGTTTTTAGCTGCAAACTCATAATCCAATCTTCCGTAGGCTTTTACATAACTATTCCCAGGTAATCTTAAAAAATCATATCCTAAAAATGGCACAAAATTGTTGATTAGGTTATTACCGAAGCCACCCAATACAAAATCAAAAGATGTAACTCCGGAAGTACCTAATTTAAATCCGCCCTCCGTTTCAATATTTAAGGATACGTCCTTGAAAAGTGGAAAAGCGGCCCCCATTTTTGCCTTTGCAATGGAAAACTCTTTAAAATTATCCGTAAAGTCCGAAGAAAATAGATATACATGAAAATCACCATCAAAATACAATCCTTTGCTAGGGAAGTATATGTCATCATAGGTATCCAAAGTTAATTTCCCATAGACGCTGAAATAATTACTCTTTTCAAAAAAGGTCCTGTTTTCGGAAGGAGGGGTCAACATCGGATCTTCATTGTCTATGAGCTCCCTTAAGGTCCTTGTGCTGTATTTTAGAAATTTATGCTCGGCTCCCAAAGTAACCGCAAATTCTTCCTGTAATACGGTTTGTAGATAAATCTGGTTGGTAAAATCCGTTACATCCAGATTAATGGTATTGATGTTGATGTCCTCTACCACATCAAAATTGGATTGTATTAAGCTAAAATCAATTTCCTCTTCAAACTGGTCAAATCTGGAATTAAGTCCAAAACTCCAGTAAGAGCCTTTATCGACATGGTATTGTAGATTGTATCGGATATTGTCGCCCAAGATAAAATCCAAGGAACCAACATCATCTTTTAGCAATAGGTTCTTGCGGGTCAGATTAATCAATGCGGCGCTCTTATATAGGTCGTCATAATGCGCTCCAAGACGGATAAAGTTTTTTGTAGGATTTTCTTTTAGTTTTAGAATAAGATCGACCCCTAGGCCATTGGATACCAACTCATATCTAATCGTTTGGAAATTTCCGGTGGCCGATAGGTTACTTATACCTGTTTGTAACTTCTCAAAGGTGGTTTTTTCACCAAGGGAAAATCGAAGTTTCCCTTTTACATATCCTCTTGTATAATTTACATTTCCCCTTAGGACCAGTCGGTTTATTGTTATAGTATCCCTTGCTTTGATCGGTTTCGTCTCCTTTTTTTGACTGCCCTGTTTCATGGAAAGTTCCTTTAAGGCAACATAATGTTGTCTTGCCGCTACTTCTCCACTTTTGATAATATCCTGACTGAGATCAAAATCGATTACCGAAAAATCCGTTATATCGGGTTTAATATAAATATCGGTCTTCTTGGATTTCTCCTTCATATCCTGTACGGTCCGGAAATTGTTTATTTGAAGTAAAATTTCGGTTGCGGATTGTAAGGATTCCCTATCGGATAGCACATCTTGCACGTCTACGCCGATAATAACATCGGCTCCCATATCCTTCACCTTTTGTATGGGATAATTGTTCACCACACCGCCGTCTATTAAAATCTTTCCATTTATTTCCGAAGGTTCAAAAAGCGAAGGAAAGGTTCCGCTTGCTAAAATAGCTTCTGGAAGATAACCGTTATCCAACAATACTTCTTCTCCCGTTTCTATATCGGTGGCAATACAAAAGAACGGAATTGGCAATTCATCAAAATCAGCTACATCCTTTACATGATAAAGAAACCTAACCAATTCATTATAAATATTTTGTCCTCTTGAAATTGCGGAAGGGAAAGATATTTTAAAGTTGTTAAAGGGCAGGGTCAACGCATATCTTTCCGAGTTCTCCTTTTCATAAAAAGTTTTGGCATCCCTTGGTAGGTTATCCTGTATCAATGCTACAAAATCCGTGTTTTTAAAAATAGAGTCCAATTCGGTCGCCGAATATCCCGAGGCGTATAAGGCCCCGACAATTGCGCCCATACTGGTACCTCCAATATAGTCTATCTGCACACCGGCCTCCTCTATAACCTTTAAGACCCCAATATGTGCCATCCCTTTGGCACCACCACCACTTAGCACCAAACCTACTTTAAGCTTTTTTTCATCTTCCTCTCCTTGGGCGGAACATAAAAAGGGCAAGAACCATAGAATTCCTATAAGAAGTAGTTTTTGCATTTGATTATCACTATCATTAATGAAAGGTCTCATATACTTTCTTTGCCTTTACCATACCGATGGATTTGGCCAAATTTTCTATGGAAGCCTCCTTGATACGTTTTACCGATTTAAATTCCTGCAATAGTTCCAATGCGGTTTTTTCCCCGATTCCATCAATACTTTCCAATTCGGAATTTATGGCCGCCTTGCTTCTTTTATTCCTATGAAACGTTATTCCAAAACGATGGGCCTCATTTCGTAATTGCTGGATTATTTTTAGGCTTTCGGATTTTTTATCCAGATAAAGCGGAATAGGATCTTCGGGGAAGTAAATCTCCTCTAACCTTTTCGCAATACCTATGATTGCAATTTTACCCCGTAAACCCAAAATTTCAAGACTTTTTAAAGCCGAGGACAACTGTCCCTTTCCTCCATCTATAACTATGAGTTGGGGTAAAGACGTATTCTCGTCCAACAATCGCTTATATCTTCTAAACACTACTTCTTCCATGGAAGCAAAATCATCGGGACCATCTACAGTTTTAATATTATAGTGTCTATAGTCTTTTTTAAAAGGTTTCCCATTCCTAAAGACCACACAGGCGGCTACCGGATTGCTTCCTTGAATATTGGAATTGTCAAAGCACTCAATATGCCTTGGTTCTTCGGAAAGCCGAAGGTCTTTCTTCATTTGGGCCATAATCCTATTCGTATGCCGGTCCGGATCCGTAATCTTGATCTGTTTAAAACGCTCTTGCCTAAAAAATTTGGCATTCCTTTCGGAGAGGTCCAGAATCTTTTTTTTATCCCCTAACTTTGGAACGGTAATCTTTAGGTGGGGTTCTGCCGCTATTTTAAAGGGAACATACAATTCTTTGGAATTTGAATCAAAACGTTGTCGTATTTCTATAATGGCCAATGGCAAAAGGTCCTGGTCGGACTCGTCCAATTTTTTTTTAATCTCCAAGGTATGAGATCTAATTATGGAACCATAGGAAAGCTGTAGGAAATTCACATAGGCAAAGGAATCATCGGAAATAATGGAAAAAACATCAACATTATTTATTTTTGGGTTTACAACAGTGGATTTTACCTGATAGTTTTCCAATATTTCTATCTTATCCTTTATCCGCTGGGCTTCCTCAAAATTCATCTCCGAGGCCAAGGCCTTCATCCGCTTTTTGAAATAAAGTAATGACGACTTAAAATTTCCTTTTATAATTTCCCGGATATCCTCTATTTGCCTATCGTATTCTTCTATATCCTGGAATCCTTCACAGGGACCTTTGCAATTTCCTAAATGATATTCCAGGCACACTTTATATCTGCCTCCATCTATCTTTTCTTTGGACAGGTCATAATTACAGGTCCGTAATGGATATACGCCCCTAATAAGATCCAACAAAGTTTTCACCGTCTTCATACTGGTATAGGGGCCATAATATTCCGAGCCGTCCTTAATCAATTTTCTAGTAGGGAATATTCTAGGGAAGCGTTCATTCTTAATGCATATCCAAGGATAGGTTTTATCATCCTTAAGCATCACGTTATATCTGGGCTGATACTTTTTTATAAGATTGTTCTCCAGCAATAAAGCGTCCGATTCCGTTGGGACAACTATATGTTTAATGGATCTGATCTTCTTTACCAACACCCGGGTCTTGCCATACTCATGCTTTTTGGTAAAATAGGAGGAAACCCTTTTTTTTAAGTTTTTTGCCTTGCCCACATAGAGTATGACTTCGTCCGAATCATAAAACTGGTATACCCCCGGGCTATTTGGCAAGGCACTCAACTGTACTTCAATAGAAATATCGGACATTTAATATAATAGAATTCTGTTTACAAAGTTAAATTACTACGTTTTTATGAAAGCCCCCATAATTATACTTTTTTTAACTTGATCTAGCACCGGCAAAAAAAAGAAAAAGAGGTCTTCCAACTTAATCTGTCCTTCTATGTATATTCACATTTCAATATTTTGGGGACCACTTAATCTTCTTTTTAATATAAAATGGGGCGGTTTTTTGTTAAAGTTTTAAAAAAAAACCGTGCCGCTACTTTTTTTTATGAATTCAACGTTAAGAAGAAAAAATATTTTGAAATTAATAAAAATCTGATAATCAATATTTTAAGCAAAATATGCTTTAATTTTTTATGCCCTTATGTTAAGCTAAATGTTAAATGTTTAATAAAAGGGTGCATTTCATCGATAAAAAAGTGCGTTTACCGAGATTCTAAAAGATTTTTTGTTTACATTTAAATCATCAAAATTTATCATTACATGGACAATTACCTCATAACCCTCGGCACCTATTTAATTTTAATGCTCTTTTTTAAGATTTATTTTACCCTTGCTACCAAAGAATAGTTTTAGCATAAACCCTTACCCTATCCCCAAGTTTATTCGTACATAATGTTCAAAGAGGAACTACGTCTAAACTACAAAAATCTAAGAAATACTATTTCCTTCCAAGAATTGTCTATTCGTAGCGTGGATATTGCCAATAAACTTCTGGAGCTACCCATTTGGTCCCATGAATACTATCATCTTTTTCTAACAATTTCTGAAAAAAAAGAGATTGACACTTCCTTTATTTTATCGATACTACAGGGAAAGGACAAAAATGTGGTCTTACCTAAAATGGACAAGGCCGCGTCCCTGACCAATTATCTGCTTACCGATAATACGGTCATCAAAAAAAACAAATGGAATATTCCTGAGCCCGTAGACGGCCTGGAAGTTCCCACTGATAAAATTGATGTGGTCTTTATGCCCCTTTTAGCTTTTGATCGATTCGGAAATAGAGTAGGCTATGGAAAAGGGTTCTATGACGGTTTTATAAAAAAATGTAGGCCGGAAGTTTTAAAAATAGGTCTTTCATTCTTTAAGGCCGAAGCAGAAAGAATTACGGATATCCACGAAAGTGATATTCCCATGGACTATTGCGTTACTCCGGACAAAATTTACAAATTCTGAGGCTGAGGCGCTGTATCTGCCTCCTTCTCTTTTTTTCCAAAAGCTTTCTTATTAAACACCAATAGGATTCCCACACCGGTGCTAATTGCAGTATCGGCGATATTGAAGACAGGTTCAAAAAACCGGAAATTTTTACCCCCAAGATAAGGCATCCATTCGGGCCATGTTGTATCTACAAGCGGAAAATATAGCATATCTACCACTTTACCGTAAAACAGACTGCCATAGGGTTCGGAGGAAAACAGTGTTGCTGTTTGGTTGGTACTATCATTGAACAGGGCACCATAAAAAACAGAATCCAAAATATTGCCCAAAGCCCCCGCAAAAATAAAGGAAACCGCTATGATCAATGTATTGGATGCGCGTTTTTTGATCGTATCGTATAGCCAATACCCAATACCGAAAATGGCGAAAAGCCTAAATATAGTCAAAACCAGTTTGCCCAAAGAATCGGAAATGGGCAGAATATCACTGAGTTTGGTCCCCCAGGCGGCTCCTTCATTTTCAATGAAAAGTATTCTAAACCAACTGAAAACGGTCACTGATTCTCCTAAAACAAAATTGGTTTTTATATAAATCTTACTTAGCTGGTCGATCAGCAAAATTACCGCGATGAGCAGTAGGGACTTTTTTAAACTCATTCCTTAAATTCTAGATGGGGTAAAAATAGACATATTATTCGGTTTTCTTCAAGTGTATGTTCCCAGTAGTAGTATTCAACGTAAAGAGATTATTGCCCCCGGGAATGGTTTCTCTGTAAATTTTTCCGTATTTGGTCCATG
This sequence comes from Saonia sp., assembly GCA_049670505.1. Lineage (GTDB taxonomy): Bacteria > Bacteroidota > Bacteroidia > Flavobacteriales > Flavobacteriaceae > JBATTK01. The sequence continues at coordinate 11,618 of JBATTK010000026.1, forward strand.
CCTTTATTTCTGCAAAAGGGCTACTTACATAGATATCCCCACTTTGTGTAATTATATCTACCGTTTCACCTACATTGTTCAACACACAACTACCATCAGCTAACGTAACTTTCAAGGTTTCATACCTTCCGCTAGCAGTAACATTACAACTAACACCATATATTTGTAAGTTCAAATACTGTGGAACTTTAATGGTCAAAGCTATGGACACTATCTTGTGCGCACTTAACTTGTCATTAGGTTTTATAAAGTTGGGCTGAAAACCGGGACGCACCAATACTGTAGTGCCTTCTTCCTTTACGTTCACTAGTAGATTTTTTTTATATTCTCCGTCCATAACGGCTTCCACTACCATTTCATTAGTGTTGGAAGTCGCTACGTCTACTTCAAAACAATTGTCGGCTTCTATTTGGATCAAAGAAACCCCGGGATTTATAATAGATTTTTTGATAATTTTCTGAGCACATAGAAAATTGGCACATAGGAGTATCAGCGTAAACAATCCTTTCTTCATCTTCTTCATAAAAAAACGCCCTTTCGAGCGTTTTAGTTTTATTTCTGCATGTTCTTGGCTTCAATGCTAAGTGTGGCATGCGGCACTAGTTTTAAGCGCTCTTTGTTAATGAGTTTGCCGGTAACCCTGCAAATACCATAGGTCTTGTTCTCTATGCGAAGTAGCGCATTTTTTAGGTCCCTGATAAACTTTTCCTGTCTTATGGCCAATTGTGTGTTGGCTTCCTTACTCATGGTCTCGGAACCCTCTTCAAAAGCCTTAAATGTTGGTGAAGTATCATCGGTTCCGTTATTACCGTCGTTCATGTAAGAACTTTTAAGGAGATCCAAATGACTCTTTGCTTTCTCTATTTTCTCTTCTATTAGAACTTTGAATTCCTCAAGGTCTTTATCCGAATATCTTATTTTTAAATCCTGTGCCATATCTTTAATGTTTTTGGATAAACAATTTTGTATTTACTTCATCGAAGGTAATCGCCGTACCTTGTTCTAGTTGTTCCTCAAAATCCAGTTCTGCCGTTAAGGTCTCCGTTTTTATGTAATTAATATTGCTCTCGACTGCTTTTTCGACAAAACCGTCCTTTAAAATCTTTATATCTATTCTATCCGTCACCTCAAAACCGGATTCTTTTCGTATGTTTTGAATCCTGTTTATTAGCTCCCGTGCTATTCCTTCCTTTCTTAGGTTTTCGTTAATTGTAATATCGAGTGCCACTGTCAACGGTCCCGAGTTAGCCACTAACCAACCTTCTATATCCTGTGAGGAAATCTCTACATCTTCTAACCGTAATTTAATAATTTTATTTTCTAAATCAATGGTTATTTCTCCCTCTTCCTCAAATTTTTTAATATCTTCTTGATTTAGAGCGTTTATCGCATTGGCTACTTGCTTCATATCTTTTCCAAAACGAGGACCTAAAACCTTAAAATTGGGCTTTATCTGTTTTACCAGGATATCCGAAGCATCATCCAGTAATTCAAGTTCCTTGACGTTCACTTCCGATTTGATCAAATCGGCCACTGCCTCTATCTCTTCTCGCTGCTTTTCATCCAAGATAGGAATCATTATTTTTTGTAAAGGCTGGCGTACTTTTATCTTTTCTTTTTGGCGAATGGACAATACCAAAGAGGATATGATCTGCGCTTTTTGCATTTTGCTTTCCAGTTTTTTGTTTACCATAGACGCACCAAACTTTGGAAAATCCGATAAATGTACGCTTTCATAGGTTTCCCTATGGGTAGTTTGCGTTAAATCCTTATAAAGCCTATCCATAAAGAAAGGTGCTATAGGAGCCGAAAGTTTCGCTACCGTTTCCAAACAGGTATATAAAGTTTGATAGGCCGATATTTTATCTTGCTGATAATCTCCCTTCCAAAAACGTCTTCGGCATAGACGCACATACCAGTTGCTTAGATTTTCCTGTACATAATCGGATATGGCCCTTGCAGCTTTCGTAGGTTCATAATCTGCATAGGCCTCGTCCACTCTTTTGATCAATGTATGCAACTCCGATAAAATCCATTGGTCGATCTCAGGACGTTCGTTCAAAGGAATATCTTCCTCGGCATACTTAAATTCATCAATATTGGTATAAAGCGCAAAGAAAGAATAGGTATTGTACAAGGTTCCGAAAAACTTCCGCTTCACTTCAACGATGCCTTCCATGTCAAATTTTAGATTGTCCCATGGATTTGCATTCGATATCATATACCACCGCGTGGCATCCGGACCGTGTTCGTCCATAGTCTCAAAAGGATCCGCGGCATTCCCCAAACGCTTCGACATTTTTTTACCTTCCTTGTCCAAAACAAGACCATTGGATACCACATTCTTATAGGCCACCGTATCAAAAACCATGGTTGCTATGGCATGAAGGGTATAGAACCACCCGCGGGTCTGATCTACTCCTTCCGCAATAAAATCTGCAGGAAAAGCTATTCCTTTGTCTATTAAATCCTCATTTTCAAAAGGATAGTGCCATTGGGCATAGGGCATGGAGCCGCTATCGAACCAAACATCTATAAGATCACTCTCCCGTCTCATAGGTTTGCCCAATGGAGAAACCAAAGTGATCTGATCTACTATGTTCTTGTGTAAATCTACCTGATCGTAATTAGCCTCGCTCATATCGCCCACTACAAAGTCGGGGAAGATATCTTTCTTTAGGATTCCGGCCGCCAACGCTTTGTTCATTTCCTCCTTTAATTCCGAAAGTGACCCAATAATAAGTTCCTCTTTGCCGTCTTCGGTACGCCAAATAGGTAAAGGAACGCCCCAATACCTAGATCGCGAAAGGTTCCAATCATTGGCATTGGCCAACCAATTACCGAACCGACCTTCGCCTGTGGACTTTGGTTTCCAATTAATGGTTTCATTTAAGCTGAACATCCTGTCTTTGACATCGGTTATTTTTATGAACCAAGAATCCAAGGGATAATACAAAATAGGCTTGTCCGTACGCCAACAGTTGGGATAGCTATGCACATACTTTTCTACCTTAAAGGCCTTGTTCTCTTCTTTTAGTTTGATGGCTATCTCAACATCAACGGATTTTTCAGGGGCCTTCCCCTCATCATAATACTCGTTCTTTACATATTTGCCCCCCAACTCCCTTAATTCGGGACGAAATTTCCCTTGTAGGTCTACTAGCGGAACTGGATTATTGTTTTCATCCAATACCAATAAAGGCGGGACCTCCGGAACCGCTTGCTTGGCCACAAAAGCATCATCCGCTCCAAAAGTGGGCGCTGTATGTACAATACCCGTACCGTCTTCCGTAGTTACAAAATCACCTGCAATGACCCGAAAGGCATTCTCCGCATTTTGGTAGGGTTGCACATAGTCCAAGAGCTGTTCGTATTGAATATCGACCAAATCCTTTCCTAAAAATCCATTTGAGATCCAATAAGGGATTTTCTTGTCCTCTTTCTTATAATCCAATAGGGATTCCTCATTCCCGACTTCAATAAATTTTCCGGAAAACTGTTTTTGAACCAACGCTTTTGCCAGTATAACATTTATGGGTTCATAGGTATACTGGTTGTATGTCTTTACAAGTACATACTCGATTTTTTGTCCTACCGTTAGGGCGGTATTCGATGGAAGGGTCCAAGGTGTGGTGGTCCATGCCAAGAAATAGATAGTCCCCGAGACTTCATCAAAAAGACTAGGGAGGGTTTCTTTTTTTGCCCTAAACTGTGCGGTAACCGTGGTATCCGTTATATCTTGATAGGTCCCCGGTTGGTTCAGTTCGTGTGAACTAAGACCCGTACCAGCTTTAGGGGAATATGGTTGTATGGTATACCCCTTATAAATAAGTCCCTTATCGTAAATCTGCTTTAACAACCACCAAACGGATTCCATATATTTAGACTTATAGGTAATATAAGGGTCGTCCATATCTACCCAATAGCCTACTTTTTCCGTCATCTCGTTCCAGACATCGGTATACCGCATTACCGCTTTTTTACAAGCCGCATTATATGCTTCTACGGATATTTTTTTTCCAATATCTTCTTTAGTGATCCCAAGTTCTTTCTCCACACCAAGTTCAATGGGCAACCCATGGGTGTCCCACCCGGCCTTACGTTTCACCTGAAAGCCCATCATGGTTTTATAGCGTGGAAAAATATCTTTAATGGTGCGGGCCATAACATGGTGGATCCCCGGCATACCGTTGGCGGAAGGAGGTCCTTCATAGAACACGAAACTATCCTTGCCATCCCTACCCGTAACACTTTTTTCAAAAATGTCCTGTGCTTTCCAAAAGTGCCTTATTTCTTCCGCAACTTTGGGCAAATCCAATCCTTTATACTCCGCAAACTTCATAGTACCTGTTTCGGTTACGCTATTGAGCTTGCAAAATTATAAATTTAGTTTGAATTTAAGGGTTTTCCGGCCAAATGAAATCGCCGATAAATAACAATACCATCGAAGAGTTACCCTATAATAGCATCCAAATGGTGAGTTGATGCGTAAATAGTATGGTTATAAACTAATAACACTAAACCATAAAAAGATGAAAAAAGTATTTTTAAGTTCAATTTTGATGCTTGTGCTATCTATGTCATTTGTTTCCTGCAGAGAGGCAGCGGACAAGGCAAAGGAAACTACAGATCAGGCCGTGGAGGCTGCCGAAGAAGTGGGAGAAGACCTAAAAGAAGTTGGTGAGGATGCCATGAATACGGCAAAAGAGGTAGGAGACGATATGAAGGCGTTAGGTGAAGATGCCATGGAGAAGGCCAAAGAGACGGGAGATGATATGAAAGCGGTCGGCGAGGATGCCATGAACAAGGCCAAAGAAGTAGCCAAGGACACTAAAGAGGCCGTAAAGGACTAAGGAGGATCAAGAAAATTCACCTAATAATCATTAAAAGGCCCTTGCTATAATGTTAGGGCCTTTTTATTTCTAAAACCGATATCCCAGACCTAAAATAAGATTGGTACCTGGAGCAGATATCCCGGACGAGTAGGTACGATATCTTTGATCGGTAAAGTTCTCCAAACTAAAAGTTGCCTTAAATGCATTGGTAATATTGTACTGCGAACGAAAATTTAAGGTGTACCAAGAAGGGGAAAACGGATTGCCATTGGCGTCCGTATCATATTGAAATTCCTTACTCCTTTCCGAAAGTGCCAGATCATCGAAGTCGATTTCCCCATTGTAGTTCAAAAATAAATCGGCCTGCAATTTTTGATTTTTCCAGATGATATGAAAATCACCAAAAGTGGGAGCTACGTGCCTTGCCGCCGAGTCCGTTCCGTCATCATCCTCTTCGATTCCTTCTGTTAATGTGAGGTTTGAAGAAAGGGAAAGGTTTTCCGACAGAAAGGCGTCCAAGCCAAATTCAAATCCGTATACATAAGCCTTCGCGGCATTTTGTATGGCTTGTACGTTACTTAATTCGCCATTGTATGCTATAGCCGTCTCACCATTGAACTGAAAGTCCCTCCGTACCAACGCATCTACCAAAAAAGTATAGTACGCAGTCCCTTTAAGCACTATTTTATCCTTAAAATTCTTTCGGATACCCAATTCCCCATTATAGGCATATTCCGGTTCTAAATCCGGATTTGGGACTACTACCGAACCAGGTTCCGAATCGAATACTTTTCCAATATCATCAATATTGGGTGCCCTAAACCCTGTAGAACCGTTCAAGGTAAGTTGCAGATCTGCCTTGGGGAACCAGCTAAATCCTATGCTGCCCGTTAAGGCTCCGGTGCTTAGATCGGCCGTTTCAAAGGGAAATGGGAAAAAGGTATTGTCAAAAACGGCATTTACCCAAACATGACTATACCGAAGTCCGGAGAGCACACTAAAGTTGGGTTTTGCCTTATATTCCGCATTGATATATCCGGCGGCGGTCTGCCATGTGGAACCATCCGGATATCTAGAGGCCGCATCAGATACTATATTGGTCTCAATATTTCTTTGGCTACCCTCAGAATCTACATGATTAAAAATGTATTCGACGCCATAATACAACCTAAGGTCTCCAATTTTTTTGTTCTCAAAATCAATATTAGCTGAAAGGGCATCTACCTGCTCCTTGGTAGAAAACCGGGTCGGATCCTGAAAATCCCTGTTATTTCTACTCTCTTCGAACCTCTGATAGGCGGTAGTTATTTTTAAGCCATCATAAAATTTACCTTTCCCCTTTTGGTAGACATGAAGATTCCCCATAAACCATTTCTGTGGACCATAAAACCATTCCGCGGAGCGCAGTCCATCATTATCGCTATTGGGCCTGATCAATCTGTCATATCTAGAATAATCGGAAGTTTCCGAAAAATAGGCGCCCAAATCAAAGCTCCAGGTATTGTTGGGCCTAAACGCTATTTTCTGCATCAAATTAATCTGATCGTAGCCAGAGGTAACTTGCTTTCTAGGGTTTTCGTTTTCCACTAAAACATCCTCCCCGTTCCTACGTACTACAAAATTGTCCCTAAGATAGGAGTCGGGACCATGCCTCCCCATGGTGAGGTCATCAAAATCATTATAGGACACACTACTTAAAAAGGCCCATTTTTTCTTTCCCAAATTAAAATCAAAATGTGCCGTATTCTCATTATTGGCCGACGCATATCGATAACTTGTGCTCCCTGAATAACTTATACTATCGGTGGGTGAAAATTGAGGTGTTTTTGTATAGAAGTTCATGACCCCTCCAATAGCGTCGCTTCCATATATAACAGAACCGGGGCCAAAAATAACTTCCGTATTCTTTATGGTAAAGGGGTCTATGGATATTACGTTCTGTACATTACCGCCCCTGAAAATAGCATTGTTCATCCGCACCCCATCCACGGACAAGAGCACACGATTGGTAGCGAAACCGCGAATCAAAGGACTACCGCCCCCCAATTGGCTTTTCTGCACAAATACTTTTCCACTGTTCTGTAATAAATCGGCCGACGTTTGCGGGGTGGTAAATTCTATTGTTCTGGCGTCTATGGAGGCTATTTTTTGTGGAATATCCTTTTTTTGCTGTTCCCATTTGGAAATGGACATGACCACCTCGTCCAATTGCTGGGCTTTTGGGGTAAGGTAGACCCTACCTCCTCTTTGTATAAGCTGGGATTTGATAGTTCTTCTTGTTTGATAGCCGATATGTTTGACTGTTAAACGTTCGTTCCTCTCAAATACGGAAAGATCACATTTACCATTGATATCGGACAATGCCGTCTTACTCTTGTCCAAATTATAGATGGCAACATTAAAAACGGGGGTTTTCGTATCTATATCCGAAATGGTCACTTCCTGTGCAAAGGCAGCCTGAAATAAAAGAAAAATAATAATGAAACCTATTTTGTACATGCTAGTTGAAAACTTCGTTCAAAATGGCAAGTGACTTGGGTTTTCTAAATCCTTGCAAATGTAATTCAAAATAAAGGACAAGCGATTTCAGTAACTCTTGTCTGTTAGCTTTGTTCATCTTGATACTATGTAACGCATCAAAATTTATGCCTAAAAACTTTTTAAGATATTCCAGATTTTCCCCCGAGATGATTGGATTCAAAGATGGGGAATGGACAAAACTTCCTTCCAACAAATCAAAATAGGGGGCATCGTCATATGTGGTATCCGGATAAAAGCCAAAATACTTTGTTAGCGTCAGCAAAAAATAGAGGTGGAAATTAAAAATTTTATCATGAGTGTCCAGCCATTGTAAAGAGGCCTCGATAAAATGGAAAAGCCTTTGGTTAGGCTCCTCCTCAAAAATACTGTTCCCCAAAATTTCCGCTAAAAATAGGGTCATGGCATTCTTGGTAATATCGGTATGTAATGTTTGATACGGATAACTTACCCTGACCTCCCTGATACTTTCCAAAGTACCTTTATCCTTGTGATTGGCCACAAGTTCTAATTGCATCAAAGGCTGAAAATATGCGGCCTTCAGTTTTCCTTTTTTGGATGCCAGCACCCCTTTTAGCATGTAGGATTTTATTCCATCGGAGTTCGTAAACGCTTTTACGATCAAACTGGTATCCCCATACTTTAAAGCAGATAAAACAATGGCTTTGGTTGTTACTTGCATCGGTGCGTGTTGGAGGCTATAAAGATAGACCGAATTCAAAAAAAACAAATAGTTGGCGGTAGCAGTAGGCCCTTATGGTTCTAAAATTCCCCTAGTCAATTGGTTTTCCACCCTGCTTTAATGGACAATTGGGAATGTTTCCGCAAAAATATATCATCCTTGAGAAATGGGAAAAGCTAAATGATATATTCCGGATTATTCCTTCTTAGTGTAAAAGGCACAGCGGACCGTTTTCGTAAAGAAAATGGTCCGCTGTAATTATTATTTTACTGCCGACTACCGGATGGTACTTAAATCACTCCTTGCGCCAGCATAGCATCGGCAACTTTCACAAAGCCCGCAATATTCGCTCCCTTTACGTAGTTGCAATACCCATCTTTTTCTTTACCATATTCAATACAGGAATCGTGTATCTCCTTCATTATTCCTTTCAGTCTATCGTCTACTTCCTCCCTCGTCCAGCTAATTCGCAACGAATTCTGGGACATCTCCAATCCTGAAGTTGCCACACCACCCGCATTGGATGCCTTACCTGGAGCAAACAAAATTCTGGATTCATGGAATTCATGGATAGCTTCCGGGGTAGAAGGCATATTAGCTCCTTCCGCTACACAGATACATCCATTCTTTATGAGGATTTTTGCATTATCACCACCCAATTCGTTCTGCGTGGCACAAGGTAATGCAATATCACATTTTACCTCCCATACGTTTCCACCTTTATGGAATTCCGCCGATTTATATTTATCGGCATATTCCGATATTCGTCCCCTTCTATTATTCTTTAAATCCATAACGAAGTTCAACTTTTCGGTATCGATTCCGTCCTTATCATAAATATAGCCCGAGGAATCCGAAAGGGTCAGCACCTTACCGCCTAAATGCAATACTTTTTCTGCCGCATACTGCGCAACATTTCCGGAACCCGAAATAACAACGGTCTTATTGTTGATATCTTCGTTTCTGGTATTCAACATACTTTGTGCAAAATATACGGTGCCATATCCTGTGGCTTCCGGGCGGATTTTGGATCCTCCCCAAGAAAGTCCCTTGCCGGTCAATACTCCCGTAAATTCATTTCTAATTTTTTTGTACATCCCGAACAGGAAACCGATTTCCCTGGCACCTACGCCGATGTCCCCCGCAGGCACATCCGTATTTGGGCCTATATGTCTACAAAGCTCCGCCATAAAAGCATGGCAAAAGCGCATCACCTCATCATCCGATTTTCCTTTGGGATCAAAATCGGACCCTCCTTTACCGCCACCCATGGGAAGGGTGGTCAAACTATTTTTAAAGACTTGTTCAAAGGCCAAAAATTTGAGGATACTGGCATTTACGGAAGGATGAAACCGCAAACCGCCCTTATAAGGTCCAATTGCCGAGTTCATCTGAATTCTATAACCCCGGTTTACATGAATCTCCCCATCATCATCTACCCAAGCTACCCTAAAGGAAAGCAATCGTTCCGGTTCCACCATTCGTAGCAAAATATTTTTACCATTGTATATTTCATTTTCGGCAATGTATGGAATTACGGTTTCCGCAACTTCCTGTACTGCTTGGATGAATTCTGGCTCATGGCCATTACGACCCTTCACCTCATCCATAAATGCATTAATTTTTGCTTCCATATAAAGACTTTGATATCAGTTAATATTGATGAATTAAAAATATACGGGCAAAATTATATGATTTTCTATAATAAAAGCCTCATTTTTTAAAAATTCGATAAAATTGTTATCCTATAGCTTGATCCAAATCCGCGATAAGATCTTCTACATCCTCAATACCAACACTTAATCGTATCAAAGCATCTACAACGCCACTTTTTTCGCGCTCCTCTTTTGGAATACTGGCATGGGTCATACTTGCCGGATGACCTGCCAAACTCTCTACACCTCCCAAGGATTCGGCAAGGGTGAATACTTTTAGTTTCTCCACGATCTTAATGGCATCCTCATAGCTGCTTCCCTTGGTGATGAAGGAAATCATTCCTCCAAAATCTTTCATTTGGCGCTTTGCAATATCGTGGTTGGGATGATCCTCGAACCCGGGCCAGTACACTTTTTCTATGCTAGGGTGTTTGGCCAGATATTCGGCAATAAATCTGCCATTTTCACAATGACGTTGCATTCTTACGTGTAGGGTCTTAATGCCGCGAAGCACCAAAAAACTATCCATAGGACCACAGACCGCCCCACTGGCGTTTTGAATGAAATAGAGTTTTTCTGCCAGTTCTTTATCGTTTACGATCAATGCCCCCACAACAACATCACTATGCCCCCCAAGGTATTTGGTGGCGGAATGCATAACTATATCAGCGCCCATATCCAAGGGTAGCTGTAGGTAAGGTGTGGCAAAAGTATTGTCTACCGCCAATAATATACCATACTCTTTGGCCATTTGGGAAACGGCCACGATATCAATAACGTTCATCATAGGATTGGTAGGTGTTTCTACCCAGATGAGTTTTGTTTTATCATTGATATACGATTCGATTTTTGATGCATTTTGCATCCCAATGAAATGGAATTTGATTCCAAATTTTTCAAAAACCTGCCGGAACAAACGATAACTACCTCCATATAAATCATTTGTAGAAACTACTTCATCACCTGGCTCCAGCAATTTAATTACGGCATCAATAGCGGCCAGACCGCTTGCAAATGCCAAACCGTAGTTTCCATTTTCTATGCTGGCCAAAGAATTTTCCAGAGCTGTTCTGGTGGGATTGGCACTTCTGGAATATTCATAACCTTGGTGTCCGCCCGGCGTAGTCTGGGCATAGGTAGACGTCTGATAAATAGGAGGCATCACCGAACCATAGGCCTTATCGGGTCGTTGACCTCCGTGAATGGTCTTACTATTGAATTTTAATTTTTTTTTGCTCATGCTATATAATTATCCGTACAAATGTATCGTTATCTTTTGGAGAATACAATGAAACTGTAGCTTTGCAATACCAATTAAATCATTTCTTTATGAAGACCCCCTTGGCCTACTTGTTTATTATATTCGCGCTGTTTAGTTGTAAGGATATCGATAAGCTTACATTTGAACCTATCAATTTTAATGCAGGTTCTTGTGAAGCTTGTCCGAAAGTTTCCGTTACCGTTCCAAATGCTTTGGAGGACTCCAAACTGGCCGATGCGATAAATAATGCTTTAAAAGAAGAAGTTATTTCCTTGCTGACCTTTGATGATGAGATCAATGCAACTACCATTACCGAGGCGATCACTTCTTTCAAAAATGGTTTCCAAGAATTAAAAAATATATACCCTGAAGAAGCCATTGGATGGGAAGCGAAAATTGAAGGAAAGGTAAGCTATGAGAGCACAACAATGCTTACCATAGAGCTTAGTTCTTACCTTTTTACCGGTGGTGCCCATGGATATAGTGCCATCAGGTTTTTAAACTTTAACAAGAAGGAAGGTGCCGAATTGGAAGATTGGGAGCTCTTTGAAAGTAAAAAGGATTTTATAAGATTCGCAGAGGCCAAGTTCCGTATCCAAGAAGATATTCCGCAGGACAGTCCTATAAACAGTACAGGGTTTATGTTCGAAAAAAACGAGTTTTACCTGCCTGAAAATATTGGTTTTACCAAAGACGGTATACAGTTACATTATAATCAATACGATGTAGCTTCCTATGCCGATGGCCCTATTGTATTAACATTGCCCTATAACGAGGTTAAAAACTATTTATCCTTGAAAATCAAATCCTAAGAAACGTCCGCCTTTGTATGTGCTTTTGTTAAAGAGCGGATAGTTCCCATGTGCAAGCCTTCATGATATAGGTTAAAGGCAAGGGCGTCATCTATATTTCGTAATGTAGTCTTGGTACTGGTCGTATATTCTTTGTATTCCTTAAACAATCCGTTTTGATAGTCTTCCAGGGTTTTTTCAATGGTTAAAAGGAGAAGTCCTTTTATTTTTTCAATTTCCCCAACCGTGGCCGTACCGTCGGGAACCGTTCCTTTTCTATACTTTTGAACGAGTTCTTCATCAATATGTTTGGGCAGTTTACTTAGGCCATAGACCAGTAATTGTTGGGTAACGACTACATGGGCAACATTCCACCAGATATTGTTATTATATCCTTCCGGTATGCCAAGCAATACCTCGCGGGGTGTTCCGATAAGTATGCCATGCAGCACTTTTCTCTGCTGTAATGTGATATGGAGTAGATTTTTCACAAAAATTGTTTTATCGGTTTATAAAAATAGTACAATTCCCGGGAATTGGGTTTCTTTGTAATCAACAAAATAGATACGCTCAACTTGAATTCCCGCTCATATGGGAATGATAAACATGATTTTTGATGAGAAAGATCTACTATCTAAGTACCTGTGATACTTGCAAAAGAATCCTGAAAGAATTGGAACCGTTGGAAGGTTTTCTACTTCAGGACATAAAAACGGAAAACATAACAGGTTCCCAACTAGAGGAAATGCAAAAACTATCGGGCAGCTATGAGGCACTTTTCAGTAAAAGGGCCCGACTCTACAAGGAACGTGATCTAAGTACAAAAAACCTTTCTGAAGAGGATTATAAGACCCTTATTTTGGAGCACTATACTTTTTTAAAACGTCCTGTAATTGTAGTTGGGCATACCATCTTCATCGGCAATAGCAAAAAGACGATAGCTTCCGCCAAAGAAACCATACATTCTTGAGTAAAAGAGCACTAGCCATCCTGGCCGCTTTAGGCGCTACTACAATTTATGGATTGAACCATACCATTGCCAAGGGAGTAATGCCTATGTATGTAAAGCCTTTTGGATTTATATTTTTGCGTGTTTTTGGGGCCGCCATACTTTTTTGGGGCATTTCTTTTTTTGGTCCCAAGGAAAAAATAGACCGTAAGGATTGGGGAAGAATTTTGGTTTGTTCCATTCTAGGTATGGTCATTAATATGCTCGCCTTCTTTAAGGGTTTAGACCTATCAACACCGATCAATAGCTCCGTTTTGGTAACGATAACACCGATTATTGTAGTGATATTATCTGCCCTTTTGATTAAAGAAAAGGTTACCGGACAAAAAGCCCTTGGGATTCTTTTAGGGCTGATCGGTGCATTGGCCCTTATCTTATTTGGTGCGGAAATCCGGCAGGACGCCCCTAATATTCCACTGGGAAATACCTTATTTATCTTAAATTCCATTTGTTTCGGATCCTATCTTATTGTAATCAAGAAACTACTCGAAAAATATCATCCTTTTACCTTAATGAAGTGGTTGTTTACTATTGCGGTAATCATAAACCTTCCTATAACCTATAGCGAACTTTCGGAAATACAATGGGCCGAACTTCCCATAGATGCTTTAGGTGCCATAGCGTTCGTGGTTATTGGCACTACTTTTATGACGTATCTGTTCAACGTATTTGCACTTACACAATTAAAGGCATCCACGGTAAGTGCGTTCACCTATGTACAACCTTTGATAGGAATTCTATTTGCCGTACTCAGTGGTAAGGACTATTTAACCGGTATCAAAATCCTAGCCGCTTCCTTGGTGCTACTGGGTGTATACCTCTCCAGTAAGAGACCCAAACCAAGACCTTAGTTTTTTTGTTATGCATGCATAATGCTCATAAAAATAGTCTAGTTTTGGAAGTGAAGTATTATCCTTATTTTTAAATGCTAATCAAATTTTAATCCATGAACGCTAAAGCACCTTTTATAAAAGATCTTTCCTTGCCGGCCGTTGCGGCTCCAATGTTTCTTATTTCCGGGCCTAAATTAGTTATAGAATGTTGTAAAAATGGTATTGTGGGCACTTTTCCCGCCTTAAACCAACGTACCAGTGAAGGTTTTGAGGAATGGTTGGTCGAAATTAAAACCGCACTTCAAGAGTTTGAGGAAGAAACTGGCAAAAAAGCGGCACCTTATGCTGTTAACCTCATCGTACATCAAACCAACCCAAGGCTGGAGGCCGATCTAAAATTGTGCATTAAGCACAAAGTCCCCCTGATCATTACCTCGCTTGGTGCCGTTTCCCAAATAGTGGATGCCATTCATAGTTACGGAGGATTGGTATTTCACGATGTCATCAAAAAAAGACATGCTAAAAAAGCTGCCGAAGCCGGTGTCGATGGTCTAATCTTAGTAGCGGCCGGTGCAGGCGGACATGCGGGCACTATTAATCCGATGTCCCTTGTAGCGGAAATTAAAAAGTTTTATGATAAGACGGTACTTTTATCAGGGTGTATCAGTACCGGAAGGGATATTGCATCGGCCATGCAAATGGGAGCGGACCTCGCCTATATGGGTACCCGATTTATCAATACGGCCGAGAGTAAGGCCCCAACAGCATATCGTAAAATGATTATAGACGCCGGAGCAAGCGATGTAGTATATACCGCTTCTATTTCCGGGGTACATGCAAATTTTTTAGGTGCTAGCCTACAAGCGGCGGGCATTACCGAGGAAGATTTGAAAAAGGATACCAAAATAGATTTTGGCAAGGAACTGGATACAGAGGCCAAAGCATGGAAAACCATTTGGTCCGCAGGGCAAGGTGTAACCACTATCGAAGATGTTAGTACGGTATCGGAACTAGTAGACACCTTAAAGTCGGAGTTCAAATCCGCGATACAAGAACAGACCCAACTTTTAGAAACTTATCCCAAATAATTCAAGAATAAAACCGGAACATGTATGTAAAAAGAAATATCAGTCTGGGCATCATTCTTAGATACGCCTGGAAAAATGTAATCTTCTTCTTTCTTTGGGCCTCGGCTATTTTTGCAGGTTACATTTTTTTAGGATGGAAACATATTGATATTCCTTTTCAGCCCCTGAGTGTCATCGGTATTGCGGTGGCCTTCTATATTGGTTTTAAAAATAGCCAAAGCTATGATCGTTTTTGGGAAGGTCGGAAAATATGGGGAGGTATTGTCAACTATTCCCGCACATGGGCCAACAATGTACTTAGCTTTGTAGACGCGGAACATGAGACCAAAAGAATATTGATCTATCGCCATATTGCTTGGATCAATGCGCTCCGAATACAACTAAGACAACCTACGAGCTTTTCGATCAAAGAAAATCGTTACGTAGAAAGGTTGTTCGATAGACATGGAGAGCGGAATCCCACTTGTAAGGAACTAGACCCCTTCTTAAGCGAAGAAGAAGACGCGGATCTGGAAAATAGAAAAAACGTAGCCACGCACTTGGTGAAAAATCAGGGTTTACATTTAAGGCGATTACATAAAGAGGGAAAAATAACAGAATTCGATAAACTGGTTTTTCATGATACCTTGGAAGAACTCTACAATTTACAAGGGAAATGTGAACGTATAAAAAACACTCCTTTTCCCCGGCAATATGCCTATTTTAGCACACTCTTTACTTGGATTTTTGTGCTTTTGCTTCCTTTTGGATTGTTGAACGTTTTTGAAAATGACCTCAATGAAATTTCCAAAGCAAATGATTGGTGGTTTCTTACCCTAATGATTTTCTTTTCCGTATTGATCTCATGGATTTTTACCACTATGGAAAAAATAGGTAGTAATAGCGAAGATCCTTTTGAGGGTAGGATTAACGATGTCCCCATGACCGCCATATGCAGAACCATAGAAATTGATCTTAGGGATATGTTGAACGAGGAGCATCTGCCCGGACCTATCGGACCCAAGGATAATATTTTGTATTAATGCCAGTAGTAGCTTCCAATTATCATCCCCCCTTTATCTACAGGAATGGACATGTGGCGACCATCTATGCAGGAATTTTCCGAAAAGTACCCGGTCTTGATCAGCAACGGGAACGTATTGATTTACCGGATGGGGATTTTTTGGATCTGGATTGGAGTTATGCCCCGGAGAAAACCAATAGGCTAGTGATTTTATTGCATGGTCTGGAAGGAAATGCCCAACGTCCCTATATTACCGGAAGTGCCAAACGGTTCAACTCGGCAGGTTTTGATACTTGCGCCGTTAACCACAGGAGCTGCAGTGGGGAGACCAACCGTCTGTTCCGTTCATATCACTCGGGAGCTACAGAGGATCTAGAGGCCGTTATAGATCATGTTCTCCATACGAAAACATATTCCGAACTCATCGTCAAAGGTTTCAGTTTGGGCGGCAACCTGGCCCTAAAGTATTTAGGGGAAGGTAAGGATGTTCCCAAAGAGATCAAGGCCATTATAGCCATATCCGTACCCTGTAGTTTGCATAGCTCTCTATCGGAATTATTAAAGCCAAAGAATATCCTCTATGCGAAACGTTTTAAAAAACACTTGATCGAAAAATTGAGGGCAAAACAGCAATTATTTCCCGAATTAATCTCCGATGCCGATATAAAAAATGTAATCACCCTAAAGGATTTTGATGATATCTATACCAGTCGTGCCCATGGTTTTACCGATGCATTGGACTATTACGCCCAATGTAGTAGTCTACAGTTCTTGCCCCATATTCAAATTCCAAGTCTGATCGTTAACGCCAGGAACGATTCTTTTCTTGGTCCTGAATGCTATCCCTATTTGGAGGCCGAAAATAATGAATACCTGTATTTAGAAGTTCCTAAGTATGGGGGGCATGTGGGATTCTATGGCCCGCAGAACATATATTATAACGAAAAAAGGGCATTAAAGTTTCTGCAAGAGTTACTTTAAGCATTCGTATTTCTTATATTAGTACTCGTTAAACAATTATTATCCTATAATTAGGAACATCTAAAATTAAACTTGTGAAAAAAGTACTCACCCTTTTGGCCCTTGTAACCTTCATCGTAAGCTGTGGCGAAAAAAAAGAAGAAAAGAAAGATGGTTTTGAAATGAACCGCACTAAAAAAGAAGCCAAAACAGCTGATTCGGAAGAAGTTCCCGTTGACCTCAACAACAAAGGAATCGGCCCCATAACATCGGTAACATTTGATGAGGCTATCAACACGGAACTCGCTGCGCAGG
The DNA here is from genome assembly GCA_049670505.1 of Saonia sp. Classification (GTDB taxonomy): domain Bacteria; phylum Bacteroidota; class Bacteroidia; order Flavobacteriales; family Flavobacteriaceae; genus JBATTK01. Next base: position 28,588 of record JBATTK010000026.1, read on the forward strand.
GCGAAGCCAAGTTTAAAGCTATTTGCACAGCCTGTCATATGCCGAATCAGCGGATGATAGGTCCTGCCATGGCCGGGGTTTACGAGCGAAGAAGCCCTGAATGGGTCATGAACATGATACTGAACCCCAACGAAATGTTGAAAAAAGACCCCATAGCCAAAGCGCTGTTAAAGGAATATAACAATGCTATTATGCTAGATCAAAACCTTAGTGAGGATGATGCAAGGGCATTGGCAGAGTATTTACGGACCTTATAACGGATATAGAAGCAGAACCACTAGCCTTGTATCTTAGAAAGATAGAGATAGTGGTTTTTTTTAAACATGAGCGTAAATTGAAATAGTTATTACCTGTGAAAGCTTTGTCTTAAAATTGGCATCTAAATCGGAAGGGTAAACATTATCGGGGAGGGGCAATTATTCTTAGGGGTGTCCTATATTAAATTTGTCTTTTTTACGCAAACAATTGATTATTAAAGATCCTATTTACTAGCCCTATTATATATTTCAATGTCAATCTTGAATTGTCAAAAATGAAAATATCCATCGTAAGCCCTGTGTATCATGCTGAAAACATAATTTCTCAATTGGTTCATCTAATTGAAAAAAATGTTCAAAAGATTACCGAGGATTATGAAATAATTTTGGTAGAGGATGGTAGCACGGACAATTCCTGGCTGGAAATTGAGAAAATCGTCGGCCCAAATAACAAAGTAAAGGGAATACAGCTCAGTAGAAACTTCGGACAGCACTGCGCCATAACTGCAGGATTAGACCATGCCATAGGGGAATGGGTGATAGTAATGGACTGTGATTTGCAAGACCAACCGGAAGAAATACAAAAACTATACGATAAAGCCCTGAAAGGTTATGACATTGTGCTTGCAAGCAGGCATAGACGAAAAGATTCTTTCCTTAAAAAGTTTTTTTCAAGGTCATTTTACAAATTACTTAACTACCTAACAGGTTATGATCATGACGAAAGCATAGCCAACTTTGGCATTTACAGCAGAAAAGTGATTGACGCGGTCGTTTCTATGCGAGAATCTATCCGATATTTTCCGACTATGGTGAAATGGGTTGGATTTAAGTCTACAAAGATTAAAGTAGATCATGCCTCAAGATCGGCTGGGAAATCTAACTATAATTTCAGATCCCTGTTTCGGCTTGCCATTGATATCATACTTACCAATTCGGACAAACCCATCCGGATACTTATTAAAGTTGGCGGAATAGTTTCCGCGGGAGCTTTCATCATGGCCCTTATTTATATCTACAAATGGGTAAAGGGAGATATTGTTGTGTCGGGATATACCAGCCTAATCGTCTCAATCTGGTTTTTGTCGGGAATTATTATGGCTACCTTGGGGGTGGTAGGCCTTTACGTTGGAAAGACCTTCGAAGGGGTACGAAAAAGACCGCTATATATTGTAAAAGAAATTATCAATGATTAGGTTATACCTGCTTGGAAAAAAAGGGTTTGAGTGCCTAAAAAATCTAAATTCAGAACATCTTTCCTCTATTGCTGACATCATTGTTGGGAAAGATGAAAACGTTCAAAACGATTACTCCCGTGATATTCATCTGCTGGCACAAGAACTTGATATTCCCTCTTTTTCTAAAAAAAAAGAAAGTGAAAATCAGAGTATTAAATTAAGGGTAGCTATAGGATGGAGGTGGATTATACAGCCTGCTAAAAACGTGTTGGTTTTTCATGACTCCCTATTGCCCAAATACCGAGGCTTTAATCCCTTGGTAACTGCGCTGATCAATGGCGATACTGAAATAGGCGTTACCGTTATTGAAGGCAATGACGATTTCGATACTGGCAACCTTGTAAAACAAGAAAAAATCAGTATTTCCTATCCGCTGAAAGTAAAGGACGCTATTGAAAAATTAGCAATTCTCTATTCGGACTTATTAAATGAAGTCTTGGCAGACTACTCTGGAAAAGGGCTGGTTTCATACGCTCAGGATGAAAAATTAGCGTCCTATAGCCTTTGGAGGGATGAGGATGACTATGAAATTGACTGGAGCCAATCTGCTATCGAGATCAAACGATTCATCGATGCCGTTGGATACCCTTACAAAGGTGCTAAAACTAGATATGATGGTAAGTGGGTAAGGATATTCGATGCTACACCTGAAAAAGATGTGGTCATAGCAAATAGAACTCCGGGAAAAGTTCTTTTTAAGAAACGAGAATGCTACCATATCGTTTGTGGTATTGGGTTACTTAGCATAAATGATTTTTATGATGATTTGGGGAATCCTATGGTTTTTCAAAAATCTTTTAGACTTAAATTTGGCTGATGAATTTATCGCAATATCAAATTCCGTTTAACAAACCTCATCTTACTGGAAAAGAAACTTCCTATATAGAGGATGCGGTCCAAAATGGGCAGATTTCGGGAAATGGGAAATACACCAAATTATGTCAAAATCTTTTGCAAAAACAATTTGGTTTTGGAAAATGCCTCTTGACAACCTCCTGCACGGATGCGCTTGAAATGGCCGCTATACTTCTTGACATTAAAGAGGGAGACGAAGTTATTATGCCCTCTTATACCTTTGTCAGCACCGCAAATGCTTTTGTCCTAAGAGGGGCTAAAATTGTTTTTGCGGATTGTAGAAAAGACTGCCCAAACATAGATGAAGATCAAATAGAAGATTTAATTACTTCAAAGACCAAAGCTATTGTGCCGGTACATTATTCCGGAGTTTCCTGCAATATGAACAAAATAATGCAATTGGCGGACAAGTACGGTCTATATGTTATAGAAGACGCCGCCCAGGCTATAGACAGTTATTATCAGAATGGAACGGAAGCAAAAAAAGCGCTTGGTACAATAGGGCATTTAGCGACATTTTCTTTTCATGAGACTAAGAACATTATTTCGGGTGAAGGGGGAATGTTGGTTATCAATGATTCCGCGTTTAAAGAAAGAGCAGAAATTATTTGGGAAAAAGGAACAAACCGTTCTGCTTTTTTCAGAAATGAGGTGAACAAATATGAATGGGTCGACATTGGCTCTTCCTTCCTCCCATCAGAAATCATGGCCGCTTTCCTATACGCCCAGCTTCAGGAAATCAATGACATCCAGAAAAAAAGAAAAAATATTTGGGATACCTATAATGAAAGATTGTCGGGCTGGGCAAAGGAGCATGAAATTCAATTGCCATTTATACCAGAATACGCGACAAACAATGCACATCTATTTTATCTGGTAACGGCTAATCAAGAACAGCGACAAAAAATAATACAGCATTTAAAAAAATTTGAGATTTTAGCTGTATTTCACTATCAAAGCTTACATAAAAGCCCATTTTATGGTGAAACACACGGTACCAGGATACTGCCACAGAGTGATCGTTATTCTTCTTCGCTTATCCGTTTACCTCTGTTTTATGATCTTAGTGCACAAGAGTTACAATACATTATTGAATGTCTTATCTCCTTTACTCATGTCTCCTAAAAAATATCACAATTCCTGTATATGACAATACAATTCAAATCTTTTATTAACCGCCCGGCAGTACAGATAGTTTTTGCTTTTATATTAATACTTGCATATTATTTTCCATATATATATTATGGGGAAAACACCCGTTTAGGTATTCATGACAACCTGGATTCCAACCTTAGCTGGATAAAAGTTCTTCTAGACAGTGGAACGTTGTTTTCGTCACCTCAAGAGTTGGTTCCTCAAGTATTTAATGGTATTCCCAGATCTGCATTGTACGGCACCTATGACATTAGTCTTGTTTGGTTTTCTTTATTTGGTATGTACGGCGGTTATGTAGTTAATAAAATTGTAATGGGCATGGTGGCGTTTGTTGGTATGTACTGCCTTTTAAAAAAACACATAGTTCCTAAAGATACATACGCTTTAATCCCTTTTGGGGTTGCTCTTTTATTCTCTTTGCTGCCCTATTGGTCCTTTACTCTAAGCGTCTGCGGGCTTCCTCTTGTCCTTTATGCATTTATGAATATCCGGAAAGGAGAGCACAAACCTATAAATTGGTTGATTATAGTAGGTTTTGCGTTTTATTCCTCTCTAATACTTTCCGGGATTTTCTTCATTGCTCTTTTGTTCCTTATTTTCTTCTATGATATTTCTCGGAATAAAAAACCCAATCTTCTATTCCTACAAGCCATTGGATTACTATGCGGCTCCTATATTATAAGTCATTTCCCCCTATTTTATTCATTCCTGTTCGATAGTGATTATATTTCCCATAGGACTTCTTTTGATCCCAAACTCTGGACTTTTTCTGAAAGTCTGAAAAAATTGGATGAAATTCTCAGATTTGGTCAATATCATGCACACAGCTTGCATACCTACCTAATCATTCCTATCCTGGCCGTTCTGATTCTGCAAATAATTAAAAAACAAATTGGTAAAAAGTACATCTTCTGTTTAGTTTTCCTTGTACTAACTTCAATATTCTATGGTATCATTAGGTGGGAAACGGTAAGCCCGTTCATAAATAGAGTGACAGCAATACTACCAATTCAGTTCCAACGGTTTCATTTTTTGCACCCAATGCTCTGGTATTTATTATTGGGGCTTTCTTTAGCCGCCCTATACCGTTACGGGAAAATATTAATTGTAGTCATACTGTTGTTTCAACTTGTGCACATTGCCAAACAGCACGAGTTCATTACTCCGCCTTCAGGGCCCTCTTACAAAGAGTTTTATGCAGTACCCCTATTTGAGGAAGTTAAAGATTTTATCAATTTACCTCCGGAAGACTACCGGGTCATAAGTATTGGCATTCATCCTTCTATAGCGCAATTCAATGGGTTTTATACTTTAGATGGTTATTATCCAAACTATCCACTGAAACATAAGTTAAAATTCAGAGAAGTGATTTCCGGAGAACTGAAAAAAGATAAATACCTCACCTACTACTATGATAATTGGGGATCTCGATGCTACGCTTTTACCCATACCCTAAGAAGGGATCATCTAAACCCTCTCCCCAGAAAAATTAAAAAACTCGATTTTAATTTTAGCGTTCTTAAAAAAATGGGAGGTGTATTCCTTCTATCTAGTGCCGAAATTGATACTACTTACGCCAAAGAACTTCAACTATTACATACTTTTGAACATCCTGATTCATATTGGAAGATCTATCTTTATGAGAACCTTGCGGTTTTAACAAAGTAATGACATTGCCGAGGATTCTATATCTTATCTACGACTACTTTATAGGTAGGGTCTTCCAATACATTTACTTCTATGATTTTATCTGCATTGTCCAAAAGCCTCCTACAATCGTGACTTAAATGTAGTAGATGTATTTTCTTTCCTACCTTCTGGTAGCGCTGGGTAAGTTTGTTCAATGCTTCTATTCCCGACATATCGGCAACCCGACTCTCCTTAAAATCTATGATTACTTCGTTGGGGTCATTTTGTACATCGAACTTTTCCGCAAATAATGTTGTGGACCCAAAAAACAGCGGGCCATAGATTTCGTAGTGCTTTACACCCTTCTCATCTATATATTTTCTGGCCCGGATGCGTTTGGCATTTTCCCAAGAATAGGCCAATGCCGAAATAATGACCCCCAACAAAACGGCAATGGCCAAGTTATGGGTTATTGCGGTAATTAAGGTAACCAAAACCATTACCACAACATCCGAAGTCGGCATTTTCCGAAAGGTTTTAAAACTTGCCCACTCAAAAGTCCCAATGGCCACCATAAACATTAATCCGACCAAAGCGGCCATAGGCAATTGTTCTATTAAACTGGATCCGAACATTATAAAGACCAGTAGCATCACCGCGGCGGTTATACCGGATAAACGTGCCCGGGCCCCCGCAGAGGTGTTGATCAAACTTTGTCCGATCATGGCACATCCTCCCATTCCGGATAGAAATCCGGATAAAATATTCGCTGTGCCCTGTGCAACGCATTCCTTGTTACCACTTCCGCGGGTATCCGTAATTTCATCAATAATATTAAGGGTAAGCAAGCTTTCTATTAATCCCACACCTGCAACGATCGCGGCATATGGAAAAATAATCTTAAATGTTTCCAAGGTAAGAGGAACTTGAGGGATGGAAAGGGGTGGGAATCCCCCTTTAATGGATTCTCCGGCCTTCATGGTATCCGCCACTGTAAGGGTATCTATACCAAAGCCGATAACCAGGGCCGAAACCACGATTATGGCCAATAAGGAAGAAGGAATCGCCTTCGTTAATTTTGGGAATCCCCAAATAATCAACATGGTCAATAACGTAAGTCCGAGCATGGTCCAAAACGCCATCCCCGATAATAAATCCGTGGTTCCCTTCTGATAGAAGTTTGGAAACTGCGCCATAAAAATAATGATGGCCAATCCGTTCACGAACCCGAACATTACCGGATGCGGTACCAAGCGGATAAATTTCCCCAAACGCAAAAACCCGGCCCCGATCTGCAAAATACCGGCAATGATTACCGTGGCAAAAACATAATTCAGAATGGTTTCGGGCGCTATTTCCGGAAAATTGCGCTTCAGTTCTAAAATGAGGCCTATAAAAATCACCGCCACCGCACCGGTAGCCCCCGATATCATACCGGGCCTACCTCCTAAGATAGAAGTTACCAAAGCAAGGACAAAAGCTGCATATAAACCGGTTAATGGAGAAAATCCAGGAATAAGTGCAAAGGCTATGGCTTCTGGTACTAGGGCAAGGGCAACCGTAATTCCGGAAAGGATTTCGGTCTTATAATCTACTTTCTGTTTAAAATCGAAGAGGTTCAGGTACTTTTTCACGTCTTTATTTTGAGGGTGCAAAAGTACACTTATTCCTTTTCTTTACTTCCGATTTGTCTTTTAATATCCATGTTTTTGGGCTACTTTTAGGAAGTCGCACTAAAATACCGTTGAAAATCAGGGATACAATAACCAAATAATACAAAATATAAACTTATGAAAATGAACCTCTTAAAAATACTATTCGTTTTTATCCCCTTGGTAATCTTTGCCCAAGAGGAGGTTAAAAAAAACCGATACTTTGTTGCCCTTTACACGGTAGGAGAAAGCTGGGATACCGAAAAACAACCTAAGGAACAAACGTATTTCAAAGAACACTCGGCCCACCTAGCGCAGCTAAGGGCAGAGGGTATCATAACAGTGGGTGCAAGGTACAGTGATACCGGTATGATCGTTATTAAAACCAAGGATATGGAAACCGCAGAAGATATCCTACGCAAGGATATTGCCGTAGCAAATAAATTGTTTGCTGTAGAAATCCATCCTTTCAGTCCATTTTATAAAGGTTGCCTGGAATAGTTTTGAAAAAATTACCATTTTTTGAGCCCTAATAATTTCTCTCCCAGCGGACTTAATACCGCCGTTTTGTATTTGGTTTGTTCCCAATTCCTTGAATCTCCGGGAAAAGCGTAACCTTCCGGGGCTATTCTGTTCTTCCAAGAATTGATACGCCATTCCCGTAAGGGTCCATTGTCCTCTTCGGCCGGCATCATGGAAATATATTGGGCAATACGAACTTTATCCTTGGACAGGTTGGGACGAATCCCATGGGGTTCCGTACTATTAAAAATTAATAGATCCCCCGCTTCCATGCTTACCTTTACGATTTTGTCTTCCAAGCCGGAAGTATTGGGTTGAAAATGATCTCTGTCCTTAGGTTGGGTCAATTTCCATGTATCATAATTTTGATACAACCATGGGATACATTGAAAACCACCCATCTGTTCGTCCAATTGATCGGCAAGCGCTAACACACCCTGAACGTTCTGGGGTCGGGTTTCAGGATCGTAATCCCAGTGTATAAAACCTTTTTGTTCAAATCCGGGACGATTGGGAAAATTCAGATTGGCCCTATCTATGGTTACCCAAAGCTTTTCGGTGCCCCAAACGTCTACAAAGGCATCATATACCTTGGACATTTGTCTATTGTTCCATAAATATTGGTGGTTATACACTTCTACCATACCTGTTCCTACGAGTTCCTTCATTTGCATATCGGTACGTGGCGGGGCATACCATGTTTCAGGATCGTTAGGGTCTTTCTCCTCAAACTCCCATAGAAAATCTGCCGTAGCCGCTACTTGTTTCTTAGGCACCGCATTTTTTATAACAATATATCCATGGTGCTTCCAAAATGCCCAATCGGTCTCACTTAATATTCGTAAAGGTTTACCATTTGAACGGTCATTCAATTTAGTCTTGCTGCTTGTGGCCGTTGATGGGTTACCGGGAATGTCTTCATGGGCTTTATTGGCCATTTCTGTTTTGTTAGCTTTCATAATAGTCGCCGTTTATTGGTGAATGATAGTAACAAATATAGGCGCGGCATGCTATTGGTTTCTACCTTCATATTGACCATTAATTGTACGATATTGATTTTTTTGGTTCTTAAATTTTAAAATAAGTACATTTTAGTTAAATTTAAATATGAAAATCCAGCTCGAAACTTTTAGTGAAGATGTACAAAGTTCCTTTCGATTGCTTCATAATCCCCGTTTAAACGACCTCTTTTATTGGCATTTTCATCCAGAATATGAACTGGTATATATTGAAGGCGCCACCGGCACCCGTCATGTAGGCAGTCATATCTCTACTTACCGGCAAAGTGATCTTGTTCTTATTGGATCGTATATTCCACATCTAAATTTTGATCATGGTGTACGAACGGATTATAAAAAGGAAGTATTACACATAAATACTTCGTTGAAAAACGGTGTGTTTAAGGAAATTCCCGAGCTTTCAGAGGTATTTGAATTGTTCGAAAAGTCGCAGTATGGAATAGCTTTCACCGGGGCTACCAAGGTTGAAGTGGGAGCTAGGTTAAAAAAACTTTACGGGCTAGCTCCTTTTGAACAGTTTTTAGAAGTACTACACATCTTCAAAATTTTATCTAAAAGCGAGGAGTTTACCTTATTGCACAAGCGACCCGTTATAAACCAACATCGTAAAAAGGGACAGGAACGTTTAAGAAAAATCTATGCCTTCATCGATGAGAATTACCAAAGAAAAATTGAGGTCAACGAAGTGGCGTCCTATTGCAATCTAGGTAAGGCCGCTTTTTGTCGTTATTTTAAAAAGACCACCGGGAGCACTTTTATAGGTTTCCTGAACCAATATCGTATCAGTCAGGCCAAACGCCTTCTTTTGATGGGAAAAAATGTGAGCGAAGCATGCTATGCGTGTGGATTTGAAAGTCTCTCTTATTTCAATCGTATCTTTAAGAAGGTGACCCAGGAGAATCCATCGGAGTTTAAGAAGAAGTTGTTGGCGGACTAGACCCCTACCCTAAAAAAAACCGCCCTGAAGTTTGAGGTCAGGACGGTTTCCAACTAAATAACCAACCAAAAAATCTTTATCCTCGCCCCGTATGACGGTTTTCGGACTTGTATACCCTTATTACTATTATTTTCCTCTTTTACGAGTTACGTTCATGACCGGATTTGTCCTCTTTATACGTTTCTTTTCAATCCCGTTGCTACCGGATTTAAGGAATTCCAGATATCCCCTTCCTCTAAACTCATACACCGTTTCACTAGTAGGATGGTATAACTC
>JBATTK010000027.1:0-5238 GCA_049670505.1 Saonia sp.
CTTTCAGCCTTAGTAGCAAAGGCTACTTTGGTGAAAGAGGCAAAACTTCGGTAGACAAGTGCGCCGGGGGAAACATTGACTGATTTTATTGGCCTTTGCCAATATTGGTAACAGATTTTAAATAGAACTCACGTTAAAAGTTGCAAGTTTCAATTTCCGTAACCCTAAGGGTATTTACCATCCCCTTATCCTTTATGGGCATTGCGGCAAGGCTTATCAACATGTCCCCAACATCCAAAAATCCCTTTTGACAGGCCATTTTGTTCACATCCTCTATGGTTTCATCCGTAGAGACATACCGATCATAATAAAATGCCTTTACTCCCCAAAGCAGGTTCAACTGCGTTAGTATTCTTTTGTTGGAGGTGAAAACCAGAATATGGGCACTTGGTCTCCAAGCGGATATTTGAAATGCCGTATATCCACTATTGGTCAAAGTAGAAATGGCTTTGGCCTTAATTTCGTTGGCCATAATGGCAGCGTGATAACAGACCGATTTGGTAATATATCTTTTTGTGCGAATATGTGGTGGATCATGCGGGACTTTGATCAAATCCGATCCTTCCACACTTTGCAAAATACTCGACATTTTTTGTATCACCTGAACCGGGTAGTTTCCTACGGATGTTTCCCCCGAAAGCATTACGGCATCGGCACCGTCCATAACAGAGTTTGCCACATCGTTTACCTCGGCCCGGGTAGGTGTTAGACTGGTAATCATGGTCTCCATCATTTGGGTGGCTATAATTACCGGGATCCTCGCTTTTTTTGCGCGCAATACCAGCTGTTTTTGAATCAACGGTACCTCTTGTGCCGGAACCTCAACGCCGAGATCTCCCCTGGCTACCATTAGACCATCACAGTATGCCACGATCTTATCAATATTCTCAACAGCCTCCGGTTTTTCTATCTTGGCGATTATTGGGATTTTGTTTTCGGAATGTTCTTTTATTATATTCTGAAGATCTATAAGATCCTGACTGAAGCGTACAAAAGACAATGCTATCCAATCTACATCTAGGGAAATTGCAAAAATAGCATCCTTAACGTCTTTTTCGGTAAGTGCGGGCAGTGAGATATTGGTATTGGGCAAATTCACTCCCTTTTTGGACTTTAAAGGTCCTCCTTGAATTACTTTTGCCCTTGCTTGGTCTTTTTTATTGGTAGAGAGTACTTCGAATATCAGTTTCCCGTCATCGAGCAAAATGCGTTCTCCAGGATTTACATCTTTTGGAAAACTATCATAGTTCATATATACTTTTTCTGCATTGCCCTCAAACGGTTTTCCTGTAACGAACATAATTTCGTCCCCCGGGGCAACAACAATTTCTCCGGCCATTACACCCACACGAAGTTTTGGCCCTTGCAGGTCTGCAAGTATGGAAATATTCGTACCCAATTCTTCATTGAGCTCCCGTATCATTTCAACACGTTCCGAGACATCATTATAATCGGCATGGGAAAAGTTTATTCTAAAGACATCCACTCCTGCTTCGATCATATTCCTAAGCACATCCCTTTTACTGGTAGCCGGTCCTAAGGTAGCTACTATCTTGGTCTTTTTTTTATTTGGCATTCTGTTAAAAAATTAAGTTGTTCTTAGATTTTAGAGTATTGGTCTCAATAGCATATGCCGTTACCATGTGCGGTATTGCCTGAATAGATTTTATTAGTCGGTCTTCAACATCCATATCGTCCTGTTCAATTTTTAAAAAGTAGTCTACATCCTTAAACTCCGGAACCAGCTTGTGTTTTGTATACGAAGGCTCGTTTCGAAAAAGATCGTTCCGATCTAGATTTTCCTCTAATATGCTATTATTAGTAATCAAGGTCCAGTATCGATCGTTTACCGGATCTTTCCACTCAAAAATGGGGAAGGAAATGTTTTCCGATATGTCTAAATCTATCCGGGTTCTTTTTAGGTTTGATTTCAGGTATAGATTAAGCGCATAAGCCAAGGTATAATCTTCCATGCTACTGTGCAAAGCGATCAAAGCAAACGAATCTTCATAAAAATCCTCGGAAATTTTGTGTATCGCTGCCATACCACCTTCTAAGAAAAGCGTAAATATATAATTAAAGGGGGAAAGAAACTAGCTTAGCCAACTAATTAGAGATGCTATTGGCCAGCGAAAACGTTAGAGTTGAACATTTTCCCGTTCAAGATTTGTTCATCTTGTCCTGCAAAGCGAAATAGGCTCTTTTGGAAGCTTTTTCCTCTGCCTTTTTTTTAGAGGTGGCCCTCGCCTTGGCCACCACCTTGTTTTCTATGGATAGCTTAACCGCAAAATGCTTTAGGGCATCGTTACCTGTATCATCGTACACATCATAATGAAATGTCTTTTTCTTCTTTTGGCACCATTCTATTACAAGGCTCTTATAACTTATTACTTTACCTTCCAATTGCTCTATATCCACATAAGGCCCTATTACCCGGTCATTGATGAATTTTTCACAATACGTATATCCCCTATCCAAGTAAATTGCCCCGACCAAGGCTTCAAAAACATTGCCATGTATATTATCCCCAAAATGGGATTTAGGAATACGGCTATGTACAAATTTTATAAGGTCCAGATCTTTTCCCAATTCGTTGAGATGCTTCCTGCTTACGATCTTTGAGCGCATTTTGGTCAGATAGCCCTCATCGCCGGCAGGTACTTCATTGTAGAGATGTTTAGAGATAATAGTTCCCAACATGGCATCTCCAAGAAACTCTAAACGTTCATAGTTCATGGGTGTGCCGTTCTTGTCCCTTTTATTGACCGATCGATGTAAAAAGGCTTTTTTATAGACCCCTATTTTTTTCGGTTTAAATCCTAAAATCTTGGTTACCCCTAAAAAAAAATCCCCATCCTTCTTAGAATGGGAATTAAATAAATTAGAGGGAAAACTCATGTTTTTTTAGCTGATTTTTTTGAATAGGACGCAAGCGTTATGTCCACCAAAGCCAAATGTGTTGCTCATGGCAACGTTTACTTCCCTTTTTTGGGCCACATTAAGTGTAAGATTCAGTTTTGGGTCTATTGTCTCGTCAACAGTAGTATGATTTATGGTCGGAGGCACCAAACTGTGTTCCATTGCCAAAATAGAAGCTATGGCTTCAATAGCCCCGGCAGCCCCAAGCAAATGTCCTGTCATCGATTTTGTTGAATTGATATTGATCTTGGATGCATGTTCGCCAAAGACCTTGGTTATTGCCTTTAACTCCGCCACATCCCCTAGGGGTGTAGAAGTACCATGGGTATTAATGGTATCTACATCTTCCGGCTTGAGTCCGGCATCGTTCAGACAATTTTGCATTACTCGTTCTACACCTATCCCCTCGGGGTGCGGTGCGGTCATATGATAGGCATCACTGGATAGTCCGCCCCCTAAAACTTCGGCATATATTTTTGCACCTCTGGCTTTTGCGTGCTCATACTCTTCAAGAATCAATGCTCCGGCACCTTCGCCTAGAACAAAACCATCCCTTGTCGCATCAAAAGGCCTTGAGGCCGTTTCTGGGCTGTCATTTCTTGTAGATAAGGCGTGCATGGCATTAAAACCGCCCATGCCCGCTATAGTAACGGCAGCTTCACTTCCTCCCGTAACCACAACATCACAATATCCCAAACGAATATAATTCAGCGCATCTATCATGGCGTTTGCCGATGATGCACAGGCAGATACTGTAGTATAGTTGGGCCCCATGAAGCCGTGCTTAATGGAAATATTGCCCGGTGCTATATCAGCTATCATCTTTGGAATAAAGAAGGGGTTGAATCTTGGCGTACCATCACCCTCGGCATAGTTTAGTACTTCATTTTGAAATGTTTCCAGACCTCCGATACCTGCTCCCCAGACTACACCGACACGGAACTTGTCTATCTTTTCCAAGTCCAATTTAGAATCCGCGATAGCCTCATCCGAAGAAATAAGGGCGTATTGTGCAAACTTATCCAGTTTTCGCGCTTCCTTTCTATCAAAATAATCCGCCGGATCGTAATTTTTTAACTCACAAGCAAATTTGGTCTTAAACTTTTCGGTATCGTAATAGGTAATAAGGGCGGAACCGCTCTTACCGTTTTTTAAACCATCCCAATACTCTTCGATATTGTTACCTATAGGTGTTAAAGCACCCAGACCTGTAACCACTACTCGCTTTAACTGCATTGAACCAAATTTTGTTTAAATTTATTATGTCGAATGAAATTAAAAAAAATTATCCATGCAGCACGATTACCGCATGGATATTTTTAATCTTGTCCAAGATATCATAAAATTACTTCGCTTCTTCTATATAACTTATGGCTTGGCCAACTGTTGCAATATTCTCAGCTTGATCGTCGGGAATTTGAATATCGAACTCCTTTTCGAATTCCATAATCAACTCAACAGTATCCAAGGAATCGGCTCCCAGGTCGTTGGTAAAGCTAGCTTCGGCTACAACTTCGTTCTCATCAACACCCAATTTATCAACGATGATAGCTTTTACTCTTGATGCAATGTCTGACATAATAATTTTGGTTTTAAAAATTTAAATCGTTGGCAAAAATAAAAAACTTTGGTTTAATAACACTATTTGTCGTTAAAATGTACCGTAATTTAAGAAAATTAACCACAGGAGTATTAATTTAGCCTAAAAAATTTCTTCTACGGTAATAGGATATATTGAATGAAACGCATTGTTCTTTTTGCTTCCGGTTCTGGTTCAAATGTTGAAAACATAATACACTACTTTCAGGACAATCCAAAAGTTACCGTGGTATGTGTACTTACCAATAAAAGGGATGCTAAGGTGATTGATAGGTGTAATAGACTAAATATCAGTGCTCTATATTTTAACAGAACTGCATTCTATCATACGGATTGTATCTTGGACCTTCTAAAAAGTTATAATCCTTCCCTTGTAATCTTAGCTGGATTTTTATGGAAAATTCCCGAGAACCTTATCCAAAACTTTTCTGAAAAAATTATAAACATACATCCCGCCCTTCTACCAAAATACGGTGGCAAAGGTATGTATGGAATGAAGGTACACCAAGCGGTAAAAGAAAACAACGAGAGTGAAACGGGGATCACCATACATTTTGTAAACGAGAATTATGATGAGGGAGCTATTATTTATCAGGCAAGGACAAAGGTTTTGAACGACGACACCCCAGAAGCTATTGCCGAAAAAGTACACCGGTTGGAATACGAACATTTTCCCAAAATCATAGAAAAAATACTGTTGGAGCACTAATGGCCAAAAAA
>JBATTK010000028.1:0-46567 GCA_049670505.1 Saonia sp.
ACGACCCTATCAGAGGGCCTATCAATTCATGGTTCTTTTATATCATCTCCGGTTATATGGATGTACTATGGGGGAAATCGAAAAGAAAACTGTTTCAAAATCATCCTGAGACCGTAGTAGAAATAGGTTCTGGTGCGGGGGCAAACATGAGGTATTTGAAAAAAGGAACCAGATTGATCGCCATCGAGCCCAATATCCATATGCATGCCAACCTCAGAAAAAGTGCCAAAAAATATGACATAGATCTACATATAAAATCCATGACCGGAGAAACCATTGATTTACCGGACAACTCATGTGATTTTGTTATGAGCACCTTGGTTCTTTGTACGGTTGGGAATCCATTACAATGCATCGGTCAGATAAAAAGAATATTGAAACCTTCCGGGGAATTTGTTTTTATTGAGCATGTTAAGGCAAGGGAAAATTCAATGCTGGGCTCGATCCAAAATTGGATCCACAAACCATGGCATTGGTTTTTTGAAGGCTGTCACACCAATAGGGATACGAAGTCCTTATTAGAGACCAGTGGATTTAGCACCTTGGAAATAGAACCCTATAATTTATACTCACCGTTCGTTCCGATCATTCCACAAATTCGGGGAAAGGCCATAAAGTGATACATTTGATTTAACAAAAAAAAACAAAAATGCATAAAAAACGAATTACAATAGGTGTACTCATCTGTATTGCACTGTTTCAAATAGGATGTAAAACAAGTGCTAAACCCTTAAGGTTGGCAACATATACTTATGCTACAAATGATAGGATCAATAATTTGAAGCCGTTATCAGAAGAGTTAAAAGAACTTCTGAAAAGACCGGTTGAAACGGTGAGCTATCCAAGTGTATCCTCTTTTATCAAAGGGATAGCATCCAAAGAGGTAGATGTGGCATTAATAAATACCCTTGGCTATTTAGAACTTAGTTTAAGCCCTAGTCCCATGACTCCCATTGCAGCCTTAAAGGTCAAAAAGAATGCGGTAGACAATTATAAAACTGTCTTATTGACCAATAATGATCATATCAAAGATTTGATTTCCTTTAAAAATAATGCTAAAAGCCTATCCATAATGTTCGTAAACAAGGGGTCTACTTCTGGAAATTTGGT
Source organism: Saonia sp. (assembly GCA_049670505.1). Classification (GTDB taxonomy): domain Bacteria; phylum Bacteroidota; class Bacteroidia; order Flavobacteriales; family Flavobacteriaceae; genus JBATTK01. The sequence goes on from JBATTK010000028.1 coordinate 1,111, forward strand.
GCCTAGACTTTTATTGAGTTCAATAGGCTTAAAATCCCCGGAAATGGATTTTAAACAGGTAAAATATGGTGGTAATCACACCTCAACGTTCAATAAGCTACTAAGAAAAGAAACTGATATCTGTGCCATAGGAAGCAATGAATACTATAAACAGATTGAAGATAATCCTTTGTTATTGGGACAAACGAGGGTTTTATGGATTTCGGAAGAGATTCCGTTAGGTCCCGTTTTGATAAACAATGAACTTTCTGCCAAGGACAAGAAAAAAATAACCGATCTGTTCTTAAATCTTCGCGAAGAAAATCCCAATGCACTGCAATCTATAAAAAATGGATGGTCCGAAGCAAGGCAGGCGGATAAATTTTATTCGATAACCGATAGTTATTATGACAATTTCCGAATGCTCAATAAAAACACTACCGACCTACCGGATATTTTAGAACTGCTAAGACAATAAATACCAACAACCATGAAAAGTGGAACCATCATATATCCAGATATTTTATAAAAAATCATCCCACTATCAATTTTTTGTTTTCTAGGTAATAGCATAACGGTGTTTGCCCAAAAAGTGGAAACGGATATAACCGCTCGTAAAAGTATGCTTTTGGTATTTAATCAATTACACACTGATCTTCCAAAACAATCCATCGAATAAATACATGACAGTGTCCTCCCAACAAGATGCTACAACGTGATGTTTAAATGTTACTACTGGGACTGGACACCTAATCATTTACCGGAAGACGTTTTTAAACGAATAGCTTTTACTTCATATAGCCTACTAAAAAATAACTCAAAATCGAGTTTTTATCCTCTTTTTGCTTATTTTGTGGTCTCCTGTAAATATCCTAAAAGGATAGGAAATTTAGGACAAAAATCCAGAGACCCTATGATTAACAGAATACTTCTGCTCATTTTATGCACCACTCTTTTTTGTTGTAAGCATATTGATTCTAAAAAACCCGATGTTCAAAATATAGTAGACGGTGCCATTGAAGTTAGTGGTGGGGTACTTTATACAAATAGCGATATCACATTTGTTTCAAGAGACATCCTTTATCAATACGGAAGAAAAGAAGGGAAAAGAATTCTAAGCAGATCATTTTCAAAAGATTCCACAAAAATCCGTGACGTTATGGGCCCAGATGAGTTTAAAAGATATGTTAATGACAGCTTGGTATTCGTTCCGGATTCTATGGCCACCAAATATTCGAATTCCATTAACTCCGTTCACTATTTTGCTTATTTGCCATACGGTTTAAATGACAAGGCGGTCAACAAAGAATTTTTAGGAGAAGTAACGATTAAGGAAGATGCGTATTATAAGATTAGGGTAACATTCGATGAAGCTGGTGGTGGAGACGATTTTGAGGACGTTTTTATGTATTGGTTCAATAAAAGCACATTAAAGCCGGATTACCTCGCATATCGTTTTTTTGTAAATGGAGGAGGTGTTCGTTTTAGGGAAGCATTTAATGAAAGATATATCAACGGAATTCGGTTTGTTGATTATAAGAACTATAGGCCCAATGGCGATAATCCTGAAGTGGAACAATTGGATAAAGCTTTCGAAAACGATAACTTGGAACTGATCTCTGAAATAACGCTTTCCGAAATTGAAGTTAAAAGATAATAGAAGCAATGTTCATCAATAAACCTGCTTTGATCACATCGCTTATTTGAGTTATAAATTGGGGGCCTCAAAAGGAAATATAGGCCTTTTAACCCATCTTATTGAATAGATGAATAGAATCAAATTGGGCAATGAAACCATATGTCATAGCAATCTTTTAAAAGCCTCCATGGCCTCGTATTCCGCCAACCCAAGTTTATGGTATTTCTTAGCCGTATTTCTATTTCTGTCCTCCGCAATAATCCAAAATTCACTAGAATCATCACCTTGAAACATTACATTCCTTCTTTGTGATTGATGGTAAAAGATGGCATTTCGTTTTTTCAACACTTGATCTGGACTTAGCGGTACCGCCATGTCTATTTCATGTGTCCTCCACTCATCCCAAACGCTGTATAGCCAAACCCAGCATTTTTTAATGAACGGCTCGTTCCCTAGTTGTTGCATAGCAATCTTCAAAGCATCCAAACAGGTCTTATGGGTTCCGTGCGGATCGGATAAATCACCGGCCGCAAAGATTTGGTATGGTTGAATTTTTGTGATTAAATCAACAAGAAGTATGATGTCCTCTTGACTTAGATTTTTCTTCTTACCGGCCCCGGTCTCATAAAATGGCATTCTCAAAAAGTGGACATTTTCATCAGAAATTCCTAGAAAACGTGTTGAACCAATGGTCTCTTTTTCCCTTATTAACCTTTTCAAATTAAGTAAGGGGCCAGAGTCCACTTCATTTGTCCTGTGAATATTTTCAATGATGGATTCGATTCCGTCGTTCTGAATATTGGAAACCAAAGCGGAGGTCACTTCAGCGTACTTTAAGGCATCTTCATTGTTTACCGCTAAATTTCCGGTAGTTTGATAGGCCAAATGTACAATATGGCCCTGCTCTACCAGACGGTCTATAGTACCTCCCATTGAAATAACATTCTCATCGGGATGCGGACTTAAGACCAAAACTCTTTTCTTTTCCGGAGAAGCCCTTTCAGGGCGATTGGAGTCATCGGCTTTCGGTTTCCCACCCGGCCAGCCCGTAATGGTATGTTGCAGCCTATTGAACATTCTAATATTTAAATCGTAAGCAGAGCCTTCTTTGGAAAGCAAGTCTGCCATCCCGTTGTTGTTATAGTCTTTATCGGTTAGCTTTAGCACTGGTTTTTTCACCTTTTCACATAACCAAATTATAGCCCTACTCTGCAATGGTTCGTTCCATTCACAATCACCCACCACCCATGGCTTTTTGATTCTTGTCAGTTCGGAAGCCGCCGCTTTGTCCAGTATGAATGTAGTATTCCTATGATGTTGGAGGTATGTTGCGGGAACCTCCGATGAAATTAGACCTTCAATGGTCTTTTTGATAATATTTGCCTTATTGGTTCCCCATGCCAATAGAACAATTCTTTTTGCCTTGGAGGTTGTACCCACGCCCATTGTGATTGCTTTTTTGGGAACATTTTCTATTCCTAAAAAGGCAGGTGCAGCATCAATTCTCGTGATATGGTCAAGGGTGATTACCCTGGTTTTGGAATTATAATGCGAACCCGGCTCATTAAAACCAATATGACCTGTTCTTCCAATTCCTAAAAGTTGAAAATCCAATCCACCTAGTTCCGTGATTAAATTTTCATAGTGCAAACAATACTCATAAAGTTTCTCCTGAGATGTGGTACCGTCCGGGATATAAATATTCTGAGGTTCTATGTCAATATGGTCAAATAAATGCACGTGCATGAAATAATGATAACTTTGAAAATTGTTTCGCTCCATTGGATAATACTCATCCAGGTTAAAAGTGACCACATTTTTAAAGCTAAGACCTTCGGTTTTATGTAATCTAACCAGCTCTTCATATACTTTGATAGGAGAGGAACCCGTAGCCAACCCCAAAATACACTGCTTGTCAAGGGATTGCTTCTCCCTTATTAAAGCGGCTATCTCCGCTGCGACTTTTTTTGAACCTCCCAATGAATTTTTGAATACAACGTTATGTATTTTCTCAAATCGCGTTTCTTCAAAAGCTCCGGGCTGTTTATAGCGGATCGAAGTATTTTGTCCTATGGCATCCACTTTCATTTTCTATTTTGTTTTTTTTACATCCGCTTTTTCAAGCCAGTACAACAGATAAGGGACATTATAGGCATGTGTCCAACCAAATACCCGTAATCCCTGATTGATTTCCCAATTCGTAAAACGACCTTTGCTCTTGGGCATGTTGGACACTTTTAATAAAGCTTCGTTCAACGATGCTACATCTTTGAATGCATTGATCTCTTTGGGAAGTGGTTTTACTTTTAGCACTTCTGCCCTATCCAAGGCTTCCCTTAGGTATATGTCTTGCCCTGAGAATTCATAGCCTATCAATAATGGATAAATGGTTGCCAAGTAGGATTCCATTTCATGATTTAAGGGGGGAACGTTACGTACCCAACGGGCATGGTCCAAAAGCGCTTTTTTTACTTCTTTTTTACCTGTAATCTGATAGTATTTATACAATCCCTGTGCTACGTAGGTTTGGCTATATCCATACCTGTCCAATACTAAATTTCCTCCTTGTTCCTGTTGTAGGGTCAACATAAGGTTTACCCTATGATCTAGTTCCAATCCATACTTGTTCAACTTTGTGGCATCATAAAGCTCTACTAAGTTCAAGACGGACAGATACAATCTTCTTCCCCTTAGATCATGTTCTCCCCAAATGCGTTTTAGATAAGTGTCACCGGTCATTTTTGCAACTTCCAAGGCGCGATGGTCCCCGGTAAGATAATACGATGCTATCCACCCCTGAATCCAAACATGTGCGCTAAGCAAAGCGTACCAGTGTTCATTGGCATGTCTTCTTCCAATACCCAAATAAGGCGTGGATTCCGGTTCATTTTCATAGTTCCAAAAATCTATGGCATCATTATCCTGACCCACATAACTTCTTTTTTTCGGCCAATGTACATTATCCACATCCATGGTATGCCTGCTCATCGCTTGCGCCATGTGGTAATATTTTGCATCGCCTGTTCTCATAAAATTTGTCCATAGCATGAAATCAACGGTAGGTTCATTATTGGTCCATTGAAACCATTTGTCCTTAACGAAATATGTTTTTCCATCGCCATAATCAAATATTCCATACCAAGGTTGTTTATCTTGGTTGAATGCCCACCATTTGTACTTATACTGTAGCCCATTTTCAAATTCGGGCCGTTCTTTGGAATACGGTGCAATGTTGCCATACACCTTGGAATTGGAGTACCATTCAGGAGTGGCATGTGCTACAGGACCTTTAATTACATAATTCATTTTTTGGTCTATCATATCTACCGTTTGGCCGTTATGGAAGTAATAGATGAATTCTGTAGTTTTAGTAATACCCTGGGCGAAATTATCTAGCATACCACCATCCAATTCGGTATTGTCCCTTGCAAAGCTCATAGGGTCGTTTTCCGAAGGCCAAACACTGCCAATAATCGTTTTTGAAATGGGATCTATTCCAATGCCCTTTGGATATTCTTTTAAAAAGTTTTTTATTCCAATACTTATGCCTCTCTTATTATCTGAGACATTGAGCCATCCTTTTGCCTGTTGTGCTGTAAATAGTTTTTTCTTTTTCTCTGACACTTCAGCACTGAACAAATTTTCGTTTTCACGCAATGCACTTTGATCACCGTCCTTGAGCTTACCTAAATAAAGGCTTCTTAAACTTTCCCCATTAGCTCTATCGGGGCCTTTTTGCAATAGACTTATTTGATTCTTGGTAGCCTGTATTTTTTTTAGGGAAAAATCAGTGGATGGGGTATCCCAATCCTCTTCGTATAATGGCATCGATACCTCTATTTCTTTATCCAGATGATATTTTAATTGAAGTCCACAGGCTGCTATTTGATCATTGGGTTGTGTCCATCCCGGATCATTTGAAGTATCCTCCGATAAAATCTTTTTATTCTGGGTAGCAATATTGGCATGATCCCCCTCTTGCTTTTTATGTTTATCGGGAATACCCGTGTAGGTCATTGTATGTAATATCTTAACATAAGTTTTTCCTGCATACGCATGCAGCCGGATAGTGAAAGGAGAAATATTATTGTCTTCCCTTTCATATAAAAGTGTTCCTTCAATTCTAAAAATGGTGTGCATAGGACCAGAACCCTTTTCCCTAAAAACTTCATTGATTACCGCGGTAGAGGCATCAATGCCAGAATCGTCTAAAATATCCAAGAAGGTACCCCTTTTGCTATCGGGAGAGGAGGCTATAAGCTCATTTTCCTCCAATATGCCATTTCCATCGGAATCCAATAACACTCTATCCAAAAATCCATTGCCCGATTTGCTTATGGTAAAGGAAAGAGGCCCTGTATTTACCGTAATGCCTCCTCCCGGCCTCATATTATTTGTAGATATGATTCTTTCTTGGAAACCATTGGATATTACATCTTCGCCATATTCAAGCGTATAATCGGCATGGTTGTCCGAAAAGAAAAACACCCATATCCACTTAACACTTTCATCGATCGGGGACCAGGTAGATACCTCTGTTGTTTGGCACGATATCTCTTTTCCCTTAGCGTTTAGCAACCGGATATTATCAACAGAATATAACTCGCCTTTTGGAAATGGAACGCCTAGGGTTATAGGGGCTCCTTCAATATTATTTTCTATGGTAATCGGAATTTGTTTGGTTTCAACAGCAAAGGTGTTTAATGAGATGCAAATCCAAAAAAACAGTATAATGTTCTTCATTTTATAGTACATATTTAATCACGACCGTAATGAATAGGGCCACATTTGTATTAATTTTATAATAAGATCAGTTCAGCCATCATTTTTTTCAAGCTTCTGAAAGCATAGACTGGCAGCTCCCAAAATAGGCGACCCTACCAATTCCGATATTTCAATTTTCAGATCTTTAATTTGTTTTGGGTATGCAAAAGAGTTTATTTTTTCGTACATCGATTTTTTGAAAAATTGAAAGGCCTTACTTATAGAGCCTCCAAGGATTATTGCTTCCGGTGCAAATAGATATAGAATGTTGTTCATAGCTATACCCAAGTGCCCACCAAACTCCTGAAAAGCCTTTAAGGCAAGGGGGTTATTTTGTTTCGCCATTTCATGGAGTTCTTTAGCATTTAAATCATAATTTTTGGAGAAAAAAAAACTACTTGTATAGTCTTCCAAGATGCCATTTTTATAGGATACCATTCCTATTTCTCCCGCTCCGGACAGCACCCCGTTATATATTTTTTCGTTAATGATTATTCCCATTCCCAATCCTGTACCTATGGACAGGCCTATACAGTTTTTATAGCGTTTTGCTTTGCCGAATAATTTTTCTCCCATCACAAAGCAGTTCGCATCGTTATTTACAAAAATTGGAATGCTATACCTTTTTTTTAAAATAGCTGCCAAATGCACTTCTTTCCAGGAAGGTATATTTTGCAGATCATAAACAATTCCATTGGTAGTGTCAACAACACCTGGAACTCCCACGCCAATCGCCTTAATGTTTTTTGAAAACAATTCGTCAATACATGTAAAAAGTTTTTCGAAGGTTTCAGTTTCAGTTTCCTTGGTATTTACATCTGCATAGGATTCTTTTAGAATGATGCCATCCCGTACCGCTCCAACCTTAATGTTGGTACCACCCATATCTACACCTATAACTTCCATTAAACTACTGATCCTTGCCGTTTTTTAATTGAATTGTTTTATTCTTGACCAAAGGGTTTGCCCAAAAGCCAATTGACAAAATAAAAGTCAAGGGCACCAGTAAAAGAAATAGGCCCGTTCTTAGGCTCGAAATTTCACCTAAAGCCCCTACTAAAAATGGAATTAGGGCCCCGCCGGCTATCCCTGTACATAGTATCCCGGAAAGTGAGCCATGATTATCATTAACGGAATTAAGCGCTAGAGAAAATATAATGGACCACATAACGGATATGGAAAAACCTATTGCCGGAAAGGCAAAAAGGGCAACTTGTGCACTACCTGTAAGGGCAATAACCAAAAATAACATGGTAATGGCCGTGGCACCTATCAACAGTTTTCTGCTATCCATAACTTTTAATAATAAAAGGCCCAAGAAGCAACCTATAGTCAGCATTGCCCAGAAATATGCGACAGTATCCGCCCCTACCGTCTGTGCATCCAACCCATGGTATTGATAAAGAAATTGTGAAATCCAATTACCGACCCCTTGTTCCGTGCCGACATAACAGAATATGCCAAGAAAAAATAAAATAGTCCACTTGTTCTTTAAAAGACTCCAATAAGATTTTGAATCCCCGGCAACTTCATCCGCTCTCTTTTCATACGTTGGATATTTTGTAAAAAAAACGATTGCCAATAGTACTAAGGCAATAATCGAAAAAACAATATACAGTCCCACCCAAGGTAGATTCTCCGGAACAAGACTTCTTATAGTGGCGGCCACTCCACTTTCATTTGAACCGGTGTCTACTATGTATTTGTATAGAAAAGGACTAGCAAAGGAGGCCAAACCAAATACCAATTGAGCAAGTACCGAATTGAAAGCAAAATGCTCTTCTCCCCCGGCAACTCTTAACATCGGGTTGATAATCACTTGTAGAACCGCCATACAGCTACCTAAGGAAAATAACGTAATTGAAAAGACACTGTAACCGGGAAAAAAACTAAACCCTAATGAAGCCACCGCCATTATTAAAAAGGACCAGGACAGTAATGTTTTATCACTATACTTTTCTGATAGAAATCCGGCCGGAATCGACATTACCCCATAGGCGATAAAAAAAGAAAAAGGTAACAGGCCGGTCATTGTTAAACTGAGGTCAAAGCTGTTCTTGACATCAACAATTATTGAATTGAGAATGTTTGTAATAAAAGATATTACAAAGAATACCAGCATTACCAAAATTATGATGTGGACGTACCTTTTGGAGCTTGATTTGTTTTTTTTCATTATGTATCGCTTGGTTACGGCTAATGCTACAATTTCCTAGTTTTTATTCACTCCCAGCATAGGGAAAATTGCTTTTATCTCCTCCTCGGTGGGTTGCTTTCCGTATTCACATACTTCAAAAAACTCCACATATTTTATGTCGGTCGCTTTCGTTTTTGGATACCATTTTTCTATGGCTTTAGCCTCCTCTTCGTTCCAGACCTTAGTTTTGGCCCAACGATTTTTTAACCATGCCAACCTTTCAGTGTCTCCAGTGGGAATTTCGTTCATATCGGCACCACTTACCCATGGAAGCCACTCGAACATTTGGGAATCATGGGCTGCCAAAGCCTTTACCTTGGTATCTATGACATCGTCTACCCTTACTGCAATATCCCTTGAGAAAGGATACGGTTTTTGAAAACCATCTTTCATATAAAGGAAAACAGGGTTCTTTTTTAAGGGAGGGGTATCTGGAGTTACATTTGGAACAATAACCAAATATGCGGCATCTTGAACGAGGATGCCTGCATTTCTATGGTCAGGATGATAGTCATTGGGCCTTAGGCCTAATACAACATCGGCATCCCACTCGCGTATTTTTCTAATCACCTGATGTCGTACAGTTAGAGATGGTACCAATTCACCATCGTGATTGTCGAGCACATCGTACGCAACTCCTAAAATCGCTCCAGCTTTTTTGGCTTCCGCGCGTCTACGTTTGCCCAGGGCACCACCTCCTTGGGTCTGATGGCCGGCATCACCATTGGTTAAGGCAACAAACTTCACTTTATGACCCATTTTTGCAAACAATGCCGCGGTACCTCCAAACTTGGAGTCGCAATCATCCGGATGTGCGCCAATGGCTATAATATTTAGTACTTTTTTCTCTTCTTGCGCTTGGGTTAAAAATCCAAAGCACAGACAAATAATCATTAGGAGTTTTTTCATCGTGTCATTTTTTATTAAATTATTTTTCAACAAGTTCATTTTAACATGGCCTATGAAAACCCATATTTGGTTACCGATAGCGCCAATTAAAAACATAAGTAGGTAAATCCACAATAATAGGGTAACTAAACTAACTCAATTATCTTACTACAATTAATTATTGTTCTGAACAAAATTTGTATTGATGTCCATTTCTCTTTGGGGAATGAAAAACAGATTCCTTATGGCACTCTGATCGATCACATCGGATTCAGCTTCGATCAGTTTTTCGACAACAACTCCGAACCTTCTTAAATCTGGCCAACGATGATTCTCAAAAGCCAGCTCCACTTGCCTTTCATCAAGCAACTTTTCTTCAAAGGTTCCTGGGGTACTCCCATCAATACCTCCTAATCCTGCTCTTGCCCTTACCTGGTTTATCAACCCATAACTTTCTGCGGTTTCACCTAAGGCTTCGGCAAGCATTAGGAGTACATCGGCATACCTAAAGACTACGAAATTGATGTCGGAATCATTTTCCACAGGTGGATCACTTTCGTATTTTCTCACATAATTTTCAACCGTTTCCTCTCCTTCTAGGTCGATCCAAACAGTGCCCATAGAAATTTCAAACCTTAGGTCTCCGGGCTCATATGCATTTTCCAAAGTAGCTGTGGGCCTATTTCTGTTAAACCCTTGCCCCGTTTGTAAATCCCCACTTGGAGAAAATTCGTTGGTAAAGGGACTTCCTTGACCGATACCTCCACTAATGTACTGGACTTCGAATATGGATTCTGCGTTATTTTCATTGGAGGCTCCCCATAAATCCCCGTAATCTGCAAGTAGCTCATAATTGTAATCGCTTATGATACGCCTTAAAACGGTTTCTGCATCAGAGTCCTGCCCTATGGTCAGCAATACTTTTGCCAATAGTGTTGCCGCAGCGCCTTTTGTTGCCCTCCCCACATCACTTGCAGGATACGAAATAGGCAAATTGGCTTCTGCTATTTCCAAATCGGAAACCAATTGTGCGTAAACCGTATTTGCATCTACCTGATTTAGTTCGTCACCCGGTATGAAGGTTGTTAGCTGCAAAGGAATATTACCAAATGCTACCGCTAGATGATAATACATTAAAGATCGAAGGAAAAGTGCCTCCCCGATAATCCTGTTTTTAAGACCGGTTTCAATATCTACGGGGTCAATTCTGTCCAAAATAACATTGCAATTGGCTATTACTTCATATGATCCGCTCCATGCAGCATCTACTTGTTCGTTTAACGGATCTTCCGTAAACGCATTGATTTCCGTGAACTGTCTTGCCAGACCTGTGGCATCAGGTCCTTGATCTGTATTATCGGATCTCATTTCAAACATGGTCCAATAAGCCCTTCCGAATACACCGTCATCTTGTAATCCTGCATAACTTGCATTGATCGATGCTACAAAATCATTGGCATTGTTAAAGAAATCCGCCTCATTTCTGTTCGATATCGGTGCCAATTCCGTGAATTCATCACTACAGGCCCATGCCGTGCATAGCGTTATGAATAGTATGATTATTTTTTTCATCTTTTCTACGTTTTTAAATTAAAAGGTTAGATTAATGCCTACGGTGATAGATTTTGTCAATGGATAAGCTCCATAATCTTCCCCAGGGGTTAAACTACTGGTAGAAATATTACTGACTTCAGGATTATAGCCCAAATAATCGGTAATTGTAAACAGGTTGGTACCAATAACATAGAATCGTAATTTGTCTATACTGTTCCCAAATAATTTAGCGGTGGGTAGTGAATATCCCAAAGTAACATTTCGCAGTCGTATAAACGAACCGTCTTCAACTTGAAAAGATGAAGGCCTGTTATTATTACCATGGTTTCCCGATTGCCGATCCGCCCTTGGTATATTTCCGTTACCTGGATCGCTAGGTGAACGCCACCGGTTGTTGAAAACGGCATATGAATTAAAGTTGGCTTCCCCGTTCTTAAGGTGGCGCGATGTAAGGTTTAAAATTTCATTACCTTCAACACCCTGTATCAAAAAACTGAAATCTACTCCCTTATAAGTAAATCTGTTATTTATGCCCCAGGTAAAATCCGGAAAATAACTTCCCGTTACCGTTCTGTCATCAGGGGTTATTTCACCATCTCCATCAATATCCTTAAATCTAAAATCTCCGGGAGCCGGATCTGGAGCTTGGGTATCTACCGGAGCATTATTGATCTCCTCTTGGCTTTGATATATTCCGTCTACCACATAACCAAAATAACTTCCAATGGGATCCCCTACCCTAGTAACGTGTCTTACCCCGGCACTACCGGCTGAAAAAATGGGCTCATTATTCTCATTAAGGGATATTACTTCATTCTCATTGGTGGAAAAGTTGATATCCGTGTCCCATTTAAAATCACCAACAAAGTTTTTGGTGCTCAATGCAATTTCAAAACCCCTATTTTCTACCTCCCCCAAATTTTGAAGGGTAGTTTGAAAACCGGACACGGATGAAATACTTACATTTAACAATAAGTCGGACGTTTTTGTATTATAATAGTCCGTCAAGAGAAACACCCTATTGTTAAACAATCCCAATTCAAGTCCAAAGTTGGCTTGTTGCGATTTTTCCCATGTTAATTCAGGATTGGTTATGGTGGATTGTACCAACCCGTTCACTTCATTTCCGGCCAGATTGTAATTATCCGGGGAAAGCAGTCCTATCGCTCCGTAATTTGGAATTTCAAAGTTTCCGGTCTCTCCCCAGCTAAATCTTAGCTTGAGTTCCGAAATTGCCTCCACCGATTGAAAAAATCCTTCCTCGTTCAAACGCCAGCCCACTGAAAAAGAAGGGAAATACCCTGTTTGATTATTGGTTCCAAATCGCGAAGATTTATCCGATCTAATCGTACCGGTAAATAAATATTTGTCTTTATAACTATAATTCATTCTAAACAAGGCCGATGCAAGTGTCCACTGTTCTTGAAGTGAATTACCCGCAAATACTTGTCCGCCACTTATAGTAGGCACCAAATCGTCCGGAAAATTATCTGCCAATACTTCCTTAATGGTAATGTTGTCCCTTTGAGCGGAATAACCAATTAAAGCATTGACAAAGTGATCTCCCATCTCTTTTTCCCAATTCAATGTATTTTCCCATAACCAGTTAACTTCAGTAGAAGAGGTGGCCTGCGCATAAGATTCGCCTTCCGATGCATTTCTAAAAAGAAGCGAGTTGGCCCTGAAAAAATCCTGATTGTAAAGATTGATATAGGTGCCGGCAAAGGTTTTAAACTTAAGCTCGGGTAAGATATCATAGGTTAGACCTAAGGAAGCACGGGTCTGAAATTGAAATATTTCATCATCGATCGCGGCTAGAATTGCAAGAGGATTGCTCGCAGTAGTGGTACCACCACCTAAAAAGGATTGATTGTTCCTTTGATTGATTGTTCCGTCAGGATTAAAGGGGCTTACCGTAGGAGAATGTACAATTGCGGAATAAACTACACCAGGAGGCCTTGCAAAATAGGGAGCAGAAGCAGGAACTCTCTGATTTTCAGTAATCGTGGGTGACACTCTTAAATCAAGATTTAACTTTTCCGTCACCTGTGAATTCAAATTCAACACTAAATTATACCTTTCAAAGTTGGATTTGTCCAAAATACCTTCTTGAGTAAAATACTCTGCGGAAGCAAAGAAGCTCGTTTTATTTTTGATCGGGGAGGCATATGAGAAATTATAACTCTTTATGGATCCTGTCTTAAAAATAACATCCTGCCAATCTGTATCCGTACCATCCCAGTTGATGAATGATTCGGGCATTTCAAAATTTGTATCCCCTCTATCGCCATCGCCTATGGGATCATCTATAGATGCACCATCTACGGATGAAAGATAATTATTGTTCCTTGCGTCCCTGGTAAAATCGATAAGCTCCTCTGCATTCATCAAGTCAAGCTTGTTGGCTACGGTTTGTATTTGTACAAAAGAATTCATGGAGAACTTTCCCTTATCGGAATTCGTACCTTTTTTAGTGGTAATAAGCAATACTCCATTTCCCCCTCTAGAACCGTATATTGCTGCTGCAGAAGCATCTTTAAGCACTTCTATGGACGCAATATCATTAGGGTTCAGCGTATTTAAGGGATTCACGGGAGGCGGTTGAAAAGCTGCTCTTCTTCTAGCGACCCCCCCTGATATGTTGGAAGAAGTTAAGTTTCTTGATATGGGTATTCCGTCTATAACAAATAATGGATCATTACCGGCTGAAATTGAACCCGAACCCCTAACACGAATATTGGGGCTGGCACCAGGTTCTCCAGAAACCTCCTGTATTTGAACACCTGCAACTTGTCCAATGAGAGCAGCTTCTGGCGTCAATGAAGGGACTTCTACAAGCGTTTCCGAAGAAATGGATACCACAGATCCAGTAACTCTTTTTTTGGCAAGAGTTCCATATCCGACCACAACAACTTCATCCAATTGTGCCGTATCCGGTATCAAATTTATGGTAAAAACGGTATTGCTTCCAATGGCTACTTCTTGTGTCTTAAAACCAATATAAGAAACCACAAGCCTTGTTGCATTTTCGGGGAGAGAGAGTTCGAACTTCCCATCAAAATCCGCCGTAGTACCCACACTTGTTCCTTTGACCACTACGGTGGACCCAGGTAGGGGTATACCGGTATCATCCAATATAGTTCCCGAAATAGTTGCTTGCTGAAGGTCGGGCTTTATAGTAGTTTTTACGCTTTTCTTTTCTGGTAAGGGTTTTGTGTTTTTTGCTTTGACAACCACTTGTTTTGCAATTATTTCGTGGCTCATATCCATAGTTAAAAATAATTGCTTTAAGAAATCGTCGATACAAGTTTCCATCGCGTTTATGGAAACTTTTCTTTCCACATCTATTTCCGAAGCCTCATAGAAAAAATTATAACCATTTAACTCGGTTATTTTTTCAAAGACCTTTTTCAATTCAATATTTTCAAAATTTGCATTGACCATATCGTTTTGTTCGCATGTAGCAGCTTGTACATGATTAAAACATAGCATGGCCAAACAAAGAAAACCTACTTTGAATAGCCAGTTAGCTTTAAAATTTGTTAAGTAATTTTTCATTTAAGTTACGTTTTTAGTTAGCATTCGTTTGAATCATTTATTTTATATTCATAGGCATTTGTTTAATTAGGTTGATCAATGTTCAGAACATTTCCGATCATTGAATAAGAAAAGTTGGTATGTGCTTGCATAGTTTTGAGAATCGCATCAACATTCTCCTCTTTAAACCTTCCGGTAAAACTAAATTCATTGAGTTTTTCATAGTTGTTTTGAATATCAACATTAAATCTGCGCTCTAGTTTTTTGATGATCTCTTCGATGTTCTCGTTATTGAATACCAGAATTCCATCCCTCCATGCGATATGATTTTTCACATCCACATGTTCAATAATCAGTTCAGGGTTACCATTGCTTTTGGTAGCCCTCTGATTGGGAATCAAAACTTTGGATATAGCATCATCTTCGGCAGTATTCTGAAGTACTTTCACTGAACCCTCAACGAGTATGATCTCTTTGTCAACGCCGTCTTTATAGGCTGAAACATTAAATTCGGTGCCCAATACCTTGGCGGACAAATGCTCGGTGTTTACTTGAAAAGGCTTGTCCGATTTTGCTATTTTAAAATATGCCTCGCCAACAAGGGAAACCTCCCTTGAATCAAATCCACCGAAATTTTTTGGATATGAGAGTCGCGAACCTGAATTCAAATGAACCCGTGATCCATCGGCAAAACGGACCGCAAAGGTTTTTCCATAAGGAACATGTATGGTATGATGCTCACTTGAATGGGATTCTTGGTCAAATCTATCCGTTGGGAAATATTCCAATAGTCCTTTCTTTTTGAGTTTTATGGTGTTATCACCGAGATGAAAATTTTGATGATCTTCTAATGAAATATAGTTTGTGGAACCGTCGTTGATTTCAAGAGAAATAATGTTCTCATCCAGGACTTGAATATGGGACGGTCCTGTTTGAAAATAGAAGGTCAAAAAAGTAGACAATATTAGGATGAAGATGGCAGCGTACTTTAGGAAGTCCTTGCGAAATTTTATCTTTTTTGGCTTTGTACCAATGGCTAGTGTGGAGAGTTGTTTTTCTACCATGGAAGAATCAAAGTTATATTTGATCCAAATGTCGGTTTTCACAAAGTCTTCAAAATACGCTCTATTGTTCTCGTCCTTGATCCATTCTATAAGAAAAGCTTTCTCGTCTACCGTTGCCTCGTTATCAAGAAATTTTGAAATAATACTATGTATCTCACTATTATTCATCAACTATTTAACATTTTCTTAATATGAGACTCCAAAAAAAAAAAAAACCCTTACTTTTTTTTTGGTTTTTTTTAAGAAATCTTCATTAAATAGCAAACCCCTTAATAAATGAAAGAAAAGTATTGGTTTTTAGTTAAGTGTATTCTTTAGGCGAAAGATTGCCTTTGACATTTGCGCTTCTACCGTCTTTATGGAAATATTCATTTTCTCTGCAATCTCCTTGTATTTTAAACCTTCTTTTTTTCCTAATAAAAAAATAGCCTTACACTTTTTAGGTAATTTGTCTATTTCTTTGTTTAGCCGTATTAATTTCTGCTCTGTGTCTTCCGGATCATTCTCAATAAGTTCAACGATGGCCGAGTATTGCAATTCTTTGATGAGGGCAAGCTTTTTTGTGTTCTCTTTTTGTAAATCCTTGTAAAGGTTGTACGCCATACTAAATAGATATCGTTTGATATTATCCTTAATGGCCAACTTCTTTCTTTTATCCCAAAATTTGATGAAGGTCTGCTGTGCAATTTCCTGTGCCATGATCCGATTACCGCATATAACAGAAATGTAATTGTTCAATTCATGAAAATAACAGTTAAAAACATGAGTATATGCTGGGCGAATACCTTCCCTTAAATCTCCCAATAGTCTTTCTTTATTGCTATATTTTTCTTTTTCCATTTCTGTGTTTTAAATAACTATAATGTTGAAATAGATTGATTTTCAGCAACTTCAACTTCCCTTCTTACGAACGAGGCTCGTTTTACCATGCCATTTTGCAGCTCAAATATTGCAATTGCATGTATGGTCTTATCCCCATCAAAACCTTCGATTAATTGTGACTCTACCACTATATTATCATTGACAATTCTATTTAGAGTGGTCACAAAGAGATTTTTGTTTTCACTAAATCGCTTTCCATAAACTTTTCGGGCATCCGCAATACCGGAGCACAAACAGTGCTGCGATTCAAATAAATATGATTTAAACTCTGGATGCATATAGGACACGAACTCTTCCAAATTCCTCTCGTTATAGGCCGCCATGAATTTGTGTATTGTTCTACCGGCTTTCATGGATACTAAAGTTTTCTGTTAATTACGTATCTAGCTTCTTCTACTTGTGAGGTATCTGCCGACAAGTGTCGCCAGCGGTACCGCTCCGAGAATTGATGTGATTTCCCTTCTATTACGTCGGCTGTCATAGCACCTAAAATAGGTGCCATTTTCAGTCCGTGCCCACTTCCTCCTGTACTAACGGACAGTCCTTTGATTTCAGGGTGGTTATCAATCCAAAAATGCCCATCGAGGGTGTCTATATATAGGCATCTTCTTGTAAAAACAAGGGGGGCATCGACCAGTTCCGGAAATGTCATTTTTAAAAACGACCGCATATCCTTGACCTCTACATCGGTAATTTGTCGGTCATCCCTTTCTGGATGGACAGGTTTTCCATTGGAATGTTTTGCTATTTTTACAATGCCCTGTTTTTTTAAGAATGGAAAACCATACCACCCGGAGTTGGATATATCGGCAGTAAATACCGAAAAACGGGGAGGAATAAAATTATCCGGGCGTTGGGGCCTGAGCCAGAAAACAGGATGGCCCGTAGATTTCATATAAGGTTGTAATTCTGGAAGTAAAAGGGGCGTGTGGGCACCGGCGGCAACCAGTGCATGACCACATTGGAAAGTTTCGCCCTCTTTTGTTTTTACCGCTGATAACCTTCCATTCGTAACCTTAAAGCTATGGGCAGTTTGTCCTTCATGGATAGTTACTCCCAGTGAACGGGCATAATCCGACAGCTTCTGTACCGTTAATGCCGAATCCGCATAACCTGCTTTAGCATTAAAATTAGCATCTACATATGCTGCGGTATTTATGGCGGGAAAACGTTCTTTGATACCTTTCGCATCCATACGATCTGGGGCATAACCTGCTTCTAACAGATGCTGATAACTGTATTTTTCAAAAGTGTGCTTTTCGCTTTCGATATTATCTTTACAAAGCATTAAAAAACCAACTTCGTGATAGAGTTTTTCATTAAAAAATTCATTCCAATCATGCCATTTCCCTATGCACAACTCAACCATTTTAAAATATTCCTTGTCCGATCCGTATTCCATTCGAACGGCCTTGGTTACATCGGTTGAAGCTGCCAAATGATGTGGAATGGTATCCGGATTTATCAATCCTACCTTATGTTTTCTTATAGCCAATTCTACGGCAGCGGTGATACCGAATATTCCACCACCTACTACTAAAACATCATATTTTTTCATACTTATTTTGTTTAGTTTTTTGACCAGTCGGCCAGTTTCCCTAAAAAGGAGAGGCACTTTTTTAATTCGCCGGTCTCCATATACTCATCAACCCCATGGCCTTGTTCCATATTGCCCGGGCCGCATATTACGGTATGAAAACCTGCTTCCGAAAATTGTCCCGCCTCAGATGCAAATGATACCGTACCCGTGGATTCATTTCCATTAAGGGAATTCACCAATTCTACTACTTCCGAATTTTCAGGAGTATCCAGGCTGGGTACAATGGGAAATTGGGCACTTGTGCTTATCTTAAAATTGTTGGATACTTTTTGTTTCTTTACCATTTGTTGTTCGCAAAACGACTTAAATGAATCAAGAATTTTTTCAATGGAGTCCAATGGAATATTTCTTACATCCCACTCAAATTCACAATAATCCGCTATGATATTTGCAGCTACCCCACCTTTTATAGTACCAATATGGATGGTAGTGTATGGGGGTTCAAAACGCTTATCAAAACATAGCTCTTCGGTAAATTTGTCCATCCTACCCAACAACCATT
This sequence comes from Saonia sp., assembly GCA_049670505.1. Taxonomy (GTDB): domain Bacteria; phylum Bacteroidota; class Bacteroidia; order Flavobacteriales; family Flavobacteriaceae; genus JBATTK01. The sequence goes on from JBATTK010000028.1 coordinate 19,717, forward strand.
GGATGAGATATGTGGCTTCCTCAATAGCACTTACACTTTTTCTCACTTCTGAACTATGTGCCGGTGAGCAATAAATTTTAGTTTTAAAAAAGGCTACACCTTTTCCCCCAATTATCATCTTCATTGAGGAAGGTTCCCCCACAATGGCATAATGCGGCTGTTCACTATAGGTCGATTTAATAGCTGTAATAAGGGAAGGTCCGGCCAAACAGCCCACTTCTTCATCATAGGAAAAAGCCAGGTAAATGGGTTTTTTCAGAAGCGACCCTTTAAAGTAAGGAAGCATTGCCAGGCAACATGCTAAAAATCCCTTCATATCCGTAGTTCCTCTTCCATACAATTTTTCACCGTCCCGTGTCATTTTGAAATCGGGCCTCGTCCAAGTTTGCCCTTTGGTGGGCACCACATCCATATGTCCGGATAAAATAAGACCTCCATCTACGCTTGGACCAATGCGGCAATGTATGGCTACTTTGTCTCCTGATGTGTTGACCACTTTATGATATTCAATATGGTTATCCTCAAGCACCTTCATGATATATGCTGCTATGGATAAGTTACTATGACCCCCTAACACCGGGAACGCAACCAAATCGCTCAAAATAGAAATAGCGCTATCGATATGTTTTTCAGGGTTTTCCATCATAATCGTTCCATTAGGTGTTGAACAAACCATTACATAAAATAATGATAAGTGTAAGGGGCAATAGCCCTATTAATATAAGCTTCCAATAGCCTCTTATTTTTAAGGTCCCATTTCCATTTAGTAACTGTGATCTAAGACGATCATAGCCTATTACATACCCTGCAAAAAGAACAGTTAGTAATCCTCCCAAAGGCAACAATATGGTACTGGTGAGATAGTCCAATAAACCAAAGACGGTTTTTCCAAACAATTGAAATGGATGATCGGCGTATGAAAAGACAACCGGTATTGAGATGAATGAAATACAAGCCGTTACCAGTAATAAAGCCTTCATATTCGATAAGTTATACTTGTCTTGAAAGCTATCCTTTAGTCCTTGTATGCAGGAGATTAACGAGGTAAAACCTGCTAAAAATAATAAGAGAAAAAAAATAGCTCCCACCGCCCATCCGTACTCCAGATTATTAAAAACGGAGGTCATTGTGACAAAAATCAGATTGGGACCGGAATCGGGCATTAGATCGAAACTGAAGATAACAGGGAAAAGCATTAGGCCGGACAGCAATGCGAAAAAAGTATCCGCAAGTACAATCCATATAGTACTATTTATTAAATTTTCCTTTTCATTGGTATAACTGCCAAATACGAATGCCACGGCCATACCTACCCCAATAGAAAAGAAGAGCTGCCCCACGGCAATCATAATAACCTGAAAGTTGATCTTTGAAAAATCCGGGGATAAAAGCCATCGATAGCCTTCAAGAGCCCCATCTAAAGTAGAAGCCCAAATGGATAGACCAATGATCATACCGATCAGTCCAAACATCATTCCCTTGGAATAGCGCTCCAAACCAGCTTTCAGTCCCTGGCTCACTACAAAAAATGCTGTTATCATGATGCCCGCTATAACAATCATGACTTTTTTCAAATTTGATGCAACGGTATCAAAATGCCCTGAAACACCGGCAACCTGGAGTTTTGAAATCTCACCGGATAGGCACTCCCAAAGATATATAGCAATCCATGCCATGATCATAACATAGAATCCCATGATGAAGAGACACGATACTGCACCCAGCCATCCTATACCATTCCAAAAAGGTTTTTTGCCTAGCTTTCCAAAACCAAGTAATATCGTTGTCCCGGACATTCGGCCCAGAGCCATTTCAATGGTCAAAATGGGAATACCGATCAAGACGATCAAGATGAGATAGACCAACAAGAAAGCACCACCACCACCTTCGCCAACAACATAAGGAAAACGCCAAACGTTACCCAACCCTATGGCAAATGCAGAGGTTGTTATGATAAAGGAAAATTTATTACTCCATCGATTGTTCGACATGCTCTCGTAAGTATATTATGACTGTAAAAGACTTCTTCTCTGGTCAATTGACATAAACGGTTCAACCAAAAGGGCAAAACATGGAAAAAGGGTATCGAAGATCACCCATATTGTCAATTAGATAGAATGAATATACAAAAAAATGGATAATTGCAATACTAAAATTGCTATTTTTGAAAAAGCAATATTTTTATTGTATAATTATTGCCGGCCATAGTGTTTAAATATTTTGTTTCTTGCGATTATGAAAACAACGAACGATATAGACTTGTCAAAGCTTTCAAAGAAAAGAAGACTGGTAATCCAATATGCTTTGGACTATCCTGACAAAGTGGTCTTGATGCGTATGGAGGATCTTGGTGACAAATTAGGTGTCAATCCCGCAACTATCGTAAAGGCCTGCAAAGCTATTGGCCTTAACGGTTTTTATGAACTTAAGGAACTTTTGAAGGAAGAAGTGCAGCTTACAAGGGTAGATTCCGTTTTTAGTGGCATGATCAAAGAGGTGCGAGCGCATTCAAATCCTCAAAAAGTTGCTCAAGATGCTATACTTGGTGATATCATGATGCTTCAAAAGACATATGATACAATCAACTTTGAAGTAATAGAAAGAATTGCAAATACCATAATTGGTTCAAATCGGACCTACATCATTGGATTGGGTCACATTGGTTTGGTAGCCAATTATATGGAGCGGATATGTAGATCTGCAGTCCCTCAAATTCATGCAAGTACCGAATATCATGGAGAACTTTTCCTAAATATGGCTCATTTTTCTAAAGGCGATGTGGTTATAGGTATATGTTTGGACAAGTGTCAGCATCAAACCATAAATGCTTTACAACTGGCAAAAGAAAAAAAAGCCACCACTATTTCATTAGTGGATAGTGAACTATCCCCATTGATTCCATATAGTGATTGTTACACGACCATCAACAGTTCAAACAGCTTTTATTTTGGCAGTATGGTGGGTGCTTTTTGTTTGGTAAATGCCATTTTTTACAGTATAGCCAATATTTTGAAGCCAGAAACAGTATCACATTTTAAGTTTTTTAGAAATATGTCCGAAAAGGAAAATGTATATAAAATTTAATTCTAGACCGAAATGGGGGAACCATTTTTTAAAACCTAACTACATTGTCGGAAGCAAGAAAAAAGAGCATATAAGTTTTAAAATGGTAATGTGGGGGAAGGTCTGATATTAGATTCTTTTTCTTGGAACAAGAAGAATTTTTCCAATCTCTTTGAGGCAATATTATAAAATCATCCTGAAACACATATAAATCAATTTCTAAATGAAAAATCATCTATTAAGTACAGTGATGTTGGTCCTCTTACTTTTTGCTATAAAAGTAAACGCGCAGCACTTTAATATTCACAATCCGATCACCTTACCGGATAAAAGTCAACAATCAGTAGTTACGCAACGTATCGGATATACGGAGATTACCATAAATTATCACAGCCCTGGAACTAAAGACAGGGTTATCTGGGGGAAAATTGTTCCCTATGGCAAAATATGGCGAGCGGGGGCCAATGAAAATACCGTTTTTACAATAACCCATGATGTTGAAATAGAAGGGAAGAAATTGGCTGCCGGAAGTTACGGTCTGCACCTTCTTCCGGAAGAGCATCAATGGACATTTATTTTTTCAAAAGACCATACCTCATGGGGAAGCTATTTTTACAATGAACAAGAAGATGCTTTGCGAGTGAAAGTGCCTCTTCAAGATGCTCTTGAACCAAGGGAATGGATGAGTTTTGACTTTGTTAAACGTGAACGGGATGCCACCTCTATTGTTTTAAGCTGGGCAAATAAACGGGCCGAATTGAACTTAACGCTAGACATTGATGAAATAGCGCTAGATAATATTAGAAAGCAGCTACGTTCCGATGCATATTGGGAATGGTTTAGCTGGTGTCAAGCAGCTGATTATTGTGCAGAATATAAAATAAACACGGAAGAAGCCCTAGGATGGATCGAACAATCTATAGAACTTGAGGAGAATTTCTCCAATTGGGATGTAAAAGCAAAATTGTTAAAACAACTTGGTGATGAAAAAGCTGCTGAAGAAGCTATACAAAGAGCCATAGAAGTAGGAGATGAAATCTATTTGGAACGATATGGCCGTAGATTTCTAAATCAAAAGGATTTTGGGCAGGCAGAGTTTATTTTTAGACAGGCACTAAAGAAAAACAACACCTATTGGCGTGCACATTTCAACAGGGGTAACGCTTTGAAAGGTTTGGGGAAAAAGAAAGAAGCCCTCAAAGCCTTTGAAGCCGCCCTCAAGAATGCTCCCTTGGATAAAAAATCAGAAATACAAAAAAACTTAAGTTCCATTGAATAAGATTCAGGACTATTATCGGTAAGGCCATAGTTTTTGTCGGCTAATTTTAAAATTTTGGCAATCTTTCGTTATTAGGTTTGCTATATATCCAGAAAACTGGAAGGGGCCATAGTACTTACTTGGTTAAAAGTAGGACTATACTAAAAGAGCTTTGCATACCTGATTATGCAATTCTTATGTTGAGTTGTTATACAAGGGCCCGTTAACACTAATCTATTCTTTATTTCTTGCTTTAAACTGGACCACTACTTTGGGGTTTATCCGTAAAATACTATTCACAAAACCTGCTTTATCCTTCGGGGAAATTATCACACTTTTATAACTGTCATAAATAATTTGGAGCCTGTCCAAAGAGGGTGCCGGTGAACTTACAATACTATTAGTTTCCGATATTAATCGGATTAGATGTATATCTATTTTCTTGTTTATTATAAAGCTCGATTTTACGATCAGGTAATTTCCCTTGATGATATAATTTGTGGAAAAAAATATATGAAGAATAAAAACAATCAGGAATAAATTAATAGCTATCCCACTCCAGATTGGGGGAGAAATCATTGGAATGGTCGTTCCTACCAATATAACCACTACTAAAATTAGTAAACCGTAACTGATTTTCGACGGATATTTCTTCATCGCTTATTTATACCTTAATCGGGTTTTATAAGAATCCAAACACCTTCGACATCTAAAAACACCACTGTCACGGATATCCATAAAAGATGTAAGTTGTTCGGATCAGATATAAAACAGCCTAATTTACTTCTCCCCTTCCCCATCGCAATTTTGTTTTTAAGAAATATAAGCTATTAACGTTACTTTGGCAAGGTGTTATTCTGCCCATGGGTTTCTTAAAAGCGTAGCTCCAAATCTTAACATGACTTGCCTGCACCGGAAACTGTATCGTTTTCATCGAGTTCCCGCATATAATCGTGCAATAAAAACAACAACAAATTAGTTCAATAGCGCCTATTTTCGTTTAGGCGTACCGAAGATACCTTTGACCGATGGATGGATACCCTGAACGACATTTTTTCACTACAGATAGGATTAATGGCAGTTTTGTGCTAAATAAATGCCTATGAAAACCTTACGCACAATCCTTCAAAAAGAATTCACCAGGAACAATTTAATTGCTGCTATTAGCTGTTTAATCCTTTCGATTTCTATTTTCTTTATTATGGGCATAACGAACAGATAAATTTAGAAACAAAGCTTTAGTTATTCTCTTACCCATCGCCACCATCATTATCCCGGAAAATACCAGCAGAGATTTTGATCAACGATCATGAGTTGGTTTCCTAGCAAATCTTGATGCCGATTGTTTTTTGCCCATATTATTAGGGCCAAGGCTTGATCAAAGATTCATTATAATCTATGCATCCGGAAGATTCTTATTAAAAACGTTCCGTGCTGGCAAAATAAAATCTTTTTATTGCGTTATTTGTAAAGCACCTAACGTCATATAAATGAAAACAAAAATAGCTCTCCTTGTAATTATCCTAAGTACTTTGATAAGCTGCTCCAATGATGACAAACCTGAAGAGGAAATCACGGGAAACCTAGAAGTTTTTGTGATTTCCTCTACTAATGAACCCATTGAAGGGGCCATTGTAACAACAATACCGGAAACACAGCAATTAACCACCGGAACAACTGGAAGCGTTACCTTTACTACTATTGAAGCCGGTGAGTATGAAGTATCCGCTTTGCTGCCCGCATTTATATTACCATCAACAAAAACCGTTACCGTTGTAGCCGGCAAAACTACAACCGTGGAACTTTCGGTAGGTCCCGATCCCATTGAACCGATTCCCTTGGATATTGATCTGCTGTTAAAAGATTGTTACCATAGTTTAAAAGGGACAAATTTATTTGATGCTACAGGGTATCCCTTCTATTGGGGAACTATTGGGGCCGATGTGCTGTACAACAACCCTAGCATATTTTCAAACATAAGTAACTTGGATTCCTACGAAATAACTCCCAATGACAAAATAATTGTGGATGTGTGGACCGACCACTATAGAGCTATCCGTAAAACAAATATCGGGATTGAAGCCATAGAAAACTCCGACTACACTTCAGAACAAGGAATTGACGAAAATGTAGTTCTGGGCGAACTTCGATTTCTAAGGGCACTACTTTATTTTAATCTTGTTAAAGTGTACGGTAATCCAGTATTGGTAACCACCGCACAAACAAATCTGGACAACCCTCCCAGTTTAGTGCAAGACCAATTGAAAGTTTATGAACTTATAGAAGAAGATTTGATTTTTGCGGAAAGTAATCTTACGTCATCCACACCCTCCAACCGGGCATCGATTGCAGCTGCGCAGGCGTTACTTGGAAAAGTTTACTTACAAATGGCAGGATTTCCACTATCGCAAAATGATAAATATACCAAGGCTTTAGAGCAATTTAAAAAGTTAGAAGGGTTATACTCCCTGGAAACCAATTATGCGGATGTTTTCAGTTTGGAGAACGAAACAAGCGATAACGAAGTGATTTTCAGGGTTGATTTCGATTCCAATAATGGTACAGGTGGAAATTATGGGGTCTTTTGGGGGCCTTTAGGAGTAGCTCAACAAGATAATCTATGGCTAGTTCCCGGATTTCCGGAAAGCTATTTTGAAACGCCCGGCGAGGTAACGAGCCCCGTAACATTTCCCATAAATGTGCAGGACAGCAGATTTTTTCAGAACGTGGCCACATTCTCCTTTGAGAATAACGTTTCCAAGGATGAAGAAGAAATTAGTAATTGGAGGTCTTATAAATTCAGAAAGGATGTATCATTACCGATAAATCCAAACGAAGAGTCTTTCGATTTTCCCTATTTGAGGTATGCAGATGTGCTATTGCTATTGGCCGAGGCTGAAAATGCTATCAATGGACCTACCGCTCTTGCATATAATGCCGTTAATGAAGTAAGGAGAAGAGCTTTTGGAAATACTGACAAGGATCTGCCCCTTGGACTAAGCCAACAACAGTTTTTAGATGTCATACTAGAAGAAAGACGGCTTGAACTGTGCTATGAAGGTGCTAGAAAAGACGATTTGATCAGAACACAACAATTACAAGCTGTTATCGACATTTTTAATCAAAACAACCCTCAAAATAGCAAGAACTTTCAGCCTCATGAATATATCTGGCCAATTCCCCAAATTGAAATAAACTCTAATCCCGATGTTGTTCAAAACCCTGGATACTGATTAAAAGGGAATATTATATTTGTTTAAATCTGTTGGTGAATGTATTGATCAAACAGGTCACCTCTTTGGATGATAACAAAACCCAAAGCCTTCTACCCCTCTACAAGCATATCCAAAGGTAGCACATAACCTTACACGCTCCATATGAACAGCAAAAAAGCGATTTATTCAATGAGTATACAAAATTAGCGGATACTGAAAAGCCCGGTATATTCTCATTCAATGCGTTAGATCCCGGTCTTTATACCCCTCCATCACATCACAGATAGCCTTTAGTTTATTTACCACATTTCAAATATCCGACCATACCATATGGTCGCATAATTTCTTGATTTACCCATTTGGGCTACCGAACAGAATGAAAATCACCATTTTTAGGGATTGTGGTAAGAATACTTACTTACTAAGTTGCACTCTGAAAAAGTCGTTGAAAAAACTTGTGTTTTACATCGGCAAACTGAAATACAACTTTCATGTTTCGTACCGCATTGGAATTTATCAAAAGAGAGCTTGATCAGTATATAGTAGATCGCGAACAGGATCCTGCCAACTATACACCCGGCAATGTGGTTGATCTTTTACCCGTTGTGCAACCCAATGGAGATTTGAACATTGATGAAAACGCACACGTTACCTTAATGTTAGTAGGAATCGAAGAAGAACGAAAAGAGGGGAAACGTCCTCATTATATGACTACCGATGATAGTCGGATGAAGAAATTGAACCCCCCGATCGATTTGAATATTTTTTTATTGTTCATTGCCAGCAACGGTAATTATGAAACCGCCTTAAGGGATTGCTCTAGCATTGTAGCATTTTTTCAGGCCAATCCGGTTTTTGACCCCGAAAAATTTCCTGCACTGAATACCTCGGCCGTAGATCCGACAAACAAGCCTTGGCAATTAATTGAAAGACTGAGTTTTAGACTACAGGACATGTCTTTTGAGCAGCAAAATAATCTATGGGCCATGTTGGGAGGCAAATATATCCCAAGTGTGGTCTACAAGGTAAATATGCTAACGGTATTCGAGACTAAAAGTGATAGGATTGCTCCTGCAATCAATGAAGTAAATTATAATAATTAGATAATGGGGAGTCTTAAAGTAGCCTTTAGCGAATTATTCAGTGTTTCACTCAAGCAGCCTTTTTATGAGAATGGAATCAGTGAGAAATATACCGTAACCCCTGTATTGGATTATAAAATAGTTCCTACAAAGCATTGTCAAACCGTTCTTAATAGGTTAGAAATGATTATGAAAATCGATGCCGATAAAGGAGGATTTACCGTTTGGTGTCGCACCAACGGATCTAACGGGGCCAACGAATTGTTATATTTTAAACCTCGGTCGGGAGATTTGCTCACCTTTGTAGTTACTTTAAGCAATCCATATTTTCTTAATTACAACGACCTCCCGCCGGAGCCGCCTACCGATAGGGTTTATTATTTTAACAACTTGGTTCCCGACCCTGTGGCGCCTAAGGATGATCTTCACTTGAGTTTCAATATCGCTGGTGTTTCCGATACCGATACACTTAAAAAAATAGCTAATGGCTATGATTATCTACACCTTTCAAATGTTGCGCCCGGAACTGCAAAATTAGTGCATATTGCCAGTGGCTATGAAATGCTTCCAAGTTCACATATCAATCAAGGTGGACAAGCGCATCTGTCTTTCGATTTAACCGATTTCCCCAACGGCAAATGCGAACTACTAATTGGCGGAGTTAGCATAGAAACTGCCTACAATATGGATGAAATGGGCGATACTCCGGTATTTGCCATTGTGGAATGTTCTTTGGACGAATTGGTATTGCCAAATTATAGGATTATAGAAAATGACGGCTCCATAACTCCCCAGAGACCCAGGTATACACTATTGTTTAACAATAGACCCACTTTGTGGAGATACCAGGTCCTTCTTGAGGAGAATAGCCCCCTTTACAAAGAACTAAGTAGTTTATCCGCTGCGGACAAGGCAGATTTTCTGAACCGAATAAATGTTATCAGCAACGATACGGGCGTCGTATTCGTCCCTACGATCATCTCTGACAAACATTTTGAGTTTGTTTCAAATACCCCAAAGCTATTGCAGGAGAAATACGTTTCCTCATCGAGCATTCCTGGCAATCCATTGACACTTGCACTAAAAAAATACGTGAATCATCCAACCATCCCCACGGAAGATATCAAAGTTAATTTACCCTATCCTCCTGCGCATCAATTAGATGCGACAAGCGATCCAGTAATATATTCTGATGTTTATTTAAACCTTTAAAAAAGAACAATATGGCAAATTATCGATCACCAGGTGTTTATGTAGAAGAAATTTCTCTTTTACCGCCATCTGTAGCTGAAGTGGAGTCAGCCGTGCCTGCATTTGTAGGTTACACAGAAATGGCAACCAATTTGGTTGCCGATGATCTTCTCAAGATCCCGACACCTATTAATAGTTTAGGGGATTTCGTGCAATTTTTTGGGGGTCCTGAATCCGAGGATCCCACAAATATAGACATCGACGTAGATGAGTTAATGACCGGTACGACCACAACAGGCTACAACGTAACTCTTACACTCGATAAACCGAATATGAGCAAACATATTCTATATCATTCCATTAAACATTTCTTTGCCAATGGTGGTGGCAAATGCTACATAGTTTCCATAGGAAAACTTACAGATAGTATTGCCAAGGCAGATATTGATGAGGGCATTGATCTAGTCGCAAATGAAGATACCCCTACCATGATCGTTGTACCTGAAGCCATTCATCTGAGCCAGGCGGAATTTGATAGTACCAATCAGAAAATGATCAATCAAGCTGCCCAGATGAAAGATAGATTTGCTATTATGGATACCCATATCACTACGGTACCCAAGGCGCCAAGTTCAGTGGTCAACGATAGTAAAACAGCAATAGACAATATTCCTGCCGACGGGGCCATACGAAGGTTCGGTGCTGTTTATTATCCTCATTTGTTAACGGCTTATGGCTACGAATTTGATTTCGATACCATTACTCTGGGCGCCCATACGGTTAATGGAGCGGCTCCCACGGCAGACGACAAATCCGGAGCAATTCTCGGCGATTTGAAGAACACGGCGTCCGCTATGTATAATACCATAAAAGCTGAATATGGGAAGTATAATATTATTCTTCCTCCATCGGCCGCCATGGCGGGGATTTATTCTAGGGTCGATCGCGAAAGGGGCGTATGGAAAGCACCGGCCAATGTTGGTGTTATGGATGTCATTAAACCTATGGTATCCGTGGCCAGGGCCGAGCAAGATGTATTGAACGTAAATTCCGATACCGGTAAATCCGTAAATGCGATACTTAGCGTACCGGGTTTTGGAACAGTCGTTATGGGAGCAAGGACACTGGATGGCAATGACAACGAGTGGAAATACGTGAATGTGCGTCGCTTTTTTAGTGTCGTTGAGGAGTCGATTAAAAAATCTACTAGTTGGGCCATTTTTGAACCCAATACGGCTTCTACCTGGGTTAAGGTAAAAGCCATGATCGAGAATTATCTCTACCTGCAGTGGCGAGATGGTGCACTGGCCGGGGCTACCCCCGAGGAAGCGTACCAAGTGCGAATCGGACTTGGTTCCACCATGAATTCAGTGGATATTCTGGAAGGAAGGATGATCGTCGAGATCGGAATGGCAGTAGCCAGACCGGCAGAATTCATAATACTCAGGTTTGAACAAATGATGCAGACTTCATAAATAAGAAGCGCAAGCATATTTTAAATTTTTCTAAAAAATAAATCCATAAAAAATGGCACAATATCCATTAACAGTATTTCACTTCAGCGTATCGTGGGGTGGAGAAGATATCGGTTTTTCAGAAGTCGGGGGACTCACCGTAGAGATAGATCCTATTGACTATAGAGATGGACTCATGTCTGCCAACACCTTGGCACTCAAACGTCCAGGAATAAGGAAATCAGGAAACATATCATTGAAGCGAGGCATATGTGCCGGTAATATTGACCTATATAATTGGTTCAATAACACCGGGCAGCCGAACATTGAACGTAGGGACCTCACTATTACCATGCTAAATGATGAAGGTGAACCCGTATTCGTTTGGAGCATCACCCAGGCATGGCCTATCAAATGCGATGGCCCTGGACTAAACGCTACTGGCAATGAAATAGCGATAGAAGCGCTGGAATTGGCTCACGAAGGAATTACGCAATCCACACCATAAGATAGTATGGCAACTTACCATCCACCGATCGGTTTTCATTTTAAGGTAGAATTCTTAGATGTCAATGGTATGGATTCCGATACCGAACAAAGGTTTCAGGAAGTTGGAGGTCTGTCCTTTGAAGTTGAAACGGAAGATCTGGTAGAGGGAGGAGAGAACAGATTTGTGCATAAATTACCTAAACGGGCCAAGTATCCGAACCTTGTTCTAAAAAGGGGTATGCTACAAGGAACTGCAATCTTGGAATGGATCAAGTCCGCTTTGAACACATACTTTACAGTACTGGTCTATGACTTTAAACCCGCCGATATTTTGGTAACCCTTTTAGATGAAGCAGGGGAACCTCTGGCCGTATGGAATGTAGTAGGAGCCTATCCGGTGAAATGGACCACATCCGACTTTTCAGCGAAAGAAAATGCCGTTGTAGTAGAGACGTTGGAACTGGCATATAAGTATTTTGAGAAAACCTTATAGCGCATGGCAGTACAAATCAATGAAGTGATCATTAGGGCGGTAGTAAACCCTACTCCTAGCACAGGTACGGCTTCGGAACCGGATTGTCCGCCCCAAGGGAGCAGCTCGGAATCGGAATTGGTAGAAAAGGTTTTGGAAATACTTAGAGAGAAAAAAGAAAGATAAAACATGGATACTCAAAGTTTAGCAAAACTTGCTTTTAACCTTAAGATTATTCCAATTGCCACAGAAGGTTTTCCAATTGGCCTGCCCTTTGTAGCTATGTTCAACCCCGAAAGCTTTTCTATTAAAGAGGATATTGACTGGTCGTCCGAATGTGCTCCTGGAGATCGCGGATCAGATCCCCAATACCAAAAAACAAAGCCAAGAACCTTTTCTATCTCATTTACGCTAGATGGTACCGGAGTAAATACCAAGGGCGTAAAAATACCCGTTACAGCCCAGATTGCCCTTTTTAGGGCTACCACCACAGGCATTAAAGGAGCCTTACATCGTCCTAACTTCCTGATCGTACAATATGGAACCTTTATAAACACCTGTGTAATGCTCTCCTCTGAAGTGAATTACACGATGTTCGATATGTTTGGACTACCCATTCGCGCCAAGGTAACTGCCCGTTTTGTGGAACGGACCATTAAAACCCTGAGTGATATTTTGGGAATGTTGTCCTCCCCGGACCTCACCCATAGCAAAGTAGTGCAAGAAGGAGACCTTTTGCCCTTATTGACCAGAGATGTCTATAAGAATCAGGACTATGAGATCCAAGTGGCAAAAGCAAACAAACTAAAAAATTTCAGAAAGCTCCAGGCCGGATCAACTTTGATTTTTCCGCCAATTGCCGTTGAATAAATTTTGAATTATGGCGTCATTAGCAAGTACCGTACCTGGCACAGAAAGTACTCACAACGTAGTGAGCAGGAAAGTATTTGTTGGGGTTCAGGGAGGTCCTTTAACTGAATTGAGTAATGAAATCGGGCTTTATACCATAACCATCAATAAATCTTACAATAAAGTGGCCTTTGCCAAGATGTCATTCCGGGATGGGTCAATGGCAGAACGGGATTTTGAGTTGAGCAATTCAGATAGTCTAAAGCCCGGAAATGAAATCAAAGTACAATTGGGCTATGAAGGAGAGGTCGAGACAGTTTTTGAGGGAATTATCGTAAAACACGGTATTAAGGTCAAACGTAGCGGTCCCTCTTTACTCTTGATCGAAGCTAAAGATAAAGCCATTAAGTTAACGGGAGCCAGAAAAAGTGCCTATCACCTAAACAAAAAGGATTCTGAAGTTATTACACATTTAGCGGGCGATCTTCAAAAAGATATTGAAAATACCACCTATACAAATAAGCAATTGGTCCAATTTAATGTTTCCGACTGGGACTTTATTGTTACCAGGGCCGAGGCTAATGGCATGTTGGTTTTCACAGACGATGGTAAACTGGTAGTAAAAAAACCGAGTACTGAGGGCGAACCCATTTGCACGGTCACTTACGGGGATAATATTTGGGAGATAGAAGCAGAGACGGATACCAGAAATCATGCCCAACGAATAAGCGGTCAATCCTGGGATTACACACAACAACAATTGGAAGAATCCGGTCAAAGCACAGTGCAATTTGCGGATACGGGGAATTTTTCCGCTACCGAACTGGGCAATGTTCTGGAGTCTGAAATAAAGCTGATCCATCCTGGAAACCTTACCGTAGAACAACTGAATGATTGGACCAATGCCTATGCTATGAGGACTCATCTTGCCCATGCCGTAGGCAGGGTGCGAATACGGGGAAGAGCCAATATAAAGCCGGGTGCACTGATTACCCTGGCAGGTGTTGGAGACCGTTTTAATGGTAATGTATTTGTTACAGGTATTCTCCATCACTTTGAAGGACAATGGCAAACCGATGTTCAATTTGGATGGAGAGATGAATGGTTCTTTAAGAAAGATGACGTCATGGACAAGTCGGCCGGCGGACTATTACCCGGTATCTCGGGACTTCAAATTGGGATAGTTAAAAGCGTGGATGATGAGGACGGGCAGTACCGCGTAAAGGTGCATTCGCCATTAATTACTTCCGAATCCAATGAAGGGGTATGGGCCAGAGTTTCGGCAATAGATGCAGGAGCGGGCCGCGGGGCCTATTTTAGGCCTCAAGAAAATGACGAGGTCGTACTCGGTTTTTTAAACAATGATCCCCGCGAGCCCATAGTATTGGGGTACTTACACAGCAATGATACCAAGCAATCCCCTTTGCCCGAGCAAGCGGATGCCCTTCAATATGGCTTTGTTACCCAGGAGGGAAATAAACTAATTTTTGACGATACCAATAAGAGTATCAAACTCAGAATACCCGCCGGAAGTGGAGAAAAGACATTATTTATGGACAGTAATTCAGGAGCATTTGAGATGAAGGATGAGCATCAAAATACCATCAAAATGGATGCCCAGGGAATCACTATTCAGGCAGGAAGCGGAAAAAATATAACCATATCGGGCACACAGGTTGCCATTAATTAAATAGGAATTCAATGCCAGATGCAGCAAGAGTAACAGATAATCATAGTTGTCCAATGAGCAATCCGGACGGCAGTCCACATACGGGAGGACCCATTTTACCCCCGGGTGTCGCCAATGTCCTTATTGGAGGACAACCGGCCGCCGTAGTTAGTGATTCCTGTACCTGCGCAGGGCCACCTGATAGTATAATTTCCGGTTCTGGCAGCGTAAAGATAGGTGGAAAATTCGCTGCAAGAAAAGGAGATCCTACTTCTCATGGCGGCAGCATTACCGTAGGCTTTCCGACAGTAAAGATCGGTGACTGATAGCACAAATAGAATTAAGTAACAATGGAAAATATCGATAAATCATTTTTAGGAACTGGATGGAATTTCCCACCCACCTTCAATCGCAAATGGCATGGTGTAGAGATGGTGTCTCAAGAAGAAGATGTACGTAGCAGTATAGAAATTATCCTGTGTACCCTTACCGGGGAAAGGGTGAAGCTACCCACTTTCGGGTGTAATCTGAGGCCTCAGCTCTTTGAGGCCATGAACGTTCCGAACATAGCTTTGGCCGAAAAATTTGTGCATGACGCCCTGGTGTATCATGAACCTCGAATCATTATTGAAGATATCAGTTCGACACCATTTCAGGAAGAAGGCAGATTAGAGATCAATATACAATACTCCATAATTGCTACCAACACCAGATACAACTACGTATTTCCATTTTATATGGATGAGGCCACAAATATTGAAAGAGGATGAGCTGTACATGTGAACATACGATCAATAGAGACGGATCAGGACAACTAGATCGATATCTACATGCCCTGGATCCCAATTATGCCCCAATTGACAATCGCGGGATAAAAGAATTATTGGTATATGCAAAACGCTATGCAGGGCAAATTCGGTTTTACGATCTTCCGGAGCAGTCAATTCCTGACGGAACACCGGAAAGTAAAGTAAGTTGGAAAGAATTTTTTCGTAGGGACGTATCCGTAATCGCCGCTTCCATAGGAGTTGTTGATTTAGTTCAAATTAAAAAGGACTATGATGAGACACGGGAAATTCTGGAGACGAATCCTGACGCCGATCTGCTTAGCGCATTGTACAATCCAATTATCGGTATTGCCGTACGATTGGAAAAATGGTTGGCGATAACGATACCGACGAATCCGCTTTACCAAGATATTCTCCTGGCCATTAACTCCTCTTTAAGCATTCAATTACAAAAATCAAAGGCCATCGTAGGCGGTTATGTAGCTGTTGACCCCGGCACTGATTTAAATGTTGATTTTTCAAACCTTAAAAATCTTAATCTATGGGGCCTAGATCAGCCTATAGATCCCGACTTATCCGTCTATGAAGGTGCGGATGAGGAGGGTAAAATAAGGAATGCCGCCCTTTACATTGATAATATTTTCCTATCATTTTATGGTTATTTATCGGGATTGGTCGGTAGATCCGAAGGGTATTTG
Organism: Saonia sp.; assembly: GCA_049670505.1. Lineage (GTDB taxonomy): Bacteria > Bacteroidota > Bacteroidia > Flavobacteriales > Flavobacteriaceae > JBATTK01. The sequence goes on from JBATTK010000028.1 coordinate 35,945, forward strand.
CTTGCCTCTCTAGAGGATTATCCCTCCCATCAACCACATATGGCCCTGTTTATCACCTTTCTTAAGCTTTTTACCATAGTGCAGGATCAAATGAATGGCATTACCGAACGCATGCTCAACTTTTATTACAGGGATGTGTTGCAACTGGAAGAAAAACCTTCGATCCCCGATAAAGTTCATGTCGTTTTTGAACTGGCAAAGGGCATCTCGGAATTTCGTATAGAAAAAGAAACCGAACTTGATGGTGGTAAAGATAATTCCGGATTAGATCAGGTGTATCAAACTGATGATGAAATTATAGTTAATGAGGCAAAAGTCGCCGAATTGAAGACACTCTTTGTCGAAAAAGCACTTTCACCTAACGGGATGCCTGCAATAAATGAAATTTACGCCCGCCCGGTTGCCAATTCACTTGATGGTTATGGAGCACCATTTGAAGACCAGTATCCAAAATGGGATACTTTCGGACGTGGCAGAAACCTAAATCCCTTCCCTAAGAATATTTGCGATGAAATTGAAAATATAAAAGAACAGTTTTACTTTAATAACAATGCCGCTATTGGCTTTGCGCTTGCTTCGCCACAATTGGTACTTCAAGGAGGAAACAGACTCATTCGCTACGGATTGAACGGTATAAGTGCTTTGCTCGAAAATACAACCGCACAAGGCGGTGACATACAAATAAAATTGACCGCTGAGGAGGGCTGGCTTACGCTCAACAAGCCCATTGCTCCTGATGTCTTTAAAAAATTACACGGTACACTGGCTGCACAAAAGTTTGGCGGATCGGAGTCAGCGACGGAGGCAGGGTATTACGTATCCGAGAATCAATTGTTCATATACCTTCCGCCCAATGAGCCCTCCATAATAGGCTATGATTCCGAGGTACACCAGAACTCCTTTACCACTAGCTTTCCGGTAATGCAAATCCTGTTTGGCCCTCGGATAGCTATGGGCGAAGATGTGTTCAAATCACTGAAGTTTGATTCTTCTTCACTGATGGTCAAAGTGGGGTCTATCAATACAGGCGATAATGACCTTCAGCCAAATATGGACGGACTAAGGAAACTGACCCTACAAAACAACTTGGGCATCATAGATCCCGACCAAGTCTTTGATCCCTTTACTGCCTATCCGAACATGGGAAAAAGCCTTTACATCGGGGAAGATGAAATATTCAATAAACCGTTAACGGCCCTGTCCATAAATGTTCAACTTGCTGTTGAACCCGACGCAATAGCTATACCATTGACCCATGCCGTTGCAGTAAATGATTCACAATTTAAGGTAAATGTCAGGGCCAAAAGGCAATGGGCCCCGCTAAGCCAAGTTAATTCCCAAGGGTTTAATGCAGGGCATTTAACACACAATATCTTAGTTAATAATGGTATTCCGGTCTTTTTAGATAGAAAACCACTAACCTCCTATGACAAGTATACGGGGGATACGATCAAAGGGTTTGTTGAGATTCAGCTAAATAGGGCGATTACGGGTAGCGGGGAACTAACTTCATTTCAGGTGATGCAAGAGGTTGCCGAGCTACTTAAAATTAAAGCATTGGCGGTTAGCTATGAATCTACATTGGATCGCTTGGACCCGACTATAGATCAGTTTTATCACGTTTACCCATTTGGTTCCGTTGAGGCACTCATCACCCAAGCCAACCTTAACGAAAATGAATATACAGGCCAAAAGGCCATACCAATTGATCGGATAAAAAAGTTCAATCAATTAGACGCCTCTAAAGACTACCTGCTTGTAGATACCGATGGACAATTGCTTCCGAATTTCAGTTATACAAACCCCTATGAGGATGTAGACTTGAGCAGTTCAGAAAATGAGTTCCAAAGGAAATCCAACCGTGGTCGTTCGGTCAAAAACCAATCGCTACTCAAACAGATGGCCCTTAACGCCAGCGGTTTACAAGATTCGTTAGGAGTTTCTATCAATCAATATTCTGGTGAAGCCCAAGAAGAAGGGCTCCTCTATATCGGACTTGAAAATCTAAAGCCATTACAAATAGTAACACTGTTATTCCAATTCGCGGAAGGTAGTGCTGAAGATACCGATAACGATCCACCCGAAATTCATTGGTCATACCTTTCCAATAACGAATGGAAGCCCCTTAATGAGATTAATATAATATCCGATGGAACCTATGGTTTTCAGACCACGGGCATAGTCAAAATAGATGTTCCGGCCGATGCAACCAATAACAATACTATAGTTACCACAGGATTACATTGGTTGAGGACAAGCGTTACGGAGAATTCGGATAGAATACCAAAACTGGTAGATGTAGTTGCCCAGGCCGTGGTCGCGAAATTTGATGATCGGGATAACGATCAAACGCATTTTGAGTGTCCCCTACCCGCCGAATCTATTGGGAAGCTGGTTATTGGAAAAGCAGAAGTGAAATCTGTAATGCAGCCCTTTGCCTCCTGGAATGGAAAGGCCAAGGAAGCTGGCAAGGATTTTTACACAAGAGTAAGCGAAAGGTTACGACACAAATCAAGGGCAGTTAACGCATGGGACTATGAACATCTTATTCTGAACCGTTTTCCCAGTATTTATAAAGTCAAGGCAATTACCCATACGGACCCGAACTGCTTGTGCAGAGACGCTATAATAACCAACAACCCCAACCATACCGCCCTTGTAAAATATAATGCCAATGGCGAATTTATAGGAGTGGAAAACGAAAAAATAAACGCCTTGCTCGATCAACCCAAAACACTTATGGTTGCAATAACTGCTTTTGACACTACCGGAAATACCGCCTTTGTTACAGAAGTTGCAAATAGGGTTAAAGAAATTTTTATAGCGGAAGGGTTTGCTGCCGCTAACATTACCGTTGATGTCGTAATAAATGGCGAACCACTTGCTATTGCAATACAACTTTCCGGAACTACCGTAGCACAAGAAAACTGCTGCGGGCCACAAGTGTCCCCGGGCCATGTACTGGTGGTACCCATATCGAGTCTTAAAAGTAGAAATGCCATTGATCCGTTACGGCCAAAAACTAGTAGAAGAACACTTTTGGAGATTGAGGACTACCTTAAAAAAAGAACTTCCCCATTTGTGCGGATCCATGCCAAAAACCCCGTTTACGAACAAGTAATGGTGTTCTTTAGAGTGAAATTCCATTTTGGATCGGACAAGGGGTTTTATCTAAAACAACTCAATGAAGAAATTGTTCATTATCTCACTCCATGGGCATTTGACGAGAATGCGGAGGTAAAATTCAATCAAAAAATTTATGCCTCTTCCATCATTAATTTTATTGAGGAGCGGGACTATGTAGATTTTATCAAAGACTTTTTTATGGGTGTCTGTAAAGATGAGTGCTGTGCAAAACCAGATGAAAATCCGAGAGAAGAACCTGTAGAAGTGCCGGAAAGGGAGGATGTATTTGAACCCTTAGATTCAGATGCTGTAGATACTACCATTATTACCGGACAAATTCTGGATGCCCGGACCGAAGAACCGCTCAAGGGGGCCAACTTTTTTAGTCCGGACCTGGGTATTGGAACAGTAACCGATGCCAATGGTAATTTTTCACTCGATATTCAATCGACTACCTCACAAATAGCCATACAAATGGTGGGCTACGAAACAAAACTTATAATGGTCCAGACCAATTTCAGATGGACCATTTATATGAAAAAAGATGAGATAGATGAAGTTGTCGTTGTTGGTACGCGCGATTCGAACGATGAGGATGAGAGCCTTGAAGAAATTTTTGGTCGTTTCTGCGGATGTGCCGATGTAGAAAAAGAATTGACAAATTCCGATTTTATCGGTGAAACCGTAATCAACCCTTCCACCGACCGATCCATTCTGGTTTCCGCCCCCAAGCATCTTATTATTCCCTGTGAAGATGAAGTAGCACCGGATCCATGTGAAGAAAGAAGGCTTCAAAAGCAAAATGAAGCTATACCCGTTCCTGATAATCTAGCATCGGGAAGGGAAATTTTATGGCCTTCTCCCATGACAGATATTCCTACCCGGGTCACCAAAAAGGCACTACCCAAAAAGAGTACGTCTAAAACCGTTACATCCGTTGCAAAATCGGAGAAGCCTAAACTTCGCCCTCCGGCCAAGGTGGCTCCGGTCAAGAGTATGAAGTCCAAATCCAGCCCTGCTCCAAAGGCAACGACTGCTAAAAAAACGACCCCGGCGCGTACCAAGAAGAGTACTCCTGCAAAGTCAACGCCCAGGAAGTCCGTAACTGCCAAGACATCCGGCACGAAGGCTCCGGTGAAGAAAACGGTATCGAAAAGCACTGCCACTAAGACAGCAACTAGCAAGAAACTCCCCGATAACAGTAAACCAAAGAAATAGCAAGCATCAATAAATACAGATACTATGAGTACACCAGATGCATTAATAAAGGCAAATCCATTACTTCCTGCAGAGGACTTCAACGAATTGCGCAAAAAAGGGTTCAAACATATAGAAAAGATGGGGAGCACCGTCTGGACGGATTATAACAATTCAGATCCCGGTATTACCATTTTAGATGCGGTAAGCTACGCCATTACCGACTTGGGCTATCGTACGGGTTTTGAAATAAAAGACCTGCTTGCCCCTAAAGTGCTGGATCCGGAAACCTGGGAACAGATTTTTTATACGGCCCGTGAGATACTTCACAATTGTGCGCTAACGATCAACGACTATCGTAAATTGATTATTGATATAGAAGGGGTTAGAAATGCCTGGCTGGAACCTAGCAAAGATTATGAGGTACCCTTATGGATAAACTACAATAACTTTGAAAAACATAAGGCCAAAGATTGCTCATGTGATGATACAGAGGGTACAATCTGTTACGGAAAACTGCAGCTCGATCCAGCCACGGAAAATCAGGTAGCGATAGACAAAGAAGAAGCCAAAACACGAATTAATCAAAATATCACCGATCTCGAAAGCTTAAATCAGAAACTTAGTGAAGAAATTGATGCTTTGGAGGCAGCGTCCGAAGGTGATATTCCTGAAGAGGTATTAGACGAAATTAAAAAACTAGATAATCAGATTTCAAAAAATAGAACTAAAATAGATCAGCTTAACCAGGATAAGAGCTGGATCGAAAATTTTCCCTTTATCCCTTCAAAAATTGTAGAACTTGAAGGCTTGTACAATGTTATGGTCGAATATGAAGAGCATATTATTGATGACGAGATCAGGGAAGAAGTTAGACAAAAAGTTCAGGAAAGGCTTTACAGACATCGAAATCTGGGAGAGGATTTTCTCAGTGTAAATGCGGTGGAATATGAAGATTTTGGAATAACGGCTTCTATTGCCCTGGAAGATGAGGCGGATCCCGACACGGTTTTGGCGCATATCTATTTTATAATTTATAAATACTTTACCCCGTCTATTCCTTTTTATACCATAGACCAAATGTTGGAGAAGGGCATGCTGATCGATGAAATATTCGAAGGCCCTGCATTAAGACATGGATTCATTGATACCGAAGAGCTAGAAGCCACTTCATTGTACCGTGACATTAGACTTTCGGATATCATTAACGAAATAGCGGACATTCCCGGCATAAAGGCCATTACCTTTTTACACCTTCCCTTTTTTGGTTTCGACACTCATGATTTTGATTCTAGATACTTCAATAAATGGGTCAATAAACTAAAGGGGGAAAAGAAAATAGCACGCATTCGCCCTGAACTGTCCTCCGTTCTTTTTTGCAAGGAAAGGGCATTTATAAGCTATAACGCAGGTACCAGCACAGATCAAAGACCGGAGAGAATGCTTAAGCTATTTAAAGATCTTAAAATTCTAGAACGTAAGTATAAATTATCCGGGACACCCTTGGACCTTCCGGTTCCAACAGGTGAGTATATGGATTTAGAAGATTATTATCCTGTTACCGATACGTTGCCCATGTGCTATGGTATCAGTGAGCGGGCCGGCTTACCTGCCGCAGCTGACGAAAAAAGGCAAACACAAGCATTACAGTTAAAAGGATATTTACTGTTTTTTGAACAGCTATTGGCAGACTATCTGGTTCAACTTAATCATATTAAGGATCTTTTTTCTTTTGATCCATCGGTCGAAAGAACCTATTTTACAAAGGCACTTACCCAGATTCATAGTCTTCAAGATCTAATCATAGATCACAATGACCATGGATCAGATCACTGGGAAGAAATAGTAAATGATTTTACCCATGTCATTGAGCACCTTATTGAAACTCCCGAAGAATTTTTAGTCCGAAGAAATACGTTTCTCAACCATATGCTGGCCAGATTCGGGGAAGATCTTTCGGAGTATGAAAAAATCTCGAGATGGCTTACCCCTTATAAAGTAGAGGAGCGTCTTGCACAGGATAAGATCAATATTTTGGCCGACGGCGAATACTATCGAATAAGCACCCAACGTGGAAAGGGTTATAATTATGCGCTGCAAGATTATTGGAATACCGACAATGTTTCCGGCACCGAGCGGCGAGTAAGTAGACTTCTGGGATTTCGGAATACCAAAAGACGATCTTTGGTTCCGGATTTTATCTGCATAGAACCGATCATGGAAATGGACGGTAAAAAAACCACCGATGTCCAGAAAGAAAATAAAAAAGGACAACCCTTAAATCTTATACGATTTATTGATCCCGAGAACAAGAAAACCCTTTTGGTGAGCATAGAAGTTCCCGAAGGTTGTTGTACGGATAAACTACTCGAGGAAATTCTAAAATATATCGATCAAAAAGAGCATTTTCATTTTAATGACAATCTGAAACAACGCGCTCGCAAGTCTGCCGGAAAAGTGGGCAAGTTCTCCTATGAATTATGGGATTCCACAGATGAAGACGAAGCAATTATCCTTGCAAAGAGTGAACAGTATTCTAAGAGCAAAGAAAGAAAAAAAGCCTTTGATAGATTGCAGGAATTGATATGGGAGATGAATAATAATGAAGGGTTTCATTTGGTAGAACACCTATTGCTTAGACCTAAGTTTGACGAAGTATTAGATGAAATCGGGGAAATAACCCCTGTGGCCCTTTTGAATACCTGTTTGGATATTTGTGACCTGGGCAAAGGCCTAGACGAAGGAACCGAAATACCAAAATATAGGAAAAAAATACGGCGTATCCCCGCGGTAAGATGTTTTGACAAAATGCCCTGGGTGCTCGAATATTTCCGTCTGGATAAGACGACGAATCTTTATGATCGATCCATTCTTTTTCAAGAAGTGATTCCCGATTCAGAGGAGATGGAACCCCTGAAATTCAGACGCTATGAAAATCTAATAGCCCGCATCAACGACATTCAGGAATACGGATCGGAGCGTGTCAATTACAAAATTGTACAAGAAACAGATCCTGATACGAATACCATCAAATACGGATTCATCCTTAGTGGTGAGGATGATCAAAAGTTAGCTCAAAGCCCTTATATTTTCAATAAAAGAGAAATTGGGGACGATGCTATTGAAAATGATATAGAAGAGGAGATCAAATGCCTTATGAGGGAATTTGGCTATGAGTTGGACCTGTATTGCGAAGAAAATCCGTGCGACAATAATGAGGACCCATACTCCTTCAGGGCAACAGCCGTTTTCCCCTGCTGGCCAATGCGCTTTAAAGATCTTACGTTCAGGGGGCTTGTGGAACGAACTATTGAAAAAGAGGCGCCCGCCCATATGGATATAAAAGTAAAGTGGATAGGGATGACAGAAATGATGCGGTTTGAAAAGGTGTATTGCGATTGGTTGGCAGAAATGTATGAAACCGAAATTCCATCTTATGAAATCGTAAACCCGCTTGTAGAAGTATTGAACACACTGCAACCCTGTGGTTGCTGTAACTGTGAAGATGATTGTAACGATACCGGGACAAAAGAAATGTTTTGAAGAACCTGATTAACAAACTTACTTTTGAGGTAGACTGCCCCACGGAAGATCAGGCATTGGGGCTAAGGTATAGCCTTGCCCAAGTACTACAGACCGAGTTGGAGGCCGGTATTGATAAGATCTGCTCAAAACACACTCAAGAAACAGAAGCCGTTCGGATAGATAAACTGGAGTTAGATCTTGGTCAGTTTAATTCATACACTTTAGACCGGCATCTGGTAGATACTTTTCTAAACAAGTTTGAAGAAGCTTTGTTGACAGAGCTTGCAGATATCCCGGTCTTGGATAGAAAAAACTCGCAATCCCATTCTGAATTGGATACGCTGATTTATTTTCTCGAAACCGGACAAAAGGCCTGGTGGGAATCCCACAAATTTCCAGATTTCAATGAAAGTTTTATGGGATATCTCGGAGAAGACAAAGGTACATTGATCACTTTTTTAAAGAATCAGGTAAATAATGACCATTTATGGTGCAGAATATCGATGCAATTTAATGCCGCAGTACACAAAAAATTGGTGGCCAAAACTCCAAACTTAAAGCTAGCAGCGGACTTGATCATTCGTTATGCCAAAGAAATTTTAGCGGTTTTTGGTCTAAAGATGCGTCAGCAGAAGATAGATGCGATCAACCGTTTGGTGATTGCCAACAACTATAATTTTGTAGATGAATCGGATATCCCAAAACAATCACTCCGGTTATTTAGAGCACATATTCAGCAACTACTTAAAAATGTAGATCCTGGTGACAAGGTTGTCATTGAACAAATTGCGGAATCCCTGATCAAAGGAAAAATTGAGGTTCAGGACATTCCTAAGGATACCGAACGACCTGAAGTTAAAATAGCAAATGGGAATCATCAAAAATTTCTTTCCAATCATGGCGGGGCGGTCATCTTAGCACAATTCTTAAAACCTTTATTCAAAAATCTAGGTTTCTTTATAGACGGCGAATGGATAGATGAAGAGAGCCGGTTCAAAGCAGTACACCTCATTGGTTATTTGTGCACGGGTGAAGTATCGGCTATGGAATACGATCTGAACATAGAGAAATTGCTGTGTGGACTGCCACTAAACGCGCCTATCCCCTTAAATGCCCATTTGACAGCGGATGAAATTCGTGAAGCGGACCTACTTTTAGAATCGATTATCGAACATTGGGACGTTTTGAAAAACACTTCGGCAAATGGTCTAAGAAAGGTGTTTCTTTTAAGGGAATGTATCATAACCAACAACGATACCCATTGGCAAATTAACATGGAACGTAAAACAGCCGATGTATTGTTGGATAAATTACCCTGGAGCTTTTCTGTTATTATCCTCCCATGGAACGATTATCAAATTTATGTTGAATGGTAAATGCAACAATTATGAACGAGGAATTAAAAAACGAAGAAGTACATCTATTGGAGCAAGAAAATCAGTCTTCCAAATTGAGTTTGAATGCGGAGACCTTATCCCAAGAAGTGAATTGGTTTGCGCAGGTGGTCAATCGGAGATTGAAGGATCATTTCCCCGAAGAGACCATTGAAATTGTTCAGGAGGAAGAGCAAAACTGGTTCGGAAAAATTTTCGGTGGTAAAGGAGAGCGAACGGCAATAAAACATAAGAGCACTAAAAAGGGAGGTCAAACCGGATCAGAAATAGGCCCTCCGGACCTTATGAACAATACCTCTGTATACGGGGAATTTGTGAATTACTACCAACTCTCCAAAGAGGAGCGCTTTCTTTTAATCCTTGCTATTACTCCACAGATCCAACCTCACTTGTTGGATGTCTTTTTCTCGGTAAACAAGGCCCTTGGAAGAGGGTATACGGAATTCGGGGGTATAAAAGGCAAAAGACACCCGGGTTTTATTCCCACCATAGAGACCTTTCTATTTCTTCTGGCCGGTAATGATCTGGATAGTCGTTTCAGACTTTATCGATTATTTGAGCCCGACCATATTTTTTCATCTCATGGCATTATAGCCATTGATCAGGGCATTGAAAATGAAGGTTTCTACAGCAGTACTCTTGCGATTTCCGAAGAGTATTTGGATTTTTTTACGACAGGAAAAATTCGCAAGCCTCAATTTAGTACGGCTTTCCCGGCCAAGCAATTGACCACAAAGATGGAGTGGGACGATTTAATAGTGGATAACTTTACACAGCAACAATTGGATGAGATCAGGATCTGGTTGCAGCATGGCCAGACACTATTAAATGTCTGGGGAATGAACAAAAAACTAAAACCCGGTTACAAGGCTTTGTTCTTCGGGGATCCGGGAACCGGAAAATCGCTTACAGCGGCCCTTCTAGGTAAGCTTCACGGATTAGAGGTTTATCGTGTGGATCTATCCATGGTTATTTCAAAATACATTGGTGAAACGGAAAAAAACTTGGAGAAGGTATTTAAGAAGGCCGAGAATAAGAACTGGATACTCTTTCTTGATGAGTGCGAAGCACTGCTCGGTAAGCGAACAGGGATTTCCGATTCACATGACAAATATGCCAATCAGGAGATTGCCTATTTACTGCAACGTTTGGAAGACTACCCGGGGCTAGTTATCCTGGCTACAAATATGCGAAGTAATTTAGATGATGCCTTTACCAGGCGTTTGCAGTCCATAGTGCACTTTCAAAAACCACAACCCAGGGAAAGATTGCGATTGTGGAAAGGTGCTTTCAGTGAAGTATCACAACCCCCGACAGAAGAAGATCTGCAACGTATAGCCCAGCAGTATGAACTGTCCGGGGGTTCCATTATGAATGTGGT
>JBATTK010000029.1:0-17911 GCA_049670505.1 Saonia sp.
AGAACTCGTTTAAACTTTTTCAATTGGCTAAAAAATTACCCTTTTTCACCCATTTTTTGTATTCTTTTCCTTCCGTAGCTCTGCTATGCAACTCAAAAAAACCTTCAACTGGGCAAAAAATTGCTAAATTTCGCTATAATCCAAAACGTTTAAACGAGTTCAGTAAAAAGATTGCAAAGAACAACACAGCATTCCTGGCCCTGTTCATCTTCCTATCCGTAACAGCTACGATATATGCCCAACAAATGACACCTGAACAAGTAGTACAAAAACAGCTCGAGGCATACAACCAAAGAGATATTGAAAAATTTATGTCCGTTATTGATCCGGAAGTGGTTTTTTATAATTTTTCAGACGGCAAGAAAACTATGGAGGGGGCTTCTGCCTGTAGAGCATTCTACACCTCACTTTTTGAAGCATCGCCCAAATTACATTCCACCATTTTAACGCGTACGGTTTTCGGCAATAAAGTATTGGATCATGAAAGTATCAGCGGTAGAAATGGAAAGGAAGGGCTTCTAGAATTGCTTCTCATCTATGAAGTACACAACGAGAAAATTATTGAAGTAACCGTACTTCGAAAGGAAGAATAACTCAATACAGGTTCAATCACTTTTATTTGTAGCTTTGCCAAAAATCTAACAATACACCTTCAAAAAGTTATAAAATGTCAAAAATTGCCTTAGAATTTGGTATCAACGATGCTTTGGAAGCATTGGGAATAAAAGAAATTAACGATGGCACCTCAACGGGCTCACATAATTTTTCATCCGGCGAAATTCTGGAATCGTACTCCCCGGTAGACGGTGCATTGATCGGAAGCGTAAAAAGTACCTCGGCGGCCGATTATGAAAAGGTAATGGAAATAGCTACTGCCGCGTTTCCGGTCTGGCGAAAAAAACCTGCACCGCAGCGTGGGGAAATAGTACGCCAATTCGGGGATAAACTCCGCGAACTTAAAGCTCCTTTAGGTAAATTGGTTTCCTATGAGATGGGCAAGTCATATCAAGAAGGTTTGGGTGAGGTTCAGGAAATGATCGATATCTGTGATTTTGCCGTTGGCCTGTCCAGACAATTGCATGGACTTACGATGCATTCCGAAAGACCCGGACATCGCATGTACGAACAATACCATCCTTTGGGAGTTGTGGGTATTATTTCCGCTTTTAATTTCCCCGTGGCCGTTTGGGCCTGGAACACGGCTTTGGCATGGATCTGCGGGGATGTTTGTATTTGGAAACCATCGGAAAAAACCCCCTTATGTGGTATTGCCTGTCAAAACATAGCGGCGGAAGTTTTTAAGGCAAACGGATTGCCAGAAGGTATTTCCTGTTTGATCAATGGGGATTACAAGGTAGGGGAATTCATGACGAACGATGGTCGTATTCCCCTGGTTTCCGCAACGGGATCTATCCGAATGGGCAAAATAGTGGCTCAGGCCGTTGCCGCCCGTTTAGGAAGATCCCTCTTGGAACTGGGAGGCAACAATGCCATTATCGTTACCCCTGATGCAGATATTAAAATGACCGTTATAGGGGCGGTTTTCGGTGCGGTGGGCACTGCCGGACAGCGTTGCACCTCTACACGTAGATTGATTATCCACGATACAATTTACGATAAGGTAAAAGATGCGATAGTAGATGCCTACCAACAACTTCGTATTGGAAATCCTTTGGATGAAAATAACCATGTAGGTCCTTTAATAGATACCGATGCGGTAGACGGATACAAAAAAGCGTTAAAAAAAGTTGTGGATGAAGGAGGAACGCTTGTTGTGGAAGGCGGCGTTATGGAAGGCGAGGGTTATGGAAGCGGATGCTATGTAAAACCTGCCATTGCCGAAGCTAAAAATTCATTTGAGATCGTACAGCATGAGACTTTTGCACCTGTTCTCTACCTATTAAAATATTCCGGTGATGTGGAAAATGCCATTGCTTTACAAAATGGGGTGGTACAAGGCCTTTCATCGGCCATCATGACAAACAATCTGCGGGAAGCGGAACGTTTTTTAAGTCATGCAGGCAGTGATTGTGGGATTGCCAATGTTAATATCGGAACTTCCGGTGCCGAGATCGGCGGTGCCTTCGGTGGTGAAAAGGAAACCGGTGGCGGACGTGAGTCCGGATCTGATGCCTGGAAAGTGTATATGCGCAGGCAGACCAATACCATTAATTATACTACGGAATTACCGCTGGCACAGGGTATTAAATTTGATCTGTAATCAAAAGACCCGCTGCCTCTTTGGTGGGATCAAAGCGGCAGCGGGTCTATCTAACCAACTAAACTAACTAACTCAAACTATATTTTATAAACCCTATCTCAATGCCGGATCTTTGTCGGGAGAAATAGGGTTTTCCTTATTGAGACTGCTAAATTCTTAATTATTCCCGAGTTACCCCCATACCATTTTATAGTTGGTCGGAAAAACTGTATATCCGGTACCATACCTTATTTTTTTTGTAATACAAGATGTCCAAACCGCTCTTTTCACATATTTTTAATAGGAAGATAAGTATTTGATAAGTAAGATTTAAAGTAGAAAATTTAACATTTTTAAGATTTTTTTATACATTGTATGCTAAACCCTAAATGATTTTAACCATGACGAGAACAACTACAAACCTTCTGCTCATGCTTTTTACCGTTCTGGGCGGCACCTACGCTTTCATTACATTCTGCAGTGAATGCGGTGCGGTGGAAGAAGCGCCCATTGTAAAGGAAGAGGTACTAGCTCCGCCCGTTCCGGAAGCAACATCCTATCCATTTGCCTTTAAAAGTGGGGACTATGCCTATGATGTAAACGACAATTTTAATTTTAATATGTCGTCTTCGGCTATCCTGGCCCCTCTATCTCAAAAGGTTGAGGGCGGCATTATCAGTTTAAAGGCTTTCTTAACGGAAAACACCGACAAGGCAATCAACATAACCGGATATTATAAGAACAATGAAACCAATAGTTCCGCTTTTCCCAATCTTGGATTGGCAAGGGCGAACGCAGTAAAGAACTATCTGGTTTCCAAGGAAATCCCTTCTATACAAATTAATACGATGGGGGAATTGGCAGAGAGTATGGTAGCCAAGGACCATATATTCCTTGGCCCTATAGCCTATGACCTAGCCACCAAATCCGTTGATGCCGATGCCGAGTTGAAAGCGCTTTACGAAAAAATAAAGACCGACCCGTTAGTGCTTTATTTTGAAACAGGGGAAGCCTCCATTAATCTTACCGCAGCGCAACGACAAAAAATAGCGGATATTTCTAGATACCTGGATAAAGTGGAAGAGGCAACTACCATGGTCATTGGGCATACCGATAATGTAGGCCTTAGAAGTTCCAATGTTGCACTTGGACAAGGCAGGGCAGATTTTGCAAAAACTTATCTCATCGAAAACGGAATTCCCGAAACCCGTATCCAAACTACTTCCGAAGGCCCAGACACGCCTATAGCGAACAATACCACCGAGGAAGGAAGGTCTAAGAACAGAAGAACGGTAATTACATTAAACTAAATAACTAACCATAAAAAATAAAAAAGATGGATTTTGCAAATATGAACATTTGGTGTTGGCTTATACCCCTTTTAGTAGGTGCACTCTGTGGCTATTTAGGCTATTTGATCGGTAAAGGCGGAAACACGACAATAGACAATGCTGCCGATTTAAAATCCCTAAAGGATAAAAACGCAAAATTGGAAGCAGATCTTGCTACATGTAACAAAAAATTATCCGCGGACGCAAGTACTCCCGTAATCGAATCTCCTATTGTAGCGGCCACCATCCCCTTCAAGGCTAGTGCCGCGAAAGCTGCCTTCGGTAAGGCCGTGAAGCAAGATGACCTTAAAGTCGTAGAAGGTATAGGGCCAAAAATAGAAGGACTGTTCCACAATCATGATATTAAAACATGGAAAGCATTATCGGAAGTTTTGGTTTCCAAATGCCAGGAAGTTTTAGAATCCGGTGGCGACCGTTATAAAATGCACGATCCGGCCTCGTGGCCTATGCAAGCAAAGATGTGTTATGAAGGTAAATGGAAGGAACTTGCAAAATGGCAGCATGAACACAAACACGGAAAACTATAAATCAAAAAAGGGATTGTCCAAAAAGTAGGGACTACTATCACTTATAACAAGGAGGGAACGTTAAACTGCCTTTCTCAAACCTATTTAGACCTAGCTCCATTGATATCTGGGGCCAAGCCCTACTTTTTAAGCAGTTTCTTTTTATATAATTCCGTTAGCGTCCACCCATTTAAAACGATATTGATCCTCTGGAAATTTCATACGCTCGGAAATTCGTTGTAAGCGTTCCGGTAATTTCATTAAGTAATCACGTGCCCTTTCCGCTTCATCTGAAAGACTTCTTAACGAGCCCAAATCCCAATACACATTCAATTTTTTTAAAATCTCGATATAATCCTGTGCCGTATATACGCCCAATCTTTGCGCACAATTGGAGAAAGTCTCAAATGCCTCCCCGATATTTCCCCCGGATTCCCTTAAAAAATGCGCAGGCATTACAATTTTCTTTTTCATCATATCGGCAAATGCCAATAGCATACCACTGGGATCCTGACCAAAAATAGTTTTAACAAATTCCCTATAGGCCAAATGATGGCGCATCTCGTCGCCGGCTATAATGGTACACATTTTTCCCAACAGCAGATTCCCCTTCTTCTTGGCCATCTGTCCTACTCTTTTATGCGAAATATTGGTGGCCAATTCTTGAAAAGTGGTATAGACAAAGTTTTTATAGGGATCTCTGTCGGTTCCAATATCAAAACCGTCGCCGATCAAATGCTGGGTGGTGACTTCCATCTCCCTCATGTTTACCCTACCGGATAGATATAGGTACTTGTTCAAAACATCGCCATGCCTATTTTCCTCGGCAGTCCATAAACGCACCCATTTGGACCATCCATTTGTATTATCCCCATGTTGGTTTATCCCTTCAACATCCATCAACCATGATTCGTAGGTGGGTAATGCTTCTTCGGTAATGGTATCCGCTACCATGGTGACCCAGAAGTCATATCCCAATTCTTTGGATTCCTCACGTATCTGATGCACTTCATCAAAAAAGTTTTCATTCTGGGAATTCGGAAGAAAATCGGATGGTTGCCATATTTCTTCTATCGGAATAAGGAAAGAATCAATGAATCCCCCTACCTTATCCTCTATTGCATTCATTACTTCTAACCTAATGTTCTTGGAAGACATAATTTCTTTTTTGTAAATATCCCCAATAAAATTGGAAAATGCTCACAATGGTCTATTAATTTCTTCCATTTTCATTGGGATAGAGCGTATAAACCGGTTCACTCTGCCATATTTCCTTGGTAGCTACGTCCATTATGGACAAGGGACCCTTAAAGGCGGCACCCGTGTCTATATTCCAAACATTGGCGGCATGCTGTGGAACGGTCTTCCCAATTCGTGTCACAGGGGTGTGCCCAATATAAATTTCCGAATAATTTGTCAATCGCTGAGGATAAAGAACGTTATCCTGTGAAAGAACGGGGTTTAAGGATAGGGCCAATTCCCATAGCGTTCTGTCCCAATAGAATGTTTTTGTGAAATACTCATGTGCAACACCTTTTAGATTGGTAAAGCCCGCATGAAGAAACAAGCGGTTACTTTCATCCAAATAATAGTTCTGTAAGTCCTTATAAAATTCGATGTGCGATCGTAGGGTACTGCGATCCGCATCGCTATAGGATTCCATTGTGGTCTTGCCCCCGTGTTGAAACCAAACCGGATTGTCCTCTCCGGTAGATAACCAATCATGGCAGAGTTCATCATGGTTACCTCGTAAAAAAGTACATTTATGGGTGGATTTCAGTCTAATCAGAAAATTGACCGTTTCCACCGCTTGGCTCCATCCGTCTACATAGTCCCCTAAAAAAACAAGATGGTCCCCGGAAGTAACCCCAGCTCTTTCCAATGCCTGGCGAAGCGCCCTTAATCCCGAATGTATATCTCCTACTACAAGTGTTCTCATTGTGCAAAAATCGCAATTACAGCAATAATCAGTGCAATGAACAGGATTAAAAAAAATATTTTCCAAAATGAATACGGACGTGTCCCGCTTATGTTCCCCGTTTGACCATTGATATAAAAACGATATTGTTTGCCTTTATAACTATATGAGCTTAGGTATAAGGGCAAAAGAACATGCTTAAAGGTTTCGTTCGATAATTTGATGTCCGTATGATGAATGCGTTGGGTATCACCACCGATATCACGTCTTATCCAATCATAAGCCCTATGTTTTGACTCTTGAAACGATTGATGGTGGCCATTTTTTAAGGATATTGTATATTTCTCGGTAACAAAACCTGCAAGATACTTGGAATTAAAAGGTACTAGTTCCTTAAGGTTCCAATGACTTATTTTGGACGGAATCTCCTTTCTTTTTTTCTCGGAGGCATTGATCAGAATGTCATCTATAAAACCGTTTACGGAACCGGAGGCCGAAGACCATCGGGTTTTTCTAACTTGCCTGGTCTTTGTTCCATTCTTGGTCCTGTACCTTTGGGTCTCATAATAATAATCCCCTCGTTCCCCTTGGTACAGGACGTGTAGGTTTGCATCAAATGTCCAATGTGGAATGTACAGACCATGAATACCTTCGGGATCCAAAGCGGCCCGTTTCAATTTATCCGGTGCGAACCA
Source organism: Saonia sp. (assembly GCA_049670505.1). Classification (GTDB taxonomy): domain Bacteria; phylum Bacteroidota; class Bacteroidia; order Flavobacteriales; family Flavobacteriaceae; genus JBATTK01. The sequence goes on from JBATTK010000029.1 coordinate 6,672, forward strand.
AATACCCTTGACCCAATTCTTAAAGATCGTTCTTGCCTTTTTATGGTCTAATTGAAATGGGACCAGGGCACCGGGCAGGATCCAACCTTCCTTCTCCGTATCCTCTTTTATCAAAGGTTCCCCACAATAGACACAATGTAGCGATTTGTAGTTTTCTTCTACATGCTGATTGGCACCACAATTCTTGCAACGGAGTAAATCTATGGTCTCCGTAAAAGCATTATCTCCTACGGCCTTTAAATAATGCTGAAGTTCTAGTTCCTCAAAACTACTTTTGGCCTGCTCTATAAATTCCTCATAGCCACAATATTCACATTTTAATTGATGTGAACCCGGTTTATAATTGAGTTCGGCACCGCAATTGGCACAGGCTTTTTTTTGTTGGGAGTTAATGGTTTCTTCCATATAGCTGTTATTCCCACTTTCGAGAGAGTCCTTTATAAAATAGTAACTAAGGTTTTATGCAGTGGGTAATGGTGGTGGAGCGCTCCCTCCCAAAAACACCTTCAATTCATCAACATCCTTTAAGGCGGTCCAGTTTGTCATTCCTTGTTTCCATACCAAGGAATCCCTGTTGATGGAACGGTTAGCGAATAGTTCTTTTAATTTATCAAAGGAAACCGGTCCCAATTGTTGCCCGTTTACGGCATAGTGATATAACACTTGGACCGGCATCGGAGGGGGTACGGCACCTTGCTGCGGTGAAGTTCCAAAAGGGGGTTGAGCGGTTTGCGGGTTCATCATGTTTCCCATTTGTTGCGCCAGTACAAAACCCATGCCCATGCCCATACCGGCACCTGCGGTTCCACCTTCATTTTTTGCAGCGGCTTCCATGGCCTTGGCAGCCTTAAATTGGGATAGCTTTGTCATATCTAGCTTATCCAGTCTACTATACTCGAAGATTTCTTTCTTCAGCTCTTCGGGCATGGATACATTTTCGATAAAGAATTTTTCCAATTCGATGCCTACACGTCCGAACTCGGGCTGCATTACTTCCTGGCAGGTTTCGGAAAGCTCGGTCGTATTGGCGGCATACAGTTCTATGGGTAGGTTGGCTTCCCCCACCGTATCCGTAAATCGGGTCACTATCAAGCTTTTCAAATGTTCGTTTACTTCGTAATTGGTGAAATTCCCATCCGTTCCAACAACATCGACTACAAATTTGCCAGCATCACTGATTCGAAAACTATAGGTTCCAAAAGCACGGATTTCCACTAGACCAAAACGGTCATCACTTAACATAACGGCATTTTTAGTGCCCCATTTTTCATCAGTGAACAGATGTGTGTTCACAAAATATACCTCGGCTTTAAATGGGCTATTGAAACCGTATTTCCACCCTTTCAATGTAGCAAGTATAGGAAGGTTTTGAGTGTTTAACGTATATGTACCCGGTTTAAAGACGTCCGCCAACTGCCCTTCATTTATGAATACGGCGGTCTGGCCTTCGCGGACAATAAGCTTTGCGCCATTTTTTATTTCATTTTGATACCGTTCAAAACGATGTACAATGGTATTGTCGGTGGTATCCAACCATTCCACGATATCAATAAATTCATGGCTTAACTTCTTTTTTATTTCATCGAATATGCTCATTGTAAAAGACTTTTTTTAATTTCTTAAAAGGTAATCATTTCTCCAAAATAGACCAAAAGGAAATTGCTTGTTAGGCTTGTGAACTTATGCCCTGGATAGGGTATAAAAATATAGCTCTTAATTTTTGGATTGCCATTTTATTTCTAATTACTTTAGGGCTTATAAAAAGTGATAAGGGAACAAGGATGAAGAAAATATATTGTATTGGCGAACTTTTAATCGATTTTGTAGCGGAAAAGCAGGGAAACGATCTTTCCAAAGCCAATGAATTTACAAAAAAGGCGGGGGGAGCTCCTGCCAACGTGGCCTGTGCCATATCCAAACTTGGGGGAAACAGTGCTTTTATAGGTGCTGTTGGAGAAGATCCCTTCGGAACTTTTTTATTGAAAGTCCTGAATGATTCGGGTGTAGATATTTCTTTGGCACAACGTTCCAAGACATTTACGACCTTGGCTTTTGTTTCTCTGGCAGAGGATGGGGAGCGCGATTTTGTATTCAGCAGAGGGGCGGATAAGGAACTAAAATATGATTCTTCCGTAAAAACCAATCTTAAGGGAAACATGATTCATTTTGGAGCGGCGACCGCACTTTTGGGGGGCAAACTGGAGGAAGCCTATGGGCGTTATTTTTTTGACGCACTTACACAGGGTTCCTTTATAAGTTTTGATCCAAATTTTCGTGGGGACCTATGGAAAAACAACGAAGCTTCTTTTTTAAAGAAGTGTATGCCCTTTGTGGAAAAGTCCCATTTATGTAAATTTAGCTTGGAAGAGGCAACCTTATTATCGGGTAAAAACGAATTGGAAGAGGCTTGCGACTTCTTACATAAGGTAGGTGCAAAGATCATAGCCATTACTTTGGGGTCCAAAGGCACTTTGATAAGTACGGAAAAGCTTAAACAGACCATTCCAAGCGTTAAAGTAACACCTGTAGACACTACAGGGGCAGGGGACGCCTTTATAGGGTGTCTGTTACAACAGCTCGCAATGCAAAACTATACAGATAAGGTTTTTAACGATAAGGACCTATTGACCCAAATGGTACACAAGGCCAATAAAGCGGGGGCAATTACCACTACACAGTATGGCGCCATTGAATCTCTTCCGAACCAAGAACAGCTAAATAGCTAAAATGAACCAAGCTGCCTTACACAGATTAATGGCTTCAAGAGGCCAAAAAGAACCTGAATCTGTGGATCAAAACAAATTGTTCGAATTACGACTGGCCGTTAACCTCAGCCTAATAAAAAACCTTTTTTTTACCGTATATCCCCTTGAGAGCCACAAGGGGGATTTTGAAAATTTATTGGCCCGTTTATCTATTTTATCTAAAGAACGCCCCCTAGAATTAAAGCTTCAGGATATCAACAGATTGGAAAAGGGGAATTGGTATCAATCCGAGCAATTGATCGGTATGCAACTTTATGTAGACCTATTTAATACGGATTTAAAGGGGTTACAGAAAAAAATACCCTATTTTAAAAAACTTGGAATCAACTTTTTACACCTAATGCCCATCACACCTAGGCCAAGAGGTGAAAATGATGGTGGTTATGCGGTAAACGACTATGTAGCGGTGGACAAAAAATTCGGATCTAAAACAGATCTCCTTAGCTTAACGGAAGAGCTGCGTTCCAACAATATAGCCTTTATGTTGGATTTTGTGGTCAACCATACCTCCGATGAATTTTTATGGGCAAAAAAAGCCATGGCAGGTGATTCAAAATATCAGAATTACTATTACACCTTTCCCGACAGAAAGATTCCGGATGAGTTTGAAAAGACCATGCCCCAAATTTTTCCGGAAACAGCTCCGGGGAACTTCACTTATAATAGTTCTATGCAACGATGGGTGATGACAGTCTTTAATAAGTACCAATGGGATTTGAACTATACCAATCCCGAGGTTTTTATAGAAATGCTGACCAACTTGCTCCGTATGGTAAACCAAGGTATTGATGTGATACGCTTGGACGCCCTGGCTTTCCTATGGAAAAAAATAGGAACCGATTCCCAAAACTTACCGGAAGCACATGCGCTAATTGCACTATTCCGAATGTGCCTACAAGTTATTGCCCCGGGGACGGTCTTTCTGGCCGAGGCTATAGTAGCGCCAAACGAAATCATAAAATATTTTGGAGATGGTGTACGGGAGGGCAATGAATGCGAAATAGCTTATAACGCCACCTTAATGGCCTTATTATGGAATTCCATAGCCACAAAAAAAACGTTGCTGCTCCGTAAGAATCTTTGGAATATTCCCAGAAAACCAATGGATAGCACTTGGATAAATTATATTCGTTGCCATGATGATATCGGTCTGGGCTTTGATGACCGCTATATCTATGAACTGGGCCGGGATGCAAAATTACATCGTAAATTTTTATTGGACTATTATTGCCACGGGCTGGATTGGTCTCCCGCGCACGGTGAGTTGTTCATGTTTAACCCAACAACAGGTGATGGTAGGATAACAGGGAGTGCAGCTTCTTTATTAGGGTTGGAGTACGGATTGCAAAAAAAGGATAACGCACTTATCAATACTGCTATTGATAAAATAGTACTGTTGCATGCCATTATTTTGTCCTATGGTGGTATCCCTATGATATATGCCGGTGATGAAATTGGAACGTTAAACGACTATTCCTATCTAGAGGACAAGAATAAAAAAAACGATAGTCGTTGGATCAATAGACCCAAACAGGATTGGGAAATCGTTTCCTGTCTGGATGAAAAAAAATCCGCACAATCCAAAATATTCTTTGCACTTAAAAAGTTAATTGCACTTAGAAAAAGAATACCCGTTTTTGCGGATAACAACAACTTGATCATATATGATTGTCCAAATCCCCATGTCCTGGTGTATGAAAGGACCGCTACTGCCGGAAAAAGTGTCCTGATTATCTGCAATTTTGATACCCATGTACAGAAAATCGAAGAGGACTGGTTTAGGGAAATTGACTTTCCAATAAAAAAAGAACCTAAAAACTATATAGACGGAAAAACGATCAAGGCCAAAAAGGACGGAAAATTTGTACTGCGGCCCTATCAAATATTCTGGTTGGAAAAAGCCTAGTTGTATTGTACTTTTCGCAATACTCTAAGTGATTCCTTTAAGGATCGATACACTTTGTCATTATAGTTTTTGAGAATTGGCCTGGCATAGTCCATTTGATCTTTAGCCTCATCAAAACCGTTCAAATAGCAAATGAGGTAGGTGGCGGGAAGGTTTTTTAAATCCACATTCTCCGATGGCCTCAATGCTATTTTTCTTTCTATTTTTTGAAGAAGGGCGTTGTTGGAGTTAAAAATATGATGCAGCGTTTTCTTGTTGTACTGTGGCGGTTCAAAAATCAATTCGCTCAAAATTTGATATTTCCCGTTGTCCGAAAATGTGATAACTACTCTTTCCAAAGGAAAATAACGCTGTTGGGAACCCAATCCCATTTGCACATATTCAATAGTTGTAAAAGAATCGTCATCAAAAGAAATCGTAATCTCATCAAGGGTAGAATAAAAGAGTTTTACTTGTTCATTGATCAATTCGATATCTACCCGAGAATAATAGGTCTCCTTCTTGACCTTTTTTTGATATCCGGCCCAGCAAACTACAAATTGTTCTTTGAACACCTTGTAATTGCTGGTCAAATCCTTATGCCGATTATTTATAAAGTCCATCACACCATCCAGCGTAAGCTCAATATTGTTTCGGGCATGTAGTTCTATGGTCGCCACGGCATCCGAATTAATGTCCTTTAATTCAATATCATAAGCCTTGGGCATACTAATACTTCCTTCCCTGAAAAAAACAGACCCTCCATAATACTTCCATATGTTTTTTCTCAAGGTACAAACCTTCCCATTGGATTTAATAGTGACCAATCCGACTACCTTCCCTTCGGGCAAGTGTGGGAAAGGAATATTTTCATAGGAAATTAAAGGGGGATTATCCAGATATGCATTGACCAGATTTTGAATCTTGCTATCGTCAAAAAAATCTACCCCTACTATTTTGTTGTCCTCGTCCTCTACTCCTACAACAATGAAAGAGTTGTTCTTGGGATTGCTATTGGCAAGAGCACAAACATGTTTTAAAAATTTTGCCTTGCCTTCTTTTTGTCCAATGGCAATGAAACGCTTTTTATCATAAAAACTATTCTCATCGTTATGGGCCAAAAGATTCTTTACCAATAGGCGTTTATTGATCATAATTCCCTTTTCACAATAGTATTACTGGCCTGTGCGGTAGGCATAACTACCAGATCGGCAATATTTACATGATAGGGCCTAGTGACCACAAAGTGAATAATATCCGCTATATCTTCCGGCTGTAATGCGTTGAATCCCTTATATACTGTAGCAGCCCGTTCGGAATCACCTTTAAAACGGACCTGACTGAACTCTGTTTCCACCAGGCCCGGATTTATAGCGCCGACACGAATCCCATAGGGGTTCAGATCCATTCGCATTCCTTGGTTAATAGCGTCAACGGCAAACTTACTGGCACAGTATACATTTCCTTTAGGATATACCTCCTTTCCGGCGGAAGAACCTATATTGATGATGTGGCCAGACTTCTTCTTGACCATTTTTGGGAGAATGGCTCTGGAGACATAAAGCAGTCCCTTTACATTAATATCCAACATAGCGTCCCAATCATCCGGATTGCCCTCCTCAATGGCATCCATACCATGGGCATTCCCAGCATTGTTGATCAGGATATCTATATCCGAAAAATCTCCTCGAAGTGAATTTATGGAACTAAAAACGGCATCTTTATCCCTAACATCAAAATTAAGGGAATGTACCTGGGTATGATTTCCCAGTTCTTCAGTGAGCTCATCCAATCGATCCTGCCTTCTACCACAAAGAACCAACCCAAACTTTTGATCTGCAAAGAGTTTTGCCGTAGCTCTTCCAATACCGCTGGTAGCTCCTGTAATCAGTGCCGTTTTTATATGCTTTAGGTTTTTCATAGGGTTAGGTGTTGTAAGGCTTATGGTACCTCATGCCCTTGGCCTGCGGCCAAAAGAATAAACCAGTCTTCCAATTCAATTTCAATTGCCGTAGCGTTCACCGCATCTAACAGGCGTTGAGGGGTAGCCGTCCCTACCACCGGATGCACCCCTGCCGGATGCTTTAATATCCATGCCAGTAGGATCTGACTTGCATTGGCATTATACTTCTTTTTCAAATCTTTTAGGATCTTCTTGATCCTTTTCCTTTTTTTATTCTTTTCCCTAAAATAACTGCCCAACGGACTCCATGCCATGGCCATTCTTTTGTGGGCTATACAATCATCCAAAGTACCATCGTATAGTGCACCATCCGCTGTTAACGAAAATTCTACTTGATTTGCCCTAACGGCAATGGCCGTCTCCAACATGGCAATCTGTGAGGATGTAAAATTAGAAACCCCGAACTCTTTTATTTTACCCTCCTTCTGCAATTGCGCAATTGCTTCCGCTATCTCATGGGGATGCATTAAAGGGCTTGGTCTATGCACCAAAAAAAGATCCAAATAATCCGTTCCAAGATTTTTTAGGGACTGTTCCGCGGACCATACGATGTAATCTTTGGAATAATTATAATGCTTTACGACATTCTTCCTTGCCTCTGCATTAAATTGAATCCCACATTTGGTAATTAATTGGATACTTTCCCTAGAAATATTACTCTCGGCAAAAGCTTTTCCAAATGCTGCTTCCGTAGTGTACCCGCCATAGATATCCGCATGATCAAAAGTGGTGATATCACTGTCGATACAATGGTGCATCAATGTGATCATTTCCTTTTTGGGAAGTTGTTTTCCCCAGCTTCCCCAAGTCATGGTTCCCGCTATAATTCTAGAATAAGAAGTCTTGTCTTCCATAGGTTGGTGAAAATAAAAAATAAATCCCTTAAATACTTCATAAAACTTGGGCGTTTACGCTATTTTTAACCAATAATTAACAGCGGATGAATAAATAAATTTTCATTTTGCGTTTTATTTAAATCCTTATTTTATTTGCATCAAAACTTAAATAGTTTCTATGGAAGAAAATACTACTATCGATATCAGTGCCGTGAACGAGAAAATTGAAAAGGAGAGTGCTTTTATAGATTTGCTCATAATAGAAATGAACAAAGTGATCGTAGGCCAAAAATATATGGTAGAACGATTGCTCATTGGATTATTGGGGCAGGGCCACATCTTATTGGAAGGTGTTCCCGGATTGGCAAAGACCTTGGCCATTAATACACTTGCCAAGGCGGTAAAGGGAAGTTTTAGTAGAATTCAGTTTACTCCGGATTTATTGCCCGCCGATGTTACGGGTACCATGATCTATAATATGAAGGAAAATGATTTTTCCATAAAGAAAGGGCCCATTTTTGCCAATTTTGTTTTAGCCGATGAAATAAACCGTGCTCCGGCCAAGGTGCAGTCGGCCTTATTGGAAGCTATGCAAGAAAAGCAAGTGACCATCGGTGATGAAACCTTTATTTTGGATAAACCTTTTTTGGTAATGGCCACCCAAAACCCTGTAGAACAAGAAGGAACATATCCATTACCGGAAGCCCAAGTAGACAGGTTTATGCTGAAAACGGTAATTGATTATCCTAAGATGAACGAGGAGCAGTTGATTATGCGACAAAACCTTCTAGGGGCATACGAGGCCGTTAACCCCGTTGTGACCCTTAAGCAGATCCTAAGCGCCCAACAAGCAGTAAGGGAAGTCTACATGGATGAAAAAATAGAGAAATATATATTAGATCTGGTCTTCGCTACCCGTTATCCGGAGAAATACAACTTAGAAAATCTAAAACCCTTGATCAGTTTTGGGGCTTCTCCCCGTGGAAGTATCAACTTGGGCAATGCGGCCAAATGCTATGCTTTTATAAAAAGGAGGGGTTATGTTGTCCCCGAAGACGTAAGGGCGGTGGTTCATGATGTACTAAGACACAGAATAGGCATTACATACGAGGCAGAGGCAGAAAATATTACTTCAGAGGAAATCATCAATAAAATCGTAAACGAAATTGAAGTGCCTTAAAAAGTCGGCACAGGCAGTATTACAATTGCCTCACACAGCAAAACAAAACTACCACCCTATTGAAAATAGAATCATTGGTACTGCCTACTGAAAACTGCTTACTATAAAGATGGATACCAAGGAATTACTTAAAAAAGTTCGTAAGATCGAGATAAAGACAAGACGTCTTTCCGACCATATTTTTGGTGGGGAGTACCACTCTACCTTTAAGGGAAGGGGTATGACCTTTAGCGAAGTCCGTCAATACCAATTCGGTGATGATGTCCGAAGTATCGATTGGAACGTTACGGCCCGTTACAATGAGCCTTTTGTAAAAGTTTTTGAAGAAGAACGGGAACTTACCATGATGCTTATGGTGGATGTGAGTGGATCCGAACTTTTTGGCACTACGAATCAATTTAAAAAGGAAATTATTACGGAGATATCCGCAACCCTGGCATTTTCCGCCATGCAAAATAATGATAAAGCGGGTCTTATTTTGTTCTCCGATGAAGTAGAGCTTTTTATTCCCCCAAAAAAGGGCAAAAGTCATGTGCTACGGATTATTAGGGAACTTTTGGAGTTTACCCCCAAAAGCAAGGAAACCGATATAGCCGAGGCGTTAAAGTACCTAACCAATGTTATGAAAAAAAAGGCCATTGTTTTTGTGCTTTCCGATTTCATGGCCGACGGTTACGAAAGAACCTTAAAAATAACGGGAAACAAACATGATGTCACAGGTATACGGATATACGATAAAAGGGAAGAGACCATTCCTAATATAGGTATGGTACAAATGCAGGATGCAGAGACCGGTGACTTACGATTAATAAACACACAATCTAAAAAAGTCCGTTCGTCCTACAGGAAATACTATCTGGAAAAGGTAGATTATTTTCAGGAAACCTTTACAAAATCCGGTTGTGGTATTCTTAGTTGTAGGGTAGACGAAAGTTATGTAAAGAAATTATTGAGTTATTTTAAGCGACGAGGATAATACGAATGAAGAATTTAGAATTTAGAATGAAGAATTATATCCCATATTTAATGGGACATGCTGTTTTATGCATGTTCTTCCTCACTACGTTCCAGAGTATTGCCCAATCCAAACCTCCCGTTAACTCAGAAATTGATACCACTTTCATTAAGATAGGGGAACAAATTAAATACAAGATTACGGTTGAGACGGATTCTACGGATTCGGTTTTTTTCCCGGAAGGGCAAACTTTTTCCCCATTGGAGATGGTAGAAGCTTTTGAAACGGACACCACCCGCAAGAAGGATAGATTCGTGTTACAAAAAATCTATGCGCTTACACAGTTCGATTCAGGGGTCTATACCATTCCGCAACAACGTATCGCTATTAACGAGAAACCGTTCTTTACGGATTCCGTTAGGGTTAATGTAGCTACTGTTCCCGTAGATACCCTTACCCAGAAGATGTATGATATCAAGTCCCTTATTCCGGTAGAAAAAAGCTATTCCAAGCTTTGGATGACATTACTACTGATTGTATTGGGATTGTTGCTCGTAGGCGGATTAGTGTACTGGTTCGTATTCCGTAAAAAGCCCTTGACCGAAGAGGAAAAAGAAGCCTTGTTACCGCCATATGACAGAGCACTTTTAGAATTAAAACGATTGGAAAACTCCAAATACCTTATACAGGACGAGTATAAGCAATACTATTCCGAACTCACGGATATTGTACGTTCCTATTTAGAGGAAGATGCACATGTTTCGGCCATGGAGAGTACCACAAATCAATTGATCGATAAACTGGAAATGCTAAAGGATGCCGGAGACTTGAAACTGGAAGATGATACCATCCATCAATTTAAAAGAATATTACAGACTGCCGATCTTGTAAAGTTCGCCAAATCCAAACCCCCTACATCAACGGCGGAACAGCACAGAAAATCCATTGAGCAAATTGTAATAAAGACCAAGGAAGCCTTACCGGAGCCCACGGAGGAAGAATTAATGGAGCAGCAGGAATATCAAGAAGAGCTCGAACGCAAAAAACAACGAAAAAAAGTTATTATTACCGCAGCCACTGCGGTTGGGTTATTGTTGATTTCTAGTATTGTGGTAGTGAGTTATTATGGTTTTGGCTATGTAAAAGACACGGTCCTGGGGCATCCTACCAAAGAATTATTGGATGGCGAGTGGGTTTCCAGTTCGTATGGATATCCGCCGATAAACATAGAAACCCCCCAAGTGCTGACCCGGCAGGAAATTAAACTACCCCCCGAGGCCAAGGCCGATATTAAGGAATTACAAACGTTTATGTATAGAAGTTCTATAGGATTGTTCACTATAGCCACTTCCTCTACCACGTTTACCGAGCTTGCAGAACCCGACTTTGACAAGACCATTGAACAATTATTAAAAGGTTTTGAGGATAAAGGAGCTAAAAATATAATTACCAAACAGGAAGAATATACCACTCCCGCCGGAGTAAAAGGTATAAAGACCTACGGCAGTGGAAAATTTGCTGTCCCAGAATCCAAGGAATTGGTAAAAGGAAAATATATTATCCTAAGTTTTGGAGGTAAAGGTTTTCAACAACAGCTACTATTATCATGGTTAGATGATGATACCTATGCAGAGGAAATTGTAGATAGGATTTTAA
>JBATTK010000030.1:0-53646 GCA_049670505.1 Saonia sp.
ACCGCGGTAAAACCAAAGAGAAAACCAAAGCCTCAAAAGGAATCGGAAAATGAATTAGCACATACCCTTGCACAGAAAGAAATCCTAAAAACAGCGCAGGAAAAAGACGCCTCGGTAGTAAGGGACACTACCGCGGTAAAACCAAAGAGAAAACCAAAGCCTCAAAAGGAATCGGAAAATGAATTAGCACATACCCTTGCCCGGAAAGAAATCCTAAAAACAGTACCGGAAAAAGACGCCTCGGTAGTAAGGGACACCACCGCGGTAAAACCAAAAAGAAATCTAAAGCCTAAAAAGGAATTAGCACATACCCTTGCCCGGAAGGAAATCGTAAAAACGAGACAGGAAAAAGACAGCTCAGTAGTAAAAGACACTACCGCGGTAAAACCAAAAGGAAACCTAGAGCCTCAAAAGGAATCGGAAGAAGAAGAGGAAGCAACCGACATCATTCCGGACGAATGGGCAGTCTCCGTGCATGCAGGACCATTCTACTATGGGTACTTATCCAACGGATATCCCATACTTGAAGCAAATGCTGATGTAAAAAGAGCGAACGATCTTTCTGTTGCTTATGGTGTATTGCTGAACACACGTATCAATAGTAAAATGGTATTTAGATCCGGGATTAATTTGCTAAAACTAAAGTATACCTTGTCCGGTGTTACCAGTACTATTGATGCACTTGGAAGGCCTGCCATTCTTGATAATCAAAAAATAGAGTCTTTAAATCCCAGTATAGATCCAAGGGTACGGGATGATATTAATGCCGGTTTACCTTTTGACATCAGACACAAGATTACCTATTGGGAAATTCCTTTTGAAGTGTTGTACAATGTAAAAACCGGGCCCATAGGCATAGATATCATTGGTGGGTTGAACATTCATATATTCAATGACGATACCATAAGTCTAAAAGTTCCCGGCACAGGGACCTTTGATATTGCACAGACCAACCATTTTAAAACATTAGCAGGAGCTGCCCATATAGGCGTAGGTTTTCGGTATATGATCACTGATCATATACAATTGGATATGGAGCCCACATTTAAATATCAATTTGGGAGTTTTGAAGGTGATGTCGGGAATTTCAACCCTTATTATTTTGGTATTTATACCGGGTTTACCTTTAAATAACAGTACCCTTTAGTTTCGTATTTCCACAAAACCATAGAAATTAAGTAGTTAAAACACAACAAGATCGTTTGTCGAGAATTCATACGTTTTTAACCAAAAATTAAAAATTAACTAATCCTATTGTAACTTTTCTATCTTTTTTACGTATAACTAAATGCAGTCTATGTATTATGAACTTAATTTGATTGAATGAGACAGCTTAAGATTACAAAACAGGTTACCAATAGGGAAACCGCATCTTTGGACAAGTACTTGCAAGAAATTGGCAAAGTAGACCTTATTACCGCAGATGAAGAAGTAGAATTGGCACAACGTATCAAGGCAGGCGACCAGATCGCTCTTGAAAAACTTACCAAAGCCAATCTTAGATTTGTGGTATCGGTCGCTAAACAGTACCAAAACCAAGGCTTAACTTTACCGGATTTGATCAACGAAGGAAACTTGGGATTGATCAAAGCCGCACAACGTTTTGATGAAACCAGGGGATTTAAATTTATTTCCTATGCCGTATGGTGGATTCGTCAATCTATATTACAGGCATTGGCCGAGCAATCGCGTATTGTTCGTTTGCCATTGAACAAAATTGGTTCTATCAACAAAATCAATAAGACCTTCGCTTTCTTGGAGCAAGCTCATGAGCGTATTCCATCTGCGGAGGAAATTGCGAAAGAATTGGATATGACCGTTGAGGATGTAAAACAGTCGTTAAAAAACTCTGGGCGACATGTATCCATGGATGCTCCTTTGATTGATGGTGAGGACTCCAATTTATATGATGTTTTACGTAGTGGTGAGTCGCCAAATCCTGATAGGGAATTGTTGCACGAATCCTTGCGAACAGAAATAGAAAGGGCCTTGGAGACTTTAACCCCAAGAGAAGCAGATGTAATCCGACTATACTTTGGTTTGGCCGGACAACATTCCATGACCTTGGAAGAAATTGGAGAAACTTTTGACCTAACAAGGGAAAGAGTTCGTCAAATCAAGGAAAAAGCGATTCGAAGGTTAAAACATACTTCTAGAAGTAAAATATTGAAGACCTATCTTGGTTAAAAAAGTAAGATACAGATTACGTTAAATATTTCTTTAAATTGGAATTTTGGCATAAAAGTTGTAATTTGTAAAACGTAACAACAGTTTATCATGACTGTTCGTTTTTTGATTGATGAATAAACTCCGGCTGATTACCGGAGTTTTTTCATTGATGTAATTTGAGAAGAAAATCTCCCTCCTTAGATGCCATCCTGAGGGCGGTTAAAGGGAAAGAGGAATCAAGGAAGGTATCACGGACCATAAGTTAATTTGTACTACATCATGGGATTTAACATAGTGCTGATCGAGCCGGAGATTCCGATGAACACCGGTAATATTGGCAGAATTAGTTTGGCTACCGGATCTACACTGCACTTGGTAAAACCCTTTGGCTTTGAGTTGGATGATAAGCGCTTAAAACGTGCAGGATTGGATTATTGGCAACATCTTTCGGTTTTTGTCTATAAAGATGTAAATGAATTTATGACCAAACACGGGGATAAAAACTTAGTTTATTTTTCAAGCCACGGAAAAAAGAACCATTGGGATATCGATTTTGAAAATGATATGTTTCTGGTCTTTGGCAAAGAATCCGTTGGATTACCAGCGTACATTATCAGACCCAATGCCCCCAAATTGTATAAAATCCCATTGTTTAGCAAGCATATCCGCAGTTTAAATTTGGCCAACGCTGTTAGTATTGCCGTTTACGAAGGATTGCGACAACTACCCCGGTAATGGATTTCGGTTCAAATCTAAAGGCGGCGGGCAGGTGCTTCGTCCGGAGGAAGAAACGTATCGAGAATAGAGTTTTGGATCAAAAAAAGCTATTCTCTATACAATTTTTCTCCACTTTGTTGCGAAAAACCACTCGAACTGACGCTTTTTCCGCTTTATACCCTCCAAAATGCACAACGGATTTTACTTCATATCCATTTAAGAATCGGATATATATCCGGAAAGCTTGGTAGACCGTAAAAGATCTACATCAATTTGTTATTTTTATACAAAATAAAGCCGACCGAAAATGAATAAAACGAGAACAACTACATCCTCCGCAATCCTCAATTTTAGTCATCCACACCATTTAGTCCGGAAATCACTATTTGTATTTGCCGTGCTAATGGGCCTTGGTGTATGTGGCCAAAAAAAATCAAAGACGGATACTGCGAAAAATCAAGCGCTTCCAAGTGCATTTTTTGAAGGGTTGGAGTGGCGCAATATTGGTCCCAAACGCGGAGGTCGCTCCCTTGGTTGTGCAGGCAGTCCCGGTAGAGTTAACGAGTATTATTTTGGTGCTACGGGCGGTGGGCTTTGGAAAACCGTTGACGGGGGTAACGAATGGTCCCCAGTAACTGATGGCCAAGTGACCAGTTCTTCCGTAGGTGCGGTTGCGGTTGCGGAGACCAATCCGGATATCGTTTACATTGGTATGGGCGAGGTACAATTACGCGGAAGCATCACGCAAGGCGATGGTGTTTACAAAACCAAAGATGGGGGTAAGACATGGCGACACCTAGGCCTTAAAGAAACACAGGCGGTAGCCAGAATACGTATACATCCTACCAATCCGGATATCGTTTATGTAGCCGCTTTGGGTCATCCGTACGGAGATAATGAAGAACGTGGTGTTTTTCGTAGCAAGGATGGAGGGAATACTTGGAAAAAAGTGCTTTTCGTCAGTGATAAGGCCGGGGCAGTGGATTTAATTATTGATCGCAATAACCCTAAGGTACTTTATGCAAGTACATGGCAAGTACAACGTAAAGCCTGGAAAATGTGGGGTGGTGGTCCGGATTGTAAACTATGGAAATCCATTGACGGTGGTGATACTTGGTCGGATTTAACAAGCAATCCAGGAATGCCCAATGGCCCTATTGGTAAAATAGGGGTGGCCGTGTCCCCTGCAGATTCAAATCGTGTGTGGGCCATAGTAGAGGCCAATGAAGGTGGTGTTTTCCGTTCCGACGATGCCGGAAAAACCTGGGAACGCACCAATGACGAGCGTAAACTAAGACAACGTGCCTTCTACTATTCCAGAATATATGCCGACCCTTGGGATAAAGAAACCGTATATTGCCTAAACACCGGATTTTATAAATCTACCGACGGGGGGAAGACGTTTGACACTACCATAAAAGTACCTCATGGCGATAATCACGACCTTTGGATAGACCCTAATAATCCTGACAGAATGGTCAACTCCAACGATGGGGGAGGTAACGTAAGTATAAACGGGGGTAAAAGTTGGACAGAGCAAGATTATATAACCTCCCAGCTGTACCACGTTATGGCTACGAGCGATGTGCCGTATCATGTAGCTGGCGCCCAGCAGGACAATAGTACCGTAGCAGTCCCCAGCGAAGGCTGGAACCATATGCAGGCACGGGGTCCTAATCACGGTTGGTACTATCCCGTAGGTGGTGGGGAAAGTGGTTGGATCACCCAACATCCCGAAAATCCAGCTATTTTTTACGCTGGAAGCCAAGGTGCACTTTTAACGCGTTATGATCGCAGTAACGGGCAGATCAGGGATATACAGGTATATCCAAGATTCTTTTCCGGAGAACCTGCAAGTGCCCTTCCCGAGCGTTGGCAATGGACATTTCCAATTATGTTCGCTCCGCAAGATTCAAAAGTGATGTACACCTGTTCCCAACATGTCTGGAAAACCATGGACGATGGACAATCGTGGGAAAAAATAAGTCCGGACCTCACCTATGCCGACCCATCTACTTTGGGAAAGACCGGAGGTGTAATTACCATGGATATGAACGGACCGGAAATTTATGCGACCGTATTTGCCTTGGCACCATCATACCATGACATCAATACCATATGGGCAGGTTCCGATGACGGTAAAATACATATTACCCGGGACGGTGGAAAAAACTGGCTCGACATTACCCCAAAAGACCTCCCCAAATTTTCTAGGGTAAGTATTATAGATGAATCAAAACACAGACCTGGAACTTTGTTCATAGCTGCCAATCGTTATCAGGTAGACGATCGTAGGCCTTATGTATTCAAAACGCATGACTACGGTAAAACATGGATAAAAATCATTGACGGTATCAAAGATGGTCATTTTGCCAGAGCTATCAGGGAAGATCCCGTGCGTCAGGGACTCCTGTTTTTGGCCACGGAGCACGGCGTTTATTTTTCCATAAACGATGGTGCCCTATGGCAAAGTTTACAATTGAAACTCCCGGATACTCCAATTCGTGATCTGGTCATAAAAGACAACGATGTAGTGTTGGGCTCGCACGGTAGGGGTTTTTGGATTTTGGATGACATACAGCCCTTACGACAGTACCAAAATGAAATGCAAAACCGATCCGCAGTACTATTTACACCCGCGGATGCCATTCGTGGTATCACTGACACAGCCATACAGTATTACCTCAAAGAGCAGCAAGACACGATTACTTTTGAGATATTGGACGCCAATGACAACCTCATCGATACCTTTACGGGAAGCAAACCCGAATATGAGGAAGACCCTGATATCCCTTGGTGGAAAAAGGGCGGCTCCTCCAAACCTACTACGGCGAAGGGAATCAACACCTTTACGTGGGACTTGAGATATCCAGGTGTAACGGAATTCGATGGTATGATTATATGGAGCGCACGTCCACAACGTGGGCCAAAAGCGCCCTTAGGCGAGTACAAAGTCCGTATGAAAACCAATGATTACGACAAAACCCAAGATTTTGGGATACGTATTGATCCTAATCTAAAAGGAATTACAAAACAAGATTTGGATGAACAATTTGAATTGGCCAACAAGATTATGCTAAAGACCAGTGCGGCTAACGATGCGGTCATTAAAATACGGAAAATAAAGAAACACATCGATACCTATAAAAAAAATATTCCCGATTCCGATTATAGCAAAACGGTAGCTCCATTTCTAAAAAAAATATCCGAGGTAGAAGAAACCTTATACCAAGTAAAAAATCAATCCGGTCAGGACCCGCTGAACTTTCCTATCAAATTGAACAACAGATTGGCATCTTTACGTCGGAGTGTAGAGAATGGTGATGCCAAACCAACAGATGGAGCTTACAAGGTATTTGAAGAACTATCCTCAGAACTAGAGATTCATTTAAATAGTCTTGACCAAATATTAGAACAACATACATCACAAGTTAACTCTGTCATTAAAAATGTGGGTGGCAAAGATATTGATGAGTAATTGTAAAATGCTTTATGGAACATAGACACATCTATTCACTACTTTTGTACAAACTTGTATAGCAAAGCATTCATGAGCAAAACTAAAATAGCACCTTCCCTGCTAGCGGCGGATTTCGGAAATCTTCAGCGTGATATTGAAATGGTGAACAAAAGTGAAGCGGACTGGCATCATATCGATGTTATGGACGGGGTTTTTGTTCCTAATATTTCTTACGGTATGCCAGTGGTCAAAACTATTGCCCAACACGCCACCAAGCCTTTGGACGTACATTTAATGATCGTAGATCCGGATCGGTATATCCAAACTTTTGCAGATTTGGGAGCCAACATATTAACGGTCCATTATGAAGCCTGTACACATCTGCATAGAACCTTACAGGCTATAAAAGCAGCGGGAATGCAAGCCGGGGTAGCGATAAACCCACATACCTCCGTACAATTATTGGAAGATACCATACAGGACATTGATCTAGTCTGTGTAATGAGTGTGAACCCTGGATTTGGCGGACAGTCCTTTATAGTGAACACCTATGAAAAGGTAAAAGCCCTTAAGGAATTGATCCATAGGAAGCGTACGAAAACCCACATTGAAATTGATGGAGGTGTCAATGATAAAAATGCAAAGGCTCTGACCGATGCAGGCGCAGATATATTGGTAGCCGGGAGCTTTGTATTCAAAGCACAAGACCCTTCGGAAACCATTGCCCACATTTCAAAGGTTGCCAATAGCTAATATTGCTCCAAAAGGTATTTAATTAAGTCCGTAGTAGTCACAATACCTACCAACTTCTCATCTTTTATTACAGGTAATGCATGGTATTCCCTCTCGGCAAGTATTTCCGCTACTTCTTTAATCGTGGTTTCCGGGCTAACACTTTCCAGGCTTTTGACCATAACCTGTGAAATGGTGAACATATTGTATACGGTGGTCTCTACATTTTCTTCATTCTCATAGACCCCATCGGCAAAACTTATTCGCAGTAAATCCGTTAAACTCAGCATTCCAATTATCTTATCGCCCTCTATAACGGGAATATGCCTAATACGATTCTTTTTGAATAAACTCTCCGCCTTGTCCAACCCATCGGAGGCATTTAACAAGACTAAATTCTTGGTCATTATCGTTGCTACGGGAACTCTCTGTCGTACACTCATCGTTTTTGTTTTAAAATTGTTCTTAAAGTTCTTTCTCTTTTACAAAAAAAAGTATGACATATGTCATAAATATATCCCCTATTGGAACAGTTATGCTTAGCTATATTTAAGTGGCCTATGCATATTCAATGTGCCGTAAATTGTATAGCTTTGTTGTTTGAAAACTAAGGTGATAGGGAATATTTTGAAAATGGAAAAAATAGATGTTTTAATCGTAGGTGGTGGTCCTATAGGTATTGCCTGTGGCCTTGAAGCCAAAAAAAAAGGGTTGAGCTATATCATCATTGAAAAGGGACCTATTGTAAATTCTTTGTTCAATTATCCTATTAACATGCAATTTTTCTCTTCTTCGGAGAAGTTGGAAATAGATGATATTCCATTTATAAGTAAAGAGGCCAAACCAAAGAGAAATGAAGCGTTGGAATATTATAGACGTATCGTAACCTCCAATCAATTGAACATACGACTTTTTGAAAAAGTAACCAATGTGCGTAAATCCGATGACTTCTTTGTGGTTACTTCCAATAAAGAGACCTATACCGCCTTGAATATAATTGTGGCTACCGGTTTCTATGACCTACCTAACCGAATAGGTGTCCCAGGTGAAGATCTGGATAAAGTGTCCCACTACTACAAAGACCCACACTTTTATGCCAGTCAAAAGCTTGCGGTCATAGGTGCCAGTAATTCTGCAATAGATGCAGCCTTGGAGTGTTACCGAAAAGGTGCTGATGTAAGCTTGATTATCCGTGGTCCCGAAGTGGGCAAACGGGTAAAATATTGGGTGCGGCCAGATATCATCAACAGAATTAAAGAAGGTAGTATAAAGGCCTATTACAATACCGTTGTAAAAGAAATACGGGAAGGTGAAATTGTCTTGGACAGCCCGGAAGGTAGTATTGCATTGGAAAATGATTTTGTCCTGGCATTGACAGGCTATATGCCTAATTTTGCATTTCTAAAAAAAATGGGAATAGCACTTTCGGAAGACGACAAAAAGCTTCCCTCATATAATCCGGAAACTATGGAAACTAATATAGAAGGGCTATATCTTGCCGGTGTTATCTGCGGTGGTATGGAAACCCATAAATGGTTCATAGAAAATTCCCGGGTACATGCCCCAATTATCGTAGCCGCTATTTTGGAGAAAAAATCTACCGTAGTAAAAGCTTAAGAAGAACTGACAATGAGAACATTTTCAATCGCCATCCATGGAGGTGCGGGAACTTTGGTCAAAGGCATGATGACACCGAAAAAAGAATCGGCCTATAGAAAAACCCTGCATCTTGCTTTGGATAAGGGATACGAAGTTTTAAAAAACGGGGGGCAGGCAATAGATGCTGTGGAGATTGCAGTGATAACCCTAGAAGATTCCCCCCTTTTCAATGCAGGAAAGGGAAGTGTATTTACGGCCACCGGAAAACATGAAATGGATGCATCCATAATGAACGGAGGCACCTTACAGGCAGGAGCCGTATCCTTAATTTCCGGCATCAGAAACCCCATTAGCCTGGCCCGTGACGTATTGGAAAAAAGTGAGCACGTTTTCCTTGCAGGGGAAGGTGCCATGGAATTTGCGAGACAGCAGGGATACCCTATAGAAAACGATACGTATTTTTATGATGAATTCCGCTATCAACAGTGGATGGAAATAAAGGACACCGATACGTTTCAATTGGACCATAGTACAAAAAAAGAATCTAAATTCGGTACGGTAGGTGCCGTAGCTTGTGACGAAAACGGTAATATTGCCGCTGCTACCTCTACCGGGGGCATGACCAATAAACGTTTTGGACGGGTTGGCGATAGCCCAATGATCGGGTCCGGAAATTATGCCAATAATAAAACCTGCGCCGTATCGTGTACCGGTAGTGGGGAATTCTTTATTAGAGGAGTAGTAGCCTATGATGTGGCTTGTTTAATGGAACATAAAGCAATGTCCTTGGAGATGGCCTCCAACGAAGTCATACATAACAGAATGCCACAGATGGGTGGGGATGGAGGATTGATCGCCGTTGATGCAGCGGGTAATATCGCCATGCCATTTAATACAGAAGGGATGTACAGGGCTACACGGACCTCCTTGGGAAAGGAAGAAATTTCCATCTATACATAGGACGGTACAAGTTTTTTAATAAATCCATCAGTTTACAACCAATGCATATGGATATTTGGTCTATACTTATTGTTGTAATTATTTTTCAGGGGCTGTTCTTGCTTTCCGTTCTCTTGATGTCTCCAAAAAAAAGAACCAAAAAAGGAAATGGTTACCTATCTTTTTTAATACTGTTGTTCATATGGTTCCTATCGGAATTTTTGGCCATAAGAAATACGTTTCATTTAAATTTTGACATTTTTTATGGTACGCGATATGGCTCTTGGCTGCTTTTAGGCCCACTTACATTTTTCTTTTTTAAATCGATTACCGACTCGCAATGGAGGTTTTCCCGAATGGATCTATTCCATTTTTTACCTTTTTTGATTTTTGTATTGATTATCCCGTTATGGAGCACGGATTCATTGAGTAGTAGACAGATCCATTACGGAATGCTCTCCGTTTTCGACTATAGAAAAAAAGTAGTCACTCCTTTTGAGTACCTCTATTCGGTGCTGTTTATACTTCAATACATACATTTAGGCCTTTATTTAATTAAAAATATAAAAACCATCAAAACCTATTCCGAAGATTTAAAACTGGAATATTCCCATATAAACCATGTGATATGGCTGTGGGTATTCAACATTCTTTTAATTTTCGTTTTACTGATGGCTTCGGTGTATTTATACATCCTTTTCGCATCCGATTTCTACAAAAGGTCTTTAGATTATATCTATGTGCTACCCATGGGGTTTTTTGTGTATTCCATAGCTTATCGTTTGGCGGGGATACATTGGTTATCGGTAGAACAAAAAGAGCGTAAATATTCCGGTTCATCCTTAAAAACCAATGAGAAAGAGCAATATGCACTACTTTTAAAAAATCTGATGTTGAAGGACAAACCCTATTTAAAAAATGACCTCAGGCTAAAAGAGCTTGCTCATATGTTGGACATCAATGCACATCATCTGTCCCAAATCATCAATGAAAACTTTAAGTGTTCTTTTTTTGATTTTATCAACCAATACAGGATAGAAGAAGCAAAGCAACTCATTTTGGCCCAACCCAGACTGACCATGCTTCAAGTAACCTTTGATTCTGGATTCAACAACAAAACTTCCTTTGTGAATGCGTTTAAAAAGTTCGAAAAAATTACCCCTTCGAGATTTCGCGCTACAAGGCTCAATTCCTAAATTTTTCAAAAAACAGGACAACCCTTATAAGTATTGTCGAAAAAAATGCGGTAAGATGCTATTATTGTGATCTAACAAAAAAATCACAAATGAGAGCTAAAACCATTCTTTTAATAGCAGTTGTGCTGTTTACGTCGGAAATAATTGCCCAAACCTATACAATTGATCCCAGTCATAGTACAGTTCAAATACAGGTTGAACGATTTGGAGTTGTTGCTGTTTCAGGAAGATTCAAGGATGTTGCCGGAACTATTACCTATAATACGGAAGATATCTCACGGACGAACGCAGCTGCTATAATTAAGGTAGCCAGTTACGATGCCAATAATGCCGGAGGGGAAGAAGCAGTGAAAAGCAAGGCTTTTTTGAATCAGGGCGATTACCCCGAAATCACTTTTAAAAGTATCCGAACGGTAAGCAAAGCAGGGAATAATTATTTAATAGGAAATCTGACCATTAAGGACGTTACCCAAGAAATAGAACTTCCCTTTACCATAAAGGGACCTTTATTGGATCTACCTACCCAGAAACAGTCTATAGCCTTAGATGCCTCAATAGTTATTAACCGACAGGATTATGGAATCAATTTTGATCGCATGCTGCCCAATGGTATTCCATTGGTAGGCAATGAGGTCAAGATTACCTTGTTAATCCTTGCTATTGCCGAATAATCATACCTCATTGGCCAAAAGAATAATTATCCCGTTGCTTCTGGGCCCATGGGCCTTGGCATTCTGTTCGGCTCAATCATCCTATAGGATTGCTATAGAAAAATCAAGGATTTCCTTCAAAATTTCGCATATGACCTTTGTGTCTGTCGCTGGGGAATTCCACCGCTTTTCGGGGCACTTCATTTTGAACGGGGCAACAGTAGAGTCCTTGGAAAGTAAAGTGGAAGTCCAAAGTATTGATACGGGGGATAACGTACGGGACGAATCCCTAAAGGGACAAGCCTATTTGGATACCAATCAGTATCCGACCATGAATTTTGTTTCTACGCAAATAGAAACAACGCCCGATGCTAAAATTATGATGGGCAAGCTGGAAATCAAAGGGGTGGAAAAACAGATCAGTATGCCTTTTAAATATCATTTTACGCATAAAACAAAAGAGCTATCCATAAAAATTTCAACCAAAATTAGCAGGGCGGACTATAAACTGGATTTTGGACCCATGGATATCCTTATTGGGGATACTATCAAAATTGAAATGGAACTCATCGGAATCAAGGAGAAATAGAAGACCATGGTATACACCGGCCGTACCTTGAAAGTCAAAAACTAAACAAAGGGGGATTCAATGGGCAATACTTTAATTTCCCTTGTAGCTATATTAAACTGGTCACCATTGGAAAGCACATGCACGGTTAAATTGGTCATAGTCATAGGGGTTCCTTCGGATAATATCCTTTCATTGTTATGGGTAAGGTTTTGGGGATCAAATATAATGATCATACCTGATCCAATGACTTCAAGCTCTTTTCCATTTTTAATAACAAGCCCGGTATCTTCAGCTAATCCAATACCCAAAAGGTCGGGAAATTTCGCCACGGCCTCGGATTGTCTTCCAAAACGTCCGCGTTGAATAAAATGGGTATCTATAATCAACTCGGGAATCAGCCCTAAACCTTTATACATAAGTACGGCGCCTTTTACAAAAGCTTCCTTACTACTCCCCCCGGAAATCATTTCTTGGGCCATGACCATGGCACCTGCACTGGTGCCCGCTATTACGAAGCCTTCCTCATTATGGTAGCGATCCATCATAATGCCATGAATCTCGGTATCCCCTATTTCGTCCGTAATCCTTTTTTGATTGCCCCCCGAAAACATAATACAGTTTGCAGCTTTTATCAAAGCGACCGTTTCCGGTTTTTCGGAGTCTTCCCTGGTTCTTATATCCAGCACATACACGTCATCACAACCCAACTTTGCAAAAGCTTCCGAATAATTTTTTCCTACTTCCTCCGGAATGCTAGATGCCGTGGGAATAACCACAATTTTGGACGTTACCCCACCTGCCTCTTCCACTACTCTGGATAGAATCCCCTCGCCAATAAAATCCAAGGTGTACATTTCGTGTTCCCCAATACCTTTATCCTCATTCCCTCCTATTGGAATCAATGTACCCTTGATCAACCGCATTCAGTCTATTTAAATTAGTTTGTATGGGCAAAAATAAACTAATTTTTTCATTGAAAAATGTATATATTTAATACTTACGCCTTAACTAACTCCAATCAATATGAAAATAGTAAGCATAAATGCCATGCGCGGACCCAATTACTGGTCGGTCCGTCGCCACAAACTTATCGTTATGGTCCTTGATCTTGAGGAGATGGAGGAATCTCCTTCCAATAAAATAGATGGATTCAAGGAACGTCTGGAAACTATGTTTCCTACGATGTACGAACATCGTTGTTCGGTAGGTACTGCCGGAGGTTTTTTTCAACGTGTGGAAGAAGGCACTTGGATGGGCCATATCATTGAGCATATCGCCTTGGAAATTCAGACATTGGCCGGCATGGATGTCGGTTTTGGAAGAACACGCGGGTATGGCGAACAGGGGGTATATAATGTTGTATTTGCTTATATGGAGGAAAAAGTTGGGCGGTATGCCGCCGAGGCCTCCGTACGTATATGTGAAGCCTTGATCAAAGGGGAAACCTATGATCTAACGGATGATATTCAGCAAATGCGCGAAATTCGCGAAGATGAGCGCTTAGGGCCAAGTACAGGATCCATCGTTGAAGAGGCGGAAGCTAGGGGTATTCCATGGATACGCTTAAACAAATATTCTCTGTGCCAGTTGGGCTATGGTGCCAATCAGAAGCGTATACAAGCCACGGTAACTAGTGAGACCAGCAGTATTGGTGTAGAATTGGCATGTGATAAGGAAGACACCAAATATTTACTGGAGCAAGCCGAAGTTGAAGTTCCCCGCGGTGATATTATCCGCAGGGAAAGTAGTCTGGAAAAGTCCTGTAGATACGTGGGATATCCGCTGGTAATCAAACCTGTAGGAGGCAACCATGGAAGAGGAATTACGGTAGATATCAATTCCTATGAGGACGCACTCATTGCTTTTCATGCCGCCAAGGAAGTCTCCAGCGCAGTAATCGTGGAAAAATTTGTTATTGGAGAGGATTATAGATTATTGGTCATTAACAACAGACTAGTGGCGGGTGCTAAACGCACTCCCGCCCATGTCATTGGTAATGGAAAATCTACTATCCAGGAATTGATAGACGAGGTCAATAAAGATCCCAGGCGTGGTTATGGTCATGAAAAGGTATTGACCCAAATTACGGTGAACGATCTTACCAAAGGTATTATAAAGGCTCAGGGCTATACATTGGATACCGTTATCAAAAAGGGAGAGATGCTAGTTTTAAAGGATACTGCCAATTTAAGTACGGGCGGTACTGCCGAAGATATTACGGATATTATACATCCTGCAAACGTATCGATGGCGGAGCGTATTTCAAAAATCATTGATCTGGATATCTGCGGTATAGATATCATGACTACGGATATTACCAAACCTCTATCCGAAACAGGGGGAGCTGTGCTAGAGGTCAATGCGGGCCCCGGCTTTCGAATGCACCTTGCACCTACCGAAGGGTTGCCAAGAAATGTAGCGGCCCCGGTCATTGATAAACTTTTCCCCCAGGGAGCAACGGGAAGAATACCGATCATTGCCATTACGGGAACCAATGGAAAAACGACCACTACACGGCTCATTGCCCATATGGCGAAAATGGTGGGGCATAGGGTCGGCTATACTACCAGTGATGGTGTTTATATCCAAAATAGGCTGCTCATGTCCGGGGATTGCACAGGCCCGGCCAGTACAGAATTTGTGCTCAAGGATCCTACGGTAAATTTCGCCGTATTGGAATGCGCCAGGGGTGGCCTGTTGAGGGCCGGACTTGGTTTTACAGAATGTGATATAGGTATCGTAACGAATGTTGCCGCGGATCACTTGGGACTAAAGGGCATCCATACGGTAGAACAGTTGGCCAAGGTAAAGGGGGTTATTCCCGAAACGGTCTTACCCGGTGGTTATGCCATCTTAAATGCCGATGATGATCTGGTCTATGATATGAGAAGAGGGGTATCATGTAAGGTCGCTCTCTTTTCCATGGATGAAAACAATCCACGGATCAAAGCGCTACAACGTATCGGCGGTATTACCGCAGTGTATGAAAATGGCTATGTAACCATTTGTAGGGGCGAATGGAAAATGCGCATTATGAAAGCGGAGAACATTCCCTTGACCTATGGAGGAAAGGCAGTTTTTATGATACAGAATGTTTTGCCCGCCATTCTTGCGGCAAACATACAAGGGATAAGTATAGAGGATATGAAAGCGGCGTTGGAAACTTTTATTCCCTCTGCATCGCAGACTCCGGGACGACTTAATCTATTTAAGTTCAATGATTTTACCATTCTCCTGGACTATGCGCACAATCCCGCCGGAATGCGTGCGCTCCAAAAATTCACGGACAATCTTAACGCATCCGTTAGAGTTGGCATTATTGCCGGAATCGGAGATCGACGCATGGAAGACAACAACGAAATGGGTGGCATTGCGGCAGAAATGTTCGATGAGATCATTATCCGCCAGGACAAACATTTACGCGGAAAAACCGAAGAAGAACTCATTCAGATGTTACATGACGGTATAAAAACGAAAGACCCTGACAAAAAGACCACCATAATTCCTTCGGAAAAAGAAGCGATTACCCATGCGGTAAAAAATGCAGTTAAAGGCTCGCTTATTGTTTTATGCAGTGACGTTGTTCCGGACGCACTGGAGTTGGTAAAGGAGTTTAAAGCGCTGGACGCCAAGGGTGAATTAATGTTTGCCGAATAAAATAAATGACTATTATAAAAAGCACGGGCTTAGCCCGTGCTTTCCAAACTAACTCAAACTAACCCAGATTACCGAGTTTTCTTGAAAACTAAAGATTACGCTACATATCTATTTTAGTATCCAGGGTTTTGAGTATACAATCCACCGGTAAAATCTATTTCACGTTGTGGTATAGGATAATATTCATCCCTACCTGATGTAAATTGGGCATTTGACAAGAAATCCCTTTTAGTACTTTCCTCGGCTAAATAAGCGTTCAACACTTCAGCCGCTTCGCCCCAACGGACCAAATCAAAGAATCGTTGTCCTTCCATGGCAAACTCCAATCTTCGTTCAAATTTTAAGGCTTTCAGGGCTTCTTCCTTACTTGCAAAAGCGATATACTCACTTATATTATAAATATCCGTGGCTCCTGCATCCAAAGGACGTTGGGTACTTGCCGCGGCACGTGCCCTTATTTGGTTGATAATAGGTAAAGCTTCCACCCATCTATCCAGTTGTATCAAGGCTTCTGCCTTAAATAATAATACGTCCGCAAAACGAATAAAATCTACATTCTTTGAAGTTCCCACAAAAGGACCTTCCTTCACATAACAGGAGCAATCTGGCGCTTGTTGTTCCTTCATATTTCCAAAATAACCGTAGACCCCGGGATCTCTGGCCCAACTAAAGTTATAGATCATATCTCCAGCCTCATTTACCGTAGTCCTGTATTTATAGGGTCTACCGGGGATACCAATGGTATGGTCTACCCTGGGATCCATGGTCAGACCTGCATCCGGGGGAGTTTCCCCATTGGCATCCACATTGGTAAAGATATCCACATCGTTAAAGGTATCTAACAAGGGTAATCCATTGGTATCCGTTTTAAAGGCATTGACCATATTCTGACTTGCCAAATGGAATCCACAACAACCATATAAGGGGGAACCGTGTGGAGAATTCAATCCGGTAACAAAGCTGACCCTACCCACAACAGTACCATCATTGATGGAAAACTGTGCCGCCCAAATAGATTCCGGGCCGTTATCAAAACCATCCAAAAAGTTATTTCCAAAATCGGGCTCCAAACTTCCGGTAACTTCATCGGCAAAATCTATAACCTCCTGTAAGCGGGTTGCATTTATATTCACTACCTGGTGCTGGTCGTTTTGCTCATAGGCCTGAAACAATCTCAATTTGGCCAAATAGGCAGCTGCCGCATTTCGATCGGCCCTACCCACCTCTTCCTGCGCCTGTGGTAAATTATCATATGCGAACAAGAAATCGTTCGCGATAGCATTCCATAATTCATCATTGGAAAGATCGTTGGAGGTTTGTTCTATCTCCTCTTGGGTTAGATCCTCCGTAATATAAGGTACACTCTTGAATATCAACTTCATCATAAAATGCGAGTGCGCCCTTAGAAATCTAAGTTCTGCCTGCCGTAGAGTTTTATTGGCAAATTCCCCATCCGGTATTTCGTTTATTACACGCAAAGCGAAATTAGCCCTTGAGATAGCCTGATAATAACTGGTCCATGTACGTGGTGTCATCCAATCCGGAGAAAAATCCGGTCTTGTCAAGTTGTATTGTTCATAGGTATCCACCACATCCACATCGGATCTGCCCCCTCCTCCTTTATAGGAGTCATCCGAACGTACACTACCGTACACCCATTGATGTGTAAGTGGTCCTACCATTTCCTCATTGGCTATTCCTGCATAAGCGGCTACCACCAAGGCCTCGGCATTCTCTGCGGTAGCTACACTTTCGCTAGATAGCGCACCTTGCGGTTCTATCTCCAAGAAATCTTCCGAACATGCAACGAAGAGCAAGGAAACCCACATTCCTAGTATAAATATTTTATTATTTTTCATCTGATAAATTTTATTGTTTTTAAAGGTCATATGTAATTCGCCATAAATTGTTTTGATCCAAATGAAACAATCGTATGTGCTCATTTCATGATTTTCATTTTTATTAAAAATTCAGATTAAGTCCTAACGAAAAAACGGTCGGCACAGGTATCGTATTCAAATCTGTCCGCTCGGGATCAGATCCGATATAATCGCTTGGTGTAATCCAAAAAAGATTTTCCCCCTGAAGATAGACCCTAAATGCCGTCATCCCGGCCCATTTATTGATAAGGTCCTGGGGAAGGGAATATCCTATCTGTAAATTTCTCAGTTTAAAATAGGAATTGTTCCTAAACAGATAATCCGAATCCTGGGTATTGTCATTGTTCACCAGTGATAAGGAAGGAATATCGGTATCGGTATTGTCGGGTGTCCACGCATTTAGAACGCCTGTTCCCGAATTTTCCCTTCCCGATGCAAAATTGTTAAATCCGATAGATGGATCTCGTCCGATCCTACCGGAGACACCTGATCCAAATACGGATAGGTCCCAATTTTTATAGGCTACATCTATTCGAATACCATATTCCAAATCCGGCAGGGTGTTCCCTATGAAATCCCTGTCATCGGCATCGATTACATTATCGTTATTGATATCCACAAACTTTATCCCGCCGGGGCGAGCGCCAATTTGAGCGGGACTGGAATCTACCTCTGCCTGACTTTGGAACAGGCCATCGGTCCTAAAACCAAAGATGGAAAACTGTGATTGTCCAATAATGGAATTTTGTGCAGTTCCAGGAAAAGCGGCCCTCACCTCTTCAGGTAATGCGGTAATCTCGTCCTGAAAGGCACCGAAATTTGTAGCTATGGTAAAGGATAGCCCATTTTCCAACGTTCTGGAGTAGTTAACATTCAATTCCCATCCCTTGGTTTCGGTCGTGGCCCCATTTAAAAACCGTTGCTGACCTTCCCCTATTGCCGAGGCTATGGGCGGATTGATCAAGATATCACTGGTTTCCCTGGTAAAATAATCAAATGACCCGGTAATGGTATTGTTCAAAAATCCAAAATCCAATCCAAAGTTCCATTCTTGTGTAGTTTCCCATTTTAATTCATCGTTCGCGGCCTGAATGGATACAAAACCGGAGGGAAGCGTACCTCCATTGTTTCCTTGGAGATCATAGGCGGTACCTACATTGTAGAAGGTATCAAAAAAGAAACTGGTGCCTTCCAATGCCGCTCTATTGGGGCCATATCTGGATTCAAAAAGTCCAAACCGGGCAACATCCCCTATAGTCTGATTACCGACTTCCCCGTAACCGGCCCTAAATTTTAAATTGGTAATCGCATCTATATCCTTTAGGAAATCTTCGTTGTTTATTCTCCAACCGACCGTTGCAGCGGGAAAAATACCGTACCTATTGTCCGGTCCAAATCTAGAAGATCCATCTCGGCGTAACGTAAAGGAAGCCAAATAGCGATCTGAAAAAGCATAATTTATTTTCCCAAATTGTGAAAGCAACCTACTTTGGGTAGACGTACCGTTATTGGTCCTTGCTCCGGTTGCCGCGGACAGTACAAAAAATTCATCGGTTTCCACGGCAAAATCATCGGCGGAAGCAAAAACGCTATCAAAATCGTCCTGTATGGACTCCGTACCCAATAACACTCCGAAACGGTGGTCGCCTAATTCCAAATTATAGTTTAAGGTATTGGTAAACACCAAACTTGTAAATTTATTGGTATCTAGAATCAACCGGTTGTTATCCCTGTTTACAAACCCATTATTAACTTTGGGTTCAACGTTCCTACTTTTAAAGTCATTATAATCCAAACCGACGCTTGTCCTAAAGGTCAAATTTTCTAGTATATCCCATTCCGCATAGACATTTCCAAAAATAGTTGTACGCTCCGTGTTGTCCCATCTATTTAAAAATTGGATCAATACAGGGTTGTTCCTATCCGAATACCCTGCCCCCAAAGGACCAGCAAAATCCCCATTGCTATCAAAAACGGGTAAGGTAGGTGCCAATGATATGGCCAAGAAGGGAGTAGGGGCACTTCCGACATCCGGAGAGGCCAAAGTCTCGTCAGAGGTAGAGAACTGTGTATTGACCCCGAATCGTATTTTGTTATCGAACAGATTGAAATTGGAGTTCAACTTGGCCGTATAGCGTTCAAAGCCCGTGTTTTTAAGCATTCCCGTATTATTGAGATACCCAAGATTGACCATATGAAAAGCCTTGTCCGATCCGCCCGAAACTGTAATTTCATTGTTAAAGACGTATCCGGTTTCGTAGGTTTCATCTTGCCAATCCGTATCGCCGACCGGAATGGTAGGATCGCCTCCCACAAAGGGCTGTGGCGTTACACTGTTAAGTACAGGATTGGCAAAATCCCCGTTCCAATCAAAATTGTAGATTTCACCAAAACCTGCGGAAGGATCGGCACCGTCGTTTACAGATGCCCTCCATAATATTTCACCGCGTTGTTGGGCGTTTAACATATCATAACGTTGTTTTCTTTCTGATAGGACGGAGATATTGGAATTGATGGAAACACTGAATTTCTCCCCATCAGCCGCCCGTGCACTATTCTTTGTGGTCACAATTATTACGCCGTTACCGGCCCTGGCACCATATAAGGAGGAAGCCGATGCATCTTTTAATACCTGAACAGATTCTATGGTGCTTGGGTTGATATTTGAAAAAACCTCTTGCCGCACCGTAGGCACGCCGTCTATTACGTATAAGGGATTGTTGTCCCCAAGCGTAGTTACCCCTCTAATAAGCACGCGACTACTAGCTCCTGTAGGATCTCCGGATTTTTCAATGAACAATCCGGGAACCCTACCTTGCAATGCCTGTATGGGACTACCGGAACTTAAGCTCTGCCCTTCCACGGGTCCCAATTCCACTACAGTAATAGCACCTGTTAAATCGGCCTTTTTCTCAACAACGTAGCCAGTAAGTACAACTTCTTCCAATTGTTGCGTATCCGCTTGTAGTGCAATACTAAGGGTCGCTTGTCCATTTACGGGAACCTCCATCCTCAGAAATCCTATATAGCTAAAGGCCAGAGTGGCATTGGAAGGAACATCGTCCAAGGTATAGTTTCCGTCAAAATCCGTAGTGGTCCCGTTGGTGGTACCTACAACTACAACGGAAGCTCCGGGCAGGGGCATACCATCATCTTGAGAGGTAACCACACCTGTCACCTGTCCTGTTTGGGCCAATATATGGCCAACAGGAACCAGAAATAATAGAAATAATAAGAGTTTTAATTTCATAATAGATTGATTTAGTTAAAGTTTAATTCATGTACTTCTATACTGTCAAGAACAAATCCTTGATTTTCCGATACAATAGAAAGTGTTTCGAAGGGTATATTGGGGAAGAATATTTCCGTCATCACGGTTTCCCCATCGTCAAAAAATAGTTCGATCGATGTTTTGTCCAATAGTACGGTAGCGGATAAATTGGTATTCCCAGATGTTCTAGGGGCTTCCGCAATTCCGGGGAAATCTTCTGAAAAATCAGTTATTCCGGCCTTGCTTCTATCCACATAGAAAAGTTGCTTTGTAGCATCATATCCAAAAATCAGTACATCACCCAAGCTATTATCTAACCTAAAACTGAAGCTGTTATCCTTTACATCGGAACTATTGAATTTTATTTCCGTTCTTGACAGATCCACGGTTTTAGCCTCCGTTATCTTTACTTCGCCACTCACCGCAATTGCTTCCGTTTTATATTTTTTGCCTCTATATTGCGAAAGTTCCTTTACCGGATCAAAACCAAGTCTATAACCATCAGTACTTTTTATAAGTTTCACGGTGCGTGGTATGGTCATACCGTTCCTCCATGTCTCCGTAGGAACTACCCTTGCATATTGCCAATTGGACATCCAACCTAAGTATAATCTTCTACCATCGGAGGCCGGGATATTGGACCAGGAAACACCGGCATAATTGTCCCGGCCAAAATCTATCCAAAAATCATGATGCTCCTCCAACTCTTCTTTAAAGTCGTTATCCAAGGTAAAATTGGTGCCGTCAAAATCCCCGATGAAGTATTGGGTGGCCGAGCCCCCGTTAGGGCCGCCTGGATTGATACTCACAAAAAGGACCCACTTCACTTCTTCCGAGCCTTTTACTTGTAAGGGGAAAAAATCCGGGCATTCCCAAACCCCTCCGTGCGCTCCGATCTCCCTATTAAGATCTGCGCCAAAATCCGACAATAGCTCCCAATCCTTTAAATCCTTGGAACTGTAGAACATAATTTTATCCCCGGCCGCCAAAACCATGATCCATCTTTCACGTTCGGCATCCCATGACATTTTGGGATCTCTAAAATCCTTGATGCCCGGATTAGCTATCGCCGGATTATCCACATACTTTGTAAATGTTTTTCCTTCATCCAAACTATACGCTATGCCCTGTGTTTGAAGCCATTCCTTGGCTTCCGGGTTTTCTTTGGAATTGGTATACATGGCCACCACAGGTTTTGTACTTTGAGGTGTACCGAACCCTGAAGTGTTCTCATTGTCCACTACAGCGCTACCGGACCAAATATGCCCCAATTTATCAGGATACAGGGCAATGGGCATTTCTTTCCATGTTATCATATCCATACTAATGGCATGCCCCCAATGCATTGGTCCCCACGTACTGGAATCAGGATAATGTTGAAAGTACAAATGATAATACCCATTGTAATAAAACATTCCGTTAGGGTCATTGACCCATTTTTCTTTAGGTGTAAAATGAAAGTTGGGACGGTATAATTCTTCTTCTTTACTGGACGTAATTTCATTTTCCATCTCGTTGGTATCCGTTACTTCCTTAGTTTGATTCTTACAGGAGAGCAATGTGAACACCAAGGCAAACAGCAATCCTAATTGTAGTCTCTTTTTTTTCATTTTAAATTATTATTGGTTCTTATTCTATACTGATTCATAATCAACATTATTTTTTTATTCCTTGGTAATTGGTTTTAACCGACCTTCTTTTTATTGTAATCCGCAATCTTACCATTGGCCGATCTGATCGATCTGGTCAATACCTTGCTTAATTCCTCTAAGGAAACCCCTTTGGTCTCCGGCATTATAAATGCAACGAAGAGCAACTGTAATACCATCATAAAAGCGAAGAAGGCAAAAACGATTCCCGGACCTATGGTTGAAAATAATATAGGGACCAACGAAGGAACTACCGCGGCCAAAATCCAATGGACCGAGCTTCCGAAAGATTGTCCGGAGCTTCTTAGATGATTGGGGAAAATTTCGGAAATAAACACCCAAATTACGGTTCCTTGTCCTATGGCATGCGCTGCAATGAAAATGAACAGAAACATAGGCATTACTATCCCTCCCCAATGAAGAAAAAAAGCGCAGGCCACCAAGGACAGTGATATGATATAACCTACGGAACCCATGTACATCAGTTGTTTTCTTCCCAATCTATCTATAAGATAAATTCCAAAAAGGGTAAAGACCATATTTGTCACCCCTATACCGATGCTGCTCAACAATGCCGAACTCTCGCCAAGACCGGCTTCCGTTAAAATTCTTGGGGCATAATATAGAAAGGCGTTGATTCCGGATAACTGATTAAAAAATGCAATTAGAAAGGCCAGTATTACCGGAAACCTATATTTTTTCATAAAGATATGCTCCCCTGATAGGCTGTTTTCATTTTCAGTCTTGATTTCCATCATTAGTGCTTCGGCATCCTTGTCTGGATTGATCAACCGTAACACCTCTTTAGCTTCCTCATTCCGTAATTTAGTCAGTAGCCATCTTGGGCTTTTAGGTACGCTCAGCGCAAATATCATATACATTATTGCAGGAACCGCCTCTACACCCAACATCCATCGCCATGCATTCTCGCCGATTCCACTGAGCAAATAATTGGAGAAAAAAGCAATTAAGATTCCAAATACAATGTTGAATTGATATAATCCTACCAGTTTGCCCCTGTCTTTTGCGGGAGCTATTTCCGATATATAAGCAGGGGCAGCTATGGTAGATGCACCCACCCCAAGGCCCCCTATAAACCTGAATATTGCAAAGGTTATGGGATCGTTCGCAAATGCAGAACCTAAAGCGGACACCGTATATAGGGCACCGATCCATATCAATGTTTTCTTGCGACCCATTGTATTGGTAGGTATGCCGCCCAACAGTGCTCCTACAACGGTACCCCATAAGGCCATTCCAACAACGACCACCCCATGAAAAACATCGGAAGAACCCCAAAGTGCCTGTAACTTTTTATCGGCTCCAGAAATAACAACCGTATCGAAACCAAAAAGGAACCCCGCTAAAGCTGCTGTAATAGACCATACCCATATTTTTTTCATTATGACAATATTTTAAACTATTGACTAATGTATTCTTAAAAAAAGGTATGCTATTTTGATAATGTTGCAGTTTCTTATGATTTAGTTAACAGCAGATTAAATTTATATTAAGCTATTGATAATCAATACCCTATATAGTATTCAAGGGTATTACGATAACGTTGTAGTTATACTCATGTATCATGTACTTTCAAAATTGATACAATAGCGAAGCAAAAAAAATGAAGAAAAACGGCGATATACCGTTTTTAGGTAGGTAGTCTAAAAAGTTATATGGATTTTCTATGTATAACGGGCGACATTCCAAATTTGTTCTTAAAGGTGGTGGAAAAATAATTAGGAGAAGAAAAGCCATGGCTATATGCAATTTCAGAAATACTTAATGTGGTATTTTCTAGCATGGACTTCGCTTTTTCCAATCTATAATTACTGATATAATCACTAACGCTAATGCCCAACATAGCCTTTACCTTTCTATACAACTGAACTCTTGACACATTAAGTGTTTCGGCGAGCTGCTCTACCGAGAAATTCGTATTGTCCAAATTTTTTCTAATTTGGACATTCAGTTGATTCATAAACTCTTGCTCCAAATTTCCGAAGGATTCCGTTTGCTCTATTTTATAGATATTATTGGTATAATAAAATCGTAATTTTTCCCTATTGTACAATAGGGATTTTATGGACTGTATCAATATAGTATAACTAAAAGGTTTTGTTAGGTATAGATCAGCGCCGGACTGAAGCCCTTTTAAATAGGATTCCTTATTTCCCATGGCCGTAAGAATTATGGTAGGGATATGGGAAGTCCTTAAATCTTTCTTTAAAATATCACAAATCTCAAAGCCGCTCTTACTAGGAAGGTTAATGTCGCATATAATTACGTCCGGAATAACCTCAAAGGCCTTTTCCACCGCATCTGTGCCATCGGACTGGTAAATATCATATTCCTTTATCAATTTATTTTTAAGGAACAAGGAGAGGTCCCAGTTATCCTCAATTATCAAAACCGTATACTTTTCCCCTTCACCATCGGGTTCTTTCACCAAATATGTGTTGTCATCAAAATAGTCCGAGGTAAAATCGATCACATCGGTATCTACCAAATCGTGTTCTACAATTATCTCATCTTCATCAAAATGTGCATTCCCCTTATATAAGGTTACCACAAATTCCGTTCCGTGAACAGATTTCACGGCTATAGTACCCTTATGCAGTTCTACAAACTCCTTGCTAAGGTGTAGGCCCATACCGGAACTGTTCTTTCTATTATTGGAGCCTTTGAAAAAGGCTTGGAATACATTTTTCATTTCCTTTTCAGGGATACCGATACCGGAATCCTTAAAATGGATCGAAACCGTATTTTCGTCCGGTACATCTTGAATTTTGATTTCTATTTTGCCGTTGTCCGGAGTAAATTTAAACGCGTTGCTCAAAAGGTTAAAATAGACCTTGTCCATCAAATTTCTATCGATAAACAAATCCAGGTCCTCGCAATTGGATTTAAGTTGGAAATTGATATTGCGTTTGTTGGCCTCTCGCTTAAAGTCGTTTAAAATATGACGGGAAAATGAATATATGTTTGTTTTTGAAGCTCTTAAAATAAACTTACGATCTTCAACCTTTCTAAAATCCAGTAATTGATTGATCAGTCTTAATAAGCGATTGGAATTATTATAGATCAGTTCCACTTCGTTCATGATATGTGATCCTTTTTCCTTTGCAAAATCACCAATAGATTCAATGGAACTCATTATTAAGGTAATTGGTGTTTTGAATTCATGGGAAAGCCCGGTAAAGAAATTTAGCTTAGCTTCATTGCTAAGCTTAACTTCCTTCGCTATTTTCTCGATTTGATTTCTTTGTATCGTTATTTTGTTATTGGTCAATTCCAATTGCCTATTCTTTTTTCTTATGGTAAACACAGAATATATACTGTAAATGGTTAGACTAAGAACAACGGCTAAAAGTGCCATGGCGATTTTAAGTAAGTTACTTTGAGAGGAATATAGTTCTTGTTGTTTTTCGATGGCTTTTAACTGGTTCTCTATCTCATTTTGCTGTTCATTGATCTTGTCGAATTGATTTTTCATAATACCCGCGTTGAACTGATCTATTACCGTGGTATTCAATATATTATTTTTTGGAATGGACTCCTTATTTAGTATTTTCTTTGCAAGTTCAATAGCTTCGTCCCCGCCCGTAGGATATAGTATGGTAGCTTCCAAGATACCATCCTGAACCATTTGTATACCTCCATTAGGACCATTTAGACCATCTACACCTATTATTTTGATGGTTTCTTCCAAACCTAAATTTTTGGCCACTTCCCAAACACCTCTTGCCATTCTATCATTATGGGCAAAAACATAGTCTACATCAATATCCTGCTGCAATATTAGTCTTAACTGATCTTGGATGGATTCCTTTTCCCAATCGCCCTCAATATGCTCAACTACCTTGGCATTTTGAAATCCCTTGATTATCTGGTTGAAACCTAGACTTCTTTCCCGTGCCGGAGAAGATCCGGCCAAACCTTTTATTTCTATTATTCGTATAGAATCATTTGTATTAGTAGCTATTATCTGTTTTGCGGCATTTCTTCCCACCTCTATATTATCAGCTCCCAAATATGCCGAATACTGCTGGTTTTCTGTTTTCCTGTCCACGACGAGCACAGGAATTCCTGC
This sequence comes from Saonia sp., assembly GCA_049670505.1. GTDB lineage: Bacteria > Bacteroidota > Bacteroidia > Flavobacteriales > Flavobacteriaceae > JBATTK01. The sequence goes on from JBATTK010000030.1 coordinate 26,584, forward strand.
GTTCAATGCCTTCGCTACAACAGGAGTAATAGGTTTCGATAAAATCGGTGATACAATAATGATGTCCAGACTATCTGAAATTAACTTTTCAATCTGTTGTATTTGTTTATCCACTTCATAATTGGCGTCATAAATGGTCAAGTCGATATTAGGGTCCAGCGACGCCTGTAGTTTCATAGCATTGTTCATGGAACGTCGCCAATCATCATTGGTCATAGCTTGCGCAAATCCAATGCGGATTTGATTTTCTTTTGAATCCCGATCACAGGAAAAAAAAGACAATACCAAGATTGCCAATGCATAAAAATGGACTTTTTTTAACTTCATGTACGTACATCTACTTTACGTAAACTTAACAAAAAATGAACACAACCAACTCGCAGGTAACTATAAAATAAAGGAAACAGAATTCTTTGAAAGTGTCGCCCAAAGTAACTTCCTCCAATATGTTCCAATTGTAGGATGTTAAAATTCCGTACTTTTAAAAAAATGAACGTTCTAACAAATATTCAAGCTTGAGTACACTTACCAAATATTGGTTTTTAGAAGGTTTTAATCTCTTCCACAAGTTGGGTATGTCCACCATGATGCAGCTATGCGAAATTTTGGAGATGGAATACATTAACAAAGGGGAATCCATAGAAATCGGAAAACGAAATAAAAAATGTATTTTTTTTCTAAAGACCGGGGCCGTGAAAATTGTAGATTCCAATAGTGATACCGTAAAATACATTGTTAGGAAAGGAAATTTATTTGGGGAACTGTCCTTATATGATGAAAAGGCCGCTGTTGAAGAACGGGCATTCGCACTAGAGGATTGCGTGGTTTGCTACATTGAATCGGGCACCATGGAGGAACTCATGGAAAAGCATCGATCATTGAAAAACGGGGTGCTCAAAATATATGGGTTGAGAATAAAAAAACTGGAACGTCGATTAGAAAGTCTACTCTATAGGGACAGTGCTGCCAGAATTACTGATTTTATTACGGACTATATTCGTGAATTCGGTGAAAAAGAAAGGCATAGAATGGTTGCAAAAAACTTGTTGTCCCACAAGGACATTGCCAATCTCACCAATACTTCTAGGCAAACGGTAAGCAACACCTTAAGTACTCTAAGAAAAAAAGACGCCATAGTTTATGATAGCGTCCGTATTTCTATGCCAATAAAAGTGTAATTGGTTATCTAACAGCTATTTTATTTCTCTTTTCCTGAAAGGAATGTTAAAATTTTTCGTCGAACCAATGAATACTACAACTAAAACCATCAAAATCTTGGGCGATCTAACATTTTCACACTACAAATTTGTACCCATAAAAATATTCCCCGTCATCCCAACAGTATTTTTGGGAATCCCTATACGATACCTTTTATTTTTAATTTTTTCCACATTGATAATTTTAAAAACGATTCAACTAAAAAAACCGATAAGTAACCTATAACCATTAAGTAAAGACATCGCTTCTATGAAACAACCTCTTTTAATTGCCCACCTCAGCAAATTGGAAAATAAAACCCCCACTCATGCCCTGGTCAACGGCCTGGATCTGGTCATCGTAAAATTTGATTCCGAAATCTCGGTACTGTATGGACGATGCTTGCATAGAGGTGCCTTAATGGCGGATGGCCATATAGAGGGCGAAAATCTAATCTGTGGGGTCCACGGTTGGGATTATCGCATAGATACCGGAATTTCCGAATACAATAATAAGGAAGTACTACATAAATTCGGTACCAAAACAGAGGGAGATGGGCTCTATGTGGACGAAGCGGAAATCAATACATATCTTAAGGAACATCCGCAGCCTTTTGACCGCGATGAGTATCTAGGGGCCTATGCGGACACGCACCCCGAGGACACGGAACCCTATACGGGTTACATTAAGGAATTGGCCAAAAACGGTCTGAAACAATTAGGACATCATGGTTTTTCGGCTTCTATGGGTGTAGACAGAAATACCCTTCCCAAATGGAACGATATCCAGTTCCTACCGGCACAATTGGCCAGCAGGCCGCTATTGGATCACGAGGAAGTGGTCACTAAAGTAGTTATTGGTCCCAAGGCAAAAAAACCGCTTACCATCAATATTCCACTTTTTGTAAGCGATATGAGTTTTGGTGCGCTTTCAAGGGAGGCAAAAATAGCGTTGTCCAAAGGAGCCGAAATGGCCGGTACGGGGATTTGTTCCGGAGAGGGAGGAATGCTTCCTCAAGAACAGGAAAGTAACTCAAAATATTTTTATGAGCTGGCTTCGGCGCAATTTGGATTTTCATGGGATAAATTGGATAAGGTACAGGCCTTTCACTTTAAAGGGGGCCAAGGGGCCAAAACGGGAACAGGAGGACATTTACCCGGGAATAAAGTGAGTAAGGAAATTGCTGAAGTCAGGGATTTGGAACAAGGGCAAACGGCAATTTCCCCGGCTACCTTCCCGGATTTTCATGGTGTAAAAGATTTCAAAGCTTTCGCAAAGGAAGTTCGAAAACGTACCGGGGGCATCCCTATTGGTTTTAAGATAGCAGCCAGTCATATAGAAAAAGATATACAGTTCGCCTTGGATGTTGGTGTGGATTATATCATTCTGGATGGCCGTGGCGGTGGAACGGGTTCCGCACCTACCATTTTACGGGATAATATTAATGTACCCACCATACCGGCATTGGCAAGGGCCCGAAAATATTTGGATAAGGCAGGTGCAACGGATGTCACACTTGTGATCACCGGGGGTTTGCGTATTGCCGAAGATTTTGCAAAAGCCTTGATGATGGGTGCGGATGCTATAGCAGTTTCCAATTCGGCCATACAGGCCATTGGCTGTTTGGGAATGCGTGCCTGTGGCAGTAATAATTGTCCGGTCGGGATAGCCACTCAAAAAGAATCCTTGCGAAGCAGGTTGATTATAGACGCTTCCGCCAAGCAATTGTTCAATTACTTTGATGCTACCAATGACCTTATAAAAGTAATCGCAAGAGCATGTGGTTACGATGATGTTTCAAAGTTTAACGCTTATGACCTTTCCACTTTTAATCGTGATATGCATCAACTAACGGGAATCAACTATGCAGGTGTCCTTTAAAAAGCCTATTTTTTTCGTAGGCTTGTTTTTCTTTATAGGCTCAAGCAGCGCTTGGGCACAACAGGGATATATGCTAGGTGTAGGGCCTACCCTGGAGGTGGATCAAAGTCTTCTTGGGGTGAACGGCCGTTTTTACTATGGCCCTAACGAGCATTTTTGTTTTGGACCGGAAGTGTCTTTTTATCCCTATCAGGAAATAGATGATGAAAATGAACTACAGATTACGGAACTGAACCTTAACGCGCATTATATTTTTGAGGCATCCCATAAATTGGGAATCTACCCGCTTACGGGAATAAACTATACCATTGAAAACGAGCGCCTGATCAGTATATCTGAAGAAAGTGGGGAAGAAAAGGAATTTGGGCTCAACTATGGTTTTGGGGCACATTATAACCTAGAACATTTTTTTGTTTTTGCGGAATTCAAGGGTATCGTAGGTCAGCTCTCGGATGAGTTTGTAACGGTGGGCATTATTTTTTCGTTATCAAAACCTTCGGAAAACAAGGAACATTAGTCTTTTTATGATTATTAAAAAAAGTAGGAAATGATAGATCAAATGTATTTGGCAGCACAGTATCTAGCTGCGTCCGGCATCAGTTTTCTGGAAAAAAAAGACGATGATAGCCACACCAATCTAGGGTTCTCCGTTGAAAAAGGAAGCATGTATACGCGCCCGTTGAACAATGCCGGGGATACCCTGGCACTCAATTACAATACCTTCGCATTAGTATGGAATATGACGAATGCTAACATATCATTTGATCTGCAGGGCACGACTCATGAAGAAATCATAAAATGGATAACACAAATGGCTAGCAATAATGGTATTGCCATACCCTACTCCTATAAATTTCACTACGAGCCTTCCTATAAACTGACGGACGGCTTCACCTTCAAATTAGTAAACCCTAAAAGACTTAGGGAATTAATGGATTTTAGGATCCTGACCCAAAAGGTCATCGCATCTTTTCTAAAACGTCAGAATTTGGTCTCCGAAATTAGAACGTGGCCCCATCATTTTGATACGGGGGCATTCGCACAGGTACCGGATAAAAAAGAACTGTCCGTTGGATTGGGACTTGCGATTCCCGATACTTTGGTCAATGATCATTATTTTTATCTCAGTGGATATCTAGGGCATGATACTATAGACTGTTCCGGTTTTCAACCGCTGGCCCAAGGTAAATGGTATCCCCATGAATTTAAAGGGGCGATTTTGCCCGCTACGGGAATCAACGAAAAAACGGCAACGGTCTTTTTCCAAGAAGCCCTGAAAGCCTATAAAAATTAGTCCCATGGAAAACTGGTACATCCCTATTACGATTATTCCGGGAATCGGCTTACTCATTCTTTCTACTTCCAATCTATTAGTGGCGCTGAGCAATGAGATCAAAAAACTCATAGGCGAAAATACCGGCAGTAAGATGTTGATGGAACGTAAATTAAAACAGCTGAAGCTGTTGAACCGTTCCATGGTTTTTTTATACTTATCCGTAGCGTGCCTGTTAATTTCGGGTTTAGTTTCGGGACTTGTTCAAAGTGAGGATATTCGCTTTAATTATGCAATATATATAACTATTCTTGGTATCACCTGCGCGCTAATCGGTTTAATCAGTTTAATTAGCTATTCGTATAGGGCGGTAAACATACGACAAGACCAATTCCACAATAAATGTTGAAAAAATAACTAGCTATGGCTTCTACAAAAAATATCGTTTGGCATAAAGTTCTGGATCATAAAAAAGACCTTCCAGAGGGCAGGGTAAAAACGGTAACCGTTAATCATAAAGGTATCTGTTTGACCCATTTTGAAGGTAAATTTTCCGCTTTGGACAATAAATGCCCCCATCAGGGCGGACCCTTGGGCGAAGGATCCATTGAGAATGGAATGCTTCGTTGTCCATGGCACGGTTGGGATTTTCATCCCTGTACCGGCCTACCCCCTGGAGGTTTTGACGATGGGGTGGAAACCTTTCAGGTAAAAGAAGAAAATGATTCCATTCTTATTGCTATGGAGGAAGAGGATGAACACCAACCAACAGTTTCCGATATTATGGTAGAAACCATGATCAATTGGGGCGTTACCAAGGTATTCGGAATGGTGGGACACTCCAATCTTGGATTTGCAGATGCTATGAAACGCCAAGAGGAAAAAGGCAATTTGAAGTTTTACGGTATTCGTCATGAAGGCGCTGCCGCCTTTGCGGCATCGGCCTATGGAAAATTAACGGGCAGACCAGCCGCTTGTTTTACCATTGCAGGTCCGGGGGCTACCAATCTCTATACGGGTATGTGGGATGCCAAAGTAGATCGGGCTCCTTTTCTGGCCCTTACCGGGCAAGTGGCCACGCAGGTAGTAGGCACGGGAAACTTTCAGGAAGTAGACCTGGTACAGGCATTTAATACGGTAGCAGAATTCAATCAACGCGTGCAAGGGGATAGCAAACATGCAGAATTAATGTCCTTGGCCATTAAGCATGCCATTTTAAAACGGGATGTATGCCATCTTACCTTTCCTGATGAGGTACAGGAATTCCCCGCAAAATCCAATGAAAAAGCACAGCATCCTACCAATAGGATCACTCCTATGGAAATAGCACCTCCCAAGGAAATGGCGGATAAAGCGATTGATCTGATCAAAAACGCCAAACGTCCTTTAATCATTATGGGCCACGGGGCCAGGGCACATAAAACCAGTATCCTTGCCTTTGCAGAAAGTTTAAACGCGGCTGTGGTTACTACCTTTAAGGGAAAAGGGCTTATTGCGGATAGCCACCCTTTAGGTTGTGGCGTTCTGGGGCGTAGCGGGACACCCATAGCTTCATGGTTTATGAACGAGGCGGATCTGCTTATCGTCTTTGGGGCTTCCTTTTCAAATCATACGGGAATTACTTATAAAAAACCGACGATTCAAATAGATTTCGACCCGTTGGCCTTGAGTAAGTTCCATGAAATAGATGTAGCGGTTTGGGGTGAAATTTCTAGGACATTACAAATTTTTACCTCCGAATTAAAGGGGAAAACGAATACTTTGGACCAAAAAGAAGAAATTGCCGAACGATGGGCCATATGGAAAACGGAAAAAGCCAAACGGTTAACGGAGACCTCCGAAAAAGGCCTAAGTTCCATTGCCGTTTTTGAGGCCATGAACAAAATAGCCCCTAAAAATGCCGTAATGTGCGTGGATGTAGGCAACAATGCCTATTCTTTTGGCCGTTATTTTGAGCCAGAGCAGCAAGACTTTCTAATGTCCGGCTATCTCGGTTCTATTGGGTTTGCCCTTCCTGCCGCTATCGGGGCCTGGGCGGCCGTTGGTAATACCCGACCCGTTGTTGCTGTAGCCGGCGATGGCGGACTATGTCAATATCTAGCGGAAATAACGACCTTGGTAAAATACCAAATGCCCATAAAACTGATCGTACTCAACAATCATGAATTGGGAAAAATATCCAAAGAACAGCGAGCAGGAGAGTTCGATGTTTGGCAAACCTCCCTATCCAATCCCAATTTTGCGGAATATGCCGTATCCTGTGGAGCTTGGGGTAAAAGGGTCACAAAGGAAAACGAACTGGAAGTCGCTATGCAAGAACTTTTTGAACAACCCAATCCCGGTGTTTTGGAAATTATTACCGATGTAAACCTGATTTAATTATGGCAACTATTATTACAATTTTTCTATCGCTTTTGGGAGTCTATGTGCTTTTGGGGATACTCTTTGCCATCTATTTCTTTTTTAAAGGTGCTTTTCAGATCGATGAGCTGGTTGCCGAAAGTAAATGGACCGTGAGATTACTGTTCGTTCCCGGTTCCATAGGCCTCTGGCCCATACTATTATCAAAAATAATTTATAAATCAAGATTAAAATCATGACATCAGATCATAGAAAGACACATCAACTGATATGGTTGGGGTTGGCTATTGTTATGCCTATTTTGCTGGTACTTTCCATCCTTGGCATTAAGGAACCTGCATTTACGGATAGTGAACTGATCGTTAAGGCCAATGTAAAAAATAAGCAGTTGGTATGGGAAGATGAAACCTTCACCGTTTATCTGGATAGCGAAAATACCCTCGGTAGCGTTCAAATATTCCTTAAACGACCCTTGCGGAGTCCCGCTCCGATTGTATACGCAACTTCATCCAAAAATTCCGGGCAAGCATACTTGGGTAAATTGGATAAGAAAGGGGTATACAACTTTGAAATAGACCATACTACGGATGGGATAAAAATCTATGATGCGTTAAAAAAAGAAGACCTAACCAACATTAAACTACCATGGGACTAGATTACCGGACAGTACTTTGGAACAAACATAAAAAAACCTATGATAAATGGATCGCTATTGGTGTATTGATCTACTTGTTGTGTTTTATAGGAATTACCGTAGGCGTAAATCCTGAAATAACAGCGGAAACTATTATTATTAGGGCTTTTGGGACCTTGGCGATAGCGCTCTTACATATCATATTGGCCATAGGGCCCTTGGCACGATTAAATCCAAGTTTTCTGCCCCTATTATATAATCGCCGACATTTGGGGGTAAGCATGTTTTTGGCCGCCTTGGTACACGGTGTTTTTTCAATTATACAGTTCCATACTTTGGGAAATACCAATCCTATCCATGCCTTGTTCACCTCTAATATGGACTATGGGTCCCTGATCAATTTTCCGTTTCAGGTCTTAGGCTTTTTTGCATTGATCATCTTATTCTTAATGGCCGCCACAAGTCATGATTTTTGGCTGAAGAACCTCTCTCCCAAAACATGGAAGCGCCTGCATATGATGGTATATTTTGCCTATGCACTGGTGTTGCTACATGTGTTTCTAGGAGCATTGCAACAGCAGCCCTCGCCTTGGTCCATAGGAATACTAAGCCTTGGCTTTATAGGCATTGCTTCATTGCATTTGGCCACAGGAATCAAGGAGACCAAAGTAGATAGGCAGAAGACGGGGATGGTGAAGGAAGGATGGGAATATGTTTGCGATATAAATGAAATACCAGAGGATAGGGCGAAGATATTTGTGGTGAACAAAGAGCGTATCGCGATCTTTAAATACAACGGCAAATTATCGGCGATATCCAATGTTTGTAAACATCAGGGCGGCCCCTTGGGCGAAGGAAAGGTCGTAGACGGATGCGTTACCTGTCCTTGGCATGGTTACCAATACCTACCACATAACGGACAATCGCCACCACCTTTTACCGAAAAAATAGCAACCTACCGCTTAAAAAAGGTAGGCCATGAAATATATGTTGATCCGGTAGGCCTTGCCGAAGGCACCCCTATAGAACCAGTCACCTTTTAAAACTATGGACAATGGATAAAAACAATGATTTTTATATTGGATATGTAGATAAGGTTGCACCAAGGATAAAAAAAACGCTGAAACATTTTTTACTGTTCTCCTTAGTGGTACTCCTTGGAATCGCCGCAGTATTTGCATTAACACAGCATACTGCAACAAATAGTGCTTTTGAGTTCGATACCGAAACCAAGATTACGGGCATATATCATGAAATGCCCTATCCTATGCTAAAGGTAAAAATTGGAGATACCGCATTTAAGAATATTGTATTACTGGGATTCGGGAAGTTTGGTGCCAATCCCTACCTGGAAAAGATACACAGGGAGGTGGACCAACTCTCCGGAAGCACGCTTAGTATAGAAGGTAACCTAATCTATTATAACGGGAAAACATTGCTACAGATTACCAGCGATGAAAAAATAACCCTTATTGAAAAGGCGGATGCGGAACTGCTACCGAAACCGAAGGTACTTGTAAATGACATGGAACTTTTAGGAGAAATCATCGACCCCAAATGTTACTTTGGGGTAATGAAACCTGGAAAAGGCAAAATACATCGAAGCTGTGCCGTACTGTGTATTTCAGGAGGAATTCCTCCCGTATTGGCTACTACAGATGCCAATAACATATTGGAATACTACTTGATTACGGACAGGGACGGGAATGCGATCCACCAAGATATTTTGCCTTTTGTAGGCAAACCTTCCCAATTGATCGGCACCGTTGTGGAACTGGAAGATTGGTATCAATTACGGATCGATACGGAAAATATCAAAGATTTGAACAAGCCCTCAAAAATATACTGACACCCTAAACCAAAAACATGCTACAGTCCTTCAGTATCATTTTTTCCATAGCGGCCTTTTTCAGTTTTATAAACTACAAATGGTTGAAATTACCAGCTACGATTGGGCTGATGCTAATGAGTTTGGCCACCATTATAATCATCACCTTAAGCAAGGGTATCTTTCCTGAATTCTATCTGTTCTTTTGCGATATTGTTACTAATTCGGATTTTAAGACCTTGCTCTTGGACGGGCTTTTAAGTTTTCTCCTTTTTGCAGGGGCAATGCACGTAAATATTGACGATTTGTCCAAAGAAAAGTGGTCCGTACTTTTATTTGCAACACTGGGTGTATTGATTTCTACCTTTATCGTGGGGGGACTCACTTTTGGGGCTGCACAATTAATAGGTATAGAGCTGCCTTTTTTGCATGCATTGCTTTTCGGCGCATTGATTTCGCCAACAGACCCCATTGCCGTGTTGGCCATTCTTAAGAAAACTAAGATCGCCAAAAACCTGCAGGTCAAGATCGAGGGCGAATCCCTTTTTAATGATGGTATTGGTGTTGTTGTATTTTCAGGTATTTTGATTCTTGTCGATATGGGCGGGCATCCTACGGAAAGTTCTTTAGGGACGGAGATCGGAATATTATTTCTAGAGGAGGCCATTGGGGGAATACTCTATGGCGCACTCTTAGGATTCATAGGTTATTCCTGTATAAAATCCGTAAAGGATAATCCCCAATTGGCGGTGATGATCAGTCTTGCCCTGGTAATGGGGGGCTATTCCCTAGCTTCCCTGATTCATGTTTCCGGCCCCTTGGCCATGGTGGTCTCGGGAATGATCATAGGCAATAAACTGAATATAGCTTCCTACAAAGGACCTACACAACAAATGCTCAATGAAATATGGGAGATTCTGGACGACGTTTTTAACGGCATCTTGTTTGTGCTGATCGGTTTGGCCATACATCTTTTAAACTTTAGCACGGGCTATCTGACCTTAGGCCTTATTGCCATTGTAATTGTTTTGGTAGCGCGGTTTTTATCCGTTCTCCTACCCTATTCTTTATTAAAGCATCCTGAAAGTAGTCCCCTAAAAACCGTAACTATATTGAGCTGGGGTGGACTACGGGGCGGTATCTCCATTGCCTTGGCGTTAAGCCTGACAAACAATTCCTCATCAGAAGTAATTTTGTATATTACTTATGTAGTTGTATTGTTTTCAATAATTGTACAAGGACTTAGCATTGGAAAATTGGTAAAAAAACTATACCCCTAATTCGTTGTCCATGGCAGAACCAGATAAGGCTATTACACCAGAAAAGAAAGACAAAAAACGGGCGAAAATCATGGACCAACAGTTAATGCAAGAATTGGGTGTTGACCAAGAGGAGCTAAAATCGTTAAAGAAAAAGCTGGCCAAAATTGCCCCGAGACCGGAACGTGGGGTAGAGACCTTGTTCCGCCTAGTCTCCAAAAATCAGTATACGTTGAATACAATGATCGATCGAAAATCGAACATTTTGATATCCATTAACGCCTTGATACTTTCCATCATATTGGGTACCGTTTTAAACCAATTGGATAAAGATCCGCACCTCATTTATCCTGCTATATTAATGTTGCTTACCAATTTGGTCTCCATTGCCTATGCGGTATTTGCCACACGTCCGGAATTGAAACACGGGAACCGGGAATCCGGTAATTTGATGTTTTATGGAAATTTTCATGAAATGGAAGAAGCGGATTATATAGAAAAGATAACCGGCCTAATGCACCAAGGGGACGAACTCTATAAAACAATAGCCAAGGATACTTTTTATTTGGGCAAGACCATTGATCGGAAATTTAAACTGTTGCGAAAATCCTTTACGATTTTCCTGATAGGAATTGTGCTCTCTGTTTTGGCCTTCATTACCTGTCACCTACTATTCGGTGGGTATCTTTTGTAATCTTCCTAATTCTTGGTGGATTCCCTTAAAACAAGGGTTGTTTTAATTACCTCAGTGTTAAAAGAATCCGAAGTAGTATCGTCTTCTTCTATCCTATTTATAAGCATTTGAGTGGCCTTTTGACCAATGAATTTTCCGTGTTGGCTTACGGATGTAATGGTAGGGGTAACATATTTAGGCAGCATCCCATTGGTAAACCCGATTATGGAAATATCATCGGGTATTCTAAAACCCAGATCTTTAGCTCTGGCCATAGAATTAACGGCGGCAAATTCCTCGAGCCCCAATATGGCATCTACTTTGTTAGCAATAAGCATGGTCTTCACCTCTGTTTCCAAAAAATCCCTTTCAAAATTCCGGATGATGAGTTTTTCGTCTATTTTGATATCATGGTCCGTAAGGCATTTTTTATACCCCTTGATCCGTAGTCTTCCAATTTCAAGATGATCCAAAATAGATACAACCGCTATTCGCCTACATCCTGATTTAATAAAATGTGCTGTTGCATTGTAGGCACCTTCAAAATCATCCACAATAATTTTGTCGCATGCAATGGCATTGGAAACCCGATCGAACATCACCATCGGCACTCCCCTATCCATAAATTTCTTAAAATGATCTATTTTTTTCAGTTTCTCCGTTTCCTCGGACAGGGAAACCAATAGACCGGAAACAACACCATTTTTTAGCATCTCCATGGTCGCCATTTCCTTTTCAATGGATTCATTGGATATGCAACTAATAATATTATATCCTCTTGCATTGGCTTCTTTTTCTATTCCACTGAATACTTGGGCAAAAAAAAAGTTCAGGATATTAGGGATAATTACACCAATGGTCGCCGTTTGCTCCTTCTTACTAAGTTTAACGGCATTTAAGTTGGGTCTATAATGCTGTTTCTTGGCATAATCGACAATTTTTCTCTTGGTACCGCTGCTAATCTCATGACTATCGTTCAAAGCCTTGGAAACAGTAGACACCGAAACTTTGAAATGCGCTGCAATATCCTTTAATGTAATTTTTTGTTTCATGTACTACTACGGTTGAATACCCTTACCAAGGTAAAGGAAAAAAAAGGATCGGTATAAAATCTACCTTAAAAACACACCCTTTAAGATATCATATGCAAAGAAAAAACGAAAACGATTTCGCGTATTTCACACACTCCTATGCTGTGTGTAAAAGACTAATTATTAGAAAGTTAACCTATTGATTTCAATTTTGAAATTCAAAATTCTTTAAGTGCTTTTCCGCGATATTGATGAAATGATAAGATAATAGCCAAGTATATGATAATTTTAAGCCTATGATTTGTAGCTATTCAAATAGCAAAGACCAGATATAAGAGTTATTTGAATGTCTGTTCACTTAGCATATAAGGATTACGCAAACAGTCAATAAACAAACATGTATTATATAGGTTATGACATAGGAAGTTCTTCCATAAAAGCAGCTTTGGTAGATTCATTGAGCGGAAAAAGTATTGCGGTGGTCCAGGAGCCTGATCAAGAGATGGAAATGATCGCCGCTAAAAATGGATGGGCGGAACAAGACCCGGACCTATGGTGGGAACACATTTGTAGTGCCACCAAAAAGTTGATCGACCAAACAAAGATTCCCGCATCGGACATTACGGGAGTTGGTATTGCCTATCAAATGCACGGATTGGTAGTGGTAGACAAAGCGGGGAAACCTTTACGGAATTCCATTATTTGGTGTGATGGCAGGGCAATAGAATTGGGCAATACGGCATTTAAAGAACTTGGGGAAGATACCTGCACGACCCATCTATTGAACTCCCCAGCAAATTTTACCGCCTCCAAACTAAAATGGGTAAAAGAAAATGAACCCCATGTTTACGATAAGGTCTTTAAATATATGTTGCCCGGAGACTATATTGCCTTTAAGCTTTCCAACGAGATAAATACCACGATATCCGGACTTTCGGAAGGGACGCTCTGGGATTTTAAGAAAGAAAAATTAGCAGATTGGTTATTGGAACATTATGGAATAGACAAGAAGCTCACACCTACCTTAGTGGAAACTTTTGGACATCAAGGCGCAACTACGGAAGCTGCTTCCAAAGCTTCCGGTCTTCCCGTAGGGATACCTTTACTGTATAGGGCCGGGGATCAACCCAACAACGCTTTGTCCTTAAACGTATTTGAGCCTGGCGAAGTTGCGGCTACCGGGGGCACCTCCGGTGTAGTCTACGCCGTAACGGACAATTTATCGGTAAAGGAAAGTGCTCGGGTAAATAATTTCGCCCATGTAAATCATGCCAAGCAAAAACCTCGTATCGGAAAATTATTGTGTATTAACGGCTCCGGAATTCAATATCGCTGGTTGTTGAACAATCTGGATGTGGCCTCTTATGAGGAAATGAATACGTTGGCATCCCAGATACCCGTTGGATCTGATGGAGTCCGCTTAATTCCTTTTGGAAATGGCGCGGAGCGAATGTTGGATAATCGGGATATAGGTACCCACATTGCCCATATTAATTTAAACAACCATAACAAGGCCCATCTTTGTCGCGCCGCCCTGGAAGGTATTGCCTTTTCATTTGTATACGGCATGGAAATATTGAAGTCGGACGGAATCAATGCAAAAGTGATAAGGGCCGGTAACGATAATTTATTTCGGTCGGAGATTTTTTCAAATACCATAACCACCTTGATCGAGCAAGAAATAGAAATATACAATACCACAGGGGCCATTGGCGCCGCTAGAGCAGTAGGGTTACATGACGGAAATTTCAATGGTTTTGGAAATCATATCATGGAGAACGACCACGTAATGACTTTTATGCCGTTTAAAAATAGGGATGTCTACCTGGAAGCCTATAACGATTGGAAAAAGGAATTGGAATTAATTTTAAAGCGTAGTAAAAATGATAACCTTAGGTAACAAAGAATATTTTAAAGGAATTGGGGAAATTAAATTCGAAGGAAAAGAATCGGATAATCCTTTGGCATATAAATATTATGATGCAGATAGTGTAGTTGCCGGGAAAACCATGCGCGACCATTTTAAGTTTGCCATGGCGTACTGGCATACCTTATGTAATACCGGTGGCGATCCTTTTGGTCCCGGCACTAAAATATACCCATGGTCTACCCATAACGACCCTAATGTAGCGGCAAGGGATAAGGCCGATGCCGCCTTTGAGTTTATTACAAAAATGGGGTTCGACTATTATTGCTTTCATGATTTCGACTTGGTAGACGAGGCGTCGACTTTGGGGGAATCCGAAAAAAGAATAGCCGCCATTACCACATACCTAAAGGAAAAACAGGAAAATTCCGGGGTCAAACTATTATGGGGCACCGCCAACTGCTTCTCCCATCCCAGATATATGAACGGGGCGGCTACCAATCCTGATTTTAATGTAGTAGCAAGGGCCGGCGCACAAATTAAAATAGCTTTGGATGCCACTATTGCCCTAAAAGGTGAAAACTATGTTTTTTGGGGTGGACGCGAGGGCTATATGTCCTTGCTGAACACTAATATGAAACAGGAATTGGATCATATGGGAAGATTCCTGGGCATGGCAAGGGATTATGCAAGGGCCAACGGATTTAAAGGAACTTTTTTCATAGAACCCAAACCTATGGAGCCATCAAAGCATCAATACGATTTTGATTGTGCCACGGTTATCGGATTCTTACGGGAATATGGATTGGACCGGGATTTTAAAATCAATATTGAAGTCAACCATGCTACCTTGGCGCAACATACCATGCAGCACGAATTACAGATTGCCGCCAATGCAGGAATGTTAGGAAGTGTAGATGCCAATAGGGGCGACTACCAAAACGGATGGGATACCGATCAATTTCCAAATAATATTATGGAAACTACCGAAGCAATGCTCGTGTTCCTTAAAGCAGGTGGCTTGCAAGGCGGGGGTATTAACTTTGATGCAAAAATTAGACGTAATTCCACGGATTTGGAGGATATATTCATTGGCCACATCGGTGGTGCCGATGTTTTTGCCAGAGCTTTATTGATTGCCGATAAAATCATCTCCGCTTCTCCCTATGACCGCTTAAGGGCACAACGGTATAGCTCTTTTGATGCTGGAAACGGAAAGGCATTCGAAGAAGGAAAATTAGATTTTAAAGATTTGTACAAAATAGCTATGGAGAATGGGGAAATAACACTTCAAAGTGGCAAGCAAGAGCTGTTCGAAAATATCATCAACCAATATATTTAACCCATATACGTAACTAACAGAACTATCCTATGGAATCGGTTTTACAACAAATGGACTGGGTCGTATTGGCCGTTTACTTTCTGGCCCTTATCGGTGTGGCCGTTTGGGTAATACTCCAAAAAAATAAGGATACGGCCGACTACTTTTTGGCAGGACGTAACGTAGGTTGGTTTGTCATAGGAGCTTCTATTTTTGCTTCCAATATTGGATCGGAACACGTGGTAGGCCTGGCAGGGACCGGTGCGGAATCCGGAATGCCCATGGCACATTATGAATTGCATGCGTGGATCGTGCTGTTGTTGGGGTGGCTGTTCCTACCTTTTTACATGCGAAGCAAAGTATTTACAATGCCCGAGTTCTTGGAAAAAAGGTTCGATAGTCGATCGCGTTGGTTTCTTTCCGTTTTCTCTTTGGTCGGCTATGTTATCACCAAAGTTTCGGTCACTATTTATGCCGGTGGCATAGTGGTATCCGAACTATTGGGTATTCCATTCTGGTATGGTGCAATCGGAATAGTCATATTTACCGGGGCCTATACCATTATTGGAGGTATGAAAGCAGTTATCTATACCGAAACCTTACAGACCGTTGTATTGATTGCCGGTTCTTTGATCATTACCTATCTTGGACTTCAAGAAGTGGGCGGGTGGAGCGAACTTAGAGCTACGGTAGGGTCCGATCATTTCAATATGTGGCGCCCTATGTCCGATCCTGATTTCCCTTGGACGGGACTACTGTTTGGTGGTACCATAGTAGGTGTCTGGTATTGGTGTACCGATCAATATATTGTACAACGGACCCTGGCCGCCAACAATATAAAAATAGGCAGACGTGGTGCCATTTTTGGTGCTTACCTCAAAATATTGCCCATATTCATCTTTTTGATTCCCGGTATCATTGCCTTTGCACTGGCCAAACAAGGAGTACTTACCTATGATAGGGCAGATGAAGTCTTTCCTGTACTGGTAAAAACGTTGTTGCCCACAGGACTAAAAGGGCTGGTTGCCGGTGGGTTAATGGCTGCCCTTATGAGTTCCTTGGCATCGGTTTTCAATTCGTGCTCAACGATATTCACCATAGATATCTACAAAAAACTACGTCCCAAAACCGATGAGAAAAAATTATTGAACATTGGTCGTGTGGCAACTTCCCTGGTAGTCGTCCTTGGAATTATTTGGATTCCTATAATGAACAAAATAGGTGGTGGGGTCCTATACCAATACCTGCAAAGTGTACAGTCCTATATAGCGCCACCCATTACGGCCGTGTTTGTCCTGGGCATCCTTTGGAAAAGGGTAAATTCACAAGCGGCTATCGTTACCTTGTTTTCAGGGCTATTTATTGCCGCACTCAGAATTGCCGCAGAAATTGGTAAGGAAGGCCTATCGGGAATTGCCTATGAATTTGCTACGATCAACTTTGCACATATGGCCATTTTTATGTTTATCTTTTCGGTGATTGTCTGTGTGGCAACGAGTTTGGCAAGCACGGCACCCGACTACAACACCATTAAAGGCTTGGCATTCGGAACTTTGACCAAGGAACAAGTACAGGAGACTAAAAACAGTTTTACATGGGTGGATGTGCTCCTATCCGTACTGCTTGTTGTAGTCGTGATTTCCGTATTGACTTATTTTACCGGATAGCAACTATTTTTAAATGAACTTTTGTACTGGGATGTGCATGCTTTAATTTGAAAAGAAACAATTTCATTTCAAATCAAAGGGTTTAAATGTTGCTTAGGATTATATGCATATTAAAAAGGGCATGTAAACCGTGTTAAGACAAGCCCGGATATAATCTTTTAGGAAATCCCAATAAATGAAAAAATCTGAAAATCCATGACTTTTAGGTTTTGTGAATTTAAATATAGCAGCAGGCATTTATCTAATTTCATGACGATTAAGGAACATTTTTGTTGTAATTTTCAAACTTGTATCCCTGATTAAATATCTTAGTTTATATAACACACGGTAATTGACCTAATGATGAGTTTATGTAAACGATTGGTTTGGTAAAACGTTTATTGGACAGAATCCTCTAAACCTACAACGCCGATTCAATTTATCGAATCAAAGTATCTTTCTATGCTTGTTCAAAGTGGTTTTTAAAATGTTTGTGGATAGTCTTCTAATATTCTATCTTGTCATTCCGGACCTCAAATTAAGGAAGATATCAAAAACAAGGGTCTTGAAAACAACGAAACATATATTTGGTCAATCCAAGCGTATAGAGATTGGCATGAAAAGGATACTAACATCAACTAGTTGGCGAACATAGAGATACCTACATTTTTTAATCCAATTTACAACAACTTTTAAATGAGAACTACCGCAATCTTTCTTTTGTTGACCTTGAATGTTTACATTACCTTTTCACAGGAAAAAATCAGCAAGATACCGGAAATCGAAGGTTGGTACTTTAGGGCGATTAGCGGATATCCTGCATCCATTACCTTTGAACCCATCGTTCTTTTTGAAAATGGAACCTATTTCAGGATAGACGAGGAACCTATAGCCGATATTGATTTTTCGGAATCAAAAAAAAACAATCCCAATCTATGGGGAACATGGAAAAAGGCCAATGGTAAATTCATCTTAACAAATGAAAAAAATAAGGCTAAGGAATATGACCTGGATAAAGGCAACTGGTTTCCAGCGTTTCCATTTGATGGTTCCATCTTTTTGAAAGGGAAATATGAAAAGATTTCCGGAGGGGACTTTGGAAGCGGATTGTATGCACTGTTCAAGTCAGAAATAGTTTTTTTGGATGAGGAGCATTTTACTAATTCTGAAGATAGTGGGATAAGTTCCTATAGCTCAAATGCATGGAAAAGCAGCAAAGACTCTGGAACTTACAGGATTGATACGAATACCATTGAGTTCGAATATAATGGTGGAAAGACTATCCGTCTTTCCTTTGCAATTGGAGCTAAGGGAGATAATGTCATAGATACGGACATGATATTTCTTGGAGGAAAAGCCTATGTCATTGAATGAATTTGTTTGTGTGAAGACCTTTGTCAACAAATAGTATAAAATCCGGCAAATCACGGATTAAAAGTTTAAATAAACCATCCTTTAAAATCTTATATCAAAAATCAAGCAGTTTAAAGCGACTATTAATGTTTGCTTTGGATGGGCAGATAGGTATTAATAAAACATTGTTTTACAGGATTTTATTGAAATTGTGACCGCGGAGGGATTAGCTTGCCCCTTCGCTAAAGCTTCGAAAGAGTCTTTCAGATAATAGTTCTAATTGTGATACTGCTTTGATAAATTAGTTTCAAATTTCTATTTAGCGTGTACCAATAGTGTGTAGGGCGAATTCGCCAAGTAATGGCAGTTATTTATACCATTGCGTAATTGATGATAAAATGAAGCGGGATTCTTTATACCACATTTTTGTGTAATTATCGTTTAAAGTGAAATAAAGTGGCTTATTGGGAGTGTAATTTAAACTCTGTCCTCCTTATAAAGCTTATACCTGCATTTATTTGAATTTACCTAGCTTACCGTTGAACTTGCTTGATGTATAACCTTTATTCCAAAGTGTTTTTCGCAAGGTAATCAAGAAACTACGCCAAGATACCGCTCTGTCCAAGTGAACATAGCCATCCTCAACAAAAACCAATTGACCACTACAAAAATGGGACTTTTTTGATAGTAAAAATATGGACATACCTGCAACTTTCTCAACAGATGTTATTCTGTTATTAAATGGAATTTTGTCAATGATTTTCTTCTATTCTTTGTCTGGATTTTGCTTTTGATTAATCCATGATTCGTACTGGGGTGTCCAACACTGCACAACAACCACACCATTTATTTGAATCTTATACCACAGTAGTTCTTTAGCCCAAATCTTTATAAGTGAAGCCCTGATTCCATTTGCAGCGGCATATCCTGATGTTCATCTTTGCCCAGTAATAAAATTTTGAAACAATATTTACGATGCTTCCCTTTGATTTCTTTAATATGGTCGATTGCATTTTTAAGGAAAGTACATCTAAGAGTATATAGCTATATACATGATGTTTTGGTGATTAAAGAAAGAATATGCCTGCGGTACAAACCATGTTTTGGTTTACTCGATGAATTAAGAAAAAGGCCGATATCCACTCCCAACTATATTAGGGTATATGCTTTAGAAACTATAAAATCCGCTACTATAATTTTATCCTTTCTAGTTTGAACACCGGCCTAGTCCACTAGCAAAAAACTAACTCAAATAATTAAATTTTTTCGAATTCCAAATAATCCATTCGCATGGCCCGGGGTGTCCCCCCATCTCCGGACCAATCGAACTCCAATTGTTGTTGACCTGAATCCAGTCTTACCCTGCCGAGTTTCACTCGTTGCGTTCGTATATTTTCCTCGGGCGCATAAAAATCGATTCGTTTCAGTTTTTTCCCGTTTATTTTCACATCGAAATTACCGCCATCCTGCTGTTTTACTACATTGACATAAACTTCGTAATTTCCGTTTTCCGGCCATTCAAAATCGGTTCTCAACTTATTTTCTTTGCCCTTCACTGCAAACCATTGCATGATCTTATGTCCGCTTACGGTCTCGTAGAGGTTCTCGTTCGCCCAGACATCGGTTGATGCCCATCCGCCGGTATTATGGGTAATGGCCATATTCTCGGCTTCGAGTACTTTTGGAGCCCTGAAGACTTCAAAAGGGGTTTCGTACCCGTATAGTTCGTTGGGGGGAACCGCTGTAAGGGGATCCTCGCCATCGGAATCCAAATACCAGTACACGACACTACAGTATTGGGCGGGGAGTTCGTTGGGAAAGTATTTTTCCAGATATCCATCGAACGACGATTGAAAAGGCACGTTATCCGTTATCTGCCACCTGTTCATAGGCTGGTAGCCCATATTATCGTTATCCATGGTTTGACTGTGAAATGCTTGCTCAAAAACAGAGGGGTCGCACCATGCATACCCAAAATAATCTTCGGTGCCCGTTCCAAAAGTAGATGGGAACTGTTCACCGTCAACGAAAAATTTTTCATCGCCCTCTCCCCACCACCAATGGCCCGGCCCACCTGCCTTGGCACTTCCTCCTTTGGGATTCCATACTAAGAGGTGCGCGCCTACAAACCTTCCTTTGCCCTTGGTTTCGAGAAGTTTCCAGTCCGGCCAACGTTCCTTTTCCAATGGTTCCAGATCGCGATGCCATTTGGCATGGAACCTCGCATAATCATCAATATCACGTTTAAGCTCCTCTTGTTCCAATTCCAAAGTTACCGATACGGGACCGTCATAATGGTTATGGAGCGATATCTCCGCACCGTTCCCGTAGGGCATGTACCAGTAACTGTACATCCATTCTTCGGTCATTCCCATAGGGAGGGTATGGTATTCGTTCCAGCCGGGAGAGGTTCCGAAAAAATCGCCTAAAGGAGTCCATACCGAGGGAGTTTCCTCCCCGTCCCACCGGATTTCCAAAATGGTCTTTCTTAGGATTTCATTGATATTCGTGCTATCCGCATTGCTCAACTTGGCCTTGAAAGTAACAATGGCCCCTTTGCCCTCAAGTGAAAATGCCATTTTTTTCTCTCCCCCGGCCAATGCTACCGTGGAAACCTCCTTTTCTACGTTTTCCTTTTCATTGGGATACTCGCCCATACGCTGTGCAAAAAAAGTATTTACCTTATTCAATGCCTGTTTTCCCTCTACTGTTGGATTGGTATTGAAGGCCTCTAATTGTGTACCTTCCGGAAGGCTGATATAATTAAAGTGATAATATTGGCCCCAGCCGGGTTCTGCTACGATCTTACAGCTTTTTTGATACGGAATCGGAACATAGTTGTTAAAACCCTTGGCATTGGTCTCATAGACCAATTCCGGATAGTCGAAGGCCGGAATACTGGGTTGGAAGTAATCTATGAAGGATTCGCTAATGACGGGTTCCTCTTTACCATCAATAAAAACCTTTACCTTGCCCTTTCCCGGACTTGCCGACCATATTCTAACGACCGCTCCTGGGCCTGCCATCTCGGCCAATACTTCGTTATCGCCTTCCTTTCTTATGTACTGGGGCCTGAGTCCGTCTATGTTGGCGTCCCAATCAATAAATTCACCGGTAACGGAATCTATTTTGCTATCCCGGTCATAACTGGACCACATGGCACTTTTCTCTCCTTCTTTGGGCAATTCTGCCAATGATTTTAGGTCGGTCAATCGATCTACCAAATCCGCATAGGAAATAGTTTTATCCGCTTCTTTACAGGATAGTATAGATAGCCCCATAAATATGATCGACCAAATTCTTATGTTAATTCTTAGTACAATATTCCTCAACATTCTTGACTTTTTATTAATACAAGTGGTTTTTATATTCCACCTAATGTTTCTTTGATCAACGCTTCCATTTCCTTCACCACTTCCGGATATTTTTTGTAAACGTTGGTACTTTCCCAAAGATCTGCCTCTAAATCGTACAATTGTGCAGACGGAGCTTCTTCTTTAATCTTGCCGTTCTCAATATCACTGTTCACCTGACCTGTAAAGGGAAAGGCCGCTGGACCTCCAAAAGTATGGGCACCCAGTTTTGTTTCTTTGAAACCGCCTCCACCCTGTGCCGATATAAACATCCATTTTCCTTTTCTTATGGCCAGGTTATTAGGGTGTGAAGGGGCAATGAGCAAATGGTCCCGAATAGGTCGGTCAGGTTCTCCTGTTAATGCAGGTAGCATATTTACACTGTCCGGCCCGTGATCCTTATCCGTTTCATATCCAATAAGAGCGGCCAATGTGGCAAAAAAATCTACATTTGAGGACAATTGGTTCGATGTGGTTCCGGCAGGAATCTTACCCGGCCAACGGGCAATAAAAGGAACTCTATGGCCGCCTTCCCACGCATCGAACTTAAAACCGAGTAATTTTCCATTTGACATATGCCCCGCTTCCCTGGCAATCTGTCCTCCCCTGTTCAACATCCCGCCATTGTCACTGGTCAAGATGACCAAGGTGTTATCGGCCAGCCCCTCATCTTCCAAGGTCTGTAGAATTTCCGATATCATCCAATCCAGTTCATGGATAAAATCCCCGTATGGACCGGCACCACTGGTTCCTATAAACCGTGGTGCAGGCGTAAAGGGATGATGGATATTAGTGGGGGCAAAATAAAGGAAAAAGGGGTTGTCCCTGTTTTTCTTTATCCAATCCAATGCTTTATCTTTTAGCGTTGTACCCACCATACGATCTTTATATTGTTCATGGGCCGCTTGGGCACCACCTATATCATCGATACCGAATTTTTCGTCAAAATACCTAGTTTCCGCCTTTTGTCCATATACCATAGGGTCTTCCGGTACAAGACCGACAATATCATGATTCTCCACATAAACAAACGGGGGGTGGCTATTCAGTACCGGAACTCCGTAATAATAATCAAAACCTAGTTCCAAAGGACCTGGTTTCAAGGGCTCGTTCCAATCAACGGGTCGTTCCTTACCAAAACCCAAGTGCCATTTACCTATTACCGCCGTTTGGTAATTTGCTTTTTTCATGAGGCCGCCCAAGGTCATTTGTTGGGTATCTATTTTCAACGGGGTTTTCAAAAATATGGGTTCCCAAAAATTAATCCTTGCGGGATATCTACCCGTCAATAAAGCATAGCGGGACGGTGAGCATACGGCGGACGCCGCATGAAAGTCGGTAAATCGTTTTCCTTCCGAAGCCAAACGGTCTATAGATGGAGTTTTTACCTTGGTTGCTCCCTGTACACCTATATCACCGTATCCCAGATCATCCGCATTGATAATGATTACGTTTGGTCTTTCAGTTTGTGCGATCATTGCCGAACATACCATAAAAGCCATGAGAAAGCTCAACCCCACTCCAAATCTATCTATTTTGGCAAAGTGTTCCATGCTATTCATGCGATAATATTTTTTAAATAGGTCCATGTTCAAAAATAACGTCTCTAAAAACCAAAATCATTGATTCTTTTACGGTCAATACCCCTGATTCTGTTCCAAATTAGGATTTTTATCGATTTCCACTTGTGGTATTGGAAACAACACTTGAAAATCCTGTGCCGCCTTACCACGTGCCTGCGCCATGGCTATGAATTTGCCTTGCCGAATTAAATCCTGACGGCGAAGCCCTTCGGTATGGAATTCCCAACTTCGCTCCAACAGGATTTGATCGCGCAAAGCATCCTTACTTGAAAATTCTACTAGCCCAATAGGATTTAAACCGGCAGCCTCCCGGATTTGATTGATCAGGTTTATGGACTCTTGATCGGGCCCTTGTAGTTCGTTTAAAGCTTCCGCCCGTGACAACAATATATCGGCATAACGCAAAATAGGAAAATCGTTGCCGCTTACATCTCCTAAGCCATTGGGGTCTTCGGGATATTTAAAACTACGTTTATCATCCTGGCCCAATTGAACAAGATTGCCCGCACCATTGGTATATTCAAAAAGGATGGCATCCAAACGTTCGTCCCCGACCTCGAATGAATCTACAAAACCGGACAATAATTTAAATTGTGCCGCAAAATTCACTTTTGGGGGAAATTGAAATTGGTATCCCGGTGGAGCAGTATGACTGAGATACGTATTTCCCAAATTGCCTGTCGGGATGTCGGGAAAAGGAAACACCCAAATAAATTCATTGGATCGCTGATTGTTCAAAGCGAACAATTCCGTTCTATTACCTTGTGTAAAAATGCTGTAAACGCCTAAATTTATTACTTCCAAGGCAGTATCGGCCGCTTGCTGCCAATCTTTTTGGTTCAAGTAGTATTTTGCCAACAATCCTAAGGCCGCACCTCTGGTGGCACGACTGTACTGTTCCTGTGTAGGAGGCAATATGGACGCTGCTTCAGAAAATTCGGCTGCTATAAAGCTATCGAATTCTTCACGGGTTGCCCTGCTCGGCCTGTCTAAAGCGCTGGTCTCACTGGTCAATATCAAAGGTACGGGCCCAAAAAGGTCGTGTAGAGTGTAATAGCTAAAAGCCCTTAGAAATCGTGCCTCGGCAACGATCTGGGTTCGTCTGGCCTCATCCATGTCGATGTTGGGTACTTGTTCTATTACCGTATTGGCCCGGTAGATGGCACTATAGAATTTAGCCCAGAGTCCCAATAGCCATGGATGGTCCGTGGGAAAGTTAAAGTCTTCAATAGGCTGCGTGAGGGCATTGATCGCTCCTTGGCGTTCAATCATAATATCCGTTGTCATTTCACCAAAGGTCAAATAATCCCGTAAAACATCCCGGTAGCCCCTTGCATTGGCATATACGGAGTTCAACAATGCCTCTGCATCTTCAGCAGTTTCGTAAAAATTAGAAGGTCCCAGTTGTGCAAATGTCTCTTCCTCTAACGGTCCTTCACAGCTTGGAAGAAACAAGAGCAGGCTTAGTATGAAAAAATAATATTTTCTTTTTAGTATCATGAGTCTATTTTTTTTCTTTAAAATCCAATATTAAATCCTAGCGTGATGATTCTTGCCAATGGATAGGAGTTATAATCCAATCGAAGGTTCGATACCCCTAATGAACTTACATCAGGATTAAACCCACTGTAATCGGTAATCGTAAAAACATTCTGTGCATTAACAAAAACCCCTAAGCGATCAATGCCTTTAATGCTGCCATTCGGAAAATTATATCCTATCCTTAAATTTCTTAGACGGATGTATGAGCCATCTTCAACAACTCGATCATTGATTGCCCGCCCCCCTAAAGGCCTTATAAATGATGGGTTAGGGCCATTTGTATTGTCGGGAGTCCATCTATCCAATACAAAATTCTGTCTGTTTCTTAATAGTTCGATAGGACTTTCGGAATCTATTCGGGTGAAATTCAGAAGCTCGTTGCCAAAGACCCCCTCAAAGAAAAAGTCCAAAGTAAAGCCCTTGTAAGAAAAGGAATTGTTCAAACCCAAAGTGAAATTAGGAAAAGGGTCTCCCAGGACAACCCGGTCATCTGGATCTATAACTCCATCATTATTGGTGTCGGCAAACCGCAATTCACCCGGACTAGCTCCCGGCTGTGCGGAAGCATCTATTTCGGCCTGATCTTGGAAAATACCTT
Source organism: Saonia sp. (assembly GCA_049670505.1). Taxonomy (GTDB): domain Bacteria; phylum Bacteroidota; class Bacteroidia; order Flavobacteriales; family Flavobacteriaceae; genus JBATTK01. The sequence goes on from JBATTK010000030.1 coordinate 51,984, forward strand.
CTGTTTCATACCCCCAATAAGAATTTAAGGGATTTCCCTCCCTTAAGATAGTGAAGTCATTCAAAAATCGGAGCCCTCCCTGCAATATAAAGGGTAAATCCCCTAAGTTGGTCACCTCATTTTTGACCGTTGAAAAATTAATGGTGCTTGTCCAGTTAAAATCGCCTACCACATTCTGCGTTTCCAACAGCACTTCAAAACCTTTGTTACTGGTGTCCCCAACATTTTCCTGTGTAAAACCAAAACCGCTCGTCAATGGTATGGGCAGATTCAACAACAAGTCCGATGTTTCTTTCGTATAGTAGTCCAAGGTACCTGAAATCCTGTTGTTGAACAAACCAAAATCAAGACCTATATTGAATTGTGCCGTTTCTTCCCATTTCAAATCGGGGTTGGCCAGATTTGAAGGTGCAATGCTTGTAAAACGATCTCCGTTAAAAACGGCATCACCTACGGTACCCAGTAAAACTAGAGAATTGTAATTCCCAATCTCTTGATTACCGGTAATCCCATAGCTGGTCCGAAGTTTCAGGTTGGACCAAGTTTTCGAAGTTTCCATAAAAGGCTCATCACTGATACGCCATCCCAAAGCGACCGAAGGAAAATAACCATATTTGTTATCCTCCCCAAAGCGAGACGAACCATCTGCCCTTATCGTAGCGGTAAGTAGATACCGGTCTTTGTATGTATAGTTCGCACGGCCTATATAGGACAGTATTTGATTTTTTGCTCTTCCCGACCCAACGGTATAGGTTTCCAAATCGCCGGCACCTAAGTTATAGGTACGAAACTGATCGGTAGGGAAATCTTGGCTTCCTGCGTTAAAACTTTCGGAATTAAACTCCTGATATGATACGCCCAATAATGCATTTAAGGAATGATCATCACCGAAACTCTTTTCATAATTAGTTGTAAGTTCTAACAAATAACTGGTGTTTCTTTCATGACTGATATTGGCCGTTCCATTGCCTAATTGTCCACGTTTGGTGACTGGCGCAGCATAGGTATCGGATTTAACATTTCTACGGTTTATACCCAAATTGGCTTTAGCGGACAAACCTTCCAGAAACTCATATTCTGTAAAGAAAGTACCGAAAGTACGATCGGTTTCAGTTCTGGGCTCTATGGTATTTGCCAGTGCAACGGGATTGTTCAAATCGAGGTTGGGCGATTGTGTGTAATTACCATTTTCATCGAAAACCGGTAAGGTAGGATCAAACTGCAAAGCAGTACCAATAGTACTCGCTTGAATATTTATACCCTCGCCCAAGGGTACACCATCGTTAACAACTACCGACGTGTTCAGATTTACCCCAAAATTGAATCGATCCCCAGTATGGTTTATGTTCACTCTACCTGTATAGCGCTGGATTCCTGAACTGATTACGACACCTTCTTGATCAAAATAGTTTAGTGAAGCGTAAAACTTGGTCTGTTCGGAACCACCGGAAACTGAAAGTTGGTGATTTTGTACGAAGGCCGATCTGAAAATTTCATCTTGCCAATCGGTACCTGAACCTACAGCGGCGATTTGCTCGGGCGAAAACTGGGGTTCCTGCCCTTGATCGCCCCGAATTCCATTGATGAATGAGATGTATTCTTGGGCACCAAGCAGATCTAAGCGGTTTTCGACCTCCTGAAACCCTGCATAGGTCTCATAGTC
>JBATTK010000031.1:0-5295 GCA_049670505.1 Saonia sp.
CGGTTCGCATCCGCCTTTCCCTGTGCTTCAATGGTCACTTTTTCGGCTTCTTTTGTAGCCGTGACCAAACGAAACTGGTATTCCAACGACTCCTGTTCTTGTTTTAGCTTACGCTCGATAGCCTCCTTGATAGTACCCGGCAAAGTTACATCACGTACCAGTATTTCATTGAGCTGAATATACTGGCCATCAACGATTTTTTTGGTTTCTTCATAAATCTCGGCCTGTATCGCATCTCGCTTACTGGAATATAATTGCTCAGGAGTATACCGCCCTACAACACTTCTTGCCGCCGATCGTATCGTAGGCAATAGTACCCGTTGAATGTATTCCGACCCTTTTTCTTGGTGCAGCTTTCCTAAAAACTCCCGCTTTGGTTCAAACCAAGCAGAGGCATCCAGTTTTATTTCCAATCCGTTGGAAGAAAGTACCTGCATTTTTTCAAAAACTTCCTGCTGTCTAACCTCATATATGAAAACCTTGTTCCAGGGCGCCACGATGTGAAAACCCTCTCCCATAGGTGGCTCGTCGGTCACAACACCTCCACTAAAAGTTTTGTACAATACGCCCGCTTGTCCTGAATCGATTGTTATAGTGGATTTTATTATTAAAATAACCAGTATGATAATTACAACTATCGCCGGTATCGCGAACTTTGGTAATTTGTCCATAATCTTCATTTTTTAATTAATGCGGTTTGTTTAAGTATTAGTGATATTTCTATAGCTATCACTTCATATTGTCTTTTATTATCAAGAGACTATTCATAGCCACTTTTGATAATCGTCGAAATCATTTTGAACCGTTCATTGGCTTTGATGGTATTTTGGGAATTGGCCGGAATGATAATGGACTGACCTGTTTCCAAAGTCTGTGAACTGTTGTCGATTATGATTTCTGCACGTCCTTCGATGATTTGGACAAACCTATCGAAAGGCGATATTTTTTCCGTTATATTTTCGCCCGCATCAACGGACACAGCAGTTACGTTACCTGTTGTTTTTTTTATGATGGTTTTTATGACCACTGCATGGGGAACATATTCGATAATCTCTACGATTATAAAGGCTTTTGAGTCCTCAACTTCTGTATTTTCCATTTCTAAATTTTGAAGGATGGAGTGTTTCAAGGCTTTTGATGCTTTCCGAGAAACTTGAGTTTAAAGTTGAGGGATTTTTATGTGTAATATGTTACACGGGAAAGAGGAATAGTTATAGTATTCCCACATTTATTTTGTGGATGTGCGAAACAAAAAAAGCCTCATCGTTAATACTATGAAGCTCTTTTTAAAAGTTGTCTGAGGATTACAGATCCTCTAAATTTCCAAAGCGCTGCTTTTTTAATTTTTTAAAAAACGAGGGTGTGAGCCCGGTAACTTTTTTAAACTGGTTAGATAAATGGGCGACGCTACTATAGTTTAACTTATAGGATATTTCCGTAAGATTCAATTCATCATATAGCAATAGTTCTTTGACCCGTTCAATTTTATTGATAATGATGAACTGTTGAATAGTAATCCCCTTTACCTCTGAAAAAGTATTGGCCAAATAGGTATAATCATAACCCAATTTTTTGGCGATGTAATCTGAGTAGTTCACTTTGGGCAATTCGTCTGAATAATGGATCATTTCAATAATTACGGCCTTGATTTTTTCAATCATGATCTTCCGCTTATCGCCTAGCAATACCAGACCGTAGGCCTTTAGGCTATTACGTAGTTGTTCTCGTTGAGGATCTGTTATGTTTTCTAAAATCTCGATTGTTCCAAGGTCTACGTTAACATAATGAAGCCCAAGCTTTTGCAGTTCTTGCTTTACCACCATCTTGCACCGCAAACTTACCATGTATTTAATGTATATGAGCATTGAGATTTTGAATGAGTCGTTCTTAAACAAATGAAACGATGAAACTATTAAAATTTGATTTGCATAACTCTTTCTTTATATAATACAAGAGACAAAAGCAACTATGTGGTTACCTTGTACGAGATATGTATAAGAAGGCAATGCAGAATAAAAATAGAGAATCAGCTTACGAAAGGAATTATTGTCCTGACCTTCTCCTTTTAAATAGCGTTCTTGGGAATATACGATAATCTGTTAGAAACACCACTTCTTCTTAAACTATTAGCACAAAGATATATCCGCAACCGGATTTGAGGTGTATTATTAATCTCTAAAGGTTCTGCACCGGGTATCTGAAAAAGAAAAATATACTGGTGACATGACAGGCCACGGAATTTCTCAAAAGTTTAATCAAAAAATAATGTTGGGTTTACTACTCATTCTATAAAAAAAGTGAACTATTAAAAACCTGAGATATCTGTAACTTTTATATTTGGTTATGTAACAAATTTCCAGTGTTTCTGTCGCACCTTTAACTAGGGAATTTTTTAAACCTTAGAGCCCTCTAAACAATAAGATACATATGGATTTAATGAAAAAGAATCATTTGCTTTACGAAATTCTGGAAAAATTGAGAATTTTCCTTAAGCCGTTATATGATAACGGCAGTTCGCTTACAACAGAAGAGGGTAATCGCCCAAAGGTTTTTGAACCCATTTACGCCAAATCTAAAAATAATAGTGGCAAGAAAGTAATCGAAACCACACGCTAAGGAGATAATTTAAATTGGTTGGTTAGTGCTTTCAGATTCGTTTGAAAGCTGGGAAAAGGGCAGGAACTACAAACTACTGCTCTTTTTTTAAAATTAAATACATGGGAGTAACACAAGACATTTAAATTCATTTTATCGATTTTTTTAGCCTAAAATTAGCTATTGCACTTAAGACCCTAATTGTCATTGACCCAATTGCTATTGGATATCCAAATCTCAATTCCAATTCTGGTTTACTTTTAAAATTCATCCCATGTATTTCGGCAATACATATTGGTAAATAGATAATAATTATTTCAAATAAAATCCGCTATAGTAGTTGCTTTACACTAGCTTAAATAGGAATGGAAAAATTAAATCAAATTTTAGAATTTGAAATCATCACTTTTGGCTCTTATACGTTCAAAGTTGCCCAGGTAGTCAGTATTTTAATCATAATTAGTGTTGCTAAAGCTATACTGTGGGTTATTAAGAAAGCGTTTTTCCGGAAAAATAAATCCAGTAAAATAGATACGGGAAGTACCTATGCCCTATTAAAAATGATTAAATATGTAGTTTGGGTACTGGCCATTGCATTGGTCTTAGAATCCATTGGGATTCAAGTTACTTTATTATTGGCAGGTTCAGCGGCATTGTTGGTGGGTATCGGTTTGGGATTGCAGCAAACATTTAATGACGTAATCTCGGGCATCATTTTGCTTTCGGAACGATCTATAGAAGTGGGGGATGTTTTGGAAATTGATAGTGACGTCGTAATAATTGAAAGTATAGGTTTAAGGACCTCCAAAGCAATGAACAGGGATGACATTTCCATTATCATTCCAAATTCTTTGATAACTACCAGTAAGGTAATCAATTGGAGTCATCAATCGCATCAAACCCGTTTTAAGATTCATGTCGGTGTAGCTTATGGCAGTGATGTGGACCTTGTGATACAAACCTTAGAGGAAAGTGCGTTTGAACATTCCGAAATACACAACAAGAAATCGATCGAAGCCCGATTGTTAAACTTCGGCAGCTCATCATTGGATTTTAAGCTTTTATTCTTTAGCAAGAATATTTTTAGAATCGGGAAAATGAAAAGTGATATTCGGAAAATAATAAATAAAAAATTTATTGAAAACAATATAGTCATTGCGTTTCCTCAAATGGATCTGCATTTTAAGGCCAATGGCAGCGAAAAAGACTAGGCATAGTAACCTTGAGATTTTACCGTGTATTCGGCTTCTACTGTCCCTTCGCCCAACTTTAGCAAATTGTGGAGGTTTTTGCTGCAACGCTTTCCTTTGATTAATGAAATGCTATTGCCCGATTACTTGCCAGCTAACGCATTAATTGTAATTTAAATCTTACGCCTTGCTCATGTTATTATGCTGCAATTCGTATCAATCCAAAAAAAATGGCTTTGTTAAAAATGGGTGTTATTGGCACCTCAAAAAAAGAAGATGAAAGGCGCGTACCTATTCATCCAGAGCATTTAAGAAGACTTCCGGAGCACATTCGAGGACAACTAATTTTTGAGAAAGGGTATGGAGCGCCTTTCAACAAGTCAGATGAAGAAATTATCGAATTAAGTGGGGGGATAGCAACTCGTAGTGAAATCTTATCCGACATCGGTTCCGTTATTGTTGCCAAGCCAATTCTGGAAGATTTAAAGGAGTTAAGAGAAGGTGGCACAATTTGGGGTTATCCCCATTGTGCGCAACAAATTGAAATTACACAAGCAGCTATAGATAAAAAACTGACCTTGATCGCTTTTGAAGATATGTACGTGTGGACTCCCAGCGGTCAAATGGGAAGACATACTTTTTACAAAAATAATGAAATGGCCGGGTATTGCGCAGTCATACACGCACTTCAATTAAAAGGGATAGATGGTCATTATGGAAACCAACGAAAAGCGATCATTTTCAGTTTCGGCGCTGTAAGCCGAGGTGCCATTTATGCTTTAAAAGCTCATGGTTTTAGAGATATTACCATCTGCATTCAAAGACCGGACCATGAGGTTAGGGAAGAAGTTTTAAATGTGCATTATGTCCGAATTAGAAAAGGAAACGAAAGCGAGCCTCGATTGATTGTTATTGAACATGATGGTTCAGAACGACCTTTATTGGATTTGATACATGAATCTGAAATAATAATCAATGGAACGTATCAGGATACCGATAACCCTATTGACTATGTAAAAGCTGATGAAAAATCTATGCTTAAACCTGGTACTTTAATTATAGATGTGAGTTGTGATGAAGGCATGGGGTTTTATTTTGCAAAACCTACCACTTTTAAAAACCCGATCATAGCCATTGACAAAATTGATTATTATGCGGTCGACCATACACCAAGTTATTTTTGGGAAAGTGCTTCCAGATCCATTTCCGCAGCATTAATTGTACATCTGCCATCTGTCATATCCGGGCGCGAAAGTTGGAACGAAAACAAAACCATTAAAAATGCTATAAATATTGATAAAGGTATCATCGTAAAAAATACTATTCTCAGATTCCAGAAACGTAACAGGGACTATCCGCATGAAGTAGCTATTCAATTATAAAAATCTAAACTAAAAACGTACATAATGTCCAAAGAGAAAGAAGGAAAGAAAAAATCAGGAAAAACAGAGGCCTCTAGCACGCCCAAAGAAAAAAAGGCGGCCAAAAGGGCAAAGCGCGATGCAAAAAA
>JBATTK010000032.1:0-131632 GCA_049670505.1 Saonia sp.
GTCGTGCCTGGTTGAACCAAGCGGGACTGCAAGCATTGGGTATTGACGAGAACACTACGGCGCCGGAGGGAAGTTCCTTTGAAAAAGGCCCTGATGGCAAATTAACCGGGGTCTTATTGGCGGAGCCTAACCCTACCATTTTATATGCACGGATCGGTGCTTTGCCCCCATTGACCCAAGAGGAAATGGTTAATGGAACCAAGCAATTCTACAGGGAACTGAACAGCTTTGGAATCACCAGTGGAATAGATGCAGGAGGAGGAGGCCATAAGTTCCCCAAAGATTATAAAGGCACAAAACTATTGGCGGAAGCCGGAGAAATGCCCATTCGGCTTTCCTATTACCTATTTCCTCAGAACAAGGGAGAGGAGTATGCCGAATTTCAAGAGTGGATGGCCAACAATGAAGTTGGAAACAATGGTGAAATCCACTTGGATCATGGTTACGAACTCGAGGGTGGAGGCGAATTCCTCGCTTGGAGCGCAGGCGACTTTGAGAACTTTTTGGCTCCCCAGCCCCTGCTCCAAGAACGGCCCACTTGGCGGGAGGATATAAAAAAAATAATCCGTTTGCATGTGGATAAGGGTTGGCCGTTCCGGATACATGCAACCTATGGCGAGAGTATAGCGAACATTTTGGACGTAATTGAAGAGGTAAATACGGAAACCAATGGCAAATTGGCCCAGGAACGCTGGCTGTTCGATCATGCCGAAACGGTTGGCGAAGAAGCGTTAGAACGAATAAAGGCCCTTAACGGAGGTATTGCCATACAGGCCCGTATGGCCTATGCAGGAGAGTTTTTTGTAGAACGTTATGGAGCAGATAAGGCCAAACAAGCCCCCCCAGTAAAGAAAATGATGCAAATGGGCTTGCCCGTTGGTGCAGGAACCGATGGTACCAGAGTGGCCAGCTACAACCCTTGGCCAGCACTTTACTGGCTGGTTTCGGGGAAGACGGTTGGTGATTTTCAATTGGCGGAAGAGGCGAACAAACTTTCCCGTGAGGAAGCCTTGCACTTATATACCCAAGGGAGTGCCTGGGTTTCCAAGGAGGAGGACGTAAAGGGAACATTGGAACAAGGAATGTACGCGGATTTTGCCATGCTTACGGAGGATTATTTTACGGTTCCCGAAACGCAGATCAATGCGCTGAAATCCGTACTGACCGTAGTAGGTGGTACGGTGGTCTATGGCACAGAAGAATTTGAAGCTTTGAGTCCCGAATTGCCTCAGGTAATCCCCGATTGGTCACCCGTAAAATACTACGGAGGCTATCAAAACAAATAAAACAATTATTAATTTTTAAATACGGAAACAAAATGGAAGCAGCAGTAAAGACAAAATGGAACCTTGATACAACGCATTCAGAAATTGCTTTCAAGGTAAAACACATGATGATTTCTACCGTAACCGGATTCTTTGAGGATTTTAATGCATCCGTGGAGACTGAAAACGAGGACTTCAGGAATGGGGAGTTCCGCTTTTCGGCAAAAATCGACGCTATCAATACCAAGAACAAGGACAGGGACGCGCATCTGAAATCTGATGATTTCTTCAACGCCCAAGCCTATCCCGAAATGACCTTTGTCTCCAAATCCTTTGATGGTGAGACTCTTGTAGGCGACCTTACCATTAGGGGCGTGACCAAGGAAGTTTCCTTGGATGCCAATTTCAATGGGGTGGCGATCGATCCTTACGGACAGACCAAAGCGGGATTTGAAATCTCTGGAATCATTGATCGAAAAGATTTTGGCCTAAGCTGGAGTGCGGTGACCGATGCAGGAAGTATCGTAGTGGCAGACAAGGTAAAATTGGCGGCGGAGTTGCAATTTGTAAAACAATAATCACCTCAAAAACAGGCGGTATCCAATGCCGCCTGTCAAATTTTTATTCACTTGTACAAAGCTATTTCAATGGAAAAATCGAATAATGGATCACGTAGGGATTTTTTAAGACAAGCAGGCTGGTCCACATTGGGCCTATCTACCCTGCCATTGCTTTCATCTTCCTTGGCGAGCTGTGAAAATGCATCGGGCCAAAAGCCCCAAAAAACCATAAGCGGGAATTTGGTAGTAAGAAAAAACATAGCCGATATCCCTGTCAATGACCCAGAAATAAAATTGTTTAAGGACGCCATCAACATCTTAAAAAAACGATCGGAAGTATCCCCTCTAGACCCTATGGGCTGGCAGGCCCATGCCATGCTGCATGCCACCTTTTGTGCGACCAGTATCTACGCCAATCAGGTACATTATAATTGGTACGTATGGCCTTGGCATAGGTTGTACCTCTGGTCCATGGAACAAAAACTTCAAAAAGCGGTGAACGAGCCTAAACTTGCGCTGCATTATTGGGATTGGACCAAGGCGAACACCATTCCTGAACATTACTGGGGAGATGAGCGTAATCCACTGTTCAATGTCACAAGATTAGTAGGGCCCGAGGATGAAATCCCTAAAGATTTTATCAATGTCGGAGCTGGTTTTAGGGCAGCACATTATAAGACTTTTGGAGGATATCCTGCCATTAAAAAAAGGGGAGAGGCACAGCTCGATGGACTGGCGGAGCAGTCTTTCCACAATAATATCCATAACTGGATAGGCGGACAGATGGCAACCTTTACCGAATCCGGATTTGAACCGATTTTTTATGCACACCATGGCAATTGTGATCGCATTTGGGATGCCTGGAAAGCCTATAGCCCCAATAATATACTCCCTGAGGAAGAGGAATGGTTAGAAAAAAGGCTCTTTGCAACAGATGGAAATGGAAGACCTATTGATTTTAAGATCAAGGAACTGCTCAATTCCGAAGATTTAGGATACAAATTTGAGGATCTGGACTTAAACCCCAATTTCTGTAACCCCTATGAAGAAGTGGATAAACCGAATCGAACGATTACCCAACAGGATTGTATAGCGCCTTTGAACCTTAAAACCTCGCAGACGGATGCCATCTACAAAGAATTTATCAATAAGGAAAGAACCCATGTAATCCTTCATTTTGAACGGGCACAGTTGCCTTACCAGCCCTATTGTGCTAGGGTTTTCTTTGAGTATGACAAGGAGGGTATAAAGCAGAGCAAGTATACGGGAACCTTTACCATTTTACCGATTCTGGATTTGGATACCGTATTGCTTCAGAATGGGGTGCACCTACAGATAGAGATCGAGAAGGAAATTGCCCTTGCCATTGAACAGCAAAAGACCATTCAAATAATCTTTCAACCTGTTCCGCTACCTAATCGCAATATTCCGGATGAAGTCCTAAAACTGGAGAACATCTCCTTAAAACTAAATTATGAGAATGGTTAAGCTATTATGGCTTGCCTTAGGTTTCTTAACCATCGGTTGCCAAACTAGGGGCAAGAATGCTACTATACTTCCTATTCTGGGCGAAACGACGGAGCATCCGATAACGGGGGATACGCTATACTATAAGGCCCCTCATTTTAACCTTATTGACCAAGAGGATAAAACTATCACCCAAAATAGCTTTGCCGGTAAGATTCAGGTCGTGGATTTCTTTTTTACCAGTTGCCCTACCATTTGTCCTCAAATGACCTCCCACCTAAAAGAAGTACAGGAGCATTTTAGGGACGACGGACGCGTTGCCATCATTTCATATTCCATAGACACCACAACGGATACACCCCAACGTTTGTCCCGGTATGCGGAATCAAATAACATCGACCCTGTAAAATGGTCCTTGTTAACGGGGGACGGAGATGCAATCTTTGAACTCTCAAAGGGGTACAAGGTTATGGCATTTGACGACAGTTCGGAAGAAACTCCCAATCTCGTTCACGATGGTACGTTTGTACTCTTGGATCATCAAAGACGTATACGCGGCTATTATAACGGCCTTGATAAAAAGGATACTTATCGAATGATAAATGATATGGAAAAACTTTTAAAAACAATGTGATGATAACACTTTGGAACAAAATTAGGAATACGGCACTGTCTTTTGAAAAAATAAGCTTGGGCTTATTGGTCTATCGAATACTGCTATCACTCTCATTGATCAATACCCACGGCTTGAAGAAAATCCTTCATTTTGATGATTCAGTGGCACATATACCTGATCCTTTTGGTCTGGGCGGGGAGTTCAACACCTATTTTGCCGTCTTTGCCAATATCTTTTGCGCACTGCTCGTAGCATTTGGATGCTTTACCCGGCTGGCCATTATTCCGATAATTAGTATTACCCTATCCGGATTTTTTATCGTGCATTTTTCAGACCCTTGGCCCATAAAGGATGTTCCTTTGATGTACTCGTTGGCATTTCTTTTACTCTTGTATGTAGGTCCGGGTAAATATTCTTTGGATCATAGGCTCTTCAACAAAAAGCGATAATCAACATATGAAATCACAATTATTCTTTATCCTTCTTGCTGTAATCGCCGGTACGGTACTTCCCGTACAGGCAGGACTCAATGTGCAGTTGGGAAAATCCGTACACCAACCTATCTTTGCAGCTTTTGCTTCTTTTCTGATAGGGAGTGTGGGGCTGTTGATCTATTTGCTTATGCTAAAATTTGATTTTGGCACGGTCTCACAGGCCAAAACCGTATCGCCGATAGTATGGATAGCTGGAATCTTGGGCGCATTTTATGTAGCAGCGGTCATTATCCTGGCGCCAAAGTTGGGAGCGGCCCTGACCTTTTCACTCATCGTTGCAGGGCAAATGACCATTTCCCTTATCTTGGATCATCATGGATTGCTGGGGCTACCCATAAAACAAATCAACTGGCAACGGATGTTGGGCATAGCATTTTTAATTTTTGGAGTAGTATTGATCCGTAAATTTTAAATGAAAGTATTTGTCTATATACCGTTCTTTCTGCTAGGTTTTGGAGTTCTGGGCCAAGACAAAGAAATTCAATTCAGCTTGCTACGCCAGAATGACGACATTTCCGCTTTGAAGTTCAAAGAAAAAAAATCGGTTTATGAACAAGTGAAATGGATACCGCTTGGTAAAAATGCGGAATTAAGCTTTGGTGGCAGTTATCGATTTCAGACCGAAGCTTTCGTGAATGAGCAGTTCAATAGTGAAGCCGACCAAAACGATTCTTGGTTTCTAAACCGATTGATGCTGCATTCGCACCTTAAACTATCCGATAACTTTCAATTCTTTGCTGAGTTAAACTCCAGCACTATTAATAGCAAAAACAATCTGTCGCCGGTAGATAAGGATGAGTTGTCCGTAAACCAATTGTTCGCAACATATAATTTCACCGATAGTTGGAGCTTTCTGGTGGGGCGTCAGAATTTGCGTTTAGGCAGTGGCCGGTTGGTGGATGTGCGCGAAGGGCCCAATGTGCGCCTTTCCTTTGATATGGCACATCTACAGTTCCAAAACAATAATATATCGCTTAGCGGATTTTTCGCCGTTCCGGTACAGCAGCAGGCCGGTGTTTTTGATAATGATTTTTTGTCCTTTACGGAAAATCTTGCAGGTTTGTACATCACTAAAAACTGGAGCGACACCTGGAACGCCGATCTTTATATCCTGCGAAAACGGGAGGACGGCAAAACATGGAATTCCGGTACCGCCGATGATAACCGCACTTCCCTAGGGGTACGGTATTTTGGGTCATGGAAGGGCTTTAGGTTCAATAATGAGTTCGTATATCAGCTAGGGAACTTCGGCGAACAGGACATTAGGGCGTGGACGGTATCCTTTAATGTGGAACGGTCTATGCAATGGTTAGATACAACAATTAATTTAGGCATCAAGACCGAGGCCATCAGCGGGGACAAGGATGCTAATGACAATACCCTGAACACCTTTGATGCACTCTACCCTAGAGGCGCCTACTTTGGTAGGGTAGCGCGTTTTGGTCCTTCCAATCTTATAGATATCCATCCGTATATAGATACCAGTATTGGCGCTTTTTACGCAGCACTTGACTATGTGGCCTTTTGGCGCTTTTCCACATCCGACGGTGTGTATGGGCCTCCTTTGGTATTGGATTACCCGTCGCTGAACAACAATCGATTTATAGGTCATCAAATAGGAACCATTACCGGATGGAACCTGAATAACCATATGACATTTGAACTAGAGACCAATCTTATCTTTCCAGGTAGTTTTTTGGCGGAAAGTGGATTGGGCAACACCCTTTTTCATACCGTGCTGACCTTGGAATTCAAGTATTGAATAGCTTAATCAAAAACTAACGTATTAAATGATCATAACTCCTGCAGATAAGTTTATTGAAAGTGTCCATAAGCTCTTTGGAAAACCTTACGCCAAAGGACTTGTTTTATTGGTAATGGTCCTTGTGGCCATGATATGGGCCAATTCCGATTTTTATGAAAGCTACCAATATTTTTTCCATATGCCCTTCACCATCGGGTTTGAAGGCTTTGCCCTTACGGAACCCGTTCATATATGGATCAACGATGGTCTAATGGCAGTGTTCTTTTTTTCCGTGGGCCTGGAAATAAAAAAAGAAGTCCTTCAAGGGGAACTCTCTACCCTAAAAAAGGCCTCTTTACCTGTTTTTGCAGCTTTGGGCGGAATGATCGTGCCTGCTTTGATTTTTTTTGCCTTTAATTATGGTACGGAGGCCCAAAAGGCCTGGGGTATCCCCATGGCTACCGATATTGCTTTTACTTTAGGGTTGATTTCCCTTTTGGGAAGTGCCATCTCCAATAAGCTAAAGGTATTCCTGACCGCCCTGGCCACTGCAGATGACCTTGGGGCAATCTTAGTTATCGCTCTTTTTCTTACCCCATTTATCGATTTGCAAAGCCTTATCGCCGGTGGTATTTATTTAGGGATTATGATCGGGGCCAACTATCTGGGCATACGGAATATGTGGTTCTATCTGATCGTGGGTGTTCTTGGGCTTTGGATTGCACTTTTGCTTTCAGGGATTCACGCTACTTTGGCCGGAGTTTTGGGGGCGTTGACCATTCCTGCCAGTAGGAAAATAAGAGAGGGGGAATACCAGGAAGATCTTAGGAAATGGGTCGCCAATTTTGATAGCACCTGCAATAGTCCCGACGCCCTTTTGACCCATAAACAGGAGGAAATCATTTCTAATATTATCATAGACAGTAAGAGGGCCGGAACCCCCTTACAACGCATAGAGCGGAAACTATCGCCTATTGTCAACTATTTGATATTGCCCCTTTTTGCATTGGCAAATGCCGGTGTGCGCATTGAAGGGGATTTTTTGGAAATGGTATTGCACCCCGTAAGCCTTGGGATTATCTTTGGCCTCGTAGCCGGAAAGGTGGTGGGAATAGCTGCCTTCTCCTATCTTTTAGTAAAGTCCGGAAAGGGACAATTGCCGGATGGTTCCGATTGGAAAAGGGTTATAGGGGTAGGCCTATTTGCGGGTATCGGTTTTACCATGTCCCTTTTTATTGCGGAATTGGCACTGGATAACGAGGTGCTTTTGGCCAAGGCCAAGGTAGGTATCATTACCGCATCTGTCATAGCCTCCTTGCTGGGGTTCCTATGGTTTGCATTGTTCGCAAATAAGAATTCTCAAAAAATCGGATAATATAACTTACCCTATTTCATTTTTTTAATATTTCGAGCATTCTCTTTGGGGCAAGATACTCGAAATACCTATGGGTTACCGTAAATGATTCATCGAACATAATAATGGCAGGAAGCGAAAAGGGTATTCCCTCCCTTGAAGCTAATAACAAAGGAATTTCATGGATTGCATTTCGCTTTTTCCCAAAGTCTTTGTTTAGATATTTTTGTCCCTCAAAAATGATGGTGTCAGAAGTTTCGACGTTCATTTTAACGGCATAGTACTCCGAGTTCAGTTTGGAAACGATTTCAGGTACTTTAAAAGCTGCTTTATCCATTTTTTTGCAATAGGTACACCACTCCGCATAAAAATCAATGAACACTTTTTTCGGTTTTACCGATAGGGAGTCCTCCAATTGTTCAAAGTTCAACCAGTTTATCGCTGCATCTTGGGCCGAAAGTTTGGAAGAAACCGTCAGCACCGTTATTACTAATAGATATTTCAAGATATTCATCATACGCCATATGTTGATAAAAGGGCCGCTATCTATCATTGCTTTTGAATTACCAATATTCGATTAGAATGCGAGCGGCCCTCTCCTATACAATCGCTAGCATCGAATTCTAATGCAACTTTCCAAATTTGATACCAACGAAAAAGGTTCTAGGGGCATTTGGCCCATAGATATAATCCGAGTCCCTTGTAGGTCCGATATCAAAGTCGTCTTGAAAGCCATTGAATATATTTTTTACCCCTCCCGAGAAGGTAATCATAAAGTTCTCGTTAAAGTCCACATGGGACTCCAACTTTATATTCAGATCAAAGAAGGAATCCACCTCGTTCAGTTGTAAAAAACCGGTATCGCTAATAACACGCGGTACGGTCATTCCTCCTGTATAGGTGCCTGTAATATCCAAATTGAACACTTCACCAGGTATCCAAGCCGTATTCAAGTATCCATAAAAATTAGGGTTTCTCACAAATTCATCTACAACGACATCGGATTCGCCCGGTGTACCATCTGTCTCAAATAATAGCTGAGGTTCATCGTATTCGGCTTTCTGAAGGGTACCCCCTAATTGAAACTGCCATTTTGGATCTGGGGATACGCCCCACTCAAAATTGGTTCCATAGACCCTAGCTCCGGAACCGTTACGGACCTCTTCCAGAATTGAACCGTTGTCCAATACCGCGCCCGTACTTACCAGAGCAAAAGGGTCTTCCAATGTAGTGTAAAAGCCTTCCAAGAGGAGGTCCAACTGCAATAAACCAATATTTTTGGAATAATTCAAGGATCCCGTATAGGCATTGGAATATTCGGTGTTCAAATCATTGGAAAGAATTACGAACTGTGGTTCCCCGCCAACGCTAGAAATATGCAGATCTTCGTTAAAGGCCTGTGGTGCACGAAATCCCCTGGCATAGCCGCCTCTAAATTTCAGGTTTTCCAAAAATTGATAAGCAATGGTCAGTCTTGGGGAAAAAGCGGTTTGATTGATATCGACACCTCTTTCAATACCTCCTATAGTATAATTGCCGTCTACGGAAACATTATCCAACCTGGCCCCCACAAGTGCCGTAAATTTTTTGTTGGGCTTCCATTCGTATTGTGCATAACCACCCAATGAATTTAC
Source organism: Saonia sp. (assembly GCA_049670505.1). Classification (GTDB taxonomy): domain Bacteria; phylum Bacteroidota; class Bacteroidia; order Flavobacteriales; family Flavobacteriaceae; genus JBATTK01. The sequence continues at coordinate 9,135 of JBATTK010000032.1, forward strand.
GCTTTGATCGATTAGTCGATTATATCCCGGAATTTGATCCTCGGTCTCAGTGTGGTTGAACTCGGTACCAACAGTCAACACGTCATTATTTTTAAAAGCTTTGGTGTATTGAAGGCCGTTTACCCATGCCAAATCCTTAGTGGTACCAAAGGCATTATTGGCCAAAACACTATCTTGTTCGGTACGCGCCCCACCTAAACCGCCGTAAAAACTATCTCTATTGGTATACGAGGCCGAAGTATAGACCTGAAACTTTCCGGTATTGTCCTTACTGGTCAGTTCGTAATCCACACCACCAATAAAGGTGTCATGCTCCAATTCCTCGGTAATATCCGTAAATTGCGGAGCTAAATCCAAACGGTCGCCTCCCCTGCGATACTCACGTATGGCATTTAGATTGACCGAAATTCGGCTATAGTCCGTAGGACGTAAAAAGGCCTTGGCACCTACAGTATTGTTTCGTAATTCTACCAATTCGCTGAAGCCATCATCATTGGCATCATAGGCTTCCCGGTTACGATACGTTCCAAAAAGGGTAATTCCACTCTTAAGGTCATCGGCCACTACCGAGGTATTGAACGTTAGTATACGGTCCGGTACTTCACCGTCTACCAGGGCCAAATTAGTGGCGATCTCCCAAGTATTTAAAACGGGATCCTTTGTGATTACGTTGACGGTTCCCGCTATAGCATTTGAGCCATATAATGCTGAGCCCCCACTTCGTACCACTTCTACACGTTCTATGATATTGGTTGGGATCTGCTCCAATCCATAGACCCCTAAAAGCGATGTAAATATAGGTCTACTGTTAAGTAATATCTGGGTATAGCCACCATCAAGCCCGTTCAACCGTACTTGGGTAAAACCACAGTTTTGGCAGTTGGTCTCTACACGGACCCCGGGGGCATAGTTTAGGCCATCTGCCAAGGATATGGATTGGGTGGCGGTCAACAGTCTCGGTTTCAAGGTGGAAACTATGACCGGGGCATTTCTACGTTCCACCCGGTTTCGAGTGGCGCTGATAACCACTTCGTCCAAGCCTAGTGCATCCTCCAAAAGGTTAAAATTCAAAGTGACATCTTCCCCACTTGTCGTGGTAATAGTTTTTGAGGTTGTCCTGTAGCCCTGGGAACTTACCTGAATAATCAATTCACCAGATGGCGCTTTTAGCTCGTAGTACCCTCTTGCATCTGTGGTAGTGCCTTCGGTACCATTTTTTACATATATGGAAGCAAAAGGAATAGCTTTATCGCCAGAGGTAATCCTTCCCTTGATCAAAGGCGACCGGTTTTGCGCAAAAAGACCGAAAAAAGGGAAAATCAGTAGCAGTAAAAAGTATTTGTTAAGAATCAATATTTTAAATTTTAACTAGGCTAAATTAAATTTTAGACAAACCTAATTAAATTTTTTGTCATAAAAAAATATGCTTCTACGTAAATCTTTAAATGAATGATATTTTCTGAAAAAAAATTGTTTAGTAGCTATATTTTGGATAGGACTAAGTGCATAAAGTCGGCTAACAGTTGGAGCATATTCAAAGTAAAAAGCTAGTCCACCTCATTGATCAGCAAACAGGTTATCCCAAAGTGGATCCCCATGAAGATCTTGTAGCGGACGCCCAAGGTCAATAATTGACAATAGGTTTTCTTCAAATTCCTTGATCAATGGCTGTGTTCGGCCTCTCCTTTTTTAAGTTCTGCCATCAAATAATAGGCATTGTTATGGGCAAACTGTGTTGCCGGCGGAAATTCTTCCAAGAAGGTAATGCCGGCCCAACCAGCATCTTTCCCGCTGACAATTACTTCGAGAGGTTTAAACAACCACCCATCATCCTGCTTTTCGGATATAAAAATAAAGCTTTTGCCATCCTCTTCCGCCACCGCCGCCTGTGGCAACGCCATACTTTTGGTGTTGCTGATCTCTATACGGCCCTGCACAAAACTTCCTGGAATCAATTGTATATCGGTTTTGGGAATTTCGGCATGTACATGTATGGCCCGCGGATTTTCTTCAAAGGCCTTGCTAATGGTATAAATTTCGGATACCAACTCCGTCTCGGAACGTGAAGGTACCACAAACCGCACCGTTTGCCCTATCGCCATTTTATGGGCGTCCTTTTCATATACGGTAAAATCTACATGTACATGATCTGTGTCCACTACATCAAAAATTGGTGTTTGGGGTGCTACGTATTGCCCGGTTTTAGCTTCAATGGTCTGCACATATCCGCTTATGGGACTTCTCAAGGCCACCCGATTGCTGATACTGCCCTGCCGAACACTACTGACCGAAATGCCCAACTGCCTTATTTGTGCTTCCAAAGCCAATAGGTTTCCTTTTGATGCCTTGTACGAAGCTTCCGCTTTTTGAAAATTCATGCCCGATCCCACCCCATTTTCATACAATTTCTTTTGGCGTTCAAACTCCTTCTCCAAAAATTCGCTATCACTGTACGCTTTAAGATAATCGGACTGTACTTGCACGATATTTGGGTGCGACAGATAGGCTAAAGGCTGTCCTTTTTTAACCTTATCCCCGATCAGTACTTCTATACTTACAATATTGCCACCGACCACTGTGGTTACCGTGGCATCGTTTTGCGGTGGAAGGTGCAGTTCGCCCATAGCTTCAACATAATCTCCTAGATTACGGCTACCCATGGTATCTATCTTTATTTTTAGGGCGTCAAATTGCCGGGGGGTCAATTCAATGTGTGCTTCTTCAGAATGTTCATCAAGTGAAGCTTCATCTTCATGGTGACCGGGCTCGCCTTTATGTTGGTGGTCGCCACAGGCAAAAAAAAGCAAAAATGTGATTACTATATATATTCTTGTGATTTTCATATTCTTAGTTTTTAAAGTACTGCAATTGAAATAGGGCATTCAAATAATTTTCAAGGGCCAAGAGGCCATCCAGTTCGCTCTGCAAAGCTGTATTCATCAACTGGGCAAAGCCCAAATAATCAATGGCCCCTTCTTTATACGCAAAAAGAGCTCCTTTTTGTTGTGCCTTGGCCAAAGGCAGGGCTTCGCGCTCATAAAACTGCCAGCTCCTATTCCATTTCTCATAGGTTTGAAGTGCGTTTGCATGACGGGTCTCTAATTGTTTGGCCACCAACTGTGCATTGTTTTCTGCCAATTGCACCTCAATTCTGGCCGCTCTTGCCTTTGCCTTGACGGGACCGGAAAAGAATGGAATGGACAAACCTGCCTGATAGCTGTAAAATCCACTATTGCCGTCCACTCGTTGCAATCCACCTTGTAGACTCAGTTGTGGCAAAAGGCTGGAACGCATGGCGGACAGACCGGCTTCTGCCGTTTCCAATTGTTTGTCGGCCAACACTTGACTTTGGTGTACGTTACCATCAAATTCTCCAAAAACCGGCTCGGTTTCTAAAATATCCAAATCATTGGCGGGCACGTAAAAATTCTCTGAAAACAACCACAGATTCAAATTTTGAAAGGCAATCTGTAAATCATTGTATGCCTGTTGTTGTTTGTTTTTGTTCTGTAAAATCTGATTTTTAGCGGCATTGTACTCCAGTTTGGAAATGGCTTCCACCTCAAAGTTAAGGTCAATGGTATTACCAAAACCTATATATATGGAATCCATCTGTTGGTACAGGTTATAGACACGCTGTGCCAGATAGGCTTTGGACCACAGTTGTTTTACCTGCCGTTCAACTTCCAAGGCAGAGAGCCCATAGGCAGCTTCGGCGACCTCCAGTTGGCGCTTTTGCCATTTTTTTCTAGGACCTATAGCGAACAGCGCAATATTCTGTTGTCCGATTCCAACCGTGGTATAAACGCCTTCATCATTCCCTATTTCTTCGCCACTTGTGAACAGCTGTGTTCTGCCAAAAGCATTTGCATTGGCCTTCAATGTCTGTTGTTTCTCAACTTCCAAGCGTTTGTTTTCCAATGCCGGGTAGTTTGCTTTTGAGAGTTCAACCGCTTCTAAAAGACTTATCTTTATAGGCGTAGGCTGTTCCTGTGCATACCCGAATTGTATTCCGAAAAACAGTACTAAAATAACGGTAGTGGGTGCCATGCGTTTTCTATTTTTAAAATTGAATCGGTCTTCTTCCACCCAGTGATATAAAATGGGCAGAATGAACAATGTTAAGAAGGTTGATATCAACAACCCTCCAATCACCACCGTGGCCAAAGGTCGTTGCACCTCGGCACCTGCGGTTGTGGATATGGCCATCGGTACAAAACCTAAAATATCGGTAAATGCGGTTAACATAATGGGGCGAATTCTACGTGTTGTACCCTGTAGAATACGGTCTTTTAAATTGGTGACACCCTCTGCTTTTAGCTCGTTAAGACCATTGATCATCACCAATCCGTTGAGTACGGCCACCCCAAAGAGTACGATAAAGCCGACCCCTGCCGAGATACTGAAAGACATGTCCCTTGCCCATAGGGCAAATACCCCGCCAATAGTCGCCAAGGGTATTGCCAGATAGATGATCAGCGTTTGTTTTAGGGAACGCAGTGCAAGGAATATCAGAATAAAGATCAGCAATAAGGCCACGGGTACCAAGGTCTTTAATCTCTGCGTGGCACGTTGCAAGTTTTCAAACGCACCCCCATAGCGAATAAAGTATCCCGGAGGCAGTTTTAACCCCGCATTCAATTTTTTCTGGATATCCTGTACCACGGATTGCACATCACGGTTACGAATATTGATCCCAACATAGGTCCTTCGATTGGTATTGTCCCTGCTAATTTGCATAGGACCTGGATGGTAGCTTATCTCGGCTACTTCACGCATGGGAATCTGTGTTCCTGAAGGAAGATCAATATAAAGATTCCTCAAATCTTCCAAACTTTGGCGATACTGTTCTTGAAAGCGCACCACTAGGTCAAAACGTTTTTCCCCTTCAAAAACCACCCCGGCCTTACCCCCTGCAAAGGCGGCCTGTACAAACGTATTAAGATTGTTGATCTGCAATCCGTATTGTGCCAGTTTATTACGATTATAGCGGATGGTAATTTGGGGCAGTCCGGTGGTAGCCTCTACCTTTAAATCGGCTACTCCGGATATGTCGGAAACCAATTGTTCAATTTCTTGTGCCTTGTTCGCCAATACCTGTAAATCTTCGCCATACAACTTGATCGCCACATCTTCGCGTACTCCTGCAATAAGTTCGTTAAAACGCATTTCTATGGGTTGGGTAAACTCAAAATTGACCCCCGGTAGGATACTTACCACTTCCTTGACTTTTTCAATCAATTCTTCCTTGCTATCCGCAGAGACCCATTCGTTTTTTGGCTTTAAAATGATAAACGAATCAGCTATATCCATAGGCATGGGGTCTGTGGGCACTTCCGACTGTCCAATTCTGCTGATGACCTGTTCCGCTTCTGGAAAATTAGCTTTAATAAGTTGTTCTACCTTGGTAGTAGTGGCAATGGTCTCCGAAGGTGAGCTTCCCGGTTTACAGATAACGTGAAAAGCAATATCGCCCTCATCCAATTTGGGAATGAACTCACCTCCTAACCTGGTAAAGGTGAAAATGGCCAATACCAACAATGCTAGAGTAACTCCAACAACAATTCCCTTTTTACGTTGAGTATACTCAAGCAGGGGACGAAATTTCAATGCTATCCAATGTACAAATCGCTCTCCCCAGATTACTTTATCCGAAGATGGCCTGAGAAACACTGCCGAAATCATGGGTACATACGTAAGACATAGTATCATGGCACCCAACATGGCGAAAATAAAGGTCAATGCCATGGGACGAAACATCTTTCCCTCGATCCCTTCCAATGCCAGGATAGGAATAAAGACAATCAAAATAATGAGCTGTCCGAAGAAGGCTGCATTCATCATTTTTTTGGATGCCTCTGCGGTAATTCTATTTTTTGTTGCCGCATCTACCAGTTGATTTTTCCGCATATGTCGATACATGAGAAAGACCGTGCTTTCCACAATGATGACGGCACCGTCTACAATAATGCCAAAGTCAATGGCTCCCAAGCTCATTAAATTGGCAGAAACCCCAAAAAGATGCATACAGATAAAGGCAAATAATAACGAGAGCGGAATGGTAGAAGCTACGATAAGCCCCCCGCGCCAATTGCCCAAAAGCAACACCAAGACCAAGACTACAATGAGTCCGCCCTCTAATAGGTTGCCCGTAACGGTGTTGGTGGTTTTGGCTATTAAGTCGCTTCGGTCTAAAAAAGGGGTGATGGTGATACCTTCCGGTAGCGATTGTTGGATCTGTTTCATGCGGGTTTTTACCCTTTCGATAACATCGTTGGAGTTGGCCCCTTTGAGCATGAGTATCATGCCACCGACCGCTTCACCCTCGCCATTTTTGGTCAATGCCCCAAAACGGATATCCGAACCTATGTTTACTTTTCCAACATCTTTTACCAGGATGGGAATGCCATTTACATTTTTGACCACGGTGTTTTCTATATCGGTTACATTGCGTACCATGCCCTCACCACGAACAAAGGTGGCCTGTCGGTTACGTTCAATATAAGCGCCGCCTGTGTTTTGGTTATTGTTTTCAAGGGCAGAAAACACCTCTGAAATGCTTACCCCCGTAGAACGCAATACCTTAGGATCCACAGCTACCTCATATCGTTTGGCTTTACCGCCAAAGGCATTTACTTCCACAACCCCTGGCACCATGGCCATTTGCCGTTTGATGATCCAATCCTGTATGGTTCGCAGCTCTGTTATTGAATAGTCGTCTTTATAAGCATCGGCTATTTCTAAGGTATATTGGTAAATTTCACTTAAGCCTGTGGATATAGGGCCGATATAGGGGTCACCAAAACCTTTGGGGATATTGGTGCGGATTTCAGGCAACTTTTCGGCTACCAATTGTCTGGGCAGATAGGTGCCTATGGCGTCTTCGAATACAACGGTCACCACTGAAAGTCCACTTCTTGAAATGGAACGGATTTCCGTTACATCGGGCAGATTGCTTAGGGTAATCTCTATAGGGTAGGTGACGAATTGTTCAATATCTTCCGTACCCAAATTTGGGGAAACGGTAATGACCTGTACTTGATTGTTGGTAATATCGGGTACGGCATCAATGGGGACCTGAGTCATACTCCAGATACCTCCGCCAACAAGCGCAAATGTGAATAGCCCTATAATAAATTTGTTGTTGATTGAAAAATCAATGATTCTATTGATCATGGAAAAACAATTAATTCAGTTGAAAAATAGGATTACGCTTTCCCGACAAGCCAGACGGCCGGAAAAGCATATAAGTTAACATCATTCCATAAAAATGGCAATGCCAAATGGATATAATTATCCCTAAACTGAATTAAACCTGTGGTGGTTGAAAACGAGACCCTAGATAGCTGTAGTAGCTGCCGTCTAAATGGACATAATTTTCTTGTGAAACTAATACGTCCAAAGGTTCAAAGCCGACCAAATTGAAAACTACGGTATGGGAATGACAACAATGGCATTGACAGAATGGGGAACAAAGCTCGCAGTCCTGGCCATTTTCCCCATCATAATCGATAACCGAAACAACCCGGGTATCATCTTTACTATGTCCTGAATCGTTGCACGGAATTATATTTAGCGCTAGAAAGTAAATGGATAATATGACTGCAAATATTTTCACAATACAAATATAGTAGAATAATGATGCAACTGCGTTGCAAATTGTTTCAGTAAGCCAAAACATATAAAAACTTAATGGGGGCGATGGCAAAGTTTTATGGATTCTAATCCAAAGTTATCCATGGATATCCGTACGTAAAGGAGCATATTTTTTTGTTGCCTTCTCCTAAAAAGGAAGGAAATTATGGTTATTATCAAATAAAATTTACCGGGGCTGCACACATGTTAATTGACTCTCTAGGCAATGACATTTTAAAACCGCTCAATGATTTTCTTATGAAGCATGACGAATCATGGAAGGAAAAATTGACCGAAGAAGATTTTAAAAGTAAATTGGCAAATGAAGTAGATCCATATTTTGTAGAGGTATTCAATAATTGGTCCAGCTAGTATTCAGCCAGCCTTTGAATTCACCATTTTTAGCTCAGTGCTTTTAAACTACGATGTCCGCAATTCCCTGAAAAATATTCATCGGATATTCCGCCCAACGATTGCATAGATAAAGATACCATTCCTTTCCGTATACGATATAGACCCTGCAATTATAGCCCTTTGCCTTATATTCCGTCAATTCCTCGTTTCTAATACCCAATAGTCTTTCAAATACATACTCGGAAGGTTTGTATTTATCTATTAACTTAATCGATTCTTGATGTATTTTTTCGTGATGCGAAGCTATTGAACATTGATGGTTTTTTGCCAATAGTTTTTCCACGTAATCCAAGTAAATTTCATCCAGTTTTTCCCCACGTTCAATAGATGATCCTTTTGGCGTTTCGTATGCTCCCTTAACCATTCTAATACTACCCGATAATCCCGATACTTCTTGAAAGTCGTCCTGAGTTCTTTTTAAGTAGGCTTGAATTGTGATTCCAAGATTTTTATGGGTTTTTAGGATTTCTTTGTATATATCCAGAATATTGTCGGTTCGGTCTGTTCCTTCCATACTGATGATAACTTCTTGATCGATTTTCGCTGCGTGTTCACAAATCGTTTTTAAATTTTCGGTCGCCAAGTCCTTCGAAACAAGTAATCCGATATGTGATAAGTCCAATGAAATGGAAGAGTTTAATTTTTCGGTTCCGACGGCTTTTGCAAAATTGACAAACTCGGTTGTTGCGTCATTTGCATCTTTTTCGTTGCGGGTGCTCTCGCCCATAAAATCAGTGGTCACATCAAATCCTTTTTGATTCCATTTGCGGACCGATGCCAAAGCTTCAATTGTTGTCTCTCCTGCAACATATCGGTCGGCAGCTTTTTTTAGTACTTTAAAGAGACTTTCATTGGCCAAGATAAACTTCTTCGCATCTTCGTTCAGCGCTGCTTTTTTTAAGCTATCCGCTCCTATTTTTAATAAATTTTGTTCCATCTTTTATCAATTATACTACTCAAATTTAAATCACATCATCGTATTAATGCCTTTTATTCAAAGGAATACGCATAACTTTGCCTTTGAATCAAATGTATTTTATATGGATATCTTGGATGAAAAAATAATTAAAGCATTACGTAAGAATGCTAGAATCTCATTTGCAGAGATTGGTCGAATAGTAGGGTTATCCGCTCCTTCCATTGCGGATAGAGTTCAAAAAATGGAAGAATTCGATTTTATTACGGGATATACGGTTCAACTGGATTTAGCGAAATTTGATTACCCTGTTCAAGCAAACATCGCTCTGAAAATCGACGCTCACGGATTTAAAGTTTTTGTTTCAAAGCTTGATGAATTTCCTGAAATATTTGATTGTATAAAAGTGACAGGTGAATATTGTGTAGTACTAAGAGTAGCCGTAAAATGCAATGAAGCCTTGGAAGATTTAATAGATAGACTTACGCTGTATGGGCATCCAAATACATCCATTATCCTTTCCAATTATAAAGATAGGACTCATTTCGATATTTAAAATAGTGCGTTCGATTGCAAGACGCAAAACGTTGGAATATAATCATTGAGCATAACCTTTTAAAAGATCAAACTTCCAACAGATCCTGGCTTCAACACCATATTCATTGATTTTTCCCCAGCTTTTATCCTAATGCTTTTGTCCTTCCCATTTTTGTTTTGAAGAATGACAACAATATTGCCTTGGGGGGTTTTAAAAGCGACATTGAGGATATTCCCATCAATTTCAGAGGCTACCCGAACGGATCCGGGACGTACAAATTTGGAAGCATGGGCGATGATATAATATGCAGGGTTTCTGACCACTGTATCACCAGTAATGGTAAGGGCTCCAAGGCACCCCACGCAGCCTCCCCTATCGGTATGCGGTTCTTGGTTTTCGTCTGCCGCAAGATTCCATTCCAAAACTGCTTTACACCAATTACGGGACGCACCTATAATCAGATGCTCCGTATGCCATGACATATCCCCGGCAAAGTCTCCGGGCTCCCCGATCCATTGTTCGGTAAAATAAAGATTTTTGTTAGGGTGGGTTTCATGTACTTGTGCAAGCGCCTCTATTTTACCATTATACAAATGAAATGCCGAACCATCTATATATTTTGCCGTTGCAGTATCGTTTAAGATGGAAATGGGATAGTCTGGCCGGTCGGCATTATGGTCATAAATAATAATCTTGGTTTTTATATTATTTTTTTCAAAGGCAGGGCCAAGATGTTTTTTGATGAACGCTGCCTGTTGTTCCGCCAACATTAACATGCTTGGATTGTTTTTTGGATGCAAGGGTTCGTTTTGCACGGTTACCGCATCTATAGTGATCCCGTTTTCTTTCATCGCGTTGATATACTTGACAAAGTACTGTGCATATACATCATAATATTCTTCCTTAAGACTACCTCCACGGGTATCCTTGTTATCCTTCATCCATGGTGGCGGGGACCAAGGTGAACCAAGTATTTTAATGTCAGGGGCAATTTTTAAAATTTCCTTAATAATTGGGATCAAATACAAAGTATCATAGGCCAAAGAAAACTTTTCAAGTGCTATGTCCGTTTCCCCATCTGGCAGATCGTTATAAGACCAAGGCCTTTCATCCAGATCCGAACCGCCAATACTCAGCCTTAAATAACTAACCCCTATTTCATCCTTGCCCGTTCCAAAAAGTTCTTGGAGCAATTGTTCCCTAGGAGACTTGGACATATTATGGATATGCAATGCACTGCCACCGGTAAGGGTATATCCAAAACCATCCATTTCTTGATATGTGTTGGAAGTGTCTATAGTTATAACAGCATCTATTTCTGTTTCTTTTTCTTGTGGAAATATGAGCTGTTCCTCCAACAGTTTACTTTTATCCAATGTGGTTACATAGAGCTTTGCTACAGGTTTCTCGGTAGAAGTTGTTTTGCAGCTTGTAAAACCTAATAGGACAAGATGAATGCAAAAGAATGTTTTTAAATAACCGGATCTGTACATATATAAATGATAAAATGTAAACAGATGGTTTGGCTTAAACCATCTGTTTACCAACTAAACTAAAACTAACTCAAATAACGTATAATCACCATTTAATAGACAAGTGATTGAATGGAATGGGGCAAAATAGTTGCTTCAAAGGCTTCTCTTTCTATATATAGCCTATATGTTATTTTTTCATCGCTTTGATTCATAACAACGGTTACCATTTTTCCATCTTCATTGTGGTACGAAGTACTTAACAAATGACTTCTACTACTTGCCGTGCTAACTCGTTTTGCCCTGGGGCGAATAAATTTTGAGAAATGTCCTATATAGTAATAGGAAGGGGTATAAATTATTTCCCCTGTTTTGGTGTCGGCATGAACGGGGGCAAAACAAAAATTGCCCACATGATTGGGTCCACCGGTTTCGTCCAAAAGGATATTCCAATCTGTCCAACCCACGGTACCCTTATTAAAGTCATTGATCATGGAACGGCCATAGCGTTCTGCGTTTGGCCAAAACTGATATTTTTCAGAATCAAAGTTTTCTACACAACCTTCTGTAAACAAGAGGTTTTTTGTTGGATACGATTCTTTTATCCTGCCAAGATTATCGAACATAGGTTTACCACCGGCCCAGGTTTCGTACCAATGAAATCCAATGCCCCAAGCATATTTTTCCGCTTCCGGGTCTTCAAATATGGTATTGGCCCTATCGTTTATCAAATCTCGGTTATGATCCCATACCACAATTTTCTTATCCCCTAGCCCTTCCTGTTCCATCACAGGACCTAAATGATTTTTCAAAAAATCCCGCTCCTCTTCCGCTGTATAGATGCAGGATTCCCAGCGTTGTACCGCCATAGGTTCATTTTGGATAGTTATACCCCATATAGGAATATTTTCATCTTCATAAGCCTTGATAAATTTTGTATAATACAGCGCCCAGGATTGGAAATACTCTGAAAGGAGTTTCCCACCTTTTAACATGTTGTTATTATCTTTCATGAAAGCGGGAGGACTCCAAGGACTTGCGTACAACGGGAGTTTTCCACCGGCAGTGCTGATCGCCCTTTTTATCATTGGGATGCGATACTTTTTATCATGATCTATGTTAAACGATGATAAGCTTTTATCTTTATCTGATACATAGGTATAACTACCGCTACTAAAATCACAACTATGTATGGTGGTTCGTGCAATAGAGTATCCTATTCCATTGTCCAAACTATAATATGCCCTTAAAAATTCTTCCTGTTTATCTTTTGATAATTTCGCAAAAACTTCTGCCGAGGCATCGGTTATGGCACCTCCAATTCCCCAAAAGGATTCAAAAGTCTTATTAGGATTCACAAAGATGGCTACTTCGGATTCCAAGGGTTGCCGAGCTTCTTCAAAGTGGGTCGTATTTGTATGGGAAAGTCGCAAATCTGTATCTTTTGCAGTAGTATATACCAAAACCTCCCTGTTTAACACGGAAAACGTTTCTATTGGGTCATTTTTGGTCAATGTTTGGGATTGCGGCATTTTCTTAACTTCGGTTTTACAGGCCAATAGCAAAGTCCCTAAAAGCCATAAGGAAAGTATTTGTTTCATGTGCTCTATTGTTCCTATGTTCTTCTTCTCACCTATTTTATTTACAACTAGATATCCCTACCCTTCAAAAATCCAGAACAGGATTACACGGCTATTCTACCGTATAAAAATATCCGTCCCCATTAAGATTGATGGTTATCAATTTAGCGCCCAGGGAGGAAACGGCTATATCATTGATAGTGTCAAATCCGAGTTCAGCTGCGGTTCCTTCAAATGCCAGTTCTCCGGAAGTACCTGGGATCTCCTTAAAGACTTGTCCCCAATCCCCGTTGGCCCTAAAAATAAATCGTTTATTGGTATCCCCGGGATCTGCATCAACAAGTTCTATACTGGATTGCCAAACACCGCCTCCCATATACTCCAAAGGTTCATCACCTCCCCATCCATCGGTAATCACATTGCCCACGATACTCCATTTGTCTATTTTAAAGAGTGAAAACGTTTCCGTATCAAAGTCTACAGTAATTCGGTAAACCCCTGTTTCGGGAGCTATAATAGGAGTTTCACCTATTTCTATGCTCTCTACATTTACGGTATAGGTTGTTATGTTATCCGTCCTTGAGGAAAAGAAGTTATAATCGGCACCGGACTCCAAGGAAGTATATATTTGAAAGATATTGGTGTTGGATCCATCTGCCTTTTCCAGTTTGTTCATTTGCAGTGCATTACTGATATCGGCACCTACTTCGGTAGCGGCTCCGCCAATAAATAAATCCTGTGGCGGACCTTGCACATCAAAACGCTGTAGGCTTAATGCAGCCGAACTCATACTTCTTTGGTTAATGGAAACTGCCTCAACGGCCCATTTAAGTGTGGTAATGGCATTAGGTTCAAACCCTGCTTCCGAAAGTGCCAGGTCTAAAGTGAAATAGGATACTTCAACAAAGGTTTGTACCCCGTTATCAGCGGCGGGCACTTCTAATAAAGGATCTGAAAAATCCCCGCTCTCTACATCCAACATTACGTTATAGGTAACAAGGAAATCCCTTTCCGAGTCCGCTTTTTCCCATTCAAACCGTAAAACATCGTCTCTATTTTCCCTATCCAATACCAAGGAAAAACCATCTCCGGGAGCGGTAAGTGCCGGACTTGCCAATGCAAAATCCGAGATCTCGTCTATATTATTTTCTTCCTCTTCACAATTGGCAAGCAAAAGAAATATAGGTAACAGTAAAATGAATGACCAGTGTTGTTTTTTAATAGTTCTCATAGTTCAGTTTTTATGTGTTAGTTCCATTTAAAAGTCGCCAAAGCCCCTTTAGGTAGCCTATAGGTAAAACTTTTGTCTCCAATTTTTACCTGTAGGTTCTGGGAACCTTCGGTATTTGATGAATTATATACCACTAGTACGGTGGATCCGTCCGGATTTTTAAAGGCCACATTTTCCAGAATACCCGGGAGTTCGTTGGTAGCAATTACTTGGGCGCCCGAATCTACGTATTTAGAAAAGTGCCCCAGCATATAGTATTCTACATTTTTTAGTATGGTACCTCCACTGGTAATGGTTAGAACTCCTCTACAAACCCCGCACCCGCCATTTTGCGGGCCAGCGTTCTCATCCAACGCAAGATTCCACAGGAGAATGGCCTTTGCACCCCTACGCAAGGTTCCCATAAAGACATTTTTCATGAAAAAATCGATTTCGCCCCCAAAAGTGGTTCCCGCGTTCTGAATACCGGACTGTTCCGTAAAATAAATCCCCGCATCGGGAAAGCGGGTAGTTACTTTAGAAATATCATTTGGGGTACCCCCATAAGCATGGTACCCAATGGCGTTGGTATATTTTGAGGCCTCGGGGTCTTCCAATAGGGTCACCGGAAAATCAGGATCCTCATCTACCCTAAAATTATGGTCATATCCTACTATGCTTGTTGTTAGATCGGAAGCTTCCAAATTGGGGCCAAAATGGCCACCGATAAATACCACTTGCTCGGATGCGTTCATTTTCATGGTCGGATAGGCCGAAGTCTCAAAAAGTGGTTCATTTTGAACGGTAATGGTATGTATTGGAATACCTTCTTGCTTATATGCCATCAGATACTTTAGAAGATAATCGGAATATACCCCGTAGTATTTCGGATCAAGACTACCTCCCTTAAGCGACCTGTTGGATTTCATCCAGGCCGGTGCACTCCAAGGCGAGGCCATAAAACCCATATCGCTATTAATCGCCAGAATGGCTTTTGCGGTTGGAATAACGGGATTGTTATCTTGCATATCCGTTTCAATGGAAAACTGTGCCAAATCCAAATCCTCCAAATCGGATATATCGTTATAGGTATAACTTCCATTCTTATTAAAATCGGAAGCCCCTATGGTTAATCTGGTGTAACTAAGCTTAATTCCGGCATCCCCAAAAAGAGTATTTAACGCTTCCGTGTTATTGTGTAGCAAAAAAGCGGAACTACCTGTTAATGCCGCCCCAAAACCCTCTATGGTCTGTAGGGTCTGGTTTTCATCTATGGTTATCGTTACATCTCCTTCCCCATTATCAAATGGCAGCTTTTCGGGAAGTTCATTGAGCAGCGATGTTTCGTCCGAAGTAGTAAGCACCACACTAACCTCCCCTACGATTGGATTTGGTTGGGGCCCAGGTTCGTCATCGCCATTGGTCGGGGAAGTATCATTACTACTACATCCGATCACGGCAAAAATTATAGGAAGCCAAATTACCATTGATAGCAGATCCTTATTCATAGTTTTCAATTTGCACGCTTAATATCCCGTATTTTGCTCCAATCTTTCGTTGCGGTCAATTTCCCCTTGTGGTACCGGGAACAACAATTGAAAGGATTGTATGCTAATACCCTTTGCAGTTTGAATGGCCTGTTGTGCCGTTGCGAGCCCTTTTCTTTTTAGATCGAACCAGCGTTGCCCTTCGAACATAAGCTCCAATCTTCGCTCTTGTAATATGGCTGTGTCTATGGCAGCCTGGCTTGTTGGCCCCGCATAGTCCGGCAATCCGGCACGATTGCGAATCTGGTTCAACAGAACAATTGCCTCGCCTGTATTTCCACTTAGGTTTAACGCCTCTGCACGCATAAGAAGCACATCGGCATACCTGAGGACAATACTATAATCCGAGGAATTGAACGCAGCACCCTCCCGCCATTTAAAGACGTATAAAATATCATTTCTATTGACCAGGGAAGATGCCTTACGTAAATCGTCATCTTCAAACAATTGCTCACTATTGGGGGTAGGTGTATTGAATTTTATAAATTCAAAGGAGGCTTCCGGGACGGGTAGGATCAACTCGGGAAAAACATTGCCCTCCTGACCCCCGTTATACTGTACGGCAAAAAGAACCTCGTTATTCGTCTTGTTTTGCTGGTCAAAAAGGGACTCAAAACTGGGCAAAAGGGAAAAACCCCTTTGCATAACGCTAGAAGTAAGGGAGAGCACGGCTTGGTTGTTCCCTAAGGTTAGCTGCACTTTCGCCAATAGCCCTTCGGCGGCACCTACGGTGGCCCTGCCTGCTTCCTGGTCCTTGCCCCCTAAAAGGGTAATCGCGTTCTGAAGATCAGCTATCACCTGTTGATAAATTTGATTTTCAGAACTTCTGGGCACTTGAATCTCGTCAGGATCCAAACTTAAGGTCTCATTCACTACCAAGGGTACACCGCCAAACAAGCGCACCAGATTAAAATAATGTAGCCCCCTTAAAAAATGGACCTCACCCAAAAGGGCATCCTTTCTACCATCTTCGAACAAACCATTGTCCATGGGTGTAATTCTATCGATAGCAATGTTGGTTCTTCCAATAGCCGTATATAGCTGCCTCCAAAAACGGGTCGTTATTTCGTTCGTAGGCCTTAGGTTAAAATTGTCAATAGCAAAATTATTGGAGTTGTCCCCTCCCGCAAAACTATTATCGGAACGTACGTCTCCTAATACGAAGTAGTCAAAACCGTAGTAACTATCGGGCTGCAAGGCATCATAACAACCTACTACCCCGGCCTCGGCATCATTTTGGGTTGCCCAGAAATTTGTTGTGGCAATATCGTTTGGAGGTGTAAATTCCAAAAAATCTTCGGAACAGGAAAACAAAAGTACTATAACTGCTATGTATAAAAGATAATTTGTTTTTTTCATGATGGCGGTATTAAAAAGTTACGTTCAGTCCTGCGATATATGTCTTTACTTGAGGGTAGGTACCGTAGTCAATATTTGTGGACAACACATTTCCCTGATCCCTACTAACTTCTGGATCATATCCGGTATAGTCCGTCCATGTATACAGATTTCTACCCTGTACATAGATTTTCAGATTTGTCATTTTCAGTTTCTCTATAATGCTTTTGGGAAAGGTATAGGCCAAGGTCAATTCCCTTAGCTTAATAAAGGAACCGTCCTCTACCCATCTGGAGGAAGCCCTTCCGTTACCACTGGGGTCTCCAAAAACCGCTCTGGGTATTGTTGTGTTCGTATTATTAGGCGTCCATCTGTCCAAAACCGTTATACTTTGGTTTTTAAAAGTAGCTTGGTTCTCTAACTCAAATCTGGAGGCATTGTAAATGTCCTGTCCTTCCACGCCTTGAAAAAAAGCGGTCAACTGTAGTCCTTTATATCCGATATTGGTAGTTGCGCCCCAAGAAAAATCGGGGAGTGCATTTCCTATAATGGTCCTATCATTCTCATCATCAATAATCCCATCATTGTTCAAATCCCTAAAAATGACATCTCCCGTTGCGGGATCTATTCCTTCCGATACAAAACCAAAGAAATTCCCAATGGGCTGGTTTTCCTCTATCCTAGTAACATCTCCCTGATCATTGACGCCACCTCCGGTAATAATTTGGCCGTTGATATCGGTAACTTCATTTTCGTTTTTGGTATAATTGGCATTGATGTCCCATGAGAAATCGTCCGTTGATAATAGGATTGCATTTACGCCTATTTCTATACCTTTATTGGTAAGCGAACCAATATTTTGTGTGGCCTCCCTAAATCCGGTCGAGGCGGGAAGTGGATTAGGTATCAGCAAGTCAAACGTATTCTTTTGATAGGCATCTATATTGATGGTTACTTTATTATCTATAAGGCCAATATCCAACCCTAAGTTGTGTTGCTCCGTTGATTCCCACTTTAGATTTCTGTTTTCCACCTGACTTGGAAAAACGCCCGGCACCACTTCCCCGTTAAAAAAATAATTGGCGTTGAGCCCATACAGCCCCTGCCATTCGTAGTCCCCTATTTCCTGATTTCCGGTAACCCCATAACTATATCTTAGTTTCAAGGTATTCAACCATGAAGTGTTTTTTAGGAAATCTTCTTCCGATACTACCCAAGCCGTTGAAACGGATGGAAATATTGCAAACTTGTTATCGGGACCAAAACGGGAGGAACCGTCCCTACGTACCGTGGAGGAAAAAAAGTACCTGTCTAGAAAACTAATATTCGTCCTCAGAAAGAAAGAGTTGTTGGACCATTCCGATATGATTTCGTCCGTATCCAATATTTCGGAGGCCGCATCCACATTGGTTATGGAACCGTTTGGAAATCCTACCCCTAGAATCCTGGTATTCTCAAATTTGGACTGCTGTGCCGCGGTACCAAAAAGAAAATCCATAGCTACATCCTTGATTGGTTCAAATTTATAATTCAAGGTGTTTTCCCATAGCCAAACGGTTTGGAGATTTGTAGAAGTTTCTGCCAAGCCTTCATTGGCCCTTCCATTGGATGTGCTGAACGGATCCGCAAACCTGTTGAACTTGGACTCGGTATAATCCACCCCAAAAGAACTTCTAAAAACAAGGCCGAAGGGAAAGGTATACTCCCCATACACATTGGCAATTACCTTTGAGGTATTAAATTCCCTGTTTTCACCTTGTATCAGGGCAATGGGATTATCAAACCCTCCCTGGAACGGATTTGCGGCAAAACTACCGTCTTCGTTCCGTATGGGTATGATCGGTGGTGTCTGTAATGCGGAAAGAACCACACCCCCTTGGTTTACCCGGTTATTATCGTTAATAACATTGAACTCGGTTCTTGATAACGCTATGCTATTCCCTACCTTAAGATTGCTATATAGGTCGCTATCCTGATTAAACCGTACAGAATATCGTTTAAACCCGGTGGTCTCTATGGTACCTTGCTCATCCTGTAGTCCGGCGGACAAATAGTAACTTCCTTTTTCCGAACCCCCGGTAAATGAAAGTTGATAATTCTGTAAAGTAGCGGGGGCATACAACTCTCTTTGCCAATCTGTATTGAACTGTGAATTAAAGGGATCCGCTATTGGGGGTTCACCTGCATTTATCCTAGCCGTGTTCAGATAGTCTATATATTGTTGCGAGTTTAGGACTTTTAAGGTATTGATTACCCTATCTTCCCCAATAAAAGTGGAGAAATTAATGGCCGATTTCCCTTTTGTCCCGCGCTTTGTGGTAATGAGAACTACCCCGTTGGCCGCTCTTGCCCCGTAGATCGAGGATGCCGCGGCATCCTTTAGAATAGAGATAGATTCCACATCATTGGGATTAAGGGCCTCTGTATTTGTTACCTGCACCCCATCTATAATGTACAAGGGCTCTACCGATGCCGAAAGGGAATTAGCCCCACGAATCCTGATCGAAGGACTTGCACCTGGACTACCAGAAGCTTCTATTACCTGAACACCGGCCAACTTACCGTTCAAGGATTGCCCAACATCGGAAAAGGGTTTGTCCTCGATCACATCGGCACTCTTTAAAACCGTAACGGCGGAAGTCAAGGCCCTCTTTGTACTGGTACCATAGCCTATGACCACAACTTCGGCCAACGCTTCAGTATCTTCTTCCAATACAATTTGAAACTCGGTTTCCGACCCAACCGGGATTTCTAAGGTTCGATACCCTATATAGGAAACCATTAAAACGGCATCGGGAGGGACGTTAATGGTAAAATTTCCATCAAAATCCGTGGTTGTGCCATCGGTGGAATTTTTGATCAATACACTTGCACCGGGTAAAGGTACACCTGAAGTATCAGAAACGGTACCTGATACGGATTTTGTCTGCGCAAACGAAAAGAACGTACTACATAAAAAACAGACCCATAGATAATTTTTTAATTTCATCGGTAGAATTAGTTAGAGTTGAGTTATTTTGAGTAAAGTAATTTCCAAGAAATAACCTGGACATTAAGGAACATCCGAATTGTTATTACATGGGTATGATCCAATGTCAGTGAAAATTAATTTTTCGTATTTATTCAAGTAATAAAATTAGGATATGATAAAATAAACAGCTATTTTATTCATACTCTTTAATTACGTCAATTGGAGCCCTTACTACGCCAAGCTTACGTTATTTATAGTAACTTATTGATTTATAGTTTTTAGGGTTTAAAAAAAAATGCATCTTTGTAAGTGTTTCTAAATCGTTAACCAAAGGGACATTCAGAATCTTTTGAATATGCATCGTTTAGCTACCATACTGTTTCAGTTGTTATGCCTTGCCCCTTTTTTGTTCTTTGCACAGAACCCCTACGATCTTTTGGAGATAACATCCGACTTACCCAAAATAACCCATTTTACCAAATCCGATTTTAATGCGGACTCCCAGTTTTGGTCCGTATGCAAAGACAGTAGCGGAATTTATTACTTTGGCAATAATGATGGGGCACTGGTATTTGATGGTGAACATTGGGACAAGATACTATTGCCCAATAATTCTTCCGTAAGAAGCTTAACCTATTCCTCCTCTGGCAAAGTATATGCAGGCGGTTACAATGAGTTGGGAATAATTGAAAAGAATTCCGATGGAAGTTATGGTTATAGGCCCCTAATTGATGAATTGGGACTGGATAATAGAAATCTAGAGAATCTATGGCAGGTACATGAGTTGGGACAAATGATCATCTACAGGGCCTTTAACGGCTTGGTCGTTATCAATAACACAACGGCGACCTACATTCCTGCTTCGGATTCCTTTATTGGGGCGGGTATTATCAACGATATCTACTATGTGCAGGACGGAAGCTCCGGAATCATGGCATTTGACCCTACCAACATGCAACTTTCCCACATATTTGACGGTAGTAGCTACAACAATGAAGAAATTATTTCTTTTATCCCTGCAGAGGCTGAGGATACTATGATTCTTATTTCTAAATCTGGAAACCTTTACAAAGGGAATGTTTTTACAAAAAAGGTGGAGCTGTGGGTCAGTGTTTTTTCCAAAGGTCAAAAGGACAATCTAATAAGTGCTATAAAAAAAGGGGATACTTATTTATTGGGTACGCTTAGTTCAAAAATAATTTCCCTTTCCGATCATGGAAAAAAAATTAAAACCCCTCCTGCATTCAACAATGTGCAGGATGCAACTGTACTGAACCTTTTTGAGGATCAAGACAATCTGTGGGTTTTATTGAACAATGGGCTGGATTATATTGAGTATAACCCAACGGTAAGCCAACTGTTTGACGGGGCATCTATTTATGATGTGCTAATAAAGAACAGCAGACTATATCTTGCCACGAATAAAGGATTTTATCAAGCAGATCTAAAACCGAATGGGAGAGACATACAAAATGGTTTGGAATTTATTAAAATAAATGCACCACAGGGACAGGCATGGTCCTTGTTCGCCAGTGATGATTCCATTCTTGGAGGTCACAATAACGGGCTGTTTCTTATAAACGACCTAGATACCGAAAAAATAGGAAAAGCAGAGGGTTTTTGGAAAATAATCGGGATTCCTACCAAAAAGGATAAGTTTTTGGCATGTAACTATAACGGTCTGTTCTTGGTCGAAAAAAAAGGGGATAGCTTTAATATTTTGCATAAAATCAGAGGGTTTGAAGAATCTACGCGGGACATCCTTCCGGCAGGGCAGAAAAACACGTATTGGGTCTGTCACGGATATAAGGGGGTCTATAGGATAAAAATCAATGATGACTACAGCCGTGTTTATGCCATTGACCACTATACGGATCAGAACGGATTTACCTCCCCGTTCAATATAAATGCCTATCATTACAATTCACAAATAGTGTTTACGACAAATTCCGGAGTATACAAGTTTAATGGGAAGAATAACACATTTGTGCCGTTCGGGCCTTTGAACAAAGTATTGGATACCACGATAAATACGAGGAAAATAATACAAAATAACGACACAACGTGGGTAGTGCAGGATGATGAAATAGCCTATTTTAGAACGTCCACCGCAAAGACAGCAATTGAAAAGGATATTTTTCTAAATGTAAAGGGAGACCTCAACCGTGGGATGGAAAGTATACTGCCTTTAAAAAACAACAAGGTGCTCATTGGGGCCAAGACCGGTTTGTATATGTACAACCTCAACCAACCTTCCAAGATAGAGGCACCTACACTTATCACCAAAATTGTCCGAATTGAAAACAGGGAAAAAAAGACGCTGCCCGTGCGCCCCTTGAACGAAAAAATAGAACTTCCCACAAAGACGGATATTCTTCGGTTTGAATATGCCTCCCCAAAATTAAGTATAGCAAGCAATAAACAGTACAGCTACGTTCTAGAAGAAATAGATCAAAACTGGTCTCCATGGGAAAACATTTCTTACAAGGAATATACCCATTTAAGACCTGGGAACTATACTTTTAAGGTCAGAAGTAGAAACCTCAATGGCGATATAGGAAAAGAAACGGCCTACGTATTTACCATTGTTCCCCAATGGTACCAGACCAACTTGGCGCGCTTTTTTTATATCTGTCTGGTTCTCTCTTTAATAGGATTGGGCTATAAAGTTGTTAAACGCAAGATTTCATATGAAAACAGAAAAGCCCAAATTGCAGCGAATAAATCGAGGAAACTTCTTGAACTGGAAATAGAACAGCTAAAGCTTACCCAGGATAAAATAATCTTAGAGGAAGATGTGATCCTTAAAAGCAAGGAACTGGCCAATTATACCATGCAATTGGTCAATAAAAAACATATTTTCCATGAAATCCAAGAAGATTTAAAGGATCTAAAGAGCTTGGTCAAAAGTAGGAGTCCAAAGCAAAAGCTACTGGATATATTTAGAAAGTTGCATCAACATAAAATTGGGGAAGAATATATGGAAGTTTTTGATATAAACTTTGAGCGGATCCACCATAATTTTTTTGAAAAACTTACGGAAATCAATCCAAAACTTACCAAAAGGGAGTTAAGACTTTGCGCTTTTATAAAAATGGATCTTGCCAATAAAGAAATATCCCCATTGTTGAATATCTCCGTACGCGGTGTAGAAACCGCAAGATATAGAGTTAGAAAGAAGCTAGGGATCGAGCATGAATCAAATTTCCATGAATTTTTAATTGCTATATAACATAATAACGACTTTGAAAATATGAGGAATATGTATTATCCGCTATTCGATATGGGAAAATACGTTTCGTTCGTTCAAGGATTGAAGAAGTTGGGAGTTATGCTTTAAGCGAAGTTTAAATAAACGATGAAAAAAGAAAAGATATACTACCAAAGGGATGATAAAGAGCTAAAATCAAAGAATACCGAAGCTAAAAAATTAACGCATGAATTTAATACGCTTGGTCCTGGGGATATCGAGGATAAAAATAGGGTCATTCGAAAATTATTCGGCAAGATTGGAACGAATTTTACTATAGAACATAATTTTCAATGCGATTTAGGGTCCAATATAGCGATTGGTGATAACTTTTATGCTGGATATAATTGTGTGATCCTTGATATTGCAAAGGTAAAGATCGGTAATGATTGTATGATGGCCCCCAATGTTAGCGTTTATACCGCAGGGCATGCATTGGAACCTGAAAACAGAAATAAACAAGGTTATGCAATACCGGTTCATATTGGAAACAATGTTTGGATCGGCGGGGGCTCCGTAATATTACCCGGAGTGGTAGTTGGCGATAATTCAGTAATCGCGGCCGGATCCGTTGTGACAAAAGATGTTGAACCTAATACCGTTGTTGCAGGAAATCCGGCGAAATTCTTAAAGCATATAGACTAAAAATTCTTCCGGGAATAAGGCAAAGTATAGTTCAAGGGAACGAAATGCATATGTCCTAAATTTGACCTTCGACCAAAAAGGAAAAATTAATAGTGAGTGCAGTTGTGTTGCCTTAATATAATTTTCGGTAAAGTTCAAAAAAACCACTCCATTCGAATCATCACGATATGCACCGGCACGTTTCAAGTGCAACCCAAGATTTCCACCCCGTTTAATTTTCAAGGTCATTCTCATCAATCCATCTTTGGGCCTCCCCGGTATACCACCACGGTGAGAAATTTTTAGCCTCCACAATTTTTCTGTAGTATGCTAAAGCCCTATCCTTTTCCTCTTTTATCAGAAAAAAGTTTGCCATATAATAATTTGCATAGGGATTATTTTCACCTAGCTCCAACAATGTTTCTCCTAGTGCTATAAATTGATTATCAAAATCCACAAACTCTTCTTTGTCCCGCATTGAATCCATTGTCTTGAGCATAAACAAATTACGCATAAGAATCAAATCCCCATAGTTCTCGTAGTCCGTAAACTGGTTAAACACTTGATTTAAGATTTGCTTACTTAGTTCGCCTTCTTGTTCGCTATACCGGTAGATGAAAGTTGCGGCCAAGGACTGGGCCAGCAATTTCTTACGGTAAAACTCCAGATTGTCCTCATTAAGCCTATCTTCCAACTTCATAAGTGAAGCCTGATCTTCAAAAAGAGGCTCTTTTTCTAAGTCGAAGACAAAATTCTTTAAAAAACTAAGCGCAAATAACGAAGAACTTACATCACCATCTATTAATCTGGCCGGATCACTCATAAGGTTATTATTGGCTGCAATAATGAATGTCAAGTCTCTGTTCGGTACCTTTAGGAATAAACTTGAATAACAGTCGTATTGACCATATCCCCAAACCAGGTTTTCATTCATAAATTCCTGGGTAAAAACTCCAAGGCCATAAGGTAGATCGGGGCCAAATGAACTGAACATTCTATTTTTAGAGGTCTCCGTGAGTAAGGAGTTATCATCCAACGCTGCACTGAGTTTTGACAAATCAAGAACTGTAGATGAAATTCCGGCTGCTACGGAATATCCATAGTCGATAAATCCTGGATTTGGCTCCCGTTCCTTATAACCCCTTACCGGATCCGCTCCTACGAAATAAGGCTGTGCCACTTTTCTTTTTTCCAATGCTATTTGTAAGGAATCTTGTAACAAATACGTATGATCAAGCTCCAAAGGATTTATGATTCTTTCGTAGATGTTCGCTTTAAAATCTTTTCCAGTTGCTTTTTCCATAACATCTCCGAGCATCATAAAGCGGCTGTTGTTATAATAAAAATGTTGTCCTGGAATACCTTGAGAAGTATGTGATAGAATATGTCCTATTTTGATGGAGTCTCCTAAACTGGAGTCCGCCACATAACTTTTAATCGATTCATCCAATGCTATTTTTCCCTCCTCCACCAGTTGTAGCATTACTATTGCCGAAAATATCTTGGTCAAGGATGCCATTGGAATGGTCGTAACAGAATCCATTGGGGTCTTCAGATCAATATCCGCTATCCCCATATAATCCTCATAAACAATTTGATCTCCTTTCTTGACCAAGACACTTAAACCTGGTATTTGAAAGTATTCTTTGAGTTCGGAAAGCTCTTCTGAAAATTTTGCTACGGAAACAGCTTTTTCATCTTTAGGATCGGAGCAGCCAAAAACAAATAGTGAGGCGATAATGATAACAAGGAATCTGTACATAGGAAAACTTGAATTTTTGGTTAGTTTAAGAAAAAATGCTTTTCAGCATGCTATTAAATTACTTTAATAGAGTTCAACGAATTCCATTTGTTACAGTATTTTAACAAATATGTTGCGAGTAATAATAAATGATTGAACACATCAAAAGTTCAATGAAACCATAACAAGATTTTCTATACCCAGATGTAGCTTTCCTCTTTTTAGGGTATCTCTAAATGAGAGGAGGTCAGGGGACAAATACATTTTTAAGGTGTCCAAAAGGCTTATTGATCGGACTTTATCTTTTCGAAGATTTTTAGCTTAGCGGTTCGGTCCAAACCGATGTTCCTTGGTCCGGATTTGGATGGACCCACCTCCTATATAACAGAAGACCTGGGCCATGCGTCAACTTAGAAATCACTTCTCAATGTTACCCCCCCCCACATCCTCGGTTGTCCTAATAAAAATACACCCGTTGCTCAAGTCCTGTATAATTCTTCCGTCAGATTTCTTCCTCAAACGGCCAGTTCATGATTTTTATAGGACATGTCAACCCTAGCGTTATAGATGTTACAGGGCGATTGGCGTACCACATTGTCAAAATTAAAGAAATGCCTGCCCATATATTGATGCTCACCGCGTATGAATGTCGAGAAGTCCTTGTTGAAATCCTTGGTGTATTGCAAGGCGGCAAAACTGACAAAGTGTTGTTATCCGTAATCTGTTTTTTTGCATAATGGGCCAACCGATATTCCTTTCTTTTACGGAGACTTCAATTTGTCCCGAACCAATTCCCTACCTTAGTTCATATATTTATGGCCTTTCTATTTCATAAAAAATTAGTTTTCAATTTTAATCGTTCATGGAAACCTTTAGAAAAAATCTTATGAATAAGGCTGAAAAAAAAATTCAGATTTCTGCAATAATTTATATTCAAAGGGGTTAAAACAATATATGAATTAAGTATGCGTATAGGTATTATTATTGGAAGAATTGGCGGTGTAGATGGGGTGGCTCTTGAAACGGAGAAATGGATAGAAGTATTAAAACGGCTTGGACATGAAGTATTTGTTATCTCCGGTAAATTTGAATTCTGGAAAATGGATCAGCATTACCATAGTCATTTCCCGCTACTATCATTTTTCTCTCCCGCAGTAAAATGGGAACAACGGAAGGCTTTTTATGAACCAGATAAGGACCCCGGCCCAATCCTTGATCATATTAAGGATATCTCTAACATAATAACAGAGAAACTGCACCATTGGGTGCGAGTCCATAAGATTCAGGTCCTCCTTTCCGAAAATGCTTCTGCACTCCCCAGTCATATGGCTATGGGGATGGCCATTAAGAAACTGGTTCAAAATACAGGCTTGCCCATTGTGACTCATGACCATGATTTTCATTGGGAAAGAGGTTCCCGTTATATTTCTTTACATGATGAGGTTAATACCCTTATTGATGACACATTCCCTTTACTGCTGCCTGATGTACGACATGCCGTGATCAACACCTTTGGAGTAGAAACCTTTAGGGATAAATTCAATTTGGAAGCCATAATGGTTCCTAATGTAATGGATTTTGATCGTGCCTATGGAATTCCAAACAAAGACAATCGCTATTTTCTTAAAAACCTTGGTATGGAAGAAGATGAGATTGCTTTGTTACAAGTAACACGCATCGTGCGAAGAAAAGGGATAGAAACAGCCGTTTCATTAATTGAAAAACTGAACGACAAAAAGGTAAAGCTTATCATTACAGGAAATAATAATGACGATCAGAATCGGGAGTATTATAATGAAATTGTAGATCAAATCCATGATCTGAACCTAGCCAACCAGATAATCTTCGCTTCTCATATGGTGCGCGACCATAAAAATCTTTCGGATATTTATGCGTATGGCAGGGCCTGTACGTATTTCAGTACCTATGAAGGTTTTGGAAACGCCTTTGTAGAAGCCGTATTGGCCAAAAAACCAATCTTTGTAAACAACTACAAACCGGTTTATATGCAGGATATCGGTAGCAAGGGTTTTGAAACGGTTATGTTGGAGGAAAATCACTTATCCAATGATAAAGTCAAAAAGATGACGGATATCATATATAATGAGGAATATTGTAGGGAAATTGGAGAACATAACTATAACCTGGGGAAAAAGTATTTTTCCTTTGATGTACTCGAAGAGAAATTAAACGACTTGTTTAGTTTTTGAATCTTTAAATCCAGGCCTAAAAAAACCTTTTGGCCAAAATTCATAATATATTAGATGAATTAAGAAAACAAGAGATCCAAACTTGGTTTGACCTCGGATTGTTTATTGACCGATTTAAAGAACGGCATTCAACAGCTGCTTTTAAGCATGACTTTAGGGCCTTTAGTGACCATCTCGAAACGGGGGGAATTGCCTTCATAACATTTTATTTTACCATCGACGGAATTACGGTTGAAACTGAAAAGTATGCCAAAACCTTCAAAAAGATCTACCCTAGCATTCCTATTCATTATATCGCCGGAGAGATCAAACCTGAAGCCGATGAATTGATTCATGAAGATGCCTTTAAGAAAGTAATCAAGGAAATGGATGGTTTTGATAACTGGCCATTATACGATGATTTCTTCAAAATTAAAATGGAGAGGGGCAGTACCGAGTATAATGATCTTATTTTGAAATTCTGGGATGAGGTATTGGTGCTTGTAGAAAAACTCGGTAGGTACATTGAAGAGAATAATATTTCTTTGCTCTACCCAATTAATGTTTGCTCCAATCCGGGAAATGTTTCTTTAGCACTCGCCACGGTATTAATTTCTGAGTATTTAGGTATCCCCGTCATGAGTAACAATCATGATTTTTATTGGGAAGGAGGGAACAGGGAAGTTGTTATAAAAAAGAAAGGTTTAAAAAAAGGCCCTAGGGATTTCTTTTTTCACAATGCTCATGTTGGAGAATTCTTTTCAGTGATCGACATGGTCTATCCATGGGAAAGTAGATCCTGGTTGAATGTGAATATCAATAAGTTACAACATACCCATCTCGTCAATATAAAAGGCTGTAATCCTGCAAATTCGGCACTGATAGGAACCGCTGTAGACATTAAACCGGACCAAATAAGCAGGAGAGACATCATAAAAGCATTTATGCAGATGGCGTCTATTTTCGCCAATAAAAAAGATGCCATAACGGTTCATAAGGTTGCGAATCATATTAAAAGCAAACGTTCATTAAAACCTATATTGCTAGGATATAATAACACAAAGAATTTTGATTTTGTAAATAACAACATTGTCTTTTTGCAGCCTACAAGAATAATAAGTAGAAAGTCCATCGAGCTTAATTTCCTATTGGTCAAACAGTTGTTTACCAATACGGACTTCACAAAGAAATTTCAGGACAATCCTCAACTAACCCTCTCCCTATTGGTCTCTGGTCCTATTCCTCACGGCCAGCAAAACTATTACCAACATCTGCTGGAAGATTTTAAGAATTTTCTTGAGGAGATTGATGTTGAATTCAGGTCTAGAATTCTCTTGGGGTTCTTTTTTAGTGAATTTGATAAGCACGAGTTCAAAAAAAAATACAAAAAACCGCTTGATATTGAACGACTATATGAGGTTGCCTCCCTCATACTTTTGCCAAGCCAGACGGAAGGAAGGGGGCTTCCGATTATAGAAGCTGCAGCTTGCGGAACTCCCATATTTTGCAAACAATATGCACCCAGAGCGGTTTACGAACAGGTAATTGGCTATCATCTTGATGAATCACAACGATTAAAGGTTCTGGAGTTTAAAGGCTATACCATTCCCAGAAACCTGATTGCAGAGATAAGTGATCATGTTTTTTATCCTCAAAACAGCATGGAGGATTTAGTACACAATAGAAATGTAATCCAACAACGTTACAGCCTAGAGGCCCTGCAAAGGAATATGGAATACCTCCTTAGAAGGTTACATTCGCAATTAAATGCCATTTCTAATACACCTAATGGGCGGGTGGTTGCCCTGCTAAAAAAATATAATGGGATCGTCAACTTTGAAAACGAAGATTTAAAAGTGATACTCAACAAAAAAACCAGGCATTTTCTACCTGGTTATGGCCGATTATCCTTTATGATCTACTTAAAATCCTTAATCGATCCCAGTTTCTTTAGAGTTGAAGAACAGTTGATCAAAGGCAGGCTAATGAAATATGCCCGCATGATGGAAAACGATCTGCCTGATTTGCACAATACCGATCTGTACAAGGTTCATGACTATTATAATGCAATCGAAGATATTTTTAGGTGTGTAGAAGGTGAAAGCCCTTTGCGACATGATCATTCCTTGGCCTACAGGCATCGAAATAAAAAGTTATATAGCTACCAGGAGTATACGTATCAGGAACTGACCGGCTTGGTAAATATGATTTACCACGATGTTTTTAAACCCAAAAAACGAACGGATCAAACATTGGCTCCACAGTTTTTTTCAGATTGGGAACTCGCCTTATTTCAATTGACCAATAGCAAATTTTTAGGAATAGACGATCGGAAAATGCTTACCGAGAAACTCAAAAATAACGTCCCCAAAGGTTATTTCCCCGGAAAGTATATTAAACATGAATTGGAATACTTTGTATTGCAACCTATACGGGCACAATTAAAACTTTCTATAGAAGAAGAACTTACCGATGCTATTCTGAAGACCAGAGGACAGAAACTACAGAAAGTGTACATCTTTATTCCTGAACCAAGAATAACAAAGTGGTTCTCAAGCGCCAATATCAAAGAATATCTTGAGGGGGAAAATGAACCGGAACTAAGTATTCTTTATAAAACTGGAGCGATTGAAATAATAGAAACCGAACAATGGAGTGAAGGAGTGCATTTTCCACAAATGGGGGCCAAAGCCATTAAAATTCTGAGGAAAATCAAAGAATCCAACGGCTTTTTGATTACCAGTAGTGAAGAGGCCGCTATGATGACGGATATTATTGAGATGGATCATTTCCACATCGGGAAAGCAAGGGATAAAATGACCGCCAAAATTATGGGTATTCCAAAGGACAGC
The DNA here is from genome assembly GCA_049670505.1 of Saonia sp. Classification (GTDB taxonomy): domain Bacteria; phylum Bacteroidota; class Bacteroidia; order Flavobacteriales; family Flavobacteriaceae; genus JBATTK01. The sequence goes on from JBATTK010000032.1 coordinate 39,412, forward strand.
GGTTTTATTCAATTCGTTCCGGCGGGTGTAAGAACAACCTTGGCCTATCCTACTCCAATTCAAACGTCCAAAGACTTTGACAACGCCCTGAAAAGCGAGCTGTACAATAATCTTAAAACTAAAATTGGAGAAAAAAAATTACTGAATATCCTTTCTAAGGATGCCATAGAAAACGGAACCCCAATTAACGTACTTCTTTTAAAATTGGAACAGGAAATGACCGGAAACAAAGCTGTTGATAGCGTAAAATCCTCTTTTGCCGGAGGTGTTTACGAAGATGGACTCCCCTGGAGTGGTGTTTTAGCCGAAATCGACACTAAAAAACATGCCTGGAAATTTGCAGCTCATATTGCGAATAAAAAACCAAAGAATGTTCCCAGACTTATTAAAGAATATAAAAAGAAAAGTAATAATAGGAACAAGATAGAACTGGCCTGGAATGGAGGTTATATCCTGAACCCTGAGTTGGTAGGCAAACTAGGATTGCCCGAAACTTACATCGGCTCTCCCTTAGGTTTGCTAATCATGGATCATAAAGTGTTTTGTCCTCCGCTGTTCAATAAACCTGCATTCATTATTTATAAGGATGGAACCATAGACATAAGGAAAGTTAATTCTAGCTCAGGATTTAAAATAAAGGGAGCTAAAGAAGAAATGGTCTTTGAGCCTGGTAACTATAACAAGCATAGTTCTTCTGAAACCTCTTATTATGATCTGTTGTATCCCCAAGAAGAAATAATAGGGAATGGTAATTTTATCGTCAGAATAGCCGGAAATACGGTGAAGCAAATAATTCCAACAAACTCCAACGAGAATGTGCCTGTTATCCCAGTGGGTATAACCCTATCCATTCCTGCAAAATTATTTTCGGATAAACTATTCAGGGAAGGTAAAACCTTGAATATTGATCTTTTAGAGCCTGAAAAAGATCCTTACAGATGGAATGACATCTCCTATGCTATTGAAGCCGGGCCAATGTTAATAGAGAATGATACCCTTGCCGTGAATATGCAAGTAGAAGGTTGGACGACTTCCAATTCCATTAAAACGCAGGCTGCAAGATTGGATTTTACCGACATGCGTGGACCTAAGATTGCAGTGGGTATTACTAAAAAAGGAAAACTCATGGTACTCATGGTGAATGGCAGAATTAGAGAATCTGTAGGAGCAACACATTTTGATATGGCCGACATTCTGTTAAAGTACAGGGTGCACAAAGCAATGGGATTTGATCCAGGTGGCAGTAGTACCCTTGTGGTAGATGGCAAGATCCTAAACATTTCGCCCTATAATAAAAAATACGAAGAAGATATCTATTCCCTTCCTCCCGAACCGCGCTTTGTTGCCAATGCTGTTATGGGATGGATCGAAAATGAGGATCGGGGTGAAAAGATTTAAGGATTGTTGGCAAATTAACCCACCTAGGACACAAGAATTGACCTTTTACACTTTTTAATTTACCATTTACACATGTCTAGTAAGTGACCTGATTTTTAGCGTATATTTTCTGATAAAGTAAGCGATTTGGGATTCATATTAATTTTGTTCCCGGTCATAATTATCGATTAAAAACATATACCTGAACGGTTTTTATTATTTAGTACTTTTATGTGAAGTTATAAAATACGGAGATGTTAAGTTTTGGAATAACGGATCAATTGATTTTTGATGTTAAACGATCGGCATACCATTAGGTTTGAAAGATGGGAACCTTTTTTGCTCAAAAAACTTGACAAATTGACTTTTTATTGGAAAGATTGATTATTGCATATCGTGAAGGGGTTTTCCGCCATATATAACTTAAAACAAAAATCCAACCTATTTACATAAGTTGGATAGACTTTACAAGTGGTCCCACCTGGATTAGTTCGCTACGCTCCTGGACCAGAGAATTCCTTGATTATGAGTCTATATTACAACAATGGCATTTGTAATTTGCCTTGGTCTGTTTTTTTTATACACGTGAAGCCAATGTATGTTGAAGTCATTCCAGTAGCCTAGGTTTTAGAAACTCAATGTTTCTGGCAGGTATTTGGCAACTAAATCTTCATAATAGGGGCGTAATACTTTAGCATCTGGTGGAGTTGGTGCTTTTGAATATAAATCATAGGGGTTGAATTTCTTCACCCATTTAAACATTTCATGATCCTTATGGTTCATCAAATGGTTATAGGCTCCCTCTCTATGCTGGGCATAAAAAGAATGGTAACGAATCATATACAAAGCCGGATCGGGCAAATAATCCTTTACAATTTGATAGAGGTACTCATCATGACCCCAACTCATCTTCACATTATTTAGGCCGCAATTTTCTTTATAGATGCCTAATTTACTTTTGAACCGTTCGTCCGAATAATCCGGATTAACCTCAAAAAATTCTGGATATACAATCTTATCGGAATATGCACATCCTACAGGAAAGGTGTCGCCGACAACGGCCCATTGAGGTTCACCAAATAAGCACAGTACCTTACCAAGGTCATGAATAAAACCAGTTAATACAAACCAATCTGGATGGCCATCGGCACGAATGGCCTCAGAAGTTTGCAATAAATGCTGTAACTGATCCAAATCTATATCTGGATCACTATCATCTACTAGTGTGTTGAGAAATGCTACGGCGTCCCAAAGTGACATTTTTCGCTTATCGAATTTTAAAAATTCTTTTTCCTTTTCACAGACAAAATCATAGGTCTGATATTTATGGTTAAGACTATAGAATTCACGTACGCCGTCTACTCGCTCAGAATCGACATAATTACGAAACTCTTCTTTTTGCTTTACCGTTTCTTCTGGATCGGGGTATCTTGCCAATAAGTCATTTTCCCAATCATCTACATCCTGCATCGGCCCATTATTTGTTTTTTTAGATGTGTCTTTCATAATGGCAATTTCAATGTATTTGTGATATTATCGACAATATATAATTTGGTTTATATTTTGATATTGACTGATACGCCAAAAACATGGATTATTATTTTAGATGATATGATTTAGCTATTGGTAATTACCGGATTTTTTATCAAATTACTCGGAGGGAAACCAAATTGTTTCCTAAAACATCTACTAAAATATAATGGATCATTGAACCCGGTCATATCGGATACTTCCGAGACATTATGCCTTCTGGTTCTCAAAAGAACTGCCGCTTTCTTTAGTCGAACGGTACGTATGAACTCGTTGGGTGCCAAATCCGTCAATTCTTTCATTTTTCGGTACAACTTTGATGAGCTCATACCCAGCTCTTGGCATAGAAAAGAAGTGGTCAATTTACTTTCAGCTAAATTTAAGTCGATCAATGTAATTACCTTTTGCATAAACTCTTCATCAATTGGTGAATGGGTCAACAAACTGACCTCACTTTCGGTCTCCGCTGAGAATTTTGCTTTCAGTTCCCTTCGTGAATTAATGATATTCGCAATTCTTGTCTTTAACAATGAAGGGTCAAAAGGCTTCACTAAATATCCATCTGCTCCGGCATCATAACCCATAGCCTTATCATTATTTTCAGATAATGCCGTTAATAAAATTACGGGTATGTGACTGATGGATTCATCGTTCTTTAATTCTTTACAAAATTTGATACCGTTCATGACGGGCATCATGACATCCGAAATGCATAATATGGGTTTTAACTGTTGACAAAGCTGTAAGCCATCTTTTCCGTTTTCAGCACTATAAACTTTGTAGTAGTCGGAAAGGTAATCTACCAAGTAATTTCTTAATTCAGCATTGTCTTCTATAATCAATAACTTTTGTTTTATTTGAGTGGTATTGATCAACCTCTTTTTTGAAGCTGCCGAAGGAACTTCTTCAACTATCGTATGTACTTGACGCCTATTTATTTCGTTGTCCTCATAACAATTTTTGCCTATTGGCAATTTCATCTTAAATATAGTACCATCATTAGGACTGCTCACAAAGGTAATCTCACCCTTGTGCCTTTCTACCAAATACTTGACCAAAGAGAGGCCGATTCCTGAACCTGTTGTACTTTCTTTACCGTTTCTTGCTTGATAGAATCTTGAAAAAATATTCTTTTGACTCGCTTTTGGGATACCTATTCCATCATCACTTACTTCAACGATCAAATGCTCTTTTGATTTATCGTTAAAACCGACATATAAGTCTACATTGCCATGCTTTTTAGTGAATTTGATAGCGTTTGATAATAAATTGTAGAGTATTTTATCATATTTTTCTTTATCTATCCAACCGAATAAGGTATCATCCTCACAATTGAAATGATAATGGATACTCTTGTTCTTTGAAAGTTCTTTAAATGATTCAAAAACCATTTTTGATTGTCTAAGGATGTTGGTTTGGGCAACCTTCAGATCCAATCCGCCTGTTTGTGCCTTTCTGAAATCAAGGATTTGGTTCACTAACTGTAAAAGTCTGTTAGCATTTTGATGGATCAATTGCGACCTTGAATTTAGATAATCATTGTTATTCTCTTTTGCCTGTTGTATCAAGTCTTTTGCCGGGCCCAATATCAATGTCAAAGGCGTTCGTAGCTCGTGTGAAATATTTGTAAAAAAACGAAGCTTTTCGTCATTAAGTTTTTTGTTTCGTTCTTGTTTAAGTTTTGACGAGAGTAACTCTTGCCGTAAACGTATTCGCTCTTTTATAGTGCCTTGAACAACATAGACCAATATCGATATTACAAAAAGGGCAAGAAAAAGGGCTTTGTAGGTCAACCAAAAAGGAGAAAGCACCTTTATCTTATAGGAAGCTTCTTCGCTCCAATACCCGTTGCTGTTGCTTGCCCTAAGCCTAAAAGTATAATCGCCCGGGTATAAGTTGGTGTACTGTACCGTTCTAGAATTGCTGTTTGCCAATATCCAATTATCATTAAAGCCATCTAGCATGTATTGGTACCTATTCTGTCTTTGGTTGGAATATGATGGACTTGAAAATTGTAATGAGAAATTTCGATTTTTGTATTTCAGTTCAATCTCATTATCAAAGTTAGGTCCACTTGTGAGAAACTTCTGGTTATTGATTTCGATACCATGGTAAACCTCCTTATTCTGCACTTTGAAATCTGTTATAAAAGGTTTGGGCGACCAAAGTTCTTCCTCCAAGGTATAAGGAGAAAAAGAGATAACCCCGTTCTTACCTGCCAAATATATCATTGAATCGTCAAAATGATAAAAGCCGCTCGAACTGAATACATCCAATCGGTTACCACTGTTCACATGAAATATTTGAACTTGCCCTACACCACTTTTGTTTTGAAATTTGGCAATATTATTATTATTCATGTTTAACCATAGAACCCCATCGGCATCTAACGCCATATCGGTAATCCACTCTCCTTCGAGACTTTCAGGTTGATTCAGTTTTATAAAATCATCACTGTGTTTATCATGGTAGGCCAGTCCTAAACGTGTTGCTGCCCAAATCCTTTTGTCGTTGTCTATAATAACGTCACTGACATTATCATGTGGCAAGCCACTTTGTTTTAAACTGTTAGCTTTATAAACTTTTTCAGTCGATGTATGTATTGCATACCGAACAACACCGTCTTCCGTTGCGAACCAAATAGTATCACTATTCTCATCCTTTATAATTTTATTGATGGAACTATCATTTAGCAAGTGGCCGAAACTACTATCGGCTTTCAATGTTTTCTTGTCAATGACTACTGCCCCTTCGCCAAATGATCCAATAATGATCTTTTCGTTTTCCAACTTCAAAAAAGCAAGCACCGCAGATTTTTTAAAGCCTACATCAAGTATTCTTGAACTTTTTTTTAGGTAGTCATACACTAAAATCTTTCCATCCCATAGGCCACAGAAAAAAGTATAACCATCATCGGAATAAATACTGGCGATATCATGAGACCCATTGTAAAGTGGTCGAAAACTATTCTCATTTGAAATAAAGAGCCCATTGTGACGTGTGGCAACAATCAATTTTCCATCATAAGTTTTAGAAAAACCCCTTAAACGTGGAACTTGATTGGAAATAAATGTTGAAATGTCCTTGTTGAGCTTAAATTGGTTTTCATAAGGGTCATACTTATCAAGACCGTCTTCCGTACCTATCCATAGCACCCCGGAAGGATCAAAATATAAGGCAGATATCAAATTATTGACCAAAGAGGTATCATCTGAAAGTATGGTGTAGTACCATTCAAAATCTCCCTTGGCGATATCTTCCAATTGGTTACAAACTAGTAAGCCGCCCAAAGTTCCTACCCAATATTTTCCATCTGGTGCACGTGCTACGGATACAAAGTAAGGGCCCAAGTTTTCTTTGATCTCCTTATTTTCGATTTCAAGGTGGGTAAAACTATTTTTAATTTGGTCCAACAGAAAAAGTCCTTCTCGGGTACCTACAAAAATATCGGACTTATGGTCTTCATAAATAAAGTTGATATATGGACTCACCGTGTTGGTACTTGGTATTGCTAAATCATATTGTACTATTTGGCCTACGCTACCATCGTTGGTTAAAATGATTTTGGCAACTGAAGCGGTACCGTAGCTGCCTGCCCAAATATTTCCCTTTTTATCTTCAAAAATCTCTTTCACATAATAAAAACCGTCAATCTCTATTTTTGAAAAAGTTTCCAATGCTGTGTTGAAAAGGTAAAGCCCTTTTGTTTTAGTGCCGACCCAGATTCTTTTGAACTTGTCAATATGCACGGAACGTATTTCGTTGTCGGGTAAACTTTGGGGATTGTCTTTTTCCGGCAAAAAAGTAGTAAAAGTTTTCTTGTCGAGTTCAAACAAAGTCAGGCCATTTCTAGTGCCTATCCAAAGATGATTATTGTCTTGATCTAGTTCTAGCGCTGTTATATCATCATTATTTATGGTATTTGTTTTGTCGGCAGCACTTAAGTATGATTTAAATTGGTATCCATCGAATCTATTCAGACCTGAAAAAGTGCCCAACCAAAGAAAACCGGTATCGTCTTGTAGAATATGTCGCACCGAGTTATGCGATAAGCCGTTATCATCATTATAGTGTTCAAATTTGATATTTTGAGCATTTAAAAAACTACAAAGGATGCATAATAGACTTAGTAAAAGCCATCTATGAACAGTATTTAACACCGCTGAAGCCATAAGGTAATTTACAATTTATATGACACTTTCCGCTTATTCGTATACGTTTCTAATTGTATTTAAACTCAAATCTATCTTAAAATTTACCGAAGGTGCACCATGATACGCCTTGTAAAAAATAGTTGCCCATAATGCAAATTCCGTATTTTCAGACTTCCTCATTCTTCGGCATAAGATGTCATATTGTTTGAGTTTGTGTTTCCCAATATCTACAAATGAGAGTTCATCACCACCGCGCAATCGATAGAAATCATATATCATATCGGCTCCGTTCCATTTGTCAAAACCATTCAACGTAAGGCCGGCATTATCCAAATGGTCCTGTAATGAATCCTTATCGCTATTTTTGGTGGACAATAACAACTCTTTCCCTGTTAAGGCAACCAACTGTTCGCTAAAAGATATGGGCCAATCATTAGGTAAGAAACGAGATTGAACCAATGCTTCCAGATGTTTTTCCACATAACCCTTATAGCTTTTTGAAGCCAAGATTTCATTGTTCCAAAGTTTAGGGCTATTGGTTTTTTTTAAGTACTCATGTTCTTTTTTATATAAGGGGAAAAAAGAATCAAAACCTCGAACATGCTGCAAAACACTTGTCTCTATTTTAAGTTCAGTATGGGAGTGCAGGGTCAAAACTTTATACGCGGGCATGTAGGCCGCCAATGAGGGGATTTGAATATTGAAGAGCGTATTTCCCTTTTTTGAGGTGAAAATTCCGGTATCGTTCATATGCATATGCCCTCCAAGATGAATTTGAATACCAGCGTCTGCAAAGGTCTCGGAGACCATATCCTTGGGTATTCTGTGCAACTGCATCTTATGGTCACCAAAAAGGGCCCTTATTTCTGATGAAGCCCCATCGTAGAATTCCACCATCGGGTAATGACTGAAAGCAATCAAGGTTTTACCCTTGCGTTTTGCTTCAGAAGAAACCTTTTTGACCCAAGCTATCAAATGCTTTTTGTATTGTATTACATTGTTGTAGCCCATACCCGCACCGGAAAACCCAGAAGTATCCGATCCATTTTCTTTGGGAACATAGACGTTGGCATCAATGGCCAGAAGCCAGATACCATGTACAGGTTCTACCAAATAGCTCATGTCGGGAACATCGACTGTTGAACCTGTTATTTTGTACTTCCTGTTTTTAAAATTAGATTCCATTACGGCTTTTTGCAAACTGTAGGTTTCATAAGTATAAGTGGAATAGGGGGTTTCCCAATACAGGAATTCTTTTCTTGGAAAAAAACCGAAGTCGGCAAGCTCATTGACTATTTCTTTGTAACCCCATTTTTTGATTTCTTGGGTAACAACTGCAGGTAAGCTTTCAGCGTGATTCCGTACTAAGCTAGAATCACTTACTATAATTTGTCGCTGTCCTTCATCACCAAGAAAATCATGTTTGCCCCCTTCTTGCAAAAAAGGTCTCACTGGGTCATGGTTGCCGGTGGTCAAAAAAAATTGCATACCATACTGTTCACAATAGGCGTTCAAAATTTTTTTTAACGCTTTAATATTGATTGGTTGACCATCATCGCTAAAATCACCTGGCAAAACTACCAGGTTGATATTTTTTGATACCAACTCATCCAGTGCGGCCAAAAAAGCAAAATAATTTTCATTGAACAACCGGGTTGAACGCAATTGGGCATCCATCGTTCTAATAGTGTAGTAGGCACCTGTTTTTGGGTCTTTAATTCCTTTGTATCCCGCGTTTTGAAATTCGGCATGAACGTCGTGCAAATGCACATCTGCAAGAAAGGCTATTTGTATCGGTTTTTGAGCATCGCAATCTATTAAGGAAGCGAAAAAAAACCAAAATGTGCAAATACCGATTTTTTTCAAATTCATAGTCAATCTCTTATCTTTTCATAACTTCCATCATTAAAAATGATTTGAAAATCCGATGAAAACAGTTTGGTTGGAATATAATAATCAGTAGAAATAACTTGTGCTCCCGAGGCTTTTGCTTTCTCAAACCTAGTATAATCATTTGTTCTTGCTTCCTTGGTGCCGGCGTCGGCACGGGTACGTACCATATATCCTTTTGCTACCAATCCTTTTATATAGTTGAAGTCTCTAACCGGGTCATTAATAATTCTAAAAGCCGCTTCCGGGCTTCCCTCAGGGCTGTTTGCAAAGAGAACCCGATTCTTCAGGGATGGATAATTCTTAATATATCTGTTGATTTTTTCTTCTTTTTCATCCAAAACAAAAAGAAACCGGCCTTTTAGGGTATCGATAGCGGGCCATCCTTTTTCCAATATGGCCTTTTCCAAGGTTGGAAAATCGCCCCGAACTAAATCTGGGGTAATCAATTGTTTATCTATAAAAACACTTCTTATTTCCAAATCGATGCTATCCAATGCAGCAGTAGTAAAGGGCAAAGGTTTTTGACCTTGCAGTATGTGACTATCCTTGGCATTTATCAAAATGATAACTGGTGTATGGTCCGGATTTTTTTCAGACCATTGTTTTAATTCCCCCAATCCATTTTTAAAAAGCAATTGATGACTTCTAAAGTCAATATCCTGTATATGGAACATTTTCAGCCCTGGCCGCGCCAAAACTCCTTTTTCATCAAAAGGCAATGGTATTAAACCCATTTCTTTCACAATTTTAAGCCCTTTAGGGTTTGCATAGTGTCCCCCCAAGGGGTCGTGAAAAATGTCCAATTCTAAATTTCTAAGCCCCAAGTCCAATTGTGCCGTAAGACTTGGGTGTTCATATTGCAATGATTTGGCGGTATGTGGATCATGTTCAAAAAGATATTGCCACAATGGTTTTTCTATGGCAATCTTGTAGCTGTTGTGACTCCCTATAATTTGAATTGAAGCGAGAGAATTAGGTCCATTTTGTTGACTGAAAACACTTAAAACTGTCACACTTATGAATGCCAATAACCAAAAAAGCCCGATTCTATTTAAGTACAACATCATTATTTCGTTTTTAACAGCTATGTTATAACCAAAGAAAATACTACTGATCTATAGTATCTTCTGATGACATTTTAAGTGTAAGCGCACCACCACTTACTATTTTATCGTGAGCGATGGTAAAACGTTTTATTGGTTCTCCGTTCAATAGCATCTTATTCACGTAAACATTTTCAGCACTATTATTTTCCGTTTTGATCTCAAAAGTTTTCCCTTGATAAAAATCGGTGTTTAATTGAATCGTAATCTTATCAAAAATAGGGCTGCCAATTTGATATTCGGGATTTTCTGTAGTGCCTCCATCCATCTGAAAGATGCCCATTTTCATCAAAACCGCCAAACTGCCCATCAATCCTTGGTCTTCATCACCATTATACCCTGTTTTTGGAGAGAGGCCGCTGAAAACAGATCGCACTACTTGTCGTGACCAGTATTGGGTGAGATCGGGTCTTCCTAGTTTTGAAAAGATAAATGCTGTTTGCATTGAAGGTTGGTTGCCATAGTTAATGGGAATACGGCTGTTTTCGGGATGTATTTCGCGTTCGTGCGAACTACCTGCGGTAAAACCTTGTTTCCGTGCTTTTTCAAATTGGTCGTTTAATTTTTGAATCGCTTTTTCTCTGCCGCCCATCAAACTTGCCAATCCTTCCAAATCATGTGGTACAAACCAAGTGGACTGTACACCATTGGATTCGTTGAACCCGTTTTCATATAGGTAGGGGTCAAAATCTTCTTTCCAAACCCCGTCAACATTTTTAGGACGCATCCAATTGGTTTGTGAATCGAACACATTTTTATAGTTTTTGGAACGTTTCATGAAATAGGTATAATCCGCTTCATACCCCAATTTATTGGCCAACTGTGCCAGGGTAAAATCTTGATATGCATATTCCATGGTTAAACTTGCCCCGTCTTGATGACCACCAAATTTACCCTCGGGAATGGGATAGGGAACATAGCCTTTCTCCAAATAGTATTCAAAACCACCGCCTTTGTTGGTAAGGTGCTCATAACCCACTTTTTCCATCATGCCGCCTGACATATGGTTTTTCTTCAATTTTTGATAGATGGAATCAAGATTTTCTGTAATAGAGCCTTGTTGTATAGCACTTACGATAAACGGAGTAGTTGAGGCACCGGTCATCACATAGGTATAATTTCCACCGGATGGCCCACGGGGGATAAGGCCACCGTCTTTTTCATATTGCAATAACGATTGTACAAATTCTTTTTTAATTTCAGGGTACACAAGGCCCCAAAGGGTGCTTATAGTCCATTGGGCTCCCCAAAAAGCGTCCGAATTATAATGGTTAAAAGCTGGAGTTCCATCAAGTCTCAAAGGAAGTTGCCCAACCCTAAACTTTTCACCCATATTGTTTGGATAAGAACCATTGACATCGTTAATAATTTTACGTCCCAAAAGGGCATGCCATAAATCCGTATAAAAACGTCTTTGCTGGATTTTTGTGCCACCTTCAACAGTTATTCTACCCAAAAGGTCGTTCCATTCTTTTTTAGAATCCGCAACTATTTCTTCAAAATCCCAATCGGGTAGTTCAATAAGCATATTTCGTTTTGCATTTTCTATGGATGTATAGGAAATCCCTACTTTCATCAAAACAGGCCGGTCAGTATCTTCAAGGTTTATACTATAATTACCGGTAGCTCCATCTTTTTCAAGTGTTTTTATGGGGGTATTGAGATCGATATAAAAGAAAACGGTATTCGACTTTGGTTTTCGCTTTGTGGGTGCAATTACAAATTCCCCGCTTAATCGAGAATCGCTCAGTTGCCATAGTTTTCCATTTATGGTCTCGCAGGGCCCCAAGCGCTTGTTCAAATTAAAAAGGATGGCGTTTTGAGTACCTTTCGGATACGTGTACCTATGGAATCCTGTACGAATGGTACTGGTCAATTCCGCCTTCACATTATAGCGTTTCAGTTTAACGGAATGATAGCCTACCGAAACCTCTTCATCATCATGGCTGAACTTTGAGTAGTAATCGGTATAAATGGATTTTTTATTGAGTTTATTAAGGGTGACAGGCATCACGGAAAGCCCGGATAGCTGCCATGCATGGATGTGGCTAAACCCCTTTATGGTGTCTATTTCGTATCGATAACCACTACCCCAAGTGCCCTTAAGCTGCGTATCAGGACTCAAATTTACCATGCCAAAAGGTCGGCTGGCCGATGCAAACAAGAACCATCTGGAGTTTTCGGTATCCAGTTGGGGATATACAAGATCTGCCGGTGTTAAAACGTTATTTTTTCCGACCTTCGACACTGGATTTGAAGGGTTACTACAGGAGTTCCAAAGAATGAGCAAGAAGGGAAACGATATGACAAGTGCTTTTTTCAAAATCATTATTGCTTTTTTGCCATTTTGGTCAGGTTATCAACTATGGCATTCAACATTTTCCGTGATGGAAAACCATTGTTCGGCCTTCTTATTTTGGGATCGTACCACCCGGCCCATTTGGAATTTTTGTCCCCCTCCATACGATTTTTGTATAACGCGCTTAGTTGCAATTCCAAATCTTTCAATAACTGCATTGCCTTTTGAAGCGACTCTTGATTACCACTGGTCTCAAATTTTCGTTTTAAAAGGCACATTTTGTGCAAGGTCATTTCAAAAGTTATGAGGTCATTGTACAATAATGCCGGTACGTATATGTATGAGTAATAGAACTCATGATTACTTGCATTACTGTTCAATCCCTTTTGAGCTTCAGCTAAAGCGCTATCCACATGTTTTTTGACCTTTATGACGTTTTCAATATCGTTTTTTACTTGCTCAAACTCATTGGGCACAGGTGGTTTCCCGGGACGTTCAATAGGTGAATTTGATAAATAGGCTATAGCTTCACGTATTTCCCATAAGTGTTGTACGTAGCCAATTCTTGCTACATTTTGTGCCTTGTTCAACGACTTCATTGAATTTACGGCGTACGTTGCCCTTTCATTGTCAAAATAGCGTTGTGACCACGTTTCATAAAACACTTCTCCGTCAAACGAATTAGGATCATAACATACTTTGCTATAAGCTTCTAAATTGAGTAAAAAAGGTCTGAAGTTCTGTCCGTTGACCATACAATAGGCATCTGCACCATAATCATCAAACATCGTTTTCATTTCGGTTTCTACCTTTTCCGGATATGGATTGTGCACGGTGTGGTTCAACCAGAAACCAGCGTGCATATAGGTGCCAAATTGGTATCCGTCCGTGGTTTCGGGCATATGGTCAAAATCACCGAAACCATTGTCCGCCCAAGCTATAATCCAATCTTTGGGAGGCCGGAACCCATCATTGTACATTTCCATAGCATCTGAATAACAAATAAGTGCCTTGGTCGCATTACTCCTATAAGAATCTACCAATTGGTCAAATACTTTAAACACTTCGTTAAAGACCTCAACCTTGTCTTCGCCACAGCTGCTTTTGTATTCCCAATCCCAAACTTGGTTTCGAGGTCTAAGGATAAAAATATCGGTTTTTGCAAGTGGCGTTTCTTCAAAATAGTAGCGCCAAGCGTTTACCCAATCTTTTTTATACTCCTTCCAACAGCTGGCTTTATCTTCATCCATAGGCTGTATTTGGTAGCTTAATGCAAAATCAACTTGAATTTTCATACCTCTGCTATGGGCATAATCCATCATCTTCTCCAAATATTTTAAATCAATTTGATAATCGGGCGCTAGTTTTTTGTACTCTGGTCTAAGAAAGAATTCCGGTCTCCCCAACATGTCAAAAAATTGAATGGCATTGTACCGCAACCGTACCAAAGAATTAATCATTTCGGTATAGCTTTCCCAATCGTACTCCAATAGTTTTCCCCTGTAATTGGCTAGTTCATCAACATCGTTCTCAAAATAGCAGAGAATAGGTACTTTTGGTGGCGCAATTTCTCTATTTTTAAAATCAAATAAGTCTATCTCTTTGTTTTTGAGTGGGTGCCTTCCGGTCCAATAGGCCAACGGGTCAATCCCTAAAACTTCCTCGGCATAGTCATATACGGCATATTGCAGACCTTGAATATCCGAACCGGCCAAAATAATGGCATCCTGTTCATTGGACAATGGAATTTTGGCCCAAATACCCCCACGTGGTCCCGGATGGTCCGTGGTCAATAGGATATCATTATCTCCCAATAATTTTGCCAAAAACTTATTTGATACTATGGTGCCAACTACAATTATTTTACCATCATTTGGTATAGGTTGTTCCTCCGATATTACATGGATGGAATCGTATAAGACTTTGTTTAAATCTAATATCAGGTCTTTTATAATAATGGATTCTCTTTGTTCAAGAGCATCTCCGACCACCAAATAACAGATGGCTTTCTTACCCTTGCTACATGAGGCCAACAAAAGAAACAAAGTAAAAATACCAACAACAATTTTAGTTCTGCCGTATTGTATTTTGCACATCCCTACTAATTTTATTCGATTTTTAATTTAGAGGTGATTAACCATAGTTTTCAAATCCAAATAAAATGGGCAAGCAACATATACCTGCCCATTACGCTTGAAAAAAAACTAAACTAACCTAACATAAAAAACAATTATTACAATTTTCCTAGTACCCGGGGTTTTGTTGTAAAGCCCCGTCTGAAAGTTGCAATTCAACATCAGGTATGGGACGTAATAAATGTATGCCTGAATCAAAAGCCCCATGATCAATCACTTGCGGATTATACAAATTGATACGTTCTTCCAATTTACCGGTACGTTTTAATACTGCCCATCGATTGGTCTCACCAGCCAATTCTCTTGCGCGTTCATCAAGAATGTCGTCAATGGTTATTGTGGTAAATTCATTGGCAACGCCGGTAGCACGTTCTCTTACGCGATTGATATGAAACAAAGCCTGACCGATATTGCCAGCACCTAAATGGGCTTCTGCCGCCAAAAGGTGTGTGCCTGCAATGCGAAACACAAAAGTGTCACGTGCGCCGCCCTCCGTTTCATCAAAAACAGTGTCATCGAATTTTTCAAAAATCGGAAAATTATTACGCAAGATATTTGACGAGTATTGATAGGTGACCCCAGGAACATTATCGGGCAACCCAAATTCATACTGATTAGGTTGATATACAAAATATCGGTTCAATCGATCAGCTAATTCAGTAGCATCCAATGTATTTTTAGGGAAAAACACAACTGTATCTCCCGGCCGTATCAAATCACTGGGAATGGGGCCATCACCGTCTGGATCAAATAAAACTTCTTCGTCCGCAAAAAGCACGCGGTGAATGGTAGCATCTTCTCTAGTATCGTTTTCTGAAAATAAAGAATAGAAAAAATTTGTTGGCTGGGCACTGAAACCACTGACGCCATAAATATTTCCTGTTCTACTAATACCAGGATATTGAAATACTTGGCTCATGAATATGGAATGCTTGTTATTGTCACTGTCCTCGGCCAAACCTTCGGCACCCCATTGTACTGCAAAGAGCACTTCATCATTTATCTGGTTATCAACATCAAAAACTTCGGCATACGATTGACTTCTGATATCGTATGATTCAATTGCTGCCTCTGCCAATGTAGCAGCAGTGCTGAAATCAGCGTTTTCTGCAAAAGATGTGTAGGCCCGGGTCAAATATACTTCTGATAATAGATGCCGTGCAGCTCTTGACGTAAATCGTCCGGGATCTGGTGAAGCTTCCAAAACAGGAATTGCCGCTTCCAAATCCAAAACTATCTGTGCATAGACCTCAGCCTCCGTGGCTCGTACAAAATCGGTACGAATAGTGGTCTGCTCTTCGAGTTCAATGGGTACCCCACCATATTGCTGTACTAAATTAAAATAGCCCAAGGCTCTAAGTGCCCTTGCTTGTGCAATACCTAAATCTCTCTCTTGAAATCTCGATTCACTAAAATCGATCTCATTTAAGAATCGATTGATGGCAATATTGGCCCTACCGATGACCCGATAGTTACTGGCCCAGACCGTAAATCCAATACCGGCGTTGAGATTGAAATAATCGTTTTCAGGCGTAAACGAGAAAGCCTCTGCCCTACTTGCAAATAAATCCGTGCCGAAAAATTTAAACGTGTAATCACGGTAAACATCCCGAAGTTCACTATAAATGCCAACCACAAGTTGATCTGCATTGTCCTCATCGATAAAATTTTCAGCTGTGATATCCGATTTTGGATCTTCTTCCAAAAAATCATCACAGGCACTAAAAGCAATCATACCTATTAGTGCGAAACCGAAATGTTTAATTTTTCTAATTCGTTTCATTTTTAATGTTTTAAATGTTAATAGGCTACTTTTAAACCAAACAAAAAGGTTCTTATGGCATAGGTCTGCCCAAAAGAGTTCTGAAGACCTGTCTCGGGATCGGGCCCTGCAAAGTCTGTAAACGTGAACGGATTTTGAACATCGAGCGACAATCTGAAATTGGACATTTTGAATTTGTCCAAAATCTGTTGGGGAAATGTGTACCCCAATCCGATATTACCCACTCTTACAAAATCAAAACTGGTATTGAACCATGGAAAAGAAGAATCTTCACCATACTCTGGTGAAGGAAATTCTGCATTTTGGTTAAGTGGTGTCCAATAATCCTGATCTAAACTATTGAATACGGCCCTGTCTCCTTGAAAAGTTGAAAAATTTTGAAGGAATTCCGAGTGCCCAAATGTACCCTGTCTGGTATTGACCTGTACATTCAGTTCAAAATTCTTATAGTTAAAGGTATTGGTCATACCCGCAATCCAATCAGGGGATTGGGATCCTAAAACCACCCTGTCTTCCTGATTGATGACACCATCATCATTCTGATCCACAAACCGATATTGGCCCGGTAGAAAGCCGAATGATGCGGCCTCGGCAACATCATCGGTTCCATAGATACCATCTACTTCATAACTCCATACTGCATCTATAGGTGCTCCCTCTTGTAAAACTCCGTTAAAGCGAACATCAGAACTTATAGGTATTTGGTCCGTATCGCCAAACAGCTCTAAAATCTCATTGTCATTGGCTGAAAAATTCAAATTTGTACGCCATGAAAAATTATCCGTGCGTACGTTTACCGTATTTAGGGTCAGCTCAACCCCTCTATTGCGAACCGAGCCAAAATTACCTATGGTAGTTGGCAGACCGTCATCGCCAAAGCCTGTAATAGAGGACAAGGTCCGTGCTAGGATACTACCATCGGTAGTTTTATTGTAATACTCAAAAGCAAGATTTATTCTATTGCCCAGAATAGCAAGGTCAACCCCTAGATTCAATTCTCTAGAAACCTCCCATGTCAATTCTTCGTTCGGCAAGGTTTGTACAAATTGCCCATTTGCCAAATTAGTACCGAACAAAAAGCTCGATTGCTCTAAAAATGCAAACGACGAGAAAGGCGATACGGGATTATCATTACCCGATTCCCCATAACTTACCCGAAATTTTAAATCGTTCAACCAATCCACCTCTTTAAGAAAGTCTTCTTGACTTGCCCGCCATGCAAATGCAGCCGATGGAAAAAAGTCCCATTGGTTGCCTACGGCCAATTTTGAAGACCCGTCATACCTGCCCGTTAAAGTGAACAAATATTTATCCTGTATATTATAATTTATACGTGCCGCGAACGAGGCTAAGGTTTCTTGTATTTGAAAAGTGTCAAAAGTACGTATATCGGTGCCCCCTTCGGTGTTAAAGAATAAAAAGGCATCGGTATCAAAATTTCTGGTCTCTATATCACTACCTTCAGTATTGTCATAAAACAATGAAGTAATCAAGGTCGTCTTTAATTTATGCCCTTCTGCAATATTAAAATCAAAATCCGCAATATTGTCCCAAGTGTATGATGTTCGCAAACGCGTATCATAAGTAGACCTTACCCTAGTTGGATCGTTACGTGAAGATCTGGTCAACAATCCCCGAAACTCGCCGAAACGGGTCGAAGAAACAGTTGGCGAAAATTGCGTCTTAAAGTTAAACCAATCATTAGGCTTGTAATTTAAAAATACGTTGGCGATAACGTCCAAAGACCTTGTCTCTGCGGTATACGACCCTTGATCTTCAAAAAATGGGTTGATAAAACGTTGGTCTTGTTCATCTGGTACCAAGATGAGCTCTCCGTTTTCATCAAACGGATTTACGGTAGGTGCCAATCGTAACGAGCTGCGAAACAATTCAGGACTACCCGCTTCACGTTCGGACAATGCCAAATAGGTCTTGATGCCCAGCGTAAATTTATCAGAAAGCCTTTTGGAGGCTGAAAGACCGATATTGTAGCGTTCAAATTCTTCTATGCCTATAACACCTTCATCTTTCAAGTAACCAAGAGATCCACTATACACCAAACCATTGCTGCCGCCTGACATACCAACGGTATGGCTGGTCTGAATTCCTGTGCCCCTTAATAAATCTGCCCAGTCGGTATATCTGCCATTGGCCACATTACTGGCCTCTTCATTGGATGTTTGAAATTCAGTTGAACGATCGATGACGACATTATTATAAGCATCTACGCTGAAATCGGTACCCTGCCATTCTCTGGCCCGTAGTACATCATCCACAAATTCAACATATTCCGGTCCACTGAAAAAATCAGGTAAATTGGTGGCAGAACGCAAACCAAATGTGGCATCGTATGTAAATCTGGTAACCCCTTCAATACCATTCTTGGTAGTAATGATGACTACTCCATTTGCACCTCGAGCACCGTAAATAGCAGTTGCGGAAACATCTTTAAGGATGTCAATTTGTTCAATGTCCGCTGGATTTAGCACATTGATGTTATCAAAAAATACACCATCGACAACATATAACGGTTGATCGGGATCTGTAGTAATATCATCGCTTACCCCATCGCGCTCGCTACCTTGATTGGCCGTAATTACAGTGTTACCTCTAATTTGGATGGAGAGTGGCGCACCAGGTTTCGAGTTCAGGGTACGAACATCCACACCGGCAACTCTACCCTGAATAGCTTGACCGATATCGGTTTTTCGTTGTTCTGTCAAAGTTTCGTTGCTTACAGATGCTACTGCACCTGTTAAATCACTTTTCTTTACCGAGCCATAACCAATAACTACGACTTCATCCAAACCTGTAGAGGAAGTGGTTAGTTGTATGGTATAAGTTGTAGAACCATCGAGAACAATTTCTTTGGTTTCAAAACCGATGTAGGAAATCACTAAGGTAGCATTGTTGTCGGATACTGTAATGGTGAAATTTCCATCAAAATCTGCAACGACACCATTTATAGATCCTTTTTCTTGAACGTTTGCTCCCGACAAGGGTACATTTGATTCATCAAGTACGACTCCAGAAATCTGGGTTTGTGCGAAAGTAGCAGACGAAACCACAAAAAATAATAGGAGTAAGAATTTTAGTTTCATAATCGTTTTAGTTTGTTTGGACTAAATGTAATGGTAAACTACAAAGGAAATACTGGACATATTCTTCGAAAACATGTACGTTTTAACTAGATTTTATGTTAATGCCGTTTATCGGGACCGATAAAACTTTAGGCTATTTTCAATATCATTAGCACCCTCCCAAACGGAACCCATCCATGTTTTTGATGAATTCATCCATTAAAATTTTTATACCGTAAAATATATTTACAAGTTTCAAACAAAACTATAGTGCTATATATGAAAAGACACTCATCATTTCGCAAGATTCTAATTTTCAATTTTTTAGTTCTCTTTTTTAGCTGTACCGAAAAAGATAGGGACACTACCCCTTGGACAGCACTTTTTGATGGTGAAAATCTTGATGAATGGCAACAAATGGGAGGACTGGCCAACTACGAAGTTCGCAACGGCGCCATTGTTGGTACCACCTTGATGAATACACCGAATTCTTTTTTAACCACAAAAAAAGTGTATGACGATTTTATACTTGAACTTGATTTTAAGGTTGATACCAGCATGAATTCAGGAATACAAATTAGAAGTAATAGTTTACCTTATTACAGAGATGGTAGCGTTCACGGTTACCAAGTAGAAATTGATCCCTCGGACCGTGCATGGAGCGGTGGAATTTACGACGAGTCCAGAAGAGGGTGGTTAAATCCGATGACTGATAATGCAGAAGCCCAAAGAGCTTTCAAAAGAGACGATTGGAACCATTATCGTATCGAAGCCATTGGTGATACTATCAAAACATGGGTCAATGGTGTTCCCGCTGCTCATTTAGTAGATGAAATGACAAATAGCGGATTTATAGCACTCCAAGTCCATAGTATTAAAGAAGAAGAGCAAGAGGGCACGGAAATCATGTGGAAAGATGTAAAAATTCTTACGGATAGTCTAGAAAAATATGCTTTAAAAAGTTCAATAAAACCAATAATAACCAAAAACCGGTTGACAGCCGATGAAATAAAAAATGGCTGGGCGTTGCTTTGGGACGGCGAAACTACGGAGGGATGGCGCGGAGCACGTTTGGGTGAGTTTCCCAATAAGGGTTGGCAAATAGAAGACGGTGTACTTTCAGTGCTTTCATCGGGAGGTGAAGAGTCAGCAGCAGGAGGCGATATTGTCACAAAAGAACTTTATGGCGATTTTGAATTAAAAGTAGATTTTAAACTAACGGAAGCCGCCAACAGTGGTATCAAATATTATGTAGATACCGATATTAATAAGGGACTTGGATCTTCAATAGGTCTTGAATATCAAATTCTTGATGATGAAAGGCACCCTGATGCCAAACTAGGAAATCATGAGGGTAGCAGAACAGTTGCCTCATTATATGATTTAATAAAAGCCGATACTTCAAAACCTATTAATGCCATAGGTGAATGGAACTCGGCCCATATTATATCAATAGACAATCATGTTGAGCATTGGCTCAATGGGGTCAAGGTACTTGAATACGAGCGAAAAAGCGATGTGTATAAAAAATTGGTCTCTGAAAGCAAGTATGTCAAATGGCCAAATTTTGGAGCATCGGATAAGGGTCACATTTTACTTCAAGACCACGGCGATCATGTCAGCTTTAAAAATATAAAAATCAAACCAATAAACTCAAAGTAACCATGACCACAAGACGAAATTTTATAAAGAAAACAACTGTAGGAAGTGCTGCGCTGACTTTAAGTGGTTTGGTATTTCCTTACACGATCAATAGTCAAATCTTAGGGGCAAACGACCGTATCAATTGTGCAATAATCGGTGTTCGCAGTAGAGCCAAAGCACATGTAAAAGCAATCAATGAAGATTCAAATGCTAAAATTCTATACAATTGTGATGTAGACGATGTCATCATTAAAAATAACAATATCTGGTGTCAGGAAACCATTGGCTATGTGCCCAAAGTGGTAAAAGATTTTAGAAAGATCTTAGAAGATAAAGATGTCGATGCTGTTTTCATTGCTACCCCGGAACATTGGCATGCTCCAATGGCGATTATGGCTTTGCAAGCAGGCAAACATGTATATGTTGAAAAACCATGTAGCCATAATCCGTATGAAAATGAATTATTAGTTGCTGCCCAGAAAAAGTATGGTAAAAAAGTACAGATGGGCAACCAACAACGTTCAGCCGAAACTACCATCAAAGCCATCGAAGAAATTCGAGAAGGCATCATTGGTATAGTGCATAAGGGCCAAGCCTATTATTCCAATGACAGAAAATCTATAGGAAATGGTAAAAAAGTTGTTGTCCCCGGTACCTTGGACTGGGACCTGTGGCAGGGGCCTGCGCCAAAAGAAGACTATCGGGATAACATACACCCCTACAACTGGCATTGGTTCAGAACTTGGGGCACCGGAGAAATACATAACAACGGCACCCATGAAATAGACATATGTAGATGGGCCCTTGGTGTTGATTTGCCAAATAGTGTAACCTCTTTTGGTGGAAAACATTCATTTCAAGACGATGATTGGGAGTTTGTAGATAATCAGCAAGTGACGTTTTCTTATGATGATGATAAATTTATCACCTGGACGGGGCACAGCCGAAATAAGATGAAACCCGATATGCCGGGACGGGGAATTACAATATATGGTAGCAAGGGAAGTATACAACTAGACCGTAATTTTTATAAATTGTATGACTTACAAGGCAATTTAATCGCTCTCCGCAATGAAAAAGGAGCCAGTGCCACTACAAATACTAGAGGTGAGGGCACATTGGACACAAACCATGTCGGCAACTTTTTTGATGCAATCCGAACGGATATTAGCCTTCGATCGGATATCAATGATGCAAGTATCTCAACCATGTTGTGCCATTTGGGCAATATGGCGCAAGATGCCGGGGAAACTTTAAAAATTGATACGATCACGGGAAAAGTGCTGAACAATAAAAAAGCCATGGAATCTTGGAAAAGGGAATATGCAAGGGGCTGGGAGCCTAAAGTTTGAGGTAATTTATGAAACGAAGAGAATGCTCAGGTGGTCTTTTGGCAGAATTATGTTCCCATCAATTAGACCTCTTTTGTCATTTTTGGCAATTATGATATTGGTGCTGCTTTTGATACTTTATATTCCGAAAATTACGATGATACCACCTAAAATATTTGGATTGTGATGAACTTTTTTCATTTCTATAAAAATTTTATCCTCCCTTTAAGATTAACAATGGTTTTCTGCCTTGCAGGCTATGCCAGTAGTTGTGGTCAGATAAATTTTCCCGTTCCAGCAAACGAATTTGAGATCGCTAAAATAGAACCCGTAAAAATCAAAATGTTAGCAGGGGACCATTATTTCATTGATTTTGGAAAAGCCTATTTTGGAACAGTTGAATTGGTAAGCAAGATAGAACAACAAGATAGTTTGATTATACATCTAGGAGAAAAGCTTTTGGAAGAAAATCAGATAGACAGAAACCCCGGGGCTACTATCCGATATCAAAAGATAACACTCAATGTCTTAAAGGCTAATGACACAGTCTTAATAGATTTACCTCCCAATATAAAAAACACAAGTCCTCCTGCCGTTCAGCTACCCAAGTCTTTTGGGGTAATTATGCCATTTCGGTATGTTGAAATTGAAAACCTCAAAATTCCTATTGAAGATTTGCAAATATTTCAAAAAGTCTTTCATTACCGTTTTAATGATGAAGCCAGTTATTTTGAATCATCTGACAAAGTGTTGGATGCTATTTGGGATTTGTGCAAACATACCATCAAGGCAACCAGTTTTAGTGGTTTTTATCTTGATGGGGATAGGGAACGCCTACCCTATGAGGCAGATGCCTACATCAATCAACTAAGCCATTATGCCGTGGACAGTATTTATTCCATGGCTAGAAGAACAAATGCTTATTTTTTAGAAAATCCGACTTGGCCTACAGAGTGGTTATTACATACCGTTATGTTATTCTATCAAGATTTCATGTATACGGGCGACCTTGCCGTTCTGGAGAACAATTACGAAGTACTGAAACTAAAGACCCTCATGGGTTTAGAAAGGGAAGATGGATTAATAAGTTCATCATCCGAAAAGATGACCCCTATATTGATCAAGGAATTAGGGTTTAAAAAACCGAGCACAAAAATCAAGGATATTGTAGATTGGCCACCAAGCCAAAAAGATACGGGGTGGAAGTTAAAGACCGAAGCGGGCGAACGTGATGGCTATGAGATGATGCCCATAAATACGGTAGTAAACGCCTTTTATTATCATAACTTAAGGATAATGGCGAAAATAGCGTCCATTTTAGAAAACCAAAAAGAAGTTGAATTTTGGACGACAAAAGCGGAAAAAGTAAAAAAAACCATCAACGAAAAACTATTTGACCAAACAAAAGGCATCTATATCGATGGTGAAGGCTCAACGCATAGTGCATTACACGCCAATATGTTTCCTTTGGCCTTTGATCTGGTTCCCAAAGAACATGTAAATACCGTTGTAAATTCTATTAAAAGTCGTGGCATGGCCTGTAGTGTTTATGGCTCACAATATTTGTTAGAAGGTCTTTTCAAAAATGGAGAAGCGGATTATGCCATGCAATTGATTACGGACGCCACAACGGACAGAAGCTGGTGGAATATGATTCAAGTTGGTTCCACCATGACCATGGAGGCTTGGGACATAGTTTATAAGCCCAACCTTGATTGGAACCATGCGTGGGGCACGGCCCCGGCAAATATAATCACAAGACATTTATGGGGGATAACACCAAAAAAACCAGGATTTAAAATCGCAACAATTCATCCTCAAATGGCCGATCTATCCTTTTCAAAAATAAAAGTGCCAACAATCAATGGTTGTATTGTTGGTAAATTCAGAAAGGTAGGTGATGAACAAATTTTCCAAATAACATTACCTGACCAGATGGAGGCTGAATTTTTTATTCCAAAAAACACCCTAAGGGTAAAACTTAACGGAAAACTCATTGATAGGAATAGCGATGGTTTTCTAATGATAACAAGTGGTTTGAATACTATTATTTTAAATCAATAATGATCAACCAAAAAATAGACCTTAACAGGGTCTTTGATGGCTTTTACAAAATATAAGAAGCTGCTAAAACCGTTATTGGTCGAATTTAATATAGCCTAAACAGATATATGATAGGATTTTGCTAAATTTCAGGAAATTTCCTACTTATGATGAACTACATTACCCTGTTTTGCTTCTTTGCCATATGTTTTATTTTGGCCTGTATCCTGATTGCTTTGTTCTCGGAAGATTCGAGTGATTCTGATGCAAGAACATAATCAAATAAGTCTGAATAAACGATTAGTTTGGTATGTAGACCACCGAAGCATGTCCGCCTGTGGAGGTTTGAAGTGGAAGGTTTTCCCGACTTCCGTTGGGGCATGAGGTTCATATTTAAAACCTCATCCCATGAAATCTAATCTGGAATACCGGATTATATTCCCATTCCAGCGACGTATAATTTTGTATGGACGGAGTAGACCAAAAACCCTAGTGTCCCATAAAAGGTTGGGTTTTTAAATCCAGTAAAATACTTCCTAATTCATAAAGTCATTACTCTTTTTGTTGGCGCAAAAGATCAAAAAGTCAATCCATGTCCAAAAGGATATAATGGGTTCTGGGAATCATGGGGTACATCTTCTTTTTGGTTTTCAACGGCCTCTATTGAAGAAGGAATTTCGATGGGCAGCTTGCCTGAAGGACTGAACTTGCCGAAAATCAATTGTAAAATGATTTCATCTTGACAGTCGAAATCCGCAATTACTGCTTTACTGGCGGCATTGATGTCAGGTACCACGGAAGGACGGTCCATTTTCAAAATAGTTACCGTTGGTTTTGAGTTTATCAATTCCAATATATCCTCTTTCTCATCTGCAGGAAAATCAAGTCTCCCTTGGGGAAAAAACCGCTCCAACAAATCGTCACCTGATGGTGGGGAAGAGGGGGTTTCCAATTTTTTGATAATGACATCGGCTTCAGAAACATTGGGGACAATTTGGGGAAAAGACTTGTCCAGTCCCTCTGTCATACCTTCAATATAGATTTTTCTATCTAAGGAGAGTGGCAAGAATTTGTTCTCGTTCTTTAGCAATACCAAGGCCCTACGTTGCGCTTCCTTCCCTTTGGCAACAAAATCGGGGTGGCCCACGATATACAGTTCGGTAGTATCGACGTACGGATTATCAAAAAGTCCTAACTTAAACTTATCCCTAAAAATGCGTCGAAGCGATGTGTCCAATCGTTCCTCCAAAATGGAATTCTCTTCCAATAATTGCATAATCAAATCGGGTCTGGATTCGCCCCCCAGCATATCGCAACCGGCATCGAGTATTTTTTTGACTCGTTCTTTTTCCGATAAATGTTCCACTCCCCAGGCTGACGCTGCCTTAACGGGCATATCGGTGACCAAGCCCCAATCTGTACAGACGACCCCTTGAAAATTGAGTGAATCCCGAAGCAATCCGGTAATAATCTCTTTATTGAACGCAAAGCCTACTTCTTCGCTGGTCTGTCCGTTTGGAATGCCATAGTATGGCATAATCTGGGCAGTTTTTGCCTTTAGGGCACCATCTATAAAGGGAATCACATGGTAATCGAAATTATTTCCGGGATAGGCTTGTCCCTTGCCGCTGGCAAAGTGCGAATCCCAGCCATCTTCTTGGGGCCCACCTCCCGAAAAATGTTTGGTCATACAGGCGACACTGGTATTGGACAGGCTGTCTCCTTGAAACCCCAAGACATAGGCTTCTGTGAGCTTTGCGGCCAACTCGGCATCTTCACTGAAGCAACCATTTACCCTCGTCCACCGCGGTTCCGTGGCCAAATCGGCCATGGGATGCAGGGCCAAACGCAGCCCGAGTGCTAAATATTCCTTACGCGCAATGTTTCCAAATTCCCGTACCAAAGCAGAATCTCGTGTTGCCCCCATGCCCAATTGGGAGGGCCAACGTGAATAGAAACTAGAGGCTACTGCGGTTCCGGCATCAAAACCTGCGCCATGCCTAGGGTCGGTTGCAATCGTAACGGGAATGCCCAAACGTGTCCTTTCCGCCAACTTTTGGATATTATTGTTCCACTGGGCAGTTTCCAAAGCAGATGGAGTCTCCATGACATTGAAATGGTTCATTTTTTTTCTTAATACCTGTTCTGGTGTTGTTTCCAACAAAAGAGAAAATAGATTGGTAATCGAGGGTATCTTGTTCAATCCTCCCCCATCTCTCATGATGGTCATATTTATAAAAAGGGAACCTGCCTTTTCCTCCAATGTCATTTGACCCAATAGATCAGTAATTCGTGCATCGATTTCAGCATTACTGTCCTCATAGGTATCCAGTTTCCCATTCTTGTTCAAGTCCCTGAATTCTTTGCCATTGCTGGTCAAGGTCGGGGCCTCTTCACCTGCCAAATCCATATTTGAAGATGCCTGCACCTTCCACTTTATCCAAAAGACAAGGAATGTCAATAATAAAACAAGGATCAGACCGCCCAATATTTTTCCGATGATTTTTATAAATCGTTTCATTTATATTTTATTAAATTGACACAATATAAAAAGAATTTTTAATTATTGTATTCATTTGACACAATAAGATATGAACAGTATACCCGATTCCCAGGTAAAGGATTTCGAAAACCAAATCGAGGATTTTCTACCCAACCACTCCGTTGATTGTGTGATTTTAGGATATGAAAACCAACAACTTAAGGTCTTGCTCTTACAATGGAAAATGAACGGATCTTGGTGTCTACCTGGCGGATTTATATTTAAGAATGAAGATATTGATGATGCGGCACATAGGGTACTACAAGAAAGAACGTGTTTGAACGAGATTTTTTTAAACCAGTTTCACACTTTTGGTAGACAACATCGGGCTGCACAACCTAACAGTAATGAATACCGCTTACTTACTGAAAGTATGTACAAACTTGGTTTTACCAAGCCGAAGGTATTGCAATGGTTCAATAAAAGGTTTATCACTACAGGCTATTTTGCATTGGTGGATATTGCAAGGGCACGGCCCCAACCGGATTTTTTGAGTGCGGTGTGCGAATGGAAAGATGTAGGCACTATTCCCCCATTAATTTTAGATCATCAAGAAATTTTGGAAAAGGCCATAGAGCATCTACGCCTGCGATTAAACTATGTTCCCTTAGGTCTGTCCCTGTTACCTATAAAGTTTACCATGCAGGATTTGCAAAAATTGTACGAGGCCATTTTGGACAAACCTTTGGAGCGCAGCAATTTTCAAAGGAAAATACTTAAGCTCGATTTTCTTAACCGTCATGAAAAACAAATGACAGGTGCGGCGAACAAGGCTCCTTATTTGTATTCCTTTAAATCAAGGAAATATCATGATTTATTGGCGGATGGAATTGGCTTTTTATAAATGGGCGCAACAATATCTTTATTCTTATGGCTGATTTCAACTGCTCAGACCTTTTGGAGATTTCTTGGAACCTATTTTTTGGGATTATGAAAGATGAACTGCTTCCCAAGAATGGTTCGTTTTTAGGAACTTTCAGAACGGTCTGGTGTATAGAACGTAGGGTTTTAAAGTTAATAAATTTTCAGTTTAGCGGTGCCAAATTTAAAAATTTGTAGGTCTTTGAAATAAGCAAAAACCTCTTGGAAGGCCTGAATTAGCTATGTTTTATATACGGTGCTGTATACAGTATTTTTTACAATCGTCTATCTTTCTCTTGTATTTCAAGGTCATTAATACTGGCGTATCTTTTATCCATTAGACCATTTTTGTCAAATTCCCAGTTCTCATTACCGTATGCTCTGAACCATTTTCCATTTTGGTTTTTATATTCGTATTCAAATCTAACAGCTATTCTATTTTCTGTATGTGCCCAGTATTCTTTCTTTAATTTATAGTCTAACTCGTTTTTCCATTTTTCCGACAAAAAAGTTACAATTTCCTCTCGACCATTAATGAATGTGTTTCGATTTCGCCATTCACTATCAACAGTATATGCGAAACTTACTTTTTCTGGATTTTGAGAATTCCAGGCATCTTCCGCCATTTGAATTTTTTGTTTTGCAGTTTCCAATGTAAATGGTGGCAGCGGAGGTTTTTGTTTCATAGTTTAAGCATTTAATCCGTTAATAAATCTATCATTTTAATGGCAACGCTTGACGCAGATGCTGGGTTTTGACCAGTTATGAGATTTTTGTCCACAACAGTATAAGAAGAAAAATCTTTTCCCTTACTATATATTCCCCCTAGCGCTGTTAATTTGGATTCCAATAGAAATGGCACCACTTTCTCGGCTCCAACACCTATTTCTTCCGAATCTGCAAAGGATGTAATTTTTCTTCCCTTTACAAATACATTACCATTAGGAGCAACAGCGTCCACAAGAACCGAGACTCCATGACACATTGCTGCAATTCCCTTCTCTTCTTGTATAAAATGTTGTAGTGTATTGTTTAATAACGGATTATTTACAAAATCCCACATTGGCCCGTGACCTCCTGGAAAATATACCAAATCATACGCTGATGGATTCACTTCGTCTAACCTTAAACTAGTATTCATAAGAAACATGGCGGTTTTATCACCTTTAAATCTAATAGTGTCTTCCGTCATCCAATCCTCTGATTCGCTGACAGGATCTATCGGAATATTTCCACCTTCGACAGAAGCAATTTCAACATGTATGCTTTCTTCTCTTAGTCTAAAATAGGGTGTCGCAACCTCTTCTAGCCAGACCCCAGTTTTCAGCCCGGATTCACCTAGATTATTATGTGATGTTGTAATAAAAAGTACTCTTTTCATGCTTTTTTTATAATTTTATAGTTTTCATATAGACCAAAACAAATATAATTTTCAACCTATATCTTTTTTCTAGATGCTATTCCATTGATTTGTTCCCTTCTTGAATCTTAAGTCGAAAAAGAATTTACTCTCCTCTAATAAAACTTCTTTAGGGTTAATCGTTTGTTACGAATTTAATGCTCCAATAAATCAATCATATTAAGCGCAACACCCGATGCAGAGGCAGGATTTTGACCAGTGACTATATTTCCATCATTTACAACATACGATTCAAAAGGTTTCGTATGTGTAAATATTCCTCCTTGTTTTATGAGCTCTTCATCAAGCATAAACGGAATTACATCTCCTAAAAAATGGTTGTCAATATCTTCTTCTGCTTTTGTAAATGAATTAATTTTTTTTCCTTCTAATAAGTTGCTGCCATCTGATAAAATGACATTCAGTAGCGCACTAGGTCCATGGCATACTGCGCCAATAACTTTTTCATTTTCATAGGCTTCTTTAATGATTTTTTTCACCAATGGATTATGGACCATATCTGCCATTAATCCTAAGCCTCCAGGAAAAAAAATCGCATCATAAGCGGACGTATTAACATTACTTAATTCATAGCTGAATTTGAGTCTTTTAAATCCATTGCTTTCCATGAAATTCTTACTGGTATTTTCAGATGAATTATAACCAACATAAGGTGGGGTACCGCCAAGTATGCTCGCAAAATCTACCGTAAAACCTTTATTTATAAATTCAAAATAAGGATCCGCTATCTCTGAAAATTCGTATCCTGCTGGGTGTTTTCCGGTACCTGTCATACTAGTACTGGTAACAACAAAAAGTATATGCTTCATAATTATCTTCAATAAACATGCGAAACATGCATTTCAATCTAGTGGATTGTTTCTCATGTTTCGCATGTAGTTATTTATTCTCTTATTTTAACTTATTGCTATTTGATTTAGGGCTTTGCCTAAATTTTCAGGACCGGTAACCAATGGAACATGACCGTCTTCTAGGGTAACTACTTCATTAATACCAGTAGCTGTTTGTGCCTGTCTTTGAGCTTTTAAGGAGATGACCCTATCCTTGGTAGTTTCCACATAGGCTTTAGGTACATCATTAAAGTTATTACCTGTTTCAACAGCCTCAAAAAATGGTTTTGTAGCTTGTTTTACTAATTTTGGTAATGCATAATCAACTTGTTCATCAGTCGCTCCGGTCATGATTACATCTTTAACTGCCTGTCTACCTAAAGTAGCATAACTTTCGTCCTCTGAAAAAATCATACTTGCCAATAATTCACTTCCTTCATCTTCCTTGAAAATTTGAACCGCAGGTTTATTATTGTAAGGTATCGCTGAAGCTACAAACACAAGCTTCTCAATGAATTCCTTCGATTCTTCTGCCACTTTGGATATGATATATCCAGCAAAACTATGTGCAACTAAAATTACTGGCTCTGCTATTTTATCAAGTTCCTTTCTTACGGAGTCTGCATAAAGTTGAAGTGAAATTTCTGAGATAGGTGTTTTATCATCACCATGACCAGGTAAATCAAAAGCGATTACTTTATGACCTTCTTTTTGCAAAAAAGGGATTGTTTCTCCCCAAGACCATGCGCCTTCCCATGCACCATGAACTAATAGGATTGTTTTATTTGAATTTTTCATTGTTAAATTTTTTTATTATTAAGATTGATGCAAATTTTTATTAAGTATTGCATTTGAATACTCGATAAAACAGTAACTCGAGTTATAGTACGAGTTACTGTTTATTCTTAAGCAGTTTTGTTATCCTTTTGAAACAGCTTCAAATATTCCATCATTGGACAATGGGATACCATCAATGTTCCATGTACCATCAACAGTATGTACACCATTTCCCCATATTTTTTCTTTTGCTAGCTTTCCTCCAGAAAGATCATGAATTATTTGTGTGGCTTCATTAAAGAAACTTTCCTGTACTTCTTTATTAGCAAGAGCAAACGAAGGTGTTTTAGTTTCAACCCATGCTCCATCTACAGTTTTACCTCCAGCAAACGTCAATCCCTTAGGAATAACGCTCACATGAGCAGTTACGTTTCTTGTCATGACATTGTTGCCAGACATTTCATGATGTTTTAAAAAAGAATCTGTTAGTTTTGATACAGCTTCCTCGATGTTGTTTACCGGAAGTACGCCTTCGGTAAGTGTTAATGTAATTGGCATAATATATATTTTAATTGTGAACTTCATTGTTCAACAACAGTGCAAATATCTTACGATAGGAAAATTTAAAAGTTGTCTTATGACAATGCTTTGGAGAATTTTGAATCACTACTTTTACTAATAAGCAGACCTGTAACAATGCAAGCACCTCCTATAAGGTGATAGGTGTGTAAGTGTTCTTTGAAAAGAATGGCAAATAGTGCTGCAGATAGTGGAACAACATTCATATAAACTCCCGCTTTATCTGCTCCGGCAATTTGAACTCCTTTTTGCCATAAAAAATAGGCTAATGCTGTTCCTAAACATCCAATTCCAAATACAGCCATCCAAAAATCATATGTATGTGTTGTAACGATTTCCATTCCGCTAATTGGTAATAAGATAAAGAAACCTATTAGACAGCATAAACTTGTTAAAAGTGTAAAATTTAAATTCGATATTGTTGTGTTATATTTTTTTACCCAAACATGATGCAATGCAAAAAATGCATTGGCTATTAAAATGAGAATATCTCCGTAATTAAATTGGATGTTACTTAGGTTGGTAATATTTCCTTTTAAGATTAAATAGGTAACTCCAAAGAAAGCAATGAAAATGCCTACTACCTGAATTTTATTGATTGACGTTTTTAGTATTTTATAAGAGAAAAGTAGTGTTAATGCGGGGTTTAAACTGACAATAAGTGCTGCATTTACAGCTGAAGTATGGAATAACCCTAAAAAGAAAAACAAATTAAATCCGAAAAGACCAATAAGCCCTGTAAGCGAAATCCCTTTTAGGTTCTTTCGAATTATCTTCAATGTGGGGAGTTTTTTGATTCCCAAAACTGTCAAGGTCACAACTCCCAATAAGAAGCGCCAAAACCCAGCTTCAATAAAATTAACTTCCTTTAAAATTACTTTGGCTAAATGGAAGTTTAATCCTAAAAATATAGTAGCAATAATTAAATAGAATATCGCTTTCATAAACTAAGGATTATAACTTTGCGCGTAATTTACTCAAGGTAGAATTAGTCATTCCCAAATACGACGCAACAGCTTTACTTGATATTCGAGACAATAACTTAGGTTCATGCTCTATAACCCATTTGAGTTTATCAATCCCTTCCATGCCTAAAAAGCTATAAATTCGCATTTGCGAATGAATAAAAGCAAATTCGATAAATTGGTGGTATACATTGGCAAATTGTGGTACGGTATCAACTAATTTGTAAAAATCATCTCTGTGAATAATCAACAATTCGGAAGGCTCTAAAGAAACCAAGGAGTCTCTTGATGGTTTTTGAAGAATAAAACTCGTAATTGCAGACATAATGAAATGCTCTAAAGCGAAGTAACCCGTAACTTCATTGCCTTTAGCATCTATTTCATAGAGTCTTAAACAACCTTTTTTGATAAAATAAAAATGTTTGCATACTTGGCCAATATTACATAACATTTCATTTCGCGATGTTTTTATAGGCTTAAAACAGGCGGTTATTTGCTGTAGTTCTTTTTGAGCAATTTTCCCGTGACTTTTGATATATTGCTCTAGTTCTTGATACACTTTTAAGTTGTGAATTTAATGAATATACGTTGCGAAGGTAAGAAGGGGTGTTCACTTTACTATTGTCTTATGACAACCTTTTTAAAGTACTAGTTATTTTTATTTGGCTCTTGTTTTAAAAAGATTTTCCTAGCGTTTATTTATAATCCTCTCTTACCGGACTAAAAACGTCAAGTATTTCACAGGCGGTGATGGCCTTTCCATAATGCGGTAGGTTAGGAGGGATTATAACAAGTGAGCCCGGTTTATAAATTTTGGTTTTTTTATTTAGGGTTAACTCAAATTCACCTTTTAGTACTTGCATTACTTGCTCGTTCATATGATGATGTTCAGGTATTGTCGCTCCTTTTTCAATAGTCCAGAACGCAAAACTCATATTTTGTGTATGTATGAGTTTGGCGTGACAGCCTGGAACAATTTCTTTAGGTATAATACTTGATAGTTCAATTTGCATAATGTTATGTGAATTATTGTAATGAGGTTAGTATAGCTTCTTTTAATTCAAATCTAAGTTCTTAAATAAGAAGCTCCGTTAACATCTATGATTGCCCCTGATGTGTAAAGCGATTTTTCAGACGCAAGAAATAGTATTGCATGTGCTACTTCATCGGGTTCTGCCATTCTTTTAAAGGGGGATTCCGCTAAAAGACTTTCTTTTTCTTTGTTAGTTAGTGTACTTACTGCCATGTCTGTATTCGTAAATCCAGGGGCAACAACACCCACTCCAATGTTGTATTTTGCCAAAGATTTCGCCAAAGACTGACTCAATGAGTTCAGCCCCGCTTTACTAGCACCATATGCTGGCATATTGGGTTCTCCTCTAAAGGCTCCTCTCGATGATACGTTAATTATTCTCCCTCCTTCATTTTTAATCATGTGTTTGGATGCCCAATAACACATGTTAGCCACGACCAATAGGTTTATGTTGATTGTTTTGAGCCATGCATTGCTCCAATCGTTGAAATCTACCTTGTCGATTTCATGCTGGATCGCTATACCTGCATTATTCACTAAAATATCAAGTGTATTATATTTTTGTATAAAGTTATTTATTAGTTGTTCGGTACCATGTTTTTCCGAGATATCACCTTTTAGTAAGGTATGATTTCCTTCTTTTAATAAAGAAAGCGTCTCTTTAGCCGCAAGTTCATCTGACTTGTAACTAATAGCAACGTTAGATCCTTTCTTGGCAAAAGCAATAGCCGTAGCTCTACCTATACCCCTGGAACCACCCGTAATTAATACATTTTTGTTTTTAAACTCCATATTACTTAATTAATTATAACGAATTGAAAAATTCATTAATATCTGATGCTAACAGTTCTGGCTTCTCCATAGCTGCAAAATGTCCACCCGACGGCATATCTGTCCATCTCGTAATATTATAACCCAAGGCTGCATATGAGCGAGGAGGTCTTGAAATTTCTCTAGGGAAATTAGCATATGCTACCGGTACTTGTACAAAATCTGACGACTGGAAAATCATAGGGCGTTTACTGTTTTCATTGTAAATCCTTATGGAAGAATGAATCGTTTGGGTTACCCAATATAAAGTAACATTTGAAAGTATTTCATCTTTGGTAAATACTTCTTCAACCCCGTCCTTATGATCACTCCAGCTATTTGATTTCTCGACAATCCAAGCACATAATCCAATAGGAGAGTCATTTAAACCGTAGGCTAAAGTTATTGGCTTGGTACTTTGAATATATGCATACCCTGCTTCTTTGGAAGCCCAGTTTTCAAGTTTCTTTTTATATTCATATACATCTCTGGAATCCTCTTCTTTATTTTGACTATAGGGATGGAAAGAATCAGAAATATAATTGAGATGTAAACCTATAACATGATTAGGATATTTCATTGCAAGCCGAGTGCTTATTCCTGATCCAATATCACCACCCTGGGCACCGTATTTTTCATACCCTAAATTTAACATCAGCTTATGCCACAAATCTGCCACGAAGGAATTGTCACAACCAGGTACTTCACATTTACTTGAAAATCCGAATCCAATTACCGAAGGTATTACCAAATCAAAAGAGATGTCCGGATCTTTAGTTAATAAGGGAATAAGTTTCATAATTTCAAGAAATGATCCCGGCCAACCGTGTGTTATAATTAATGGTATTGATTTTTTGCCCTCACCTTTAATATGTAAAAAATGAATTTTATGACTATCAATTTCCGCAATATAATTTGGATACGAATTTATTGTATTCTCAGTTTTTCTCCATGAATATTCGGTAAGCCAATAATCGCTTAATTCTTTCATGTAGTCTAGAGAAGTTCCATAATTCCAGCCTGAATTTTTTATTTCATCTGGCCAACGAACTTGAGAAAGTCTTTTACGAAGATCGTCCAGTATAGGTTCGGGTATGTTTACTTCAAATGGATTTATCATGATTTTTTAATTGATAATAATATGTTCAACGTAAGCTTCCTTTCATAAACAGCCTTGATTGCTATCCTTCAAAGTAGTTTATTTTTGTTTTGATGAAAACTTCGGGTTTTTAAAAATTGCTTGACCCTTAGCTTTTTTAGGTGGCTTAATTTTTAGAAGCCTAGCAACTGTTGGTGTTACATCTAAAGCGCTAATTGTATCAATTTTTTCTTTTGGAATATCTCGGCCAAAAGCATAGAATATGGCGTTCATTTCTCGATTGCTTCCTGGATTTCCGTGAACACCGAGACCCGTTTCGTTCATAAAACCTGAACTTAGAAACCGTTGTACATTTTCATCTAAATGCGCGTACGCATCACTATTAAAAGAGTTAGGAACTATTATCGGTATACTCGAAACCATCTTAGATGAAAGAGACCATCCTGTTCTTGCACTTACAAAAACATCCCCAGCCCTTTTTGGATGTTCTAACTGTAGGTTTTTCAATTCCGAAGCTTTCAAGATGACCGAAAAAATTGGCGAGCCAGTTATTGGGTCGTTGAGCCCTTTACAAATTTCTACAATTCTATCAATATATTTGGAAACCTCTTTTTTAGGAACGGTACCGTTCTTCTGCCTTCCTTTTACATTTACATATATGTGAGCAGCAGGGCCTGTACTGTAAGCCCTGGCCTCTATCATGTCTCCTTTAACTGAGATACCATTTTCTTCTAACAGTTTATTGATAAGCACAACGGAATGAATAGGGGCTACACCATGATCCGAGACAAAAATAAAATTTACATCTTTTGGTGCGGCTTTCATAAGTTCATTGAGTAAATTATCTGTTGTCCTATATGCCCATATTACATACTCCTCATATCTTTTTTGTCGGTCCCCATTTTCCATAGTATAGTCCAACTGCCTTTCATTCTTCAATAGAAAACGATGTTGTACATCATCAATAAGCGTAAAGTATCCACTGAGCAGGTCCCAGTTGTTTTTATTTATATTAGCCAATAGAAGCTTTTGGTAATATTTGGCCAAACGCTCTGCCTGGTCAAACCACATCTGTTCGGTAATTAAACCTTTACTTAACTTTATATTGTCCTGCTCGCAAGGCCAAATTCCGACCTCATTTTTCATTTTTTCCTTAAAGGTATTGGGACTTGAAGGATTATAACCAATTGCTCCAAAATAAGCTTGAGATTTAGCAGTTATTGAATTTAAATCCATCAAGTAGGACCAGCTAGAAACTGTTTGTCCATCTACTTCAAATGAAATTTCAGACCATTTATTTACCTTCAATTCTGCAATGAAACCGTTTTTTATGTCTTTATCTGAATCGACTATGACCGTATCATAGTTGGTGATGCCATCGAATGTACTATCTGCCGTATAACACAAGATAGGGATTTCACCTCCTTTAAACAGTTTAAAATAGGGCGCTGTTTTAGAATTAAGTTTATCAACCCGTTCAAAGCTTGCTAAAACAATAGGTTCACTTTTTTCGACAAGAAAAAAATCCGATACTATGGAGTTGGCCAGTTTCTTCCCATATCCAAATGTTCTTGTTCCTCTTCTGTTAGGAGTTGTATTGTCTTGACCTACCGCATTGATGTTCGTAACATTTTTACCTTGTCGCATAGCTGCGTTCCATAATGTTTCTGTTTCTATAGGAGCCAAAAAACCAGAGGTTGCTCTGGATGAATTTATTTCTTCTGCTGGCATTAATATATTATTACCCACAACTCCATGAACATTGGGGTGTACACCCGTAAATAGGGAGATGTGAGAAACAGCGGTTGCACTAATGTTAACAGGTGTCATACTTTCTGCATAGGTGCCTTTTCTTCTGATAGTGAAAAAAGCACCGTTTTCCGATAAAACGTTTCTAGCAAGCAAGTCATCAAGAATCCAATCTGCTGCTCCGTCTATCGATATTAATACAACTTTTGAGCCTTTAGGTTCCTCTTGGCTAAAGGAAGCAACACAGCCAAGTACCAATAAGAAGACAAACATAAGTGTAGGATGAATTTGGAGTTTTATCATATCTATATTTTTGATGCTAAAGTAGATTCTAAGCTAGTTTGGGTGCCTATCATTTGCGTTCTTATTTGTATCACCTAGTAAAGATTATAGCAATAACTAGTATTTTTCATTGCTTTTATAATTTCCTTAGCTCAACTCTTCTATTTTTGGCTTTTCCTTTTTCGGTTGAGTTGTCTTCAATAGGTTTTGTTTGACCAAATCCTTCACTTTTTAGTCTGGATTCATCAACGCCTTTATCAATAAGTGCGGTAAGGACTGATTTTGCTCTATTTTTAGACAACTTCATATTAAATATTTCATCTCCAACATTATCAGTGTGACCCTCAACACTAATTTTTAAATCAGTATGGGTTTTAATCATTTTTGCTATCTCATCAACAAGTGGATAGGAATCAGCTTTAATTCGTGATTTACCTGTGTCGAAATTGATATGTAGAGTTGCATAACCTCTGTTATTTATTTCATTTAAAATATCATCCGCTGTTATTTTCTTAATTGTTTGTTTAAAACTTTTATCTTCCACAACTCCTATGGTTCTTGAGTTAGAAGAGACTTGAAAGCCTATTTTCTTTTTAGCTGTTTTAAGTACATATATACTAATTGGTCCGTTAACAACATCTCCAGCATAAAATTCGTGCATATGTTTATATATATCATTTAGATTGTCTCCCCATTTTTGAGTTAGATCATAGGCTATTTGACCTTTAAAAATTAGCTTAGCGCCAATAGATGTAAGATATTCTGAAATGCTTTTATCAAATAAGTATTTCTGCCATTCTTTATCTCCATCCATTACTATACTCATTCTTTCAACTTTTCCATCAAGAACAAAAAAAGTATTTCCATCGAACAGTTCTAGTTTGTCAAATTCATATGATTTAGATTCAGTTTTATCAATTACCATTCCTTTTGGTGGAGTGATATAAGGGTAGGCTCCTATGTCAACTTTTGATTCAGTAATATTTTTCCAAGAGAATCCTTTTATTTCTTTTTCATTTAAACGCTTTTTACTTGTAGAGGCAGCTTCTTTTTCTTTGGTTTTTTTATCAGTATTATCGCTTTTATTATTCTTGCAAGCAAAAAGAAAAGCCATTATTAACAGACTAATTAGGTAAGTTTTTTTTATTTATATCCGCTTTTTTCTAACATTTTTTCTGAACTCAGGTTTGTCCAATTATCTACCGTCAATGTGTTGCTTTTTAGAGCTTTTTGAACTATTTCATACCCGATTGTGTAACCACCTGATAAAGGATAATTTTGTGAACCGAACATAACCTCCATTTCAAACTGAATGTCTTCATTTTTTAATTTTAGCCTTATCCTATTCCATAAGGTCGCTTTGTCTTTTTCATTTAGTGCGTAAGTCCAAGGGGCTTTTATCTTTGGGTATAATAAATGAGCAAATGAATCTCCTATACCCTCAAAAATTAAGTAATCGAGTAAAGTCCATTGAGTGGATTTTCCAAAATTTATATTTGTCCAATATGCATGATTATATTCGTGTGCCACTGCATATTTCAGCATTTCTTCCCATCCTATTATTTGGGGTTCAATTGTTATCAGAATTTGTTTGCTTCCTGCCGTTAAGCCCATAATCCCACTCATGCTCTGTATTATGGCTTTGTTGTCTGGGTTTGCCGGTAGAATGTAAATTTTTAAACTGTCATTTTTTAGATAGGCGTTACTTTTATCTAACGCTGATTTAATTTTACTTTCAATCTTTTTTTTATTACTGTTTATCCTTTCGATCGTCTTTTTTAATTCTGTTGTATTTTGTATTGGTGCAGACAAATAATCATTAACAATATCAGAATATTCACTTTTCAGAAAGAATCTATTAATGATTGTGTGTTGAATTTTATCCTTATAAACATTATCTAAATCTTTTAAATCGCTAATTTGATTATTTGCAGTCTCGGTATAGGCTAAGTAAATATTATTTAGAAAAATTATTTCATTGTTGGAGTTTTGCCCAAATACATCTATAAATGATATCAGAACTACCGTCGTCAGTAATTTGAGGTTTAGATTTTTTTTCATGTTTTGATTGTATATATTTTTCTTTGGTTATAAAGTATTTTACACTTAAGCCGCTTTCAAATCTGCACTTTTGTGATTTTTTATTTAAAATTCTAGACGTCAATCTGTTTTTTCTTTTTAGTTTTTGTCAACGCATTTGATAGTATTAAAAACAAGAACGCTATTCCAAAGCCTAAAATTCCAATATTCATTCCTAATACGGTCTTTTCACTGCCATCTAAATATTTCATAGAACCACCGTATCCATCTTTCAAGAAGAATGCTAATAGAAACCCTCCCATGACTAGAAGACTTAATACAGTGCTTAATAGGACTTCTTTTTTATACCAAACTAACCACAAGCATAATACTCCAATACTTGAGTTGGTAATCAATTGCCAAACTTCATGTATCCGAGCATGAGGCGTCCAATCTGGATTCCAAACATGCGTTTCATTGATGTCCAAAAATGGGACGACAATTGCATATAGAATTACACTAAATGTTATTGCTATTTTTTTTATCATTACTATTTATTTTACACATGACTAATACTTCAAGCCTTCTCAACTTCGAGAAAATCTTTTTAGTCAAGAGAGCTGCCTTTGAGTGCTTTATCAATTTCGTCTCTAAATTCTTGATAATATGACAAAACACCGTCTGGGTCTTCAATTTGTGGCCAATGTCCAATGTCTTGCCCCAGTAGCTTTACTTTCGGGTCGGGAATCAGTTCTTTATATCGATTAGCCATATGAATACCAGAATTGGGATCGAATGGCCCATTTATAAAACACATAGGAATCTTCGTATTTTGCATTGCACTAATCCATTTTTCTTGATGGCTTACTTTGTCAAAAACCAACCTCCCTATTAAATACGCAATTGACTTGCCGTCGTTGTAATTTAAAATCTCCCAAAATTGATTTATGAGTTGGTTCGTGGGTTGGGTGTTAGGACCAAAAATTGGCTTGATGGATTTTTGCAATTTCTTTTTAGTGAGAAGCTTACTTAACAACTTTCCAATAGGCTTGGGAGATTGTGAAAGCAATCGTTGTATTATTCTAGGTTTGTAACTATCCATAAACAAACCACCGTTCATGAATACTACCGATTGTATTGTAAAGCGGTTCTGTGAAGCTAAGTCCCTGGCTAATAATTCTTGTACAATGCTGACTCCCAGGTCGTGTGATAGGATGTGGGTTTTTTCAATATCCCAAAGCTCTGTTAGAATATTGACTGTTTCACAATGTTCTTGAAAGCTATAGTCATGATCTTTTGGTTTATCTGAAAACCCCATGCCCAAATAATCGAATGTAAAAACGGTGTACTCTTTTACCAGACTTTTCCAAACCGGTTTCCACTCGAAGGTATTGAAAGGATATCCGTGAAGTATTAAAAGGTTGGGTCCGCTACCTTCTTTAATGTAAAATATTTGATGACCGTTTACATCTGTTGTTTGACCCTTGTTTTTCCAAGCAACTAATTCTTCGTCCATTACTATTGTTTATTATAGCTAGTACTATCACAAAGCTACTCACTGGGGATGATCGAAATTTGTAAGAATCGGTCGTTTTCGTTATTCGAAAGCTTTTTTGGAGTGTGGTTGGTATACTTTTTTATTTCTTTATTAAAATGGGATCGGTCATAATAGTTTTGGTTTGTCAATAAATCTCCTTTTTTGATGTCTTTGAATGATGCCGAACATCGTAATATATTACAATAGCTTTTTAGGGAAAGCCCAAACGTTTTATTAAAATATCTGTTGATCTGTCTACTGGACCAAAATAGTTTATCGGTAAAATAACTTACGCTTTGATTGCCTTTAGTTTGGCTCAATAATCTGAATAGATAAAGTTTTCGGTCGTCTAGCTTATTTTCTCTATTGATTTCTTGACTAATTATGGAACTTAACCCATCAATCGTACCTTCGTTTTCGGAAAAGTCGACTGAATTTAGATTCCAAAAAGTATCGGTCAACTTTTTTTCGGAGTTTATGAATGGAGCAATACTTTCGCGGAATACATATTCCACAGCCGGTAATTTGAATTGTATTCCGAAAAGTTGATGATTTGGTGGTATTACCACTTCAACCTCTTTTGTATATAGTCCTGTTAGTTTGGTACTTTGGTATTTGTAATTTTCAAAGCGAACGATAACATCAAAAAAACCATCAGGTAAAATCGTGTAATCAAGATTTTTTGATGAATCATTGTCTAACCACCAAAAGCATCTGATGTACTGTTTCAGGAATTCATTAGATGCTTGTTGGTAATAGTTCATGTTCTATACTTCAAGTTTGTGTCAAGATTATATAAGCTAGTGATAAATAGTCATAATAATTATACCCTAGCATTGGAACATGTACTTTAACCATTGCAATTTTACCCATGATGTCTATTCCAATTATTTTCATTTGGAAAGATTCGTCCAAATCTTTCGGACTTTGTCCATTCTCGACTCCATCTAGATATTCTTTTATGCTTTTCGAATATTCAATCTCTTTTATATCTCCATAAATATTTACTCCCTCGTTAAAACAGGCTTCAAGTTTTGCCCTATCTCCATTGAAAATTCCCATGAAGTAATTGGTAATCAAATTTTCAATTTCTTTTATATTCTCTTTATACATGATTATTGATTTTAGATAGCGTGTCCGACAGTATGACCGCCAGCAATATTAATTGTTTCACCTGTTACAAAATTTGATGTAGCTAAATAATAAGCCGCTTCTGCAATTTCATTTGCTTCTCCAATTCTGTTTAATAAGTGTAATCCAGCTAAGCTGTCGGCATCTTCAATTCCAATTTTTCCTTGTAGTGGACTTCTAATAATTCCTGGAGCGATTGTATTGACCTTGATATTGTTTTTACCAAATTCAGCCGCTAACTGTCTAGTTAATGCATGTATAGCGCCTTTGCTTGTTAATGGCGCTGTTGCAGGAAATCCATCTATAGCATGTTCTACTAAAACAGTTCCTATGTTTATTATAGCACCATCTTGTTGTTTTATCATTTGAGGAATAGCTGCTTGAGAGGTGAAATAGGTTCCTTTTAGGTTTACGTTCCAATAAAGGTCTAAATCTTTTTCTTCAACATCTAAAAAGGGTTTTGGTGCAAATACTCCAGCATTATTAATTAAAACATCTACGGAGTTAAATGTTTTTAGCGCCAAGGCAATAAGGCGTTGACCTGTTTCTTTTTTGCTAATGTCTCCGGCTAAGTAAATGGCATTTGAAGGAGAACCAAATTCATTGTGAGCCTTTCTTAAATTTTCTTCATTTGAAGAGTTCATTACAACATTACTTCCTCGTGTTATAAAATATTTTGCAATTTCTTTACCAATTCCTGTAGATGCTCCTGTAATGATTACGGTTTTGTTTTTCATTTTCTTTATTTTTTAGTTCCTAAATATTGTTTCCCATTTACTCCCCAATTTGCAATAGGTATTTCATCAATAACGACATGCGTTGTTTGAGGATTTTTGTTAAGTATGTCAACTACTAGTTGTGTAGCACCTTCTATTAATTGACGTTTTTGTTCTTGTGTTACTTGTTCGTCAGTAACTCTAATATTAATGTATGGCATAACTTTTTTATTAAATTATTTGTCATACAAAGTTGATGAGAACCCAATTTTTCTGAAAGGAGATTTGTCACTTCTTTGAAGTGATGTAAGTCACAATAAGTGATAAAAAGACGAAAATATTTATGAATTTAATCTACTAAGTGTTTCTCTAGAAACACCCAAATAAGCAGCAATCATTTTTTTTGGAACACGTTGAAAAAGTTTTGGATATTGCTCTAGAAGTAAGTCGTAACTTTCTTTAGTTGAGTTTTTTAACAATGATAAAATTCTGTTTTGAAGTGCAATTCGACCAATTTTACTTTTTTTAGCCCAAAAACGTTCCATTTTGTGCATTTGAGCAGTTAACTTATCCCTGTTTTCGAAAGATATATATAGTAATTCACTATCCTCTACACAGTCGATAGAAGTTTTAGATTTGGTTTGTTTTACAAAAGATTCATAATCGGTAATCCACCAATTTTCCATTCCAAATTGGAGTATATGTTCTTTTCCTTTTTTGTCAACAAAGTAGCTTTTTAAACAACCTCTTATTATCCAGTATTCTTTATTGACAATTTCCCCTTCTTGAACAATATATTGATGTTTACGCTTATGGATTTGTTCAAAATGGCTCAACACAAAATCAAATTCCTCATCCGTAAGGCTAATTATTTCTTCAATATGTTGTCTTAGAGGATGTGTCATTTTAATTGTTGCTAACTACTGAATAAACTTACTAGTGGTTTATTTCTTTTTCTAGACAATATATAAATAATCTAACTTTCATTGGTTATTTAATCTTATTAACGGCATACTATCGTACAAGATATGTTAACAAACAATTAATTAAACGCGGCCTAAGTTGCGAATGTTACTATTAAGTGTCATAAAGGTTGGTTTTAAAAAACTAATTCATTTTACTAGAATGCTCTCGAAAGTTGGAAATTAACAAATAATACCAATTCAATCTCGAATTGAATTTACTTTTTTGCAGTCAAAAGTTCTTGTGCTGTTTCACATCTCGATTTGTTTCTCCTGCCCCACCAAATTTTAAAACCGGTGTAGGTCAAAAACGCTGGTATCAAGCCTACCATGAACCACAGAATACGCGTAAAAAGTCCACCGAATTCCCCGAAATGAACAGGCAATTGCCAATTGGACATCAACGAGGCCCCTCTGGGCATCTTGTCGGGATTCTCTTCGGCAATCACTTTCGCGGTCACCGGATCAACCCGAAGGGTTATCCGCTTTTGTGGCCCTGAATGTATATCGATGCGGGGTTGATAGGCAAAGGAAAGGGCACCATCAAAGTCTTGGGTCAACCACAAATTCCGTTTGTAAAGTCCGGGGTAATATCCGTTCATCTCCAAGAGGACCTCTTCAACATCCATAAAGTCTTTCGTGGTGGGATGCGCTGTCGTTCTTACCTCGTAAATGGGCGTTGGTGCAGGTTCGGAAAAGGTAACCTTGTCGACCAGCAATTGCATCTCATCTTTAAAGTAGAAGGCAGCACCTGTAAAGCCCAGTAAGAACAAGGGTATAAAAAAATAAAAGCCGATAACGTTGTGGAGATCGTAATTCAGCCGTTTGGGCCTGGCATTCCATTTAACCCTAAAACTGGTCTTTCTTCTTCCTTTATTGGTCGGCCACCAAAGGTACATTCCGGTAGAGAGCATCACAAAGGTGAACAACAGTGAGGCCACTCCTGTAATAATCCTTCCTGTTTCGCCCAAGGTCAAGGTCATGTGCAGGTCCAGGATAAAGGTAAATATATCGTTGCCCAAACCTTTGCGACCGGACAGGAACTTCCCAGTGGACTGGTCGAAGAAGTACCATTTTTCATCGCCAAAGAACTTGAATAC
The DNA here is from genome assembly GCA_049670505.1 of Saonia sp. Classification (GTDB taxonomy): domain Bacteria; phylum Bacteroidota; class Bacteroidia; order Flavobacteriales; family Flavobacteriaceae; genus JBATTK01. Next base: position 84,196 of record JBATTK010000032.1, read on the forward strand.
ATAGGTTTCCCTTCCCCGTTTGGGCCATTGGATGCTTTCAATTTTGCGGTCGGAAATCTTTTCAACATGCTTGGCCATCGAAATATCATCGGTAAAGAGGGATTCCTTCTTTTCCGTGAGGTAAATGTCCTTTTCTAAGATTGCCGTAAGCTCCGGTTCGAATACATATAGGGAGCCCGTGATTCCCATGACCGAAAGAACGAGTCCGGATAGCAGGGCCGTATATAAATGTACATACCTTAATATCTTCTTGATATGGTTCTTTTTGTTGGGCAAAATCGATACGCTTTAAAATTCAGCGGCCAATGAAAATATGGCCGTGGTCGGTGCTCCAAAGGCGAGGGACCCAAAGGCGGTGCCTTCGACGAACTGGGTATTGGTAACGTTCCTTACATTAAGCCTAGCGGTCATTTTCGCCTTGTTCCATCTAAAACCGTAGCGTGCTCCCAGATCTAATCGTGCATAACCATCCACGGAGAAGGTGTTCAAATTATCGGCGAAACGGTCACCCGTGAAAAAGAGCCCTCCGTTCACGTCCAGTCCTTTGGCAAAGGGTAGTTGATAATCGGCGAAAATATTGGCCTGAAACTCGGGAACTCCCGCCGGTACATTGCCGTCTAGCTCGTCATCCTCAAGATTGTCGATGCTCGGGTCTAGGAACAATCCACCAACGATGACACGGGCATTGTCCGATACCCGTCCGGAAAGCGTCAGCTCCGCCCCCCTGTGTCTTTGGCTACCCGCATAGCGGTACAGGTTGTTGTTGTCAAGAAATGCCAACGGTTGGTCAATATCGAAATAGGCGGCGGTCAAGAGGGCCTTTTGAAAGACCTCTGCCTTTAGGCCAATTTCAAACTGTTCGGTCTCCACGGGATCCAAAAACACATCTTCCCCAAAGTTCGCCGCCTCGTTTGGAATTTGTTCCCCATTAGTAACGCCAGTTGAATAGCTGGCATATAGGTTGATTTTTTCCGTGGGGCTATAGATCAAACCCAAATTTGGAACGATGATGTCGTCTTGATAGGAGGTCTGCAAGGTACCTTCGTCATTGAATACATCCTCGTTGCGCTGCTCGGTGTACCGCAAGGCCGCCAAGAGCTCGAATTTTTCGGACAACTTGATGAAATCGGTGACATAAACAGCCTTTTGGGTGAACACCAAGGCATCATCCACAGCAATATCGTCAAAGACCACGGGTTGTTCAATGGTCACGGGATTAAAGAGGTTGGATGGGCCGATATCGAAAACAAAGTCCCCGTTCAGGGCAAATCCCAAGGGGTTTCGACTATAGGCACCTCCAACGGCGATCTCATGTTCAATTCCGAAAGTGGTAAAGGAGCCATCGATAAACAATTCCGCGGACAAGGGTTTGCGAACCTGTGAAGCGCTAAAAATGGCAGTCTGTTCAAAATCCCCGTTGGCCTGGATGCTTCCCGGTTGTATGGCCGCATTGCGCTGGTCGCGTATCAAGTTCATTTCCTGTATCCTCCCTTGCACGTTCCAATCTTTATCAAAGTCGTATTGAAAGCCCAAAGAACCTACAAAATTACGGGTGGGGTAATAGCCCCATTCCTGTCCCAAAAAGGTCTTGGGATCGACATTTTCTATTATCGATTGAATCTGTTCTGTTGACAACGATTCATCGAACGAATTGATGTTGATGACCGCCTGTTGCTCAAGTTCCCGATATTGGTATTCGCCCTCGATATCGATACGCAGATTTTCAATAGGGCGCCATTCGAAGAGGGCGCTGAACAATTGTCTCGGTCCGGCCACGTTGTTCACGAAGGAAGCCTCATTGGCCACAAGCGCATTGATTCTATAACCGAACTTTTCATTGAGCTTACCCCCAAAATCGCCATGGACACCATAGGAACCGTTACTGTCACCAAAGGTCTGGACGAACGCGTAGGGATTCTCGGTGGGTCGCTTTAGCACGTAGTTGACCACACCGCCGGGAGGTGTAAAGCCATAACGTATCGCTGCCGGGCCTTTGATAATCTCGACCGCGGCCTTATTCTCAAAAGGACTCTGTACCTGATTCTGAAAAATCAGGTTTTCACGACGGTAGCTCGTTGAATTGTCCAGTACGAACCCCCGCACGTTTACGGTCTCGTTAAACCCGGGTGGATTGGTCACGATGACCGATGGGTCGTTGCGGACCAGGTCTCCGAGTGAACGCACCTGTTGGTCGATAAGCACTTCTTGTGTAATTACGGAAACGGACAAGGGAATATCAACCAAGTCCCGAGAACCGAACGTTGCCCCCGATTGCTCTGTGGCCACGTAACCCGTCTCACGTTTCCCGGTGACGACGACTTCCGAAAGACTCTCCGAGGTTTGGAGCAATTCAAAATTTATTTCAATATCGATGCCTTCCGAAACGGTCACAGTGCTTTTCATTGGCTCATAGCCTACATAGGAGACTGACACTGTTTGTTGGCCGATGGGAACGTTAGCTATCGCATAAGCGCCGGTCGCATCCGTGGAACTTCCCAATGTGGTTCCCTGTACGGAGACGTTTACCGATGGTAGGGCATTGCCGGAAATATCGGTGATTTTACCGCTGATGCTACCAGTCTGAGCGAAAGTAGAGAGAATAGTTATGAGGAAGATGGTCGTGAACAGCAATGGGCTTTTCATAGTAGATATCTTTGTAATGAGGCGTAAAAATAATTACTATTTTTATTTAGACCTAATATAAATAAAATAATTAACGAAAAGTTTATGCAAAAACCAAGTCACTAAAAGCGACTAGCTTTTAAGACGGATAGAGAAAAACTGGGGAGTCTTAAAAATTGTTCGTTTTATGAAACAGCGAAAATTGCTTCCAGCGTTTCGTTAGCGGGGCGTTACTATCCTGAGGGGTAGCAATGCACTTAATACCTTGATACGAGCTGGTTTTATTTTTCTTTTAGCGAAATTAATAGTCTTTCATAAATTTTTTCTACTAGTTGAAGGCTCCAAAAATTGATATAAATCCCTTTATATTTTTTCTATAGTTACAATTGTGGATTTGCCTTCCTGCTTCAACCCAGCTAGAAACTTATCCTTTTGTTTAACCTAATGGGTTTTGGGCACAAATCAATTCCAGCAAGATTACCATTTAGGATATGGAAATATTAAAATATCATTGATATTTCATTTTTCCTTGGCTATGAATTGGAAATAGTCATTTTTTTGGTTGTGTTTCTATCAATTAGACAAATTCTACGAGAATTTTCGAAAAATCTACGTAAACGGTTAAGTTAAATTTTCGTAAATATAATATTAAAGCTATAAAAGACTGATAATCAATTGAATAAATTGCTTGAGATTCTTACTCTTTAGCTTCGCAAAATTGTCCATTGCAAACCTTCCTCTGTTAAAAAAGCAAACATTCAGAGCCCCTTCAAATAGTTTTGACTTGAAGATTAAGCAGTATTTGAACACGCAAAATACTCCTAAAACAACTTAATTACTAACTAAACACTCGAAGCTCATGAGTACAAACTATGTTGTTCTTTTATTCATGCTACTACTCGCGGGAATAGGATTTGACGCTAGTGCGCAAACCATTACCGGAAACGTCTCGGACAGTTCAGGCCCGTTGGGTGGGGCAACTGTTGTTGAACAAGGGACGACCAATGGAACCCAAACAGATTTTGATGGAAAATTTACCATAACCGTTTCTGATAGCAACGCCTCGTTGGTTATCAGTTATATTGGTTACAATTCGCAAACGATTGCACTTAATGGCAACACCAACATTTCCGTTGTATTGACCGAAAGTGCCGAATCTTTGGACGAAGTGGTGGTCTTGGGTTATGGACAGACCCAAAACAAAAGACTGGTCACAACGGCAGTGGCTACTGTAAAGGCAGCCCAGATCAGGGAACTGCCAATCTCCCAGGCGGAAGCTGCCCTACAGGGTACCGTGCCAGGTGTGGTAGTTCAACAGAACTCCGGTTCGCCGGGTTCACCACAAACGGTACGTGTTCGTGGAATTGGAACACTAAATAATTCGAATCCACTTTACATTGTGGATGGAATCCAGGTTCCCAATTTGGGCTTCCTAAACCCTAATGATATTGTTTCACAAACAGTGCTAAAAGATGCTGCTTCCACAGCTATTTATGGTTCACGAGGTGGTAATGGGGTTGTCTTGGTAGAAACATTGAAAGGTTCTAAAAGGGCCATGAAACCAGAAATTACCATTCGAACTTCGTATGGTATCCAAAGTTTGGCCAATAAACCAGAACTGATGAACAGGGACCAATATGTCCAATACTACAACGAAGGTGTAGCTGCAGCGGGCACTCCTGCAGCTGGTTTCCGTGGTGCTTTTACAGATGCTGAGCGGGCATTATTGCCAGACACCGATTGGTACGACGTATTATTTGACGATGCACCAATAGAAAATTACTATGGTTCCATCGTTGGGGGCTCTGATAAAATTGCTTATTCCGCTTCGGGAGGTTATTTTGGTCAAGAGGGAATTCTAGGAGGTGAGGGAAAAGCAGAATTTAAGAGAAGAAACATAAGAGCTTCCTTAAGCGCAGATATTACTGATAGGATTTCGTTCAGTGCATCGGCGCAATACCAAAATCAAGATCGATTTGTAATTCCGCAAAACACTGGAGGAGCAGGGGTAGGAATTAGCAGTTTTATTAACGCATTACCTGCGATTTACCAACCATTCGATGAAGATGGCAATTTTGCCAATCCATTTTTAAATAATGGTGTACCCACAGCAAATGGAGTTCCCTTGAATAGCCTAGGTGCAGTTCAGAACCCATTATTTTCCATTGCATCCACCAATAACCAGATTACTCAGGATGCAACAAATTTGAATATTTCATTGAATTATGATGTGTTGGACGACTTAACTTTAAGAGGTTGGTATGGGTCATTCCATAATTCCATTTTCAATAGAACGTTTGCCCCACTTATACAGCAACCAACACAGGAATACGATACCTCTACCGGGGTGGCATACTCTGAAGTGAAAAGTACTGCGGAAAACAGGCAGTGGGGTGGAACCGCCAAATATTCATTTGATGAATTATCGGACACTAACCATAATTTAAGTGCCCTTGTTGGATATGAATTGGTCAAAACCAATTTCTTTGGGGGAGACCTGATTAATGATACCGGGGCCTTCTTTACCAATGATTTTGGTCGTGTAAATTTTGCACTATCGGACAACATCACTGATGCAACGGTAACTCCAGGAGTTACCATCCAAAGGTTTTTGGAATCCTTCTTTGGAAAAGTAGACTACAATTTCAAGGAAAAGTACTTGTTAAGCGCCGTATTGAGAAGGGACAAATCCTCAAGCTTTGGTTCTGATAACAGAGTGGGATGGTTTCCTGCGGTATCAGCCGGCTGGGTTTTATCCGAAGAAGACTTCTTAAGCGATTCGGGTGCCATCGATTTACTTAAAATACGTGCAGGTTGGGGAATTAGCGGTAATGACCAATCCCTCGGCCCATTTGACTACCTCGCACAGTTGACCACGCAAGCTGGTTATGCAGGGCAGCCTGGGATAGCACAAATCAGTTTGGCTAATCCAGCCCTAGGCTGGGAGGAACTAACCCAATTCAATGTGGGATTGGACATCAATGCTTTCAGTAACAAATTGGGAATTACCATTGATTACTATATCAAGGAAACCTCCGACATCTTATTAGCGGCAACAACACCTTTGACCTCTGGTCTAAACCCCGCTTCTGAAAACACAGGAACCATTGAGAACAAAGGATTTGAAATTTTACTTTCTTATCGCGAAAATTACGATAGTGGTTTTGGTTGGAATGTGGGTGCCAATCTTGGCTTCAATGATAATGAGGTTACTAGTTTAGGAGAAACTTCCTTTATAAATAGTGCCCAAATCCAGCCGCAATTCAATGATTTCGCTTCGCGCTCAAGCGTTGGTAACGCTGTAGCAAGTTTTTATGGATTCGTAGTTGAAGGAAGGGATGCCAATGGCAACCTGATATTTGCTGATTTGGACGGAAGTGGCAACAGTCAACTTGTACCGGATAGTGGTGATAAAGCCATAATTGGTGATCCCAACCCGGATGCAACGATTGGATTCAATCTTGGATTGAACTACAAAGGTTTTGATTTCTCCGCCTTCATGTCCGGAACTATTGGAAACGACATCTTGGATGCCACCATCAGATACGATGCACTGGGCACCAATAGACCTGCCTCCTATATCACTGAGCCCGGTGCACCGCGAAATATAGTGGTGAGCACAGCAGGAAATGGAGAGAATCTAATTTCAGATTTCCATATAAAAGATGGCACCTATATGAAGTTGAAGAATGTGACTTTGGGATATAGTCTTCCGGATAGTGTATTGGAAACCCTGGGAATGAAAGGCCTTCGCTTGTTTGTATCAGGCCAAAACCTTTTTGTGTTAACCGAATATCCTGGTATTGATCCAGAGATTGGTCAGAACAATGTGAACTCATCATTGAATATAGGGATAGATCAAGGTTTCTTTCCACAACCACGCCAAATACTACTCGGCGCCAGTATAAACTTTTAATAAGCTTTGAAAATGAAAGACATACAATATATACCTAAGAAAATTACAAAGTTGCTGTTTGTTTCCCTAATGGTATTGGGTGCAGCTTGTAGCGATATAGAAGACCTACAACCAGAAACCTCAATTTCTATTGATACCGCTTTTGAAACGGAGAATGCCGTTATTTCCAGTTTAAATGCGGCCTATGACCCCTTACAATGGCAACAAATATTGGGGAACCAGACCTTTCCATTGATGGCGCAAGGTACACGGGCTGATGACTGCCATTCACAATCTGCAAGCTTTTGGGCTATTGGAGCCCAATGGGATCAGTTTAGTACGATAATTCCCTCGCTTCCCGCGGTGGCCTCTTTATGGGCCAAATGGTATAGGGGAGTTTCCAGGTCCAATTTCACTATTGAATTGGCATCAAATTTTGAACGTTTTGATACTCCAGGATTACAAGATCAAATTGTTGGAGAAGCAAGATTTTTAAGAGGATTATATTATTTCGAATTAGTAAAACTTTGGGGAGGCGTGCCTCTTTTTGAAGAGGCGGTCACCTCAACGGATCAAGAGATTTTTAAACCTAGGGCTTCAGTGGCAGAAGTATATGCCTTTATTGAGGCAGATTTACAAGCTGCTGCAGCTATTTTGCCCGTTAAAGGTTCTGAAAGGGTCCAAGGGTCTGCCACATCCGGTGCGGCTCTTGGCTTGTTGACCAAGGTATATCTATATCAAGAAAAGTGGTCTGATGCAGTGAATGCCGCAGAACAGGTCATGGCACAAGGGGTATATAGTTTGGAATCCGACTTTAGAAATAACTTTTTACAGACTACGGAATTTGGCCCAGAATCCCTTTTTGAAATCAATTATCAAGATGGGCTTTCTGCAACGGGTCCTGGAGTGAATCAAGAAGGCAGTGCTATGTGGAGGTGGTCTTTCCCCTTCCTTTCAGGTACTTACCCTTCATTCAATAATTTCATTCCTAGACAAGATTTGGTGGATTTCTTTGATGATAGTGACCAACGAAAGGCAGCTACATTTTTATTGCCCGGACAGGTCTTAAATTCTCCTGGTTTGGCAACCTTGAATTTTGATCCAGTTCCAGATAATTTCGGATATGCCATTGGTGTAAATACTGGGGCAAAAAAATATTTCTTGACATTCGAAGAGGTTCAGGTGCTCTTAGGACCACCCAGTTCTCCTCTTAATGAAAAAATATTGCGGTATGCGGATGTTTTATTGATGCATGCAGAAGCCTCCATTATGGGAGGTGGCGGAGATGGGGCTTCTTCTTTCCAACAAGTATTGGATAGAGCTTATGGTCCTGGAAATACAGCGGCGCCTGCGTTCACCGTACAAGGGGTGCGTGATGAGCGCAGAAGGGAATTGGCCACTGAAGGCTGGAACAGATTTACCGATTTGGTTCGCTGGGATGCGGCAGATGGCGGTGGTGTTATTGCTCCTGCACTGGCCGCAGTTGGCAAAACTGATTTTGCTGCTCCTAGAGACCTATTGTTGCCTATTCCTCAACAAGAAATTGACACCTATCCGGCAGGTTTGTTGGAACAAAATCCTGGGTATTAATTAATCCAAAAAAACAGAAAAATGAAAAAAATATATGGCATAAAAAGATCATCGATGAAGCTTACAGCCTTAGTAATTGCTCTGGGAATTTTTGGAGTGGTTATTTCCTGCGATGATGAAAAATATTTTGAACAACTTAACGCGGTAATTGCCTCCTACACTGATGGTATTCAAAATCTTGACGAAGAAGGAATTGACTGTGGTGGTGGAAGTGGTGTGGTATGCCCATCTTGTTCGGATGGCATTCAGAACCAAGGAGAGGAAGGTATCGATTGTGGTGGCCCATGCGAAATATGTGTGCCTACCCCAAGGGCAGATGAATTAGCTGGCGGGTCGCTTCCGTACTACTATACCTTTGAAGCCAATGACCCGGATTCAGGAAGCAACTTGGTTCCCCTGGCTCAAGCAAACCAGTGGGTGACCTTTAATTTTGGTGCAGCGGATCCTGCTGGAAGTGATGAGTTGATAGGTCACATACTAAGACCGGAAAATGGACCATTTGGGGGATTTGAAGATTTTAAGTTCCAACCACAACCTGCACCTATTGATTTTTCTACGTACAATAAGTTCACCATGGAGGTTTATATACCATCCAGTAATGATTTTTCAGGAAATCTTCAACCATTGGTGGAATTAGTTTTGCACGACAATGTAGATGGTAATTTCTGGCAGCGTTGGACTATCTTACCAATTACTGTAGATCCAGCGGATTTTGATTCCTGGGTAACTTTACGATTCGATGGTATGGCTCCGACTGCAGTATCAGTGGATGCTGGAATTCCGTTGGCAGACAATACAACTTATGACAATATCACCTTAAGATTTGGAGGTAGTGCGCATACCGAAGCAGGTGAGTTTTATATCAGGGATTTTAAACCCACCACTAGTTTTATTGCGCCTGGAAATCCACGTGCAGATGCGTTGGCAGGTTCAGGGTTGCCTGTATATTTCACTTTTGAGTCTGGTGATGCAACTTCAGGTTTGAACCTGATACCCAATGATACCCCATCCCAAGGTGTGGTTCCAGAATATAGGGTTTCTGACCCCGCTGGAAGTGATGCGGCTGTTACCTTGATCAATAGGCCGGAAAATGGGCCATTTGGCGGATTTGAGGACTTTAAATTCCAACCCCAACCAGAGATTATAGATTTTTCAGTTTATCACAAATTTAATTTGGATGTTTATATCCCATCCACCAATGATTTCTCTGGATTCTTGACTCCAACGGTCGAGCTTATTTTGCACGACAATGTAGATGGAAACTTCTGGCAGCGTTGGACCGTGCTTACCGCTACAATTGATCCAGCTGATTTTGATTCTTGGGTTACCCTGGAGTTTGATGGAACGGCGGCCACATCCGCAGCGGATGGAACAACATTGCTTATGGACAACACCACCTATGACAATTATACATTAAGGTTTGGTGGTTCGGGTCATCCGGAAGCCGGACAGTTTTATATAAAAGATTTTATACCATTTGAATAAGTTTAGTTAGATAGTTTCAATAATTGGTTATCGTTGGGGAGAGTTGAATTATTTCTCCCCAACTTTTACCCAACACTGAATAATATGGTCTACAGACTAAAGTTTTATACCCTGCTTTTGTTGTCTCTTATAATTTTGTTCATCGCCTGTTCGTCCAATAATGCAGACATGGATTTGGTAGATGATGAAATTCCTGTGCCCCAAGCAAGTTGTTCTGATGGTATAAGAAATGGGAATGAGAACGGTGTGGATTGTGGTGGTTCCAATTGCGAAGACTGCCCTTCAAATTTAGTCATCCCTGACTCAGGTTATAGTACTCCAGACACATACAACGACTATACTTTGGCCTGGTCCGATGAATTTGAAAGTGAAAGCTTGGACAGGGACAAATGGGATTTTCATTTAGGATCAGGATGTCCCAATCTCTGCGGTTGGGGTAATAACGAACTTCAAGCCTTTACTGACCGAAGTCAGAATATATACTTTGCCGAAGGAAATTTGGTCATGGAGGCCAAAAGTGAATTCATTTTTGGACAGGAATACTCATCATCAAGAATCCATACAGATAATCTTTTCGAGTTTCAGTACGGCCGAGTAGATATCCGCGCTAGCATGCCCTCGGTTGCTGGAACATGGGTGGCGTTGTTTATGTTAAACAAAGATTATACTATTGAAGACCCTGGTGCTTATTGGCCCAGCGGTGGGGAAATCGATATAATGGAATATCTAGGTGAGGACAGAAATGGTATTTTGGGCACTGGTCACTATGGTATCAACTTTCCGGCTAATCACCATTTTAACTCGGTCCATTTTGATGCCTTGGATGGAAATTCCTTCGATGAGGTATATTATGTTTTTTCCATAATTTGGGAAGAGGATAAAATAACGTGGTTGGTCAATGATATTGAATATCACACTATGACGCCAGCAACTACGCAAGCCAATGGGCAACCATATCCTTTCAATGATCAATTTTATTTCGTTTTTGCATTATCAGTTGGTGGAAATTTACCTAATGTAGCACCAGTTCCTTCAAATTTCCCAGCATTTTTGGTAGTGGATTACATTCGGGTTTTTAAAACAAATGAATAATTTATAAAACTTCCCAATTATGACTGGCACAACAAAAAAAACATGGTTTATCGCTTTTGTCGTTTCATTGGGTGGTTTCTTGTATGGTTTTGATGCTGCGATTATTTCCGGGGTTATGAACTATGTGACACCTGAGTTTGATCTCAACATATCAGAACAAGGATGGGTGCCTAGCTCTCCTTTGTTTGCAGCTATGTTTGCCATGCTTGTTTCCGGAAGGGCAAGTGATATTTTAGGAAGGAAAAAGATGCTTTTGATCATCGCTTTTACCTATGGCGTGTCAGCTTTGCTTTCCGCTTATGCAACCGGATTTCATATGCTTTGGATTGCACGGATGATTGGAGGTATTGCTTTTGGAGCCGCCCTGGTCATTGCACCTGTCTATATTGCGGAGGTTTCAACGGCTGAAGATCGCGGAAAATTGGTCTCTATCCAGCAATTGAATATTGTACTAGGATTTTTTGCAGCTTTTTTAAGTAATTATTATATCAATAGTGCTTTTACTTCGGAATCGATTGCTTTTTTAACGGTTTCAAATGTTTGGCGCTTCATGCTTGCGGTTGAACTGATTCCAGCGTTGCTGTATTTTATCTTATTGTTTTTTGTGCCACATAGCCCAAGATGGCTGTTTATCAAAGAAAGAGATCAAGAGGCGGAAATGGTTTTGGCATCGATTCATGGTTCGGGAAAAGCTGGTTTGGAAGCTTCCCATATTGTTAAAAGTCTTTCTGAAGCCAGAAAAAATAAGAACAAAATTCATCTAAAGAGCCTATTTAAAAAATCCATGCAGTTTGTTCTTGGTGTAGGAATTGGGTTGGCAATTTTGCAGCAGGTCACAGGGATAAATGCAGTATATTATTACGCAACTTCCATATTCAAACAAACTGGAATAGGAACAGACGCAGCTTTTGCCTCTGGAATTCTACTTAGCCTTACAACCGTACTTTTTACTTTCGTAGCCATTTTTCTTATTGACAAAATGGGAAGAAGGCCGTTACTTCTGGTAGGAGTTGGAGGTATCGCCATTAGTATGCTGATCTGCGGTTATGGTTTTCAGCAGGCCACCTACACCCTTACCTCGGATAAGCTGGTCACTTTAGAACGGGCCATACAGCCCAAGTTGGCACATTATGTTTCCAAGCAATATGACAATGATATAGATTTCAAAAATGATATGCTCACAGCCCTGGGATCTCGCGAATATGCTAATAATGAAGGTCCAATCCTTGAGGCAGCGACCCAAATGAACCCAACTTTGGTCCTTATTGGCATTTTAGGCTTCATAGCCTGCTTTGCCTTTTCTTTGGGACCGGTCATGTGGGTCATGCTCTCAGAGTTGTTCCCTAATCGATATCGTGGTTTGGCCATTGGTTTTGTGGGTTTTTTGAATGGCCTATCCAGCTGGCTGGTGACCCAGGTTTTTCCTTGGGAATTGGCCACTTTTGGAAATGCAGTGTCTTTTTACATCTATGGAGTAATTGCCCTTGTGGGCTTCTTTATTTTCCTAAAAACACTTCCTGAGACCAAGGGAAAATCCCTTGAAGAATTAGAAAAAGATTTAATCAAACAATGAGTTACATACAAAATCCAATATTAAAAGGCTTTAATCCGGATCCATCCATCTGTCGTGTTGGGGATGATTATTTTATCGCCACTTCAACTTTTGAATGGTTTCCAGGGGTTCAAATCCACCATTCCAAGGATTTGAAAAATTGGCGGTTGGTCGCACGGCCACTGAACCGGACCTCTCAATTACATATGAAGGGTATTCCAGATTCTTGTGGTGTCTGGGCCCCCTGTTTAACTTATGACAAAGGTGTTTTTTATTTGGTATACACCAATGTAAAATCCTTTGATGGTGTGTGGAAAGATACCCCCAACTACATGGTCACCACAACGGATATCTATGGAGATTGGAGTGAACCTATTTATCTGTCCTCACGGGGTTTTGATGGTTCCTTGTTTCATGATGGGGACAAAAAATGGTATGTGAGTATGCTGGTAGACCATAGAAACGGAAGATTTTTTGGTGGTATAGAAATGCAAGAATATGATCCGCTCCAAAAAAAACTGGTCGGAGACGTTCATTACTTAACGGAAGGAACCGACTTGGGGCTAACAGAAGGACCCCACCTATATAAAAGAGGTGATTATTACTACATAGTGCTTGCGGAAGGTGGCACCGAATACCGCCATGCAATGAGTATCGGTAGAAGTTCTTCCATATTTGGGCCTTATGAATTTCATCCCAAACATCCTTTTATCTCGGCTGCCGAAAGCGAGGAAAATCCTTTGCAAAAATCAGGGCATGGGGATTTGGTTGAAACCCAAAATGGTGATTGGTACGCGGTGTTCCTTGTAGGTAGACCATTGACCACAAGGGGCAATTGCACCCTGGGCAGGGAAACCGCTATAGAAGAATTGGAATGGAAAGATGGTTGGCCTTGGTTAAAAGGAGGCGGACGCGTTCCTAGGGAACGAATACCGAAACCTAGTTTACCTGAATATTCTTTTTCCCATAATGGAAGTATGGTCAATTTTAACGCTAATTCCATTCCTATTGAATTCCAGTCTTTACGAATACCTATGACTGAAGATTGGTGCAGTTTAACCGCAAGAAAAGGCTATCTAAGGTTGTACGGCAAAGAATCCCTGACCTCGCTTCACCAACAAAGTCTGTTGGCAAGGAGAATACAGGATTTTCATATCGTGGCCAGCACAGAGGTTGAGTTCCAACCCAAAAACCTGCACCATATGGCCGGATTGGTATTCTACTATAACGCGGGACATTATCATTATGCATGTATCACATCAAATCCTGATGGTTCCAAAAGGATGTTGAATGTTATCTCGTCTGATAATTATAAAATGAGTTTTCAGGAAGAATTAGTAGATATCAATGGCGTTGAATCTGTAATCCTAAAGGGAGAAATGAATAGGGAGAGACTTCAGTTTTCATACAGCACGGATGGTGAAACCTTTAGAACAATTGGCCAAGAATTGGATGCCAGCATTCTGTCCGATGATCATGTGAGGGATGGAAGAAGTCGCTATAGGCCTGCATTTACTGGAAGTTTTGTGGGCATCTGTTGCCAAGACCTAGCTATGAATGAGCATCATGCCGATTTCAAATGGTTTGATTATCAAGAAGTTAAAGATTAGATAAAAACAGAATCAATCAAATGAAAAGAAATAAGTATAGCATACAATCCATTCTGGTTGTTTTAATGTGCTTACAGTTTTTCCATTCAAATGCCCAGAGCTCCAATCAAAACTTTGATTGGGATAGTTATTCGGCATGGGAAAATGTAACGGAATATACCAAGACCTATGTTGTGGATCAAAGGCACTCGAATGCATCAGACAGTAATGACGGCAGTAAAGCAAATCCTTTTAAAACCATCGACAAAGCGGCATCGGTTGTAAAACCGGGCGAACGGGTTCTAGTCTATAGCGGAATATACAGGGAAACCATCTATCCGTTACAAGGGGGCACTTCCCCTGACAAAATGATATCCTATGAGGCCGCCCCCGGTGAAATGGTTGTGGTCAAAGGCTCAAGAATTTTAAATGCCGAATGGAGACAAAATAAGGTGTATACCGATGTGTTGGCAGACCCCTCCCTTCAGTATACCTGGTCCAGAAAAATATGGGTGACCATGGTGCCAGATACTTTTTTTGATGAAGGGTACTATCCGTTTCAACTTCCCAATATCTTACCAGAAGAACATGCATTAATGCCTTGGGCCAACTTGGTAAAAGAAATTGCACCCTATACTTCCAGACGTGCTGTGGTGTTTCAAAATGGGAAAAGAATGACCCAATTGGAGGATTATGGGGATTTGGCTAAAATCCCAGGTTCATTCTGGGTTGATGTAGATGGGAAGACCTTGCACGTCCATGGGTTTGATGGTAAAAACCCAAATGCATCTGTTATTGAGGTAGCTACCCAGCAACATTTGTTCAAACCTTCCAAAGTGGGACTTAATTACATTCAATTGCGTGGTTTCACCTTTGAACATTGTGCCAATGGGTTCTTACGAACCAGTACCGGAGCGGTAACTGCTTTGGGCGGGCACCATTGGATTATTGAGGATAATACCATTAGACAAATAAATTCCTCTGGACTGGAATTTGGTTATTTGGCTTACGAGACCAATGACCCCAATCCAGAGAATGTACGAAGAGATAGAAAAGATAGCCAAGGCTTTATGATCGTACGAAACAACCATATCCATGATTGTGGTACGGCCGGAATTCGAAGTTTCGTGGTTTCGGATGGAATTATTCAAAATAATCACATCCATCACATTGGTTGGCAAGATGCCGAAAATTACTGGGAATGTTCGGGGATTAAAATGTTGGTTACCCATAGGACCCTCGTCAAGGGAAACCACATCCATAACATTCAGGGTGGAAATGGAATTTGGTTGGACTGGGATATACGCTATTCTCGGACCACCCAAAATGTAATTCACGATGTACAAAACATACAAGGCGGAATTTTTGTAGAGGCCAGTCACTTCCCAAATTTGGTTGATAATAACTTTGTTTGGAACATAGATGGCAACGGCATTTATGCCAACGATACCGATTACTTAAAGGTATATCATAACTTAGTGGCCAATACAACTGGTAATGCCGTACATGCTATAGTTCAGACGGACCGCTATCAAAATGGGCGAAAGCTGACGGCTGAGGAAAATAGAGTCTACAACAACATTTTTATAAATGTGAGACCTTTTAGATTTGGCTCCGACAGTAATACTGCCGACCACAATGTCTACATAAGTACTTCAGAACCAAATTTTATAGACCCGGCGACTCTTGGCAAAAGCAATTTGGATCAGGATAGCTCCTTTTTGAGAGTACCTGTTGAATTCAATAGGGAAGCCCTGTTTTTATTTTGGAACAGTTCCAAAACCTTGGAATTGGTGCCTTCATTAAAAGAAGTCTCTGTGGATTTCCACAATAATCCAAGAAAACAAGAAACCACACCAGGACCGTTTATTGAAATGCTTGCTCCTGGAATAAGTTTAAATGAAAATCAATCACAAAAAATCAATCCATGAAAAAGTTAATCATTTTGATTTTGGCCATCTTGGCATTTGGCTGCAAGCAACAGGAAGATGCGGAACAAGCGATGGATTCCACACAAGAGGAAACTCCAAAAAGAAAGCTGGCAAAATTTGAACCCAAAGACGGTGAGGTATTGCTGTTTGTGGGACAGGAGTTGGAAGCCGTGGGCGGTTTGGAGGCCTACAATGATGGATATTTAGATTACTTTGAAAGGCCGGCAGGTTGGACAACTTATTCAAACATCAACCCGGGTGAGAATTCATTTGGAAGAATCCAAGAAGGTTTGGATGGAATTTTTGACACCCACGATTGGGGTGACAATGATTACAATGCCACCTTGCAGCTCAACAGTCCCAATTACGAAAACATGGCACTTGCCATTGGTCTCCAGTTTGTAAACCACGAGGAAAAAGTGGCAGATGGTACCCATGATGCATATATCAATAAATTGGCCGATTTTCTACTATCCTTGGGGAAAAGACCCGTATTCCTGCGAATTGCTTACGAATTTGATGGGGACCCTTGGAATCATTATGATCGGGAAACAACAATCAAGGCGTATAAGCGCATTGTGGACATGCTAAGAGCCAAAGGTGTTGAAAACACGGCCTATGTATGGCAATCAACAGGGTTTATTTCTGGACAAGAGCATTTGGAAGGTTGGTATCCTGGGGATGATTATGTGGATTGGTGTGGAGTTTCTTTTTTCAACAGATGGAAAGAAATTGAAATGTATGAGTTTGCCCGCAAAAAAGGTAAGCCAGTCTTCATTGCTGAGGCCACTCCAACAATTTCTGATTATGGTGGAAAGCTGTATGGTCTAACCAAAGAGACGCAGTTAAGTGACCCAATACAGGCCGAGGAAGCTTGGGAAAAGTGGTTTATCCCATTCTTTAACGATATAGATGATAACCCGGATGTGGTTAAAGCGGTACACTATATCAATTGCCATTGGGATTCCCATCCTATGTGGATCAATAACCCAACATTTAAGGGAATAGATGCCCGTTTGCATCTGAGTGATTCCGTTAGCAATCGATGGAGGAAAATTACCTCGCAATCGAAATACATCAAGTCCACTCCGGATTTATTCGAGAAACTGTACAATAACAATTAAATACTTGATTCTATGGATATTCAGGCATTGACCACTCAATTTTGGCAGGAAGGATACATTGTACTGGAGAATTTTTTTGACGAAAAATTAATGGATCAGTACAATGATTTGATATTGGAACATTACGGGGTAAACCCCAATTGGGAGCATACAGATGAATTTATATCTAAATCCGCCGTAGAGGTGATTTCTTGGTTTCCCTATCGCGAGGACAAACCTTATTTTGATGGGATTGACAAGGACAAAAAATTCAACGGGATTACGGATGCTATCCTAAAGGATGGTTGGCAAAACCTCTATTGTATGATGATGTTTTCCAAGGCTGGTTCCAAAGGCCAGGCCTGGCATCAAGACTGCCCTCCTGAAGATGAAAAAAAATTCAACCTGAATAGATTGGTGTACACCCATGATATTACAGATGAAACAGGCGGTGAAATTGTGGTGATGCCAGAAGCCCATAAGGCCGGAGTACTTCCAGTAGGTAAGCCCCATGACGATTTGGAAGGTCAATTGGTCTTTCAGCCCAAAAAGGGTACGGTTATTTTTCTGCATGGTCATTGTTTTCACAGGGTGATGCCCGTTAAAAAGGACAGAATATCATCAAATTTTAGGGCAGTTCCTCTAGGTACTCCGGAGGATATAACCGATGTATGTGTTTACCGTAACATGCGTTACCGGTTTTCTACCTCAGAGGTTATTGAGGAGCGTAACTAACACATCGTTATGAAAAAAAAGATTCGTTGGGGTATAGTTGGTTTGGGACGAATTGCTAAGCTTTTTGCCGAAGATCTTCAACTTGTAAAAGATGCGGAGATGGTCGCTGTGGCTTCCAACAGCATGGAGAGGGCAAGAGATTTTGCTGAGAGTTTTGGAGTTCAAAACTATTATGACAATTACGAAAACCTGTTCAAAGATGAACTTGTGGATATCGTTTATGTGGCCACCTTGCATCATACCCATGCTGAGGTAAGTATAGCCGCAATGAACTATGGAAAACACGTACTTTGTGAAAAGCCAGTTGCCATAAGTGCTAACGAAGCTCACAAAATGATTGAAGCGTCCAAGAAGAATAAAGTTTTTTTCATGGAAGCTTTTTGGACCCGTTTTAATCCTTCCATTTTAAAAATTAAGGAATTGATTGATTCCGGAGAAATTGGAAGATTGAAATATATTAATGCGGAATTCACTTTTTACAAATTGGACGATGACCCTACCGCGCGATCATTGAATGTTGATCTTGCAGGTGGTTCGCTATTGGATATGGGGGTTTATCCCATATTTTTGTCTTATCTTATGTTGGGTGTGCCCAAGGAGTTGGTTGCCAAATCAAAGTTTTTTGATACTGGAGCTGAGATTCAAACCGCAATGATCTTTGATTATCCGGAAGCACAAGCCCTGTTGTATAGTGGCTTTGCTAACAATACAGATATGAAGGCGAAAATTTGTGGCGAGGAGGGGGAAATATTTATTCATCCCATATGGCATGAGACTCAAGGGTTCACCCTAGTAAAAAATGGCTGGCGGAAAACCTATGACCTACCTACCATTGGCAAGGGCTTTACACATGAAATTTTGGAAAGTCAAAAATGCATTGCCAAGGGAGCAATGGAGAGTGAAACTTGGAGTCATAATGATTCTATGTCACTCATGCGGTTAGTTGATTTGGTTAGAAAATCAGCTGGAATTGAATTCCCGTTTGAGCATCAATAAAACTGATATGTCTAAACTTACTTTAAAGGAAATTGCTTCACATTTTAAGGTATCCATCGCAACCGTTTCAAGGGCCTTAAATGACAGTCATGAAATCAGCGAGGAACTTAAAAATAAAATTCAGAGATATGCCAAAGAAAACCATTACCGACCGAACAAATTAGCCTTAAATCTTTTAAACAAAAGCACAAAGACCATTGGTGTAGTGATTCCAAACATATTGAATTATTTTTTTGTACAAGTCTTATATGGAATAGAAAAGGTTACGAATGAAAAAGGTTATAGTATGATAATCTGCATCACTAATCAATCTCTCACAAAGGAAACCAGAACGCTAGAGCTACTTGGAACAGGGTCAGTTGATGGAGTGATTATCTCCTCTGCTGCTGAGGAGTGGCAACTGGAGGAACATGCGGAACACCTTAAAGAATTGGTGAAAAATCAAATCCCGTTGGTCATGTTCGATCGGGTCACAGATTTTGTTGATTGTGACAAGGTCATTGTGGATGATTTTGAAGCTGGTTATAAAGCCACCAAATTTTTCTTGGATACTGGATGCAATACCGTCGCTATTGTTACACCAATACAGGATTCTGTTATCAGTCGACTTAGGATTGAGGGTTACAAGAAAGCACTTAAAGAAAAAGAGATTGAATTTGATAATAAATTGGTTGTGGCCACAGACGATAAAGAAGATTTGGACTTGACCTTATCCTTCTTATTGAACTACAAGAAAATCGAGGGTATTATGGTGCTGGATGAAATCACAGCAGTTAAGGTCATGAACATTGTGAAAGCCAGAGGCTATCACGTTCCAAAGGATGTTTCAATTATAGGTTTTACTAATGGGGAATTATCTAAATATGTTACACCTTCGATGACCATGGTAAGTCAGCATGGCAAATATATTGGGGAGACCGCTTCCAAAATCTTGATCGATAGAATAGAGAACAATGGCTCCAACGGACCGTTTGAGACCAAAATAGTAAAGACAAGTCTTGTTGTTCGGGATTCAACGATAAAGCTCTGAATTCCTGATATATTTTAATTTAATTCTCACTTATTTTCAACCTATTTGTGAATTAGCTATAACGATCAATAAAAGAAAGTAAAAGTTTAATAAAACGGCCGTTTTTTGAGACGATTCTAAAAAGGAGCAAAACTTTCTTACAAAGTGTCCCATTCTTGGTCTCTTTTAGTAGTTTCGTTTATTAACCTTTTATGGGACACTTCGTTGGCTAATTTTACTTCAACCATTCCAAAAAATAACTCTTTACAAAAAGCGGATTTTGTAAAGAGTTCTATTTTTTTAAACTATGTTTTAGGGTGTTTAACTAAAATCCTGAAACAAGGGCCAAACAGCATAATGTAAAGAGTTCAAAATAAAATACTTTTCGACAACTAGTATTAAGCCCAATTTGATAATCTAAAACCTAAAAGGAGGTGTTGAAAAACCTTGAGCCTCTTTTAGATATTAGTAAGAAAAATCATCAAAAAGATGTAAATTGTGATCAGTGTTTTAATGAGCTGAAAACTTATATTAACAAGTATTTCCTATGCACCTATAGATTTTAGAGGCTTGAAGCGGATTGAGGCCTTATAAATTGAAATAATAAATGAATAAAAAACGGACAACATCTCATCAAGTAAATTACGGGAAGAGGATAGCCCCTATAAAAATAGTAGAATTGTTTTCAGCAGATGAGTGGGAAAACTTTATTGAGGAGTGGACTGAGTTAAAGAAAGACTCATATTTCGAGACAGAAAAGTTTGGAGGAGCAGGTGATAAAGGAAGAGATGTCGTAGGATATAAATCTGATAAAAATTTGTCAGATTATAAATGGGATTGTTTCCAATGTAAACATTATGAAACTCCTCTAAGGCCAACCCAAGTATATCAAGAATTTGGCAAGCTTTTGTATTATTGCTTTTTAGGCGAGTATCCAATACCAGATAATTATTATTTTGTAGCGCCAAAAGGCTGCGGAACTTCTTTGTCCAAACTTTTGCAGAATGAGGAGAAATTAAAAGAAGCAATAATCAGTAACTGGGATCTGTACTGTAAATCAAAAATTACGAAAGAACCCATTGAATTGAAAGATGATTTTCTGCTTTATGTTCAGAATTTTAATTTTAGAATCTTTTCAAAGATTCATACCAAAAATATTATTGAAGATCACAAAGTCCATTCAAATCATCTAACTAGATTCGGTGGTGGACTTCCGGAAAGGGACAAATTATCAGAGGATGATATTCCAGATTCCATACAAACGAACGAAACAGTTTATGTAAAGCAACTTTTTAAAGCTTACGGATCTCAAAATGGTGAGAAGTATGTAAGCAAAGAGCAACTTGACGAAGTTCCGAATTACTCTAATCATTTTGACAGAGCTAGAATTAGTTTTCATCATGCAGAGCAGTTAAGAAATTTCTCGAGAGATAGTTTGCCAGTTGAAACGTTTGAAGATTTCCAAAATGAGATTTTTGATGGTATTGTAGATATAGTCGATGAAGATCATTCGGATGGGTTTGTAAGAGTAAAAGAGGTTGAAAAAGAAGCTCGTAAAATTGTTATAGCATCTAATCCGCTCAAAGATGTTAGTATTATTAACGACAGAAGCGGTATATGTCACCAACTTGCGAATGATAAAAGGATAACATGGACCTAATGGAAAATAATGTAAAAGCTATTCCTTTCAATAATAATGTAGAAACAGGTTTGAGAATATTATGTATTCTAAATGAGTCATACCCTCGCTCAATAGACCTTCAGAAACTTGTGTACTTGGACTACATGACCGTTCACTCAGCTGATATTGATAAATCCGTAGAAAGTCTTCACACAGCAGTACCTTATAGAAATGGTGAACTATTAGTAAGAAGTTCAATAATTCAAAAAGGTATTAATCTTTTTATTTCAAAAGGTTTAATAGATAGAGTATTCAACAAAACAGGCATAGAATATCTTGCATCCGAATACTCGACCCCCTATCTCGAAATGCTAGAGGAGGAATATTTACTGAACTTGATTAATAGAGCTAATTGGGTTGCAGCAAATTTCTCAGATTTACCAAAGAAGTTGTTGAAGGAGATTCTTTTTTCTAAAATGCAAGCTGTGAGAAATGAGTATAATATTGAATTGCTACATTGAATGAATACGGGATATATTTTTAATAAACTTAGGCTGACTGGAAATGCGGTTGTACATGCTGAAATTATATTTCAACCAGGTGCTAATATAATAACTGGACCTTCAAATACGGGGAAAACTTTCATTTTTCAATGTTTGAACTATATGTTGGGGAGCTCAAAAACTCCAAAAAGGATTAATGAGGTTAAAAATTATTCTTCAATATTTCTTCAAATAACAACTAAAGACAGTAAAGTTTTAACTCTTGAAAGTGACTTAAAAGGCGGGGATTTTCATTTATATGAAAGTTCGATGGACGATATCACATTTGACCAAGAATACGAAATACTTGCTAGAAAGCACAACCCCAAGAGTGAGCAAACCATATCAGCTTTTTTACTAAAATTAAATAACTCTTACCCAAAAAAGATTAGGACCGACCAGAAGGGGAAAACAAGACAACTTTCTTATCGCGACGTTGCAGGTTTTCTTATGATTCACGAAGAACGAATAATAACTGAAAATTCTTTAATTGAGACCCACTACACTAAAGCTACACCTGAAAAAAATACCTTAAAATATCTTGTTACTGGAGAAGATGATAGTGATATAATTGCTGCATTAAGTAAAACGGAAATTACTAACAAAAAAGGAAGATTGGAATTATTAAAGGAATTGATTGTAGATGAAAGTGAGGAACTAAAAAATATGCAAGTGGAATGGGATAGTGAGCCTATAGATTCATTATCCACTAGGATAGAAGACCTCAAATCATCATATAAAGTTCTTGATGAAAAGTACAATGATTTAACTAAGAAGAGACATGCAACCCAAGTAATAATTGAAAAGACTTTGGTGAAAAAACGAGTGATTGAAGAACTATACCAGAGGTCAAATATTTTGAAGAATCATTATAATACCGATATAAGTAGACTAAAATCTACAATCGAAGCAAGTGTTTTACTTCAAGACGATGCTCAGGGGGATTCAGTTTGCCCTTTGTGTAAAAACAAATTGCCACATAACTGCGCTGATACTGATATAACCGGTATTATTAATGCATGTAATGCTGAGATAAGCAAAATAGAAGGGCTTCTCATTGAATTGGTAGAATCAGAAAAAATCATGTTCCTACAATTAAAAGATTTCGAGGAGAGCTTGGCAAATTTTGAAGATCAAAAGCAAAATTTAGAGTATGAACTAGAGAATAAATTAAAATTGGACATCGATAATATATCGCAAACCATAGAATCGCTTATTGACAAAAAAAGTTTCTTGTTGGGAATTGAATTTAAGCAAAAGCGATTGGAAAAATATAGTATACAAAAGGATTTTTTAGAAGATTTAGTCTCGAAATCCAACAAAAATAACGGATATGAGTCATTATCAACTGCTAATATGACACCGCTATCAAATTATATTGAATTGGTGCTAAAGGGGTGTAACTATCCTGACTTAACTGCCGTTAGTTATAGTGAGGAAGGAAATGATTTTGTGATATCTGGGGAAGATCGATCGCTTTTTGGGAAAGGTTACAGGGCAATTATCTATTCTGCATTTATAGTTGCTATTCAAGAATTAGTTAGTGCTAAGGACTATTCAATAGGAATTCCAATACTAGATTCGCCTCTTGTTACATTTAAGAAACCCGATCTCTCTGAAGAGGATTTGTTACCTATTGATTTGGCCATGGACTTTTATAGATACGTATCCGATAATAGTAATATTGACCAAATTATTATCATTGAAAATGTGGAGCCGCCTTCTGATATCTTAAATAGGATAAATCATATAACTTTTACTCAATCAACGAAGAAGGGCAGATACGGGTTTATACCTATGAATAATATGGAACACTTTGAATAAATGATGAAGTTTGTGCCGGACAAAATGATTAAAGATTATAACGAAGAAGTCTATTCTATTCTAAGCAAGGTTTTAGATATAAAATTCAAAAGGGAGTTGAAACATAGTGGAATAGTCCTAGAAGCGATTTTTGAGATGGATAATCTAGTAACAAATAAAAACTCATATCTTCTAGTTTTGAGTGATACGTCGATAAATTTTTCAAATTCGGATGAATTTATTCAAAAATTTATTAATTATTTGAATAGTAATCTGAAGAGGATTAATCAAGACTTTAAAGAATTGAGAAGAATGGAACAGGAGGATGCAATTGTTGATGAGGCTCGAATTTTTTTGGAGGATGAAAGAATTGGACTGCAAGGTCAAAAATACTTAGGACTTTTAAAAAAATTCAGAGAGATTAGAAAAGTTTTACCAGACGTGAATAACTAAATAAGCTGCTATATGTCAAATATCTAAAAGTTTATACAAATAACTGGCTATGAACTATAATTCAAAATTAACAGAGGATCAAACCATTAAGATACTAATTGAACATCTCAAGAAGGAAGGTTGGTTTATTGAAGGATTCTGTTTAGGTCAAAAAAGAGGTGTTGATGTTGTTGCAATCAAAGATGGGCGCAGACTCTATGTTGAGGCTAAAGGTGCGAAAGCGTCTGATAATTCACCTACTAAAAAAAACGAATTCTTTAATTCTACCCAAATTAAGACACATTTCGGAGTGGCAATAATAAAGTCGATTAAAACTCAAAACCAATTTCCAAACGATTTGATTGCTATTGCGCAACCAGATGATTTGTACCTTAAAAAGGTTCTTGACGGCGTAGTTCCAAAATTAAAAAAACTTAATATTATACATTATTGGGTAAATCCAGACCGAACGGTTTTGGAAAGTTATTAATATATAGAAAACTTCATATGGCCATATCAATAGACTCGTTGCAAACTTTACAGGGGTATCTTTTAGGTGTTTTGGATAGAGCCGACCATCACGCTGGGAATGTAGAAGGAATAGCACTTACTCTTGCAGGTGCTATTATTTGGAAATCTTCTAAAGAAATTGAGGTAAGAGAGTACAAAGGAGAGACAGCTAATATGATTTGGTTCTGGGTTGGGCTAAATCGCTATGCAATGCTTTATAATCATACCACTAAAAAAATAGACCTTCGGGAAAGAACATACAAGGGTAAATTGCTAAATTCTTTTGATAATTCAACGGCTTATTCCGACCTAATAAAAGTCTTCAAAAATTTATAAATGTTTGAAAATATTTACTCCAATGCAAAGTGGAAAACGATTGATATTAATTACCCCTCGATAGATCTAATATTAAAAAAGATTCCAACAAGTCCTGGAATCTATACTATTTCAACTAATGCAGCCACAGAAATCCTGAGTGGTTTCAAAGAAAGAGAAGATCCAATGCATTATAATCTTTCTAAAAAAGTTAAGGCATCTAGTTATCTCCCATCTTGGTTAAGAATAATGCAGCACGATGATTTTCCTTATGTCGTATATAGTGGACATAGTTATAGATTAAGGCAAAGAGCAAAAGAACATTTCAAAGGTTCAAAAGGCACAGGCTGTTTAGCTGTTTTTAATCTTGAAAATCTGAGAAATTATGATTGGTCCTTCCGATATCTAGAGACTTCTTTTATGTTGGAGGATTACAAAGAGGATACTATTCTTTTTAGGACGGTACTTGAACAAAGGTTAAGGGTAGAAATGGGTTGGCCATTATTGTGCAGTCAATGATAAAGAATGAAAGGTTATTTTACTTTAGGCATAAACAAAAAAATAATTCAATCATGATCGGTATAATAGGTGTTTGTAATACATAAAACGCAGCTATGATTATTGATATGACGGGTTTTTGATGCTGTTTTTATTTAAAAAACCTAGAGAACATTGGGGTATTGTTAATTTTTTTAACTGAGTTCTAACTCTTAAGAGTTATTTATATATAGTGTGATATGACATTATTGGAGAACATATTAAATAAAAAAGGTCCTTTGATGTCAAATGAGTTGTCAAGGTTATTAGAAAAATCTGAAGGAATAAATTACAATACTGCCAGTCAAAGAGTTGCTAGGAATAAAAAGATTCAAAAAATTAAAGGGTATTTCATAAGCAATTTATCGCTTTGCTATTTAGAAAAACATGTAATAGATGGACTACTGTTTGATTCACTAAATAAAGCAATGTTTGAAAATGGAAAAAAATATTGGTATACCCTAAATGCATTAGAGCTTCATGGCGGAATTATCAATCAGGTTTTTTTAGAATGTTATACTAACTATCCAATTAGGGCATTAAAAGGACATTTGCCATTTGAAAAAATAATACAAAAATTTATAAAATCGAACATCTTAAATTTTAATAAACAGTATTATGCTATTTCTCCTAAATTAAAAAAGGCCAATATAAACTCATTAGCCTGTAAAACGATTGAGGTAATAAAAGGAAACGTTATTTCTGACTTTGGTTCTTTGACCAAAAACATTGGATTAATTTCGTATAATACAGCTGAACCATTTGGAGAATACGGGAAATTCAGATGGGCCTTCAAAGGTGTATCTAATATCACAGGATTAATGCAGGGAAATAAACCTGGTTTTATTTTAGCTGATATTATAATAGGAACTCCAATTTATGAAAAGGATGTTTTGTTCTTTATTGAAAAAATAAAACATGTTCAAAGTTATAATAACGCTTCAAAAATTATTCCTTTTTTACTAGTTGATGATTTAAGTAAGGAAGCTTTATCCGCTTTAAAATATCACGGTATTGCTATTGGCTTTATTAAAGAACTATTTGGTCAAAAATACGCTGAAACCCTCAAAGAATTAATTAGCGTTTTAAATAATGCTGGAGCTAGTTTAAAATCTTCCCCTGAAAAGTATCTGGATTTAATTAAAGAACTGAAAAAGTACAACGAAGGTTTAGCCAATAACATTAGAGGAGCACTATTCGAGTTTGTTGTTGGCCATATTCATTCTTTAAATAGTAATAATAGTATTGATTTGGGACGTGAGATTATTGAAAGTAATTCTCGTCACGAAATTGATGTTTTAGCTAATTACAATGATAGAATTGTGATAGCTGAATGCAAAGCAAAACGTTCAAAAACGGATTTAAAGACTATAGACAAATGGCTTGGAAAAAAAATCCCTGCATTTAAAACTTGGGTGGAAAAACAGGAAACTTGGAAAAAGAAAAAAATTGAATTTGAATTTTGGTCAACTGGTGGATTTACCGATGATGCAATGGAGAAACTAGACTATATCTCTTCATCCGCTTCTAAATATAAGGTGTCATACTTCAAACCAGACGATATTAGAAACAAGGCTTTAACTATGGGAAATAAAAAATTGAAAGAAGCATTGGATGATTTCTTTTTAAAGACAAAAATGTAGTACTGAAATAAACATCTAATTTAATAACCTGTCTTACAAAAATCCTAGTCTTGGTTTTAAAAATTTAAATAGACGATAATTAGAGAATCAACCTATTAGGAAAATGACTGATGAAGAATACTTAAGTCGAATATCAACAATCGAAATATATTGTGAAATCCTTTTAGGAGTTCTAAGATATGTTCCAGTTAAGAACTATAACAGCGAACAAGAATATAAAGAAAAATTAAATCGCAGCCTTAAATTTTCAGGTACCGATGACCATTTACGTTTAAGAGCCTGTATAGATTTGACAGAAGATTGCCAGTATGCAATCTCTGAGTTTTACAAAAATGGACTTATAATAAATTTAGAGGGTCAGGGTGAAATGTACATTAGGCTATATGGAGTTTTAAATGCTGTTTATCTGCAAATGCAGGCTATTATTGAATTAATTGAGCTTTTTAAAGTCCCAAACAAGAAAAAAATAGTTGCGGATATAAAAGGTTTAAAAATAATTGATGTTAGAAATAAAATTGGAGCACATACGCCAAATTACATGTCCAAATCAAAAGAATCTCCAAGAAAAACAGAATCTTTCAGATTAACACAGACTTCTATAACCAAATGGGGAAATGAATTGGTAATTGTTTCTAGTTTTGACAAAATAGAAGAGTTTAAACTAGTTGTTTTAATGCAAGAGTTCACAAAAAATATAGAAAAGTATTTAGACATTATTTCTGAAAAAGCTTTAAAATCACTTTTCCCAAATAAAACAGAGCATCGTGATTGGATGATGTATAGACTAAACTACGCTCGGAAGGAAAAACCTGAGTAGAACAAACCTCCAATGAAAAACCCAAGGTCGGGGAGATTTTACAAGTTCAAACAAAGACTCTTTACAAATTGCACCTTTTGTAAAGAGTAAAATTGAAGCACCTGCCTATACTCTACCCTACTTCAGATTTGTTTGAACGAACTAGTGTTTAATGCTATCGTGTTTCAACTGAAGAACAAAGTCGTCTCTTTTCCCTTCTTATCGAAGAAGATGTATTAAAGCTTATATAAGGCACAAAATGTACACAAATAGATACAAGTTTCATCGAAGTGAATTTTAACTTTTTTGCGTGCAAATTGCGTGCAAATGAAAAAAGCTCCGAAGTTTTAAAACCTCGAAGCCTTTAACTAAAGGTGGTCCCACCTGGGTTAGTTCGCTACGCTCATGGACCAGAGAATTCCCACTCCTGAAAATGCAAAGTCCGCAGCTCTCCGCTGAGGGTTTTCTTTTTGGTTCTTTGCGTATACTTTTGGTATTCTCATGCCCCAAAAAGAAAAAGCCCACCCTCCTTACGGAGCATGGGCTTTGCGCTTTAAGTGGTCCCACCTGGGCTCGAACCAGGGACCCCCTGATTATGAGTCAGGTGCTCTAACCAGCTGAGCTATAGGACCAATTATTATCATTATTTAGTTTTCAAGATTCCTACAGATTCTACTCTAATGCTGACGAAGCTGGCTTGTCAGCATCCTGATATCCCGCCTCGCGGAATCGTCAGGACCAGCTGAGCTATAGGACCCGAAAACGGGACTGCAATATTACTACTTATTTTTGTAGGTTGCAAGCCATAAAGCAATAGTGAACACAATCATTTTTATAGCCCTAACATTTACTCCCTCCCCTTGGGGGAGGGTTGGTGGGGTGGGGCCTCTTGACATAGTTCTACCAACACCCCGTTTGAACTTTTGGGATGTAAAAAAGCGACTAATTTGTTATCCGCTCCCTTTTTAGGTACATCGTTCAAAACCGTAAAGCCCTCTCCTTGCAATCTTTGTATCTCCTTTACGATATCATCTACGGCAAAAGCGATGTGGTGTATGCCCTCTCCCTTTTTTTCAATGAATTTAGTGATGGGGCTGTTCTCGTCAGTGCCCTCCAACAATTCAATTTTATTGGGGCCCGACATAAAAAATGAAGTGCGCACCCCTTCTGAGGCCACTTCCTCTTCTTTATAGGCAGGCTCACCAAACAGCTTTTTGAAAAGTTCGTTGGAGTTGTTTAAGTTTTTTACGGCTATTCCAATGTGCTCAATCTTATCCATCATAATATATCGGATTTTATTAAATCAATGCTTTTAGCAAGTCTGAAGGCAAAATTAGGGGTTGTAAAGATATCAAATGATGAGGAAAGTCATAAAAGCCCTATTTTTGCCCCATGGAAACACAACGACAGAAAAAAATTGGTGGAATTATACAAAAGGATATTGCCGATATTTTACAACGGGCAGCTACGGATGGTGGATTAAAAGGAACCTTGATTTCTGTTTCCAAAGTATATGTAACTACCGATCTTTCCATTGCCAAGGTATATGTTAGTATTTTCCCGACCAACAATGCAAATGAATTATTGGAAGGCATCCAATCCAACCAACCATTGATCAAGCACGAGTTGGCACAAAGGACCAAAAATCAGTTGCGAAGAATGCCAGAACTTTCATTTTTCCTTGATGATTCCCTAGAGTACATAGACAATATTGAACAATCTCTCAAAGGCGAAGAGAATCCCATTAAAAATCCAGATTTATTGGAAAAAAGAAAAAAGTCCTAGAGTTGTTTAGATTTTTGTTCTTGGAATTTTTATACGTTACTTTTAATCTGGTGTCGGGCAAAGTTCTGCAAGAAAGTAGGGTTATCGTTCAAAATGCTGACGAACTAACACAAAAAGAATCATAAAAAAGCTATTCATAAATTTCCAAACACCCTATTAGATTGAACTTCCCGCTTTACATAGCTCAGCGATACATTCGTTCCAAAAGCAGTCAGAACGCGGTGAATATCATCAACTTCATTACCTTTTTGGTCATTGTAATAGGTTCGGCAGCCCTTTTTATTGTACTTTCAGGATTCGCCGGCCTAAAAACCTTTAGCCTTTCCTTTACCAACACCATTGATCCGGATTTAAAGGCCCAGACCATTGTGGGGAAGTTCTTTTCCGTTTCTCATTTACAGGAGCAGCAACTAAGCAATATCAAGGGAGTCGTTTCCTATTCAAAGGAACTGGAAGAACGGATATATTTAACACATCGTCAAAAAAGCGATGTAGCCTATATAAAAGGCCTGGACAGCAACTACAACAAGGTCACGGGAATAGATAGTACGCTGTATTATGGAAATTGGTCCATTGAGCAACAGCAAGGGGTAGCGGGCATAGGAATAGCCAATAAATTAGGACTTACGATAAATAATTACCAAAACCCCTTGGTAGTTTTAGCACCAAAACCCGGTAAAGGCACCCTTTCCCCAAAGCCCTATAATGAGTTACCTATTATAATTAGAGGGGTCTATGCCATAGAGGAAAATCTTGATAATAAATACATATTTACAGACCTTGCTCTGGTACAGGCCTTATTGGAAAAGGACAGCACGCAGGTTTCAGCTATTAATTTTAAGCTTGATGCAACTGCAGAAGTCTCGGAAATCCGAAAAAGAATCACCGAAGTCTTTAATGGGGAAATCATACTACGGGATAGACGGGAACAAAACACTACCCTGTATAAAATGCTGAATACGGAAAACTTAGCTACCTATCTTATATTTACGCTAGTCCTTATCATTGCACTTTTTAATGTGGTAGGTGCTATTATTATGATGATATTGGACAAGCAGCAAAACTCAAAAACACTATACAGTCTAGGAACAACTATTACGCAACTCCGGAGCATCTATTTTGTTCAAGGTATTCTGGTAACTGGGCTAGGAGGACTTATAGGTGTACTCTTGGGCTCATTGCTCATTGGGTCACAACTGGTATTCGGATGGCTAAAGATTACCCCTTCCCTGGCATATCCCGTTGAGTATAACCTTATGAACGTTCTTATAGTCCTGGCTACGATAATCATCCTTGGGATCATAGCATCCAAAATTGCCAGCAGTAGGATAACCAAAAAGCTGATCGCTCCCATATCCTAAAACTCAAAAAGGTTTGAGTGAGGTTGTTTTAAATTGTCGTTTAATAGGTTCTCCGATCCATGTGAAATAATGATCCGTACCTACAAACCTATACGGTTATGCAAATTGGTAATGACCGAACTTTTCCAGTACTTCGTCAAAAGCCGCAAAAACATCGGCGCTATCATCACTGGTCACCATTTTCATTCGATATTCCTTAAAATCGGGGATGCCTTTAAAATAGTTGGTGTAGTGTCTTCGGGTTTCAAAAACACCTAACTTTTCACCTTTCCAGTCAATGGCCATTTGTAAATGGCGTCGGGCCGCTTTTACACGTTCTTCCATGCTAGGGGGTGCAAGAGACGTTCCTGTCTCAAAATAATGCTTTACCTCCCTAAAAAACCAAGGGTATCCAATACTGGCACGCCCTATCATTGCGCCATCCAATCCATAGCTATCCCTCATTTCCTTGGCAAGCTGGGGCGTACCTACATCACCATTGCCAAAAACGGGAATATGCATCCTTTGATTGTTCTTTACTTCCGCAATAGGGGCCCAATCGGCATTTCCCTTATACATCTGTACCCTGGTCCTGCCATGAATAGCTATTGCCTTACAGCCTACATCTTGTAATCGTTCCGCAACCTCAACGATCTTAATGGAATCATGGTCCCATCCTAATCTGGTCTTCACGGTAATAGGAAGTTTGGTGCGTTCTACCATGGCCTTCGTTAAGGATACCATCAAATCTATATCCTTTAAAATTCCGGCCCCGGCACCCTTACTGACTACTTTTTTTACGGGACAGCCAAAATTGATATCTATGATGTCCGGACCCGATTTTTCTACGATATCCACGGATTGCAACATGGCATCCAGATTAGCACCAAAAATTTGTATGCCTACGGGGCGTTCCTTTTCATAGATATCCAATTTCATAACACTTTTGGCTGCATCACGAATCAGTCCTTCGGAAGAAATAAACTCGGTATATACCACATCTGCCCCTTGTTCCTTGCATAAGGCGCGGAAGGGCGGATCACTTACATCCTCCATGGGTGCAAGTAGCAATGGAAAGTTGGGTAGTTGTATGTCTCCTATTTTTGGCATGGGGCAAATTTACAACTTATCCCTAAGTTGTAAAAAAGTTAACTGGTACTATAATCGCCTACGTTCCTCTACGTTCTTCTTCTTTTTGTTGTCGCGTATCCTTAGATTACCAAATTTATATCTGAAGCCCAAAGTGAAAAGTCGTCCCTCCGGTCGGTATAATGAAGTATTGTCCTGATCTAAAAACCTCCGGGTGTTGAACAAACGGAACTGTTTGAACGCATCGGACAGTCCCATAGAAATGGTCCCTTTCTTGTTCCAAATGGTCTTTCTCAATGATATTTCCAATTCATTATAGCTTTCTTGCTCGGAATTTCCGCGAATAACCGGAGAAACATAGGTAAAATTTAGTCCTGCGGAGAGGCTTTTGTCCTTTAAAAACGCAAAGTTGTTGTTTATTTTTAGCAATAAGGTCCAGAGCCCATTATCTATTCTTTGTCCGGATCCAACATCTATAAAACGCTCCGCCCCGTAGAAATAAGAAGATAGCACATAAATATCCCATGACTTTACAATTTCCTTGTTCACAATAAAATCCAGGCCATAGGAAAGTTCCCTGTCCAGATTGGCATTTATAAAGCGTAAAAACCGACTTTCGTTATCCTGAAAAGTGAGCTGTCTTTGAATGTCCTTATGATATCGATAATAAATTTCAAAAGTATAGGCTTTGTTCAGGGTATAGGAAATAGTCGCCTGATTTTTAAAGGAAGGCAATAAGTTCTGATTTCCTTCCACAACGGAGTTGTTGCTTTGAAAAGATTGAAATGGATTAAGGTTGCTATATCGGGGACGGGTAATCCTTCTATAATAGCTTGCTTTAAAATTGTGTTTTTTGTTGGGCGTAAATTGTAGGGAAAAGGTAGGGAAGAATTCCAAATAATCGTTCGTGATAAGCGTGTTATCAGGGCTAAGGAGTCCTGTGGTCTCGGTATACTCGGCCCTTATCCCAGTAGACAGGTTCCATCTGTCCCAATTTGAAGCATAACTGGCATAGGCCGCAACAATGCTCTCATCATATGAAAAATCGGCTTCTCGGGTAGGATCTATTCCGGAAAGGTCTGTATTGAAACCCTCCTGTAACAAATTACTTTCGGATTCGATTCTTGCATACTTTAATCCTGTTTCCATTTGTCCTGAATTGGAAACAGGGGTTTCAAAATCTACCTGAACGCTATAGAGATCTGTTCGCTGTTCATTTGTAGTAACAAAATCGTTCTCCGATGTTAATTGCCCTTCATCATCAAAAAAATCGGTCATTAAATCCTGTTGCTTGTCAAAATCGTAATAGGTGTAATGGGTATTAAAGGATAGCTTGGTATCCTTCTTATCAAATAGATGTACATAGTCTAGATATAAGGAGGTATTTATACGATCCAAGGTAGAATTGTTTATCGTTACAAAGCTGGACCGTACCGAACTGTTCAGTTCCGTAATTTCTGTTACGGAATCATCAAAACCCCTGTATGATGGAGTGGTACTCGTTATAGAAGTTGCACTGATCTTGTTTTTATCGTTTAACGTATAATCAAAAAAGAGACTGGCATTATGTCTTTGGTCCCAACGGGTAGCATTCCAATTGGTCTCCCAATTTTCCGTTATCGTATTGTTTTCCAAAAAATTGACAATATCGGTATAACGGGTAATCCGCTTCCTATCATTAAAGCTATAGTTAAAGGAAAATTCTAACTTTTTCCCTTTAAAATAATGTGAGGTGCCCAGGGTATGCCTTGGAAAAACACCCTGTTCATATCTGTTAAAAACGGATCCGTTATAACCCGAAATAAGATTCTTTTTCATTATAATATTGATCAATGATCCGCCTTCGGCATCATATTTTGCCGGGGGCGTTGTAATTACTTCAATGGCCTGAACGGTTCCCGCATCCGTTCCGGAAAGTAAATTCACAATGTCTTCCGGGGGTAGGTTCACCATTTTTTCATTGATCATAATGCCTACACCACGCTCGCCTTTAATGGTAATCTCATCGTTCATAATAAATACATTAGGCGCATTTTTTAGGGCATTCCATATATCCGTTTCCGACAGTGTTGTATTTTCTATAGTGAACACCAAGCGATCCGCTTTTTGTTCTATGGTTGGTTTTTGAGAGCTGACGATTACCTCATCTAGGACCTGTGCCGTGTTGTTTATAATGACACTACCCACGTCAGTATTGGAGGAAACTTCAAGAGGTCTATATTCGGATTCATTCCCGATATAGCTGGCAGTAATCAAATAAACGTCGGGGAAGACTTTATCAATTTTAAAAAAGCCTTTTTCGTCCGCGGAAGTACCCTTTACGAAGGTAGAATCCGATATTTTAAGCAGTAGTACGTTAGCGTAGCCGATTGCGGCACCGTCCAAACCTTTGACATTTCCATAAACTTCATACTCCTGTGCGAATAGGTAAGATATAGGGATAATAAAAAAAAGGGGTAAAAAGAAGTATTTCCGCATTTTACGCTCTAAGAATACTTACAAACATATTAAATATATGTCGTATTATCTTACAATTTGAAGGTATTTTATCGATTCGCCAAAAATTCGTTGGCCTCGCTCCAAGCAATTCAAAGGCTTACAAGAACTGGATCAACTTCATAGAAAAAGGTGTCAACAATTATTCTGAGCCTACATAGTTCTAAAGGTTTTGGAAACTTCTATCTTTGTCGCCTAAACGATTAGGCTTTTCTGCACATGAAGAACATTCGGAACTTTTGCATCATTGCACATATAGACCATGGTAAAAGTACTTTGGCCGATCGACTGTTGGGTTTTACCGGAACGGTGACCGATCGTGAAAAGCAAGATCAGTTGTTGGATAATATGGATCTGGAGCGTGAGCGGGGCATCACTATAAAAAGCCATGCCATACAAATGGAATATACCTATAAAGGGGAAGATTATATCCTGAATTTGATCGATACCCCTGGCCATGTAGATTTTTCCTATGAGGTTTCCCGATCTATAGCAGCCTGCGAAGGAGCGCTTTTGGTGGTAGATGCGGCCCAAAGTATACAGGCACAGACCATATCCAACCTGTATTTGGCCTTGGAGAACGACTTGGAGATTATTCCGGTATTGAACAAAGTGGATCTCCCCAGTGCCAATCCGGAAGAAGTTACGGATGATATTGTAGATCTGTTAGGCTGCAAACCAGAAGATATTATCCCGGCAAGTGCCAAGACCGGTATCGGTATCGAAGAAATATTAGGGGCCATTATAGAACATATTCCGGCACCAAAAGGTAATCTTGATGAATCGCTGCAAGCGCTTGTATTTGATTCGGTCTATAATCCGTTCCGAGGAGTGGAAACCTATTTTAGGGTCATCAACGGAGAAATTAAAAAAGGCCAAAAAATAAAATTTGTGGCCACGGACAAAAACTACTTTGCCGATGAGGTAGGCACCTTAAAACTGAATCAGGTTCCAAAACAAAGTATCTCGGCAGGAGATGTGGGCTATTTGATAACAGGAATTAAGGATGCCCGGGAAGTGAAGGTGGGCGATACCATTACGGATGCCGCTAACCCCACAAAAAATGCCATTGCCGGTTTTGAGGACGTTAAGCCTATGGTTTTCGCCGGAATCTACCCTGTAGATACCGAAGATTTTGAAGAACTGCGGTCTTCCATGGAAAAGCTACAACTGAACGATGCTTCTTTGGTCTTTACACCAGAAAGTAGTGCGGCCCTAGGGTTTGGTTTCCGTTGTGGGTTTCTGGGCATGTTACATATGGAGATTATTCAGGAACGATTGGAACGCGAGTTCGATATGACCGTAATCACTACGGTTCCTAACGTAAGTTACCACGCCTATACCCGAAAAAATCCGGATACCCCGCTTATTGTAAATAATCCAAGTGACCTTCCCGATCCCTCTACTGTAGATCGTATAGAAGAGCCCTATATTAAGGCTACTATTATCACCAAGGCCGATTTTGTAGGTAATGTTATGTCGCTCTGTATAGAAAAGCGCGGGTTGATTACCAATCAGACGTATTTAACTACCGAACGGGTGGAACTTACCTTTGACATGCCGTTGGCTGAAATTGTATTTGATTTTTATGATCGGTTAAAAACCGTTTCCAAGGGTTATGCCTCCTTTGATTATACCCCAATAGGAATGCGAGTGTCCAAATTGGTAAGGGTAGATATTTTATTGAATGCCCAACCTGTAGACGCCCTTTCTGCCTTGATCCATTTTGACAATGCCACGAATATTGGCAAAAAAATGTGCGAGAAACTAAGGGAACTCATTCCTAGACAACAGTTTGATATCCCCATACAGGCGGCCATCGGCTCTAAAATTATTTCCCGGGAGACTATTAAGGCCCTTCGAAAAGATGTAACGGCCAAATGTTATGGAGGGGATATTTCCCGTAAAAGAAAACTTCTGGAAAAACAGAAAAAAGGAAAAAAACGAATGCGCCAAGTAGGAAATGTAGAGATTCCACAACAGGCGTTTATGGCGGTACTAAAACTAAACGATTAAATAAAAAACGAGGGCAATTGCCCTCGTTTTTTATTACACCTATACTTTGATTTAAAGTTCAAAATCGATATCGCCGTTGCAAAGTCCGTCAGCAACAGTGTTGAAATCAGTGCCCTCCAAATCAATATTTTCGGATTCTCCGTCAACGGTAAGCGTTGCGGTACCGTTCTCATTATCGCAAATTTGTGCGGGAACCAAGCCCAGGATATCGCAACTTCTACAATTTTGATCACCGTCATCATCGCTGGAACAACCAGCAAAAGTAAGGATAGCGGTAAAAGCCATACATAAAATAGATTTTTTCATAATAAATTCGTGGTTTTGGATTTGTGTTGATTATTAGGAAAAAACGCACACGGAAATCACTTATTGCAGTAGGGCAACCACATCTTAAAAAAATGTTGTGAAAAATAAAAAAGGCGTAGTGAAACAGGAAGTTATCCACACACGAATAAAAAAAACCTGCTAATCCTCCACCGTTTCTTTGGAAGGTTCTGTTTTATCCACTTTGAACATTTTTCCCAAATAGACCAATTTGTAACCCTTTTTAATGTTATTGAACTCCTTGCTAAAGGATGATATTATTTTTAAATCCCCGCCCAGCGTCTTCAGAAATACTGGTATAATTTCATTATCGGCTTTGGTAATTTCTATAAGTCCCTCGTAATGCTCCTTATCCTTAAGCTCAATTTCGTTTATGGCCGGGTATTTTCTGATGGTTTCCGTTATTTTTATAAAATCGTCCGTATGGGAAAACAAACCTTCCTTGGGGTTGTTCTCGGGATTTTTCATTTCGTCGGAATTCACTAAACGGAACGAGCCGTTTTCACCAAACTGTTTATTGAACTTGTTTATGGCATATTCGTTGATTTCGGAATTCCCGGTCAGCGCCATAAGATAACCCATATCGTTTAACTCAATATTGTCCGCAAGGGAATCGGAATAGATATTGGCCGTCATGGCCTCCAGACCCAGACTTTTTGCTTTCTGCACATTGGTGGAATTGTTGTCTATTAAAACCACGTGACGTTGATTCTCTTTAAGATAGTTGCCTATGAGCCTTGACACTTTGGAGGCACCGATGATTAAAACACCCTCGGAATTTTTTAGAAATACCCCTACCAGTTTGGCAAAAAACCTAGCCGTAGTGGCATTAAGCAAAACGGTTCCCAATACGATCATAAAGACCAAAGGGGTTATATATTCTGCACCGGGTTCACCCCTAGACAACAGTTTGGAACCAAAAAGGGAAGCGATACCGGCGGCTACTATACCTCTTGGACCCACCCATCCTATAAATAACTTTTCGTTCAATTTTAAAGTAGATCCCTGGGTGCTCAGAAAAACCCCTAAGGGTCTCACCAGAAAAACGATTACGGCAAAAAGCACAGCGGTCTTCCAATTGTAAATCAACTCCAAATCACTCATATTAATATTGGCCGATAAAAGAATAAAAAGTATGGAAATCAAAAGTACGCTAAGGGATTCCTTAAAATATAACAGTTCCTTAATATTAGGAAGGTCGGTATTTCCAAGTACCATCCCCATGACCACTACGGCAAGTAAGCCAGATTCATGGGCAAATATATCCGATTCCACAAAAACCAAAAGAACAACGGACAAGGATACTACGTTTAGGAGGTAGTGCGGGATAAAATTCTTTTTTATGGCAAAAGCCAGTGCATGGGCAAAAGTAAATCCGAAGGTAAATCCGAACAGCAAAATCTTTCCAAACTCTACCAAAGCGGTCACGGTAAATGCCTGCCCTTCCCCGACGCTTATAAACTCAAACACCAATACGGCAACCAATGCCCCTATGGGATCTATTAAAATCCCTTCCCATTTCAATACGGCCGAAACGTCCTTTTTTAAGGGAATGTTTCTAAGAATCGGCGTAATAACGGTAGGTCCCGTAACTATAATCAACCCAGAAAAAAGAAAGGATATTTGCCAGCTCAAGCCAAAAATATAATGAGCGGCCAGTCCGGCCCCAAAAAAAGTAACGATAGAACCAACCGTAATCAACTTGGTAATTACCGGTCCTACATTCGCAATTTCGGACCGTTTAAGGGTAAGTCCTCCTTCGAAAAGAATAATACTAATGGCCAAGGAAACAAAGTAATAGAGCCCTTCTCCGGGGAAAAGGCCTTTCTCCCCATTCCAGATAGGTTCAATAAGTTTCCCACCGTCTTCAGTAAACAAAGTGGCGACCGGGCCTACCAAAAGACCTATTAATATCAAGGGTAAAATAGCAGGCAGTTTTAACCGCCAAGCCACCCATTGGGCAATGATGCCAAGTATAATAATTCCGGACAGTTCTAGCATTTATCTTTTTTTTTGAAAAATAAGGCTTTTATTTCAAAAAAAGTAATTATCCCATCCTCTAATCACCCTTATATTTTATTGTATTATATTGGGCTCAAATTTTTGGTTATGAAAAATAATGGTCAACCTTTTAGGACCATATTGTTCGGGTTTGCGTTTTCTCCCACCCTTAAGATAAACATCTTGGAAACTACCCGTATTGCCCATTACTTTAATGCAAAACTTATTTTACTGCATGTGGGTGAAAAAACGACCGAAAAAGCAGATAGGATACATGAACTATTGGAGGAGATAGCATACACCGATATCGCCATAGAAATTCAGTGGAAAGAAGGAGCTCCCATAAAAACGATATTGGATACCTGTAAAACATCCCATATAGATCTCCTTATCCTAGGGGCCTTACAACATGAAAACATATACCAGTTTTATGTGGGGTCGATTGCCCGCAAACTAACGAGGCAGGTGTGTTGTTCCGTACTTCTGCTCATAAAACCCTCAGCTGAACGAGTGCCCTGTAAACACATTGTCGTAAATGGATTGGATGCGCCTGAAACCCCAAAGGCCATTTCCAATGCGTTTTATGTGAGCAACGCCTTGGGTGCACAACAAATAACTATTGTAGAGGAAATTTTACAAAAAGAAATACATGTTACCGTTGAAGATGATCGGTCTCTCAAAAAAGCAAATATCATAAAGGAACGCTTAAAACTCAGGGAGGATTCCCGGGTAAAGAAGGTTTTACGTACTTTTCCCGACTCCTTTATGAAAAAAATAACCGTTAAAACACAAAGTATATTCGGGAAGAGGGGATATTCCATCGGGCACTACGCAGAGGTGGTCCGCGCTGACCTATTGGTTATGAACGCACCGAAGAAATCAGGTCTTTTAGACCGTATTTTTCCCCATGATATTGAATATATTTTGTCCGATTTACCAACCGATTTATTGATTATCCGTAAATAATCTTGACACCAGGAACCAAAAATACCAAAACCTTTATAAGTGCCTTGCCCAAGAATATTTTCTCGGGTTTTGTGGTATCACTTATCGCATTGCCCCTTGGTTTGGGCTTGGCCATTGCCAGTGAGGCACCTCCTATTTCCGGGATAATCGCAGCGGTCGTAGGCGGAATTGTCGTTGCTGTTCTAGGAGGTTCAAACGTTACCATTACGGGGCCCGGGAATGGTCTTGTAATCGTATTATTGGGCGCAATAACTACCTTAGGGGGAGGAGACCTGTACCAGGGGTATCTATTTACGCTGGCAGCAATAGTTCTTTCGGGGATACTAATGTTATTGTTGGGGTTTTTAAAAATGGGCCGTTTATCCGATTTTTTTCCTGCTTCCGCCATCCAGGGAATGTTGGCCGCCATTGGCCTGGGTATCCTGGCGAAACAGTTTCATATTATGATTGGGCATAACAATGAGCATGGTAGTATTATAGCTCTTTTGTTACAGATTCCAGAGGGTATATGGGAATTACGGGAAGCTATGGATACCAGCGAATTGGTCGCCTCCGGAATCGGTATCATCAGCCTTCTGATCATGATATTCTATTCAAAAATTAGAAATAAATATTTCCAATTGATTCCCGCACCAATGTGGATCTTGATTCTCTCCATAAGTTTTAGTTATGCGTTTACATGGTCCGGACTTCCTTACCCAATAGATGCCTCCTTTCTGGTAAACATTCCCAATGATGTGTTGTCCAAAAACGCTTTCCCGGATTTCTCATTACTTACAAAAGCTAATTTTATCATTGTCGTATTCGCCATAACGTTGATTGCCAGTATCGAATCTTTACTGAGTATAAAGGCCATAGATAAACTTGACCCCGAAAGCAGGAGATCCAATGTAAACAGGGATTTAAAAGCCCTTGGAGTAGCCACGGCAATTAGTGGATTACTTGGGGGATTAAATGTAGTGACCGTAATCGCTCGAAGTTCTGTAAATGTTAATAATGGTGCTACCAATAGATCCGCCAACTTTTTTCATGCGGCCTTTTTAGTGGTATTCGTGCTCATTTTTCAGGAACAGCTGAGAAAAATTCCGTTAGCTGCTTTGGCCGCTATTTTAGTGTATACCGGTTACAAGTTGGCAACACCAAGAACATTTCGGAAAATCGCCAAAATTGGCAAAGAACAGATTATAATTTTCTGGACAACCTTGCTCGTCACCTTATTTACCAATCTCATAACCGGTATAAGTGCAGGTATCCTTATCACTTTTATCATACATATCCTGATCAACAAAAGTCTTTCCTTGTTTCTCAGCCACCTTTTTAAGCCCAATATCCTGCTTTTCAAGGAACGTGATGGTGGCAGTTATTATATAAGCGTAAAATATTTTTGTAGCTTCCTCAACTTTTACAAACTAAAGAATAAACTGGATGTAGTGCCGGAAAATGAAAATATAGTCTTGGATTTTTCCATGTGCAACTTTGTGGACCATACGGTTATGGAGGGACTGGAAAATTACATGGATACCTTTGCCAAAAAAGGGGGGAGTATAGAAACTATAGGCTTGGACAAACACGATGCCGACTCCAAACATCCGTTCGCCATACGAAAAATACTTCCCTTAGGTTCCTTAAAACCCATAGAACGATATTTTACCAAGAGGCAAAATGCGCTTGAATTGACCGCCAGAGATTTTAAATGGAGCTATACCCCACAAAAAAGTACGGAAACGGCAATGCTTCAAAGTTTTATTTTTTTTAAAACAAGGGAAGTCCAATATCTATACAATAGACTACAGGATACGAACAAAAAAATTAATGTGTTCGATACGGAATTTACCGAGGGGGCCTTTATTGCCAGAGAGGTAGTTAAGACTACGGTGATGCATATACAACTAAACCACGAAATTCCAATTTTCACCTTGGACAAAGAAGGGCTGCTGGAATTATTGTACCATCTGGCAGGGTTTAAGGATATACATATTCCAAATCACTCGGATTTTAACAGGCGTTTTTATTTAAGCGGTGAAAATAAGTATGCAATACAATCATTGTTTACAGATGAAATGATTTTGTTTTTGGAGAGTAATCCCTATTATCATGTAGAATCTAACGGAAGCTCCTTGCTTATATTAAAGAAAGAGCGCTTACTTAGTGTAAAGGAAATAAAGGCGATGATATACTTCGGTCAGCAATTATATCGTTTGGTGCAACCAAAGGATGTCCTTGAACTCATTTAAACTTTTTGGGTTGTAGCGAAAATTAGCAATTTTTTATGCGGTTGAAGGCTTTTTTGAGTTGCATCCGCCGGTTGGCGGACGGGAGGAGGAAAAGACAAAAAACGGACGTAAAAGGGCAATTTTTCAGCCAATTGAAAAAGTTTAAATGAGTTCCTTGTCCGATTTGTTAAAAAACAACTAATAACGGTCCTTTGCGGTATATATCCCTAAAGCTTTTCTTATTTTGCACACCAGTATCTAATTCAAATGAAATTATACCCTATAGAGACAGGTAATTTTAAGTTGGATGGTGGAGCCATGTTCGGTGTGGTCCCCAAATCACTTTGGAACAAAACGAATCCTGCGGACATCAATAATATGATCGATATTGCGGCCCGAAGTCTGCTTATAGAGGAGGGCGATCAGTTAATTTTGATCGATACCGGATTAGGGAACAAACAGTCCGAAAAGTTTTTTAGTTACTACTACCAATGGGGTAACCATACCTTGGACAAGTCTCTGGAAAAAGCAGGGTTCCATCGGGATGATATTACCGATGTATTTATGACCCATTTACACTTTGACCATTGCGGGGGAAGCATACAATGGAATAAGGACCGGACGGGATATGAACCCGCTTTTAAAAATGCCACTTATTGGTCCAATAAGGCCCATTGGGAGTGGGCCGTGAGCCCTAACCCCAGGGAAAAAGCTTCTTTTTTAAGGGAAAATCTAATTCCCATGGAAGAAAGTGGCAGGCTCCAATTTATTACCCGTGGGAAAGACTCTTTTTTGAAGGCTTCCGAATTAGATTTTGATATTCTTTTTGTGGACGGTCATACAGAGAAACAGATGCTACCGCATATTCGTTACAAGGGAAAAACTTTAGTTTTTATGGCGGATCTGGTTCCTACGGTAGGCCATATTCCCCTACCCTACGTGATGGGTTATGACACACGGCCTTTGTTGACCCTATCCGAGAAGGCGACTTTTTTGCAAAATGCCGTTGAGAATAAGTACTATTTGCTTTTTGAACATGATGCCCATAACGAAATTTGCACTTTACAGGATACCGAAAAGGGGATACGACTAGATAGGACCTATACATTTAAAGAGCTATTCGATTAGCGGAATCATCCCTAAAAATAAAATAAAAGTAAATTTGCAGTTAACTTATAGAAAACGAACGTATTTAATAATAGACATATATGACTAATTCATTTTTTAAATCAATTTTTGGACTATGTTCCGCAGCTGTTTTGTTGGCCGGATGTGGCGCTACAACACTGGTATCCACTCCCATTGAAAATATAGATGCCATACCCTTAAAGGTATCGGAGCTTTCAGAGGATCAAAAAAAGAACTGGGGCCATATGGACCTCGTTTCCGATACTATTCCCGGTATGAGTGTGGATAAGGCCTATGCCGAAATCATCGGAAACAAGAAAGGCAAAAAAGTAATTGTTGCGGTTCTTGATTCCGGAATAGACCTAGAACATGAAGATCTGGATGATGTACTCTGGACCAATAAAGGTGAAACCCCTGGAAACGGAAAGGATGATGATAAAAATGGGTATATAGATGATATCCATGGCTATAATTTTTTAGGGGAATCCTATAATGAGCAATTGGAATATGCAAGAATTCTTAGGCTTAAGTTGGGCGATGCCGCACTTCAGGCAAAAGCACAAGCGGAACTGGACAAAAACTATAATCCAGCTTTACAAAACAAGCAACAATACGAACAAATCTTACAGTCCGTTAAAAATGCGGATGCCGCGATAAAAAAAGAACTGGGGAAAGAAAATTATACAAAAGAAGATTTGAGCAGCATCAAAACACAAGATCAGACCATGCAGCAAAACGTAGGGATACTGATGCAGATGTTCAGTTTTGGGGAGAGTATTCCGGAGGTTATCACCGAACTGGAAGACGGCATTACCTATTTTACCGAACGCCTTAACTACAACCTCAATGTAGATTTTGACGGTAGAAAAGTGGTGGGCGATGATCCTTACGATATCAATGATAAAGATTACGGCGACGGAAATCCAAAAAATAGGGTAGCCGACGAGAGCCATGGAACACATGTGGCAGGTATTATAGCAGCGGAACGCAATAATGGCAAAGGGGCGAACGGAGTGGCCAACAACGTGGAAATAATGAGTATCCGCGCAGTCCCGAACGGAGATGAATATGATAAGGACATCGCTTTGGGTATCCGCTATGCCGTAGATAACGGTGCAAAAATTATTAATTGCAGTTTTGGAAAATCGTTCTCACCCAAAGCGGAATGGGTATATGATGCCATTACCTACGCGGCCTCGAAAGACGTGCTTATCGTACACGCGGCCGGGAACGAAGGGGCCGACCTGGACGACCCCAAGAATCCTAATTTTCCAAACGATCAG
Organism: Saonia sp.; assembly: GCA_049670505.1. Lineage (GTDB taxonomy): Bacteria > Bacteroidota > Bacteroidia > Flavobacteriales > Flavobacteriaceae > JBATTK01. Next base: position 128,635 of record JBATTK010000032.1, read on the forward strand.
GTGAACAATGGTCCGGAAATAGCCGACAATGTAATAACTGTAGGTGCGTTGGCCAATAAGTATGGATCGGAGATGGTAGCTTCTTTTTCCAATTACGGCACTATTAATGTAGATGTTTTTGCCCCCGGGGCAGCTATTTATTCTACATTTCCCGATAACGCTTATAAATCCATAGGGGGCACTTCCATGGCCTCGCCCGCGGTGGCCGGAGTCGCTGCCCTTGTGCGTTCATACTATCCTAAACTTACCGCACCACAGGTAAAGAATATTTTGATGCAATCCGGCCTCAGTACCAAAGCCTCCATTATTTTAGCGGGCGATACATCCAAAACAAATACATTCGACAAAATTTCAAAATCCGGAAAAATGGTCAACGCCTACAATGCATTGATTATGGCCGACCAAGTATCCAGGGGAAAAGTAAAAATAAACTATAATGCTAGATAATAGAAAACTGTTCATAGGGCTTTTTGCCTTTGTTTTTACGTTTAACGTTCAGGCCCAAAACACAACATACTGGCAGCAACATGTAGATTATACCATGGAAGTGGATATGGATGTTGAAAATTATCAGTATGGAGGTACACAAAAATTAGTCTATACCAACAATTCCCCGGACACGCTTCGCAAAGTTTATTATCACCTCTATTTTAATGCTTTTCGACCGGGAAGTGAAATGGATGTTCGCTTACAAGACATTAAAGATCCGGATGGGAGAATGTTTGTGAACAACCAGAGTAGGATCGCCAATCTTTCCAAGGAAGATATGGGATATCTTAGCGTTTCTTCCTTATCACAGGACGGTCAAAAAGTAAGCTTCAAAGAGGAAGGTACCATTTTGGAGGTTCAGTTGGCCAGTCCGATAGCCCCGGGAGGAAAAACTACTTTTGATATGATATTTGAAGGGCAGGTTCCGGTACAGATACGAAGGTCTGGCCGAAACAACGCGGAAGGGGTCGCGCTTTCCATGAGCCAATGGTATCCTAAAATGGTAGAGTACGATTTTGAAGGTTGGCATGCCTATCCCTATATCGCCAGGGAATTTCATGGTGTATGGGGCGATTTTGATGTGAAATTGACCCTTGATAAAGATTATGTTGTAGGGGGTAGTGGCTATCTACAAAATCCACAAGAAATTGGTCATGGGTATGAAGCTCCGGGATCAAAAGTCAAAAAACAAAAGGGCAAGACCCTTACCTGGCATTTTAAGGCCCCCATGGTGCATGATTTTATGTGGGCGGCCGATCCGGAATATCTACATGATACCTTGCAAGTAGCAGAAGGACCAATACTGCATTTTTTCTATAAGGACAAACCCGAATTATTGGAAAACTGGAAGAACCTACAGCCAAAAACAGCGGAAGCCATGCAGTTTTTCAATAAAAATATCGGAAAATATCCCTATGAACAATTCTCCGTAGTGCAAGGAGGAGACGGCGGTATGGAATACGCCATGAGCACTTTGGTTACCGGGGAACGGAAATTTGCAAGTTTAGTAGGGGTTATGGTACATGAAATGGCACATTCGTGGTTTCAACATGTGCTGGCCACCAATGAGGGCAAACACGAATGGATGGACGAAGGTTTTACCACATTCATCTCCAGTTTGTGTATGAACGAGATTATGGACCAGAAAAAGGAGAATCCTTTTGAAGCCGTTTATAATGGTTATTATGCCTTAGTTAATTCTGGCAAGGAACATCCACAGACGACACATGCGGACCGGTACGATCTTAATTTTGCATACGGCATATCGGCCTATAATAAGGGAGCCGTTTTTTTATCACAGTTGGGCTATGTGATAGGGCAGGATAAATTGATGGAGACTATTAGAAAATACTATACCGATTTTAAATTTAAACACCCTGTACCCAACGATATTAAAAGGACAGCGGAAAAAGTATCGGGAATGGAATTGGATTGGTATCTCACGGATTGGACACAAACTACCAATACGATTGACTATGGCGTAAAAGAGGTGGTTGCCGATGGTGAAAAAACAAAAGTTGTTTTAGAGCGAATCGGACTTATGCCTATGCCCTTGGATATACTGGTTGTTTATTCGGATGGCACCCAGGAAACTTTTTATGTGCCTTTACGCATGATGCGGGGAGAGAAAGAGAACCCATATCCGGATTTGGATAGAACCATAGTGCCAGATTGGCCGTGGGCCTATCGAACCTACGAGTTTACCATAGATAAACCCATTGTTAACATCTCAGGGATTGCCATAGACCCTTCCCAATTGATGGCTGATGTCAATAAAGAAAACAACATCTATCAAGCGGCGCAATAGTAATAAAAGTTAGACACGTAATAGTCCGTTTGAAGCGATATGAAAATGGTTTCAAACGGATTTCCCATTTAATGTGCCCTACCCATCAATAAATATCCTTATAGTGAACTCATCTTGAGTTCAGTATCTTTGTCGCAAAAATCCTCCCTTTGAGGAAACCATACTAATAGTAGCGCTTTGTCCAAAAATTCTAAATTCTCCTTCCCAAAAAAAGAAAAACTAAAGAATAAAAAGCTTATCGAGCGTTTATTCCAAGAAGGGAAGTCCCTTTCCAAATATCCATTGAAGCTCATCTATATAAAAACAACATTTTCGGAAGATGTAAAAATCCGTGCCGGAGTCACTGTTCCTAAAAAAAACTTTAAAAGTGCTGTAAGGCGAAACCGCATCAAACGCTTAATGCGAGAAAGTTATCGCCTGAACAAACATTTGGTTTTTAACAACATAGAGGGAAACTTTGCGTTCCTGTTTTTATATCTTGGCAAAGATTTACCCTCACAGCAACTAGTAGAGGAAAGCATGGTTAAAATACTTCAAAAATTCATAATACATAGTAACGATGAAAAAGTTGATTAAAAAGAACGTTCTAATTCCAACTGTGGCCGTATTTTTTTTGGTTGCGGCTTCAAGTTTTAAAAGCGATTTTTTTGAAATCGCCAAACAGATAGAAATCTTTACTACACTATTCAAAGAACTGAATAT
>JBATTK010000033.1:0-44966 GCA_049670505.1 Saonia sp.
TATGCCACTATGGTCATATTTGTGGATGGGCCCGGTACCACGTCGGGAGTATTTTATATGGACACAATAACACAACAATAAAAATAGTACGGATGAAACTATTAAATAAATATGGTCTACTGTTACTAATAAGTATGGCAGTAATAATGGCATGTCAGGAAGATGAACCAAGTTTAAATGCGATTTTGGTCCCAACCAACCTGGAACTGGGCGCCCTTGTGGAAGCGGATCAATCTGGTATTGTAACGGTTACGCCTACGGCGGAAAATGCCCTGAATTTTCATGTATTCTTTAACCCTGGGGTTGATCCCATAGTAATTTCGGCAGGGCAATCGGCTACTTTTAGGTATACGCAATCCGGACAGTATTCCACTCCTGTTACGGTGGTGGCATTTGGAGCTGGTGGTGTTTCGTCCAGTAAAACTGTTTTAGTGGATTTGGATGTCCGCTTGTTTATAGATGCAGAGACTTTAGCTTTCATTGGAGGCGCCGGAACCAAACGATGGGTCTGGAACCAAACTGTAGGGGGGCATTTCGGTGTAGGGCCGACTACCAATGATTTTCCGGAATTTTTTAGTGCCGGCCCCGATCAGCTTAATCCTTGTCTATATGATGATGTGCTGGAATTTAGTTTTGACGCAGACGATAATTATACTTTTAGATTGGAAACCGGGAATGCCAATGAAACTTTTATCAATTGGACCGAGGTTACCCAGTTTTTCCCTAATGCCACTCCCCAAGAGTTTGCAGATGAATGTAGGGATATTACAGACCAGATCAGTATGGATACGGACTTTATCATTTTTACGGACGATACGGGAAAACGTTTTATAGATGTAGAAAACAGTATGCTATCCTATTGGTCCGGTGCGGAGATATACGAAGTAGTTGAACTTTCGGAAAATTTATTGGTAGTGAGGGGTATTCAGGAGGTTCCCGATGGAAGTGGTGAACTGGCATGGTATCACACTTTTGTCCCTGAAGGCTTTGATCCAAATGCAGATGAAGTGTTGGAATCGGTATTCACCAATATGATTTGGTCAGATGAGTTTGATATAGATGGGGCACCGGATCCTCTAGTGTGGGGCTATGATTTGGGTGATGGATGCCCTGATCTATGTGGATGGGGTAACAATGAATCTCAATATTATACGGATAGGACCGATAATGTTATTGTGGAAGATGGACTGTTAAAGATTACAGCAAAACGGGAAGATTTTATGGGGAGTGAATACACCTCTACTAGAATACAATCATATCAGAATTTCGAATTCACCTATGGTAGGGTAGAGGTCAGGGCTAAATTACCCACCGGTGTAGGAACTTGGCCCGCTATCTGGATGTTGGGAGCCGATTTTGAGACCAATCCTTGGCCCGCTGCCGGTGAAATAGATATTATGGAGCATGTAGGTAGGGAACAGGATGTTGTTCTGGGGACTACCCATGATCCAAATAATTTTGCCGGAGATGCCAGAACAGGGTCTACAACGGTTCCTGGTGCCTCCGATGACTTTCATGTATATGGAATAGAGTGGACGGAAACCGAAATCAAATTTTTCATAGATAATATTGTATTCCATACGGTTTCCAATGATGATACACTACCATTTAATAAAGATTTTTTCTTTATAATGAATATAGCTATGGGAGGAACTTTAGGTGGACCTATTGATGCGGCATTTATGGAATCCACTATGGAAGTAGATTATATACGATTATATCAATAAGTTGTTTAATTTAATTCATTATTTTTAGTAGCGAAAAGGCTAGTCGATATTTACTAGCCTTTTTTATACTATACAAAAAAGAATGAATCTTATAGATGTTGCATAACCGAATAACCGAATAACCAAATAACCAAAAGATGGAAAAACCCGATACTCAGGTAAAAATGAATAAATCCTATACCATCCTAATCAGCTTAATAGTTGCGCTAGGTGGATTTCTATTGGGGTTTGATAGTGCCGTAATTTCCGGAGCGGTCAAGGGAATTACAATTTATTTTGAAATGACCGAATGGATGCTTGGTTTTTCTGTAGGGTGTGTCGTTTTTGGGGCCATGGCAGGAAATCTAATGGCAGGCCCATTAAGCGATGCCTTCGGTAGAAAAAAAGTGTTGATATTTGTTGCGGCACTTTTTACTATATCAGCCACTTGGTCTGCTTTTGCGACTGGATATACGGAGTTTATTATAGCCAGAATTATTGGGGGTATAGGCATTGGCGGCGCCATACTGATCGCACCTATTTATATTGCCGAGATCGCACCTCCTAAACTAAGGGGCAGCCTCGTATCCTTTAATCAGCTGAATATTGTCATCGGTATCTCGGTAGCTTACTTTTCCAATTATTTTTTGGTAAATATAGATGGGGAAAGTTGGCGTTGGATGCTCGGGGTCGAAGCTATTCCGGCGGCAATATATTTTTTAGCACTCTGGACCGTTCCCAGAAGTCCAAGATGGTTGATCCTAAAATTGAATAAGATAAAGCTGGCGCGGAAAATATTGATGAAAATTGGGGGAGAGGAATATGCGGAAGTGACCATAGCCGAAATTCAGCGAGGGATGGATAAAAAGGAAGAAAAAGGAAGACTCTCCGATATTTTTAAAAGTAAGTACGCTACCATAATGATTATTGCTTTGGGAATTGCTTTCTTCCAACAAATTACGGGTATCAATGCTGTCTTTTACTACGCTCCTACCATTTTTGAACAAGCAGGGGGGAGTACCGATTCTTCGTTTTTACAGGCTATCGTAGTCGGACTTACCAATTTGGTGTTTACGCTCGTTGCGATTTGGTTAATAGATAAATTGGGAAGGAAACCCCTATTACTTATAGGGACTACCTGTATGACCATTGCGCTGTTGATGGCGGCCTTCGCATTTAACAATGCGACCTACGATTTTAACGAAACGACATTAAACAAGATAAACGATAAGGAAATTAAAATGGCTTTGACGGACATGGATGGTAAATCATTTGAAAGTCAGGCAGCACTGTTTGAAGTGGTAGGGGCCAAATTGAATGCAGAACAGTTCTTGAGTTTCAAGCGAAATGAAATCACTAATTTGATACAGATCAACGCTACTTTGGTTTTAATTGCAATATTGCTTTATGTAGCTTCTTTTGCAATCTCCCTTGGACCGGTCATGTGGACCTTGATTTCCGAAGTATTCCCCAATAAAATAAAAGGCATAGCCATTTCCGTAGTGGGCTTCTTCAATTCCTTGGTGAGTTTTTCGGTAACGCAGGTTTTTCCATGGGAATTATCCAATTTAGGCCCCACAATGACTTTTGCCATATATGCAATACTATCCTTATGTGCTGTTTTCTTTGTGCATAAGTTCGTTATTGAGACCAAAGGAAAAACTTTGGAAGAGGTGGAAGAATTATTAATCAGAAAATAATAAGTACATGATAAGAGTATTGGTCATATTTTGTTGTTGTTTAGTTTTTTCCTGTAAAGAAAATCCAGAAAGAAAAATTACCGATAATTCCATCAAGGCAGGTCCTATGACCGCCAAGGTGACGGTAGAAAAAATTGCAGGAAAATATCAATTAATCGTCAATAAGGAGCCCTTTTATATTAAGGGTGCAGGTCTGGAGTTTGGTAATATACCCGCCCTCGCCAAGCATAACGCGAATTCATTTAGAACTTGGCGAACCGAAAACGGGAAAAGATCGGCAAAGGAAGTATTGGATGAAGCATATGAGAACGAGCTTATGGTAGCCATGGGGATAGAAGTGGGCAGGGAGCGTCATGGATTTGATTATGACGATCCGGAAGCCGTACACAACCAACTTGAGGAAATAAAAAGGCAGGTAATGGAATTAAAAGACCATCCCGCATTGTTAATTTGGGGTATTGGCAATGAGCTTAATCTACACTATACCAATCCAAAAGTTTGGGATGCGGTCAACGAGATTTCGGAAATGATACATCGTATAGACCCCCATCACCCCACAACAACAAGTCTCGCCGGTATAGAGCAGCAGGAGATTACCTATATAAAAGAAAAATGTCCGGATTTGGATATACTTTCCGTACAGATGTATGGAGATTTGCCCGATCTTCCCCATTTAATTCGAAAGTTTGGATGGGAAGGCCCCTATATGGTTACGGAATGGGGAGCAACGGGGCATTGGGAAGTGCCAACAACTAAGTGGGGAGCTCCAATTGAGGATAATAGCTCCGAAAAGGCAGCCAATTACCTAAAAAGATATCAAGGGGGAATAGCGGCAGATTCAATTCAGTGTATCGGTTCCTATGTTTTCCTTTGGGGAAACAAGCAGGAACGTACCCCTACTTGGTATGGTATATTTTTGGAGGATGGCAAGGAAACCGAATCCGTGGATGTAATGCATTATATCTGGAACGGGAAATGGCCCGATAATAGAACACCGGTGATCAAAGCATATGAATTGAACGGTAAAACTGCCATTGATAATATTTATTTGGAAGCCGGAAAGGAGTATGAAGGATTGATAGAAGTAGAGGATTATGAAAACGACGATCTTAGCTACACCTGGGAAATAATGCCCGAAAGCGAAGACCTTAAGCATGGCGGTGATGAGGAAGAACGGCCAGAGGTCATAGACGGACTGATTTTGCTGGAGAAGGCAAATGCTGTAACGTTTACAGCACCTAAAAAAGGGGCATATCGATTATTTGTCTACGTCAATGACGGGCACGACCATTCCGCAGCTGCCAATATTCCCTTCTATGTGAATTAGGAACATGAAAATTGTATTTGGATTTCAAAACAGTCTTAATGTTTCTTTTATAAGGTAGAATCCACGTAGATAATGTCCGGGTGTACACCAACCCATACTAGCACTATAACCCGTTGTGCATTTTGAATCTTAAAATCAAAATGCACAACGGATTATTACAACTTATAAATAAGTTTTTCCAGTCGATCTCCCTTGCTGGAATAAATGGTTATGGCATACAATCCTTGCCTAAGTTCATCCAGAAGTATAAAGTCTTGCTCTGAAGCAACTTTTTTTGTTATCAGAAGTCTGCCGTCCAGGCTATATATTTCCATCCAAATCTCCGCATCAATGAGATCTTTACTAAATATATTGATGCCATCCGTTACAGGATTCGGAAAGGTGATAAAAGGTAGGGTGGTGAGAAAAAATAAATCGCTCTCTGCCGAAAGGAAGGAAGTGCCATCAGTAAGTATTACATTTAACCTATACGTATTGAGACCTTGTATCGGTTGTTGATCCAGGTATACCAAATTTGTGCTGTTAAGGTCTTGTAACGAAGCAATGGTTTCAAAGGAGTTCCCGATTTTTTTCTCCACGGCTACCGTAGCCACGTTGAATAGACTGGACAGTAGGATGTTAAGTTGTGCCGCTTTGCTATCTTCTGAGATTTCACTAAGAATAAAGCTCTGGTAGCAACCGGCCTCAAGATCGGTATAATCTATGGTGACACTTAATACCCCTAATTTTTCGTTTGGAAGTACAGACTGAACGGCGAAGTAATTGGAAGCTATTTCCGTTTTGTCAAAGACATAGGTAGTATCCGACGTAACCGCAGTGAGTTGCATAACGTTGTCCTTTAAATTATAGATATTGTATTCCGTTACGGCCTCTTGTTTGTTCCACCGCAATTGTAAAATATCATCGCAATCCAGTCCTACCCCTAAGGTGCTTACATTGGAAATTGTAAAGGAATCGGATATGAATTCGGAACCATCTACCGTCATTTTCAGCTGGGCCGTTAGGGTTACATTTTCCGGTGCCGACCATAGATAATGGCCGCTGGAAAGTGTGGTTCGCGATTCAATGGTTTCCCAGGTAGTTCCATTGTCATAGCTAATGGCCAATTCCCCTTCCTCGTCGGTAAAGCTGCTCTCCCATCTAAAATAACTCGCCGTTTCCCCGTCATAGGGGAAATTATCATTGGCCAACGGATAGTTCCAGGTAAAACTATTGGCCTCTTCCCATCCATAGGCAATTGAAAATTCTTGATTATCGGTGGTGATATCAAATCCGCTGACCCGTAATTCCAGATTTTCGATATTGGGGTTTTCTATATATACCTGTTCTATAGTATTTATATGGTCGGCACCTCTTTGAGCGGGTGATTCCAAACTCGTACTATTCGCTTCGCTATTCAGTACCCAAGGTTCATAAGAAGAGTTTTGGGAAGCCACCAATAGGTCCAGATCGTTTACTAAGGCCAAATTACTGTTTATTTCGGCCGGTACATCTGTCCATACCAGAGTGGCCTTAAAGTTTTTTATGTTATTTGGGAGGTTGATCTCAAAGATTTCGGTGGAGCCCTGGTCTATGGTACCATTTATAAAATGGTTGTTTTCTAGAGTCTTTAAGGCATTATACGCATTGATATTACCATAACCTGATATGAAATCCGGTCCTTTGGCACCAATATCGTCCGCACTGTTAATAAGTACGGCCCTTAGGAGTGATGCCAAGGCATTTTCGCCATAATTGGCTGAGAAGTATTCTTGCAGCAGACCACTAATTCCCGAAGTCAAGGCGGCGGAATTAGATGTTCCAATGATACTGTAGGCAACCAGCTCTGGTTTAATTCGGCCATCATATGCAGGCCCTACCGAGGCGAATGGCAGGATATTGTTTTCTTCATCCACGGCACCTATACTTAGGGTATTTTTAGACATTTTAAAATTTCCGGTAAGATTGGCGTAATTGGGAATACCTTGGTAAACACCATTTTCGGGTGTAGTTGCCCCCGCGTTTCCCGAAGAAAAAACATGTAGCTCTTTTGGGTTTTGATAAACATGTTCGTCATAAGCTGCGGCCAGGGAGCCGTAGAAATTTTCTATCTCCGTACCGTAAGAATGATTCTGTATAAAAATATTGTTATTGGATAAAAACGTATTCTCGTCCGGAGCCAAATTTGAAAAATCGGACAACTGTATGGAAGCACCAAAAGCAACTCCTCTCCCTTTTATGGAGGAGTTTCCCAAACCGGAAATAATGGTTGCCATATCGGTCGCATGATCATCAACGGTCGCGGAGATGAGCGGGGAGTTTACCAATTTGTTTATCAAATCAATATCGTTCTCCTTGAATTTATTGTCCTTTAGGGATATCACACGCCCTTCTCCCTTTAAATTAGGAAACTCTTGATAGATTTTGGTAATATTATTAATTGCAGGGTTCAGATCTCTAACGGTACTTTCTAGTTTTGGACGAAACGATTCCTTTCCCAAATACATAACTTCTTCCCTTGGAAGTAGCTCTTTTTCCAAAATAGCCTGTTTACCACGAACGTGGATGAGGTTTTTTGATTTTTTGATGATCTTGATCTTTCCCATACGTTTTATATGGGCCATGGTTTTTTCGGGATTGTTGGATTTTATGATATAGTCACCTTTTTTAGTAGCTGTATGCTGTAGAAGCGTAGGGGATAATTTCCATTGATGGTTGGCATACCAAATAGGGTAGGTTTCTTTTAGCAGTAGGAACTGTGTTGTTGAGGTGGCTACAATATAATGTTGTCTATCTAACACTCTCAGGATTTCAATTCCCTGTTTCTTTAGCCGATGTCTTGAATTTGAATCGTGCAGTTTTAACAAAGCTACGGTTCTCCGGTTCTGTTTCCCTGATTTCAATAAAGAGCTATCTTGATTTTGGCCCCTATAGATAGCCCACTTGTCACTAATGCCTTCTTGGGCGGATAGCAGACAAGAAAACATACACAGAAATAGGATAATGTGATTTTTCATTCTTATGGGGCAATCTTTAAAAGTATCACATTTAAAGATAAATTACATGATTTTTATCGATTTTTTATAATTGTACTACTTACAATTTTTGTAGGATAAAATTACAAAACAAAATTACGATAACGTTTTCGTGATGTTGCTTATTATTTTCATCAAAAACATGCATTTCATCGAAAAATTCGCAATAGAGTGCAGTTTAACGATAAAAGTTGATACTTTAACGGTAAGAAATTTCGTGCACCAAATTTTGACTATGTAATTTATTAACTTAAAAAGGATTAGAAAATGAAAAATTTACAGTATTTTAAGAGTATTTTTATTTTTATCTCAGTATTTATGTTTATTTCTTGCGAAAATGAAGAAACAGCGCCAGAACCTGAGGCGGAACAAGTATCTGATGAAATTTCAGCAGAACTTAGAACACAATTGGACAACCTCGCCCTGAGTAGTACAGCAGTAGAATCCTACAAAACGGTTTTTCCTGATGGCACTAGTTTTTCAGGATTTTTGATAGGAGGTGATATTATGATGACCGCGGATGAAATTATGAACAGTAGTATCTTTGCAGAACAGGGAGGCATCCAAAGTGAACAGTATAGAACCAATAATTTGGTAAGTCAACCCCGTACTATAAGCGTCATTGGTTATACCGGTGGTTCGTTTGCACTTTCAAGTAGGGGAAGAACTGGTTTGCAGTGGGCAATTAATAACTACAACAACCTAAATTTGGGAATTACGTTTACGTTGCAGTTTGCCGCCAGTACCAATGCCGATATGGTCATTTTTGATAATTCGGTCAATAATCCCGGTAGGGCAGGTGGATCCGCCGGTTTCCCTTCAGGAGGGAATCCCAACAAGTTCATTCAGATATATGGGCTCGCCAATAGTTCCAACAATGTTAATGAACATGTTATCACTCATGAAATGGGTCATTCTGTAGGGTTCCGTCATACCGATTATTTTAGCCGTCAGAGTTGCGGGGAAAATATAAATGAAGGTTCTGCAGGTGTCGGAGCGATCCTAATTCCTGGTACACCTTCCGGTTTTGATCCAAATTCCATTATGTTGGCCTGTTTCAACAGCGGGGTAAATGGAGAATTCAATAACAATGACATCACCGCTTTAAGATTCCTATATTAACGGAATTTTCAGTCAATTTTTTCAGTTAAATCGAAAAGAATTCCCCGTGGCCCTATCACGTCTTCATGTATCTTTCGGAGGACGAAGGCCTCAGGAATAGTTGGTTTCAAGAAATTTTGTTTTACAAAAAGGGTCGCATACAGCGACCCTTTTCATTTTTTCAGTGTGGTAGCCTATTTTTGATCGCCCCATATACAAAGGTTCCCAATACTGCGGCCGCAATCACTATGAGCATAGTAAAAACACCGGTTCCCAATAATATATACATGGGCCCGGGACAAGCACCGGCCAAGGCCCATCCCAAACCAAAAATGGAACCTCCCAAAACATACCGGATAAAACCAGGATCTTTAGGATTCAAATGCACCGCATCACCTTCAATGTTCTTTATTTTGAACTTCTTTAGCATCCAAATAAACAGGGCACCTAAAAAAACGGCCGATCCAATAATGCCATACATATGAAAGGACTGAAATTTAAACATTTCAAAAATCCTATACCAGGAAACCGCTTCGGATTTCACTAGGACAATTCCAAAAAATACACCTACCAAAAGGAATTTTAAATATTTCATACTCAAAAAATCAAGGGTAATAAAAAGTGTGTCATTAACAATCCCCCTATAAAAAATCCTATGACGGCTATCAATGAAGGTAACTGTAGATTGCTTAAGCCCGTGATGGCATGACCAGAAGTACATCCGCCTGCGTATCGGGTTCCGAAACCAACCAAAAAACCCGCACCGATCAAAATGGACAATCCTTTGATATCCAATGCATTTTCCCAGCTATAGATTTCGGAAGGCAATAAGGATTCCCCGATACGGGAAAATCCCAAGGCTTCCAGATCTATAACGGTTTGTGGATTTAGGGCAATGGCAGCACCATCCGATAAAAACCGGACAGCTATAAAACCACCGATAATAGCACCTAGGACAACGGTAAGATTCCAACGTTGTGCTTTCCAATCGAACTTAAAAAAGTCGGCATACTTCCCTGCACCTGCCATACTACATAGTGTCCTGAGGTTGGACGACATGCCAAAGGTCTTTCCAAAATATACCAGAAAAAGAAGTGTTACGGCAATTAATGGGCCTGAAATGTACCAAGGCCAAGGACTTAACAGATATTCCATAAGTTTTTTTTCAAAGATATTCGGAACCTCGCAAAGCCTTTGTAATCAAAGTTGCACAGCGAATGGAATACTATTGTTCCGGTCTACCTACGAAAGTTTAGTTTACGATGCGTCTTTCATATACAAAACTTTGAAAGCCCGGAAGCTCTTCACCAATATCATTTATTAAACGGTCACCATCTATCCGTAAGGTAGACAATGCGGGATCTCCATCAAAAGTAACCGTAGTTGCGTCGGAAAACCAAGTTCCGGTTACCGAAGTGGTATCGGTACTACAGTCTATAGCAAATTGATCTCCAGTAATAGGAGTTGCATTTAGATTTATCTGGTTAAATGTCCAAACAAGGTCTCCGTCAATCAGCAATGTACCGCTTGCACAATCCAATTCGTCCAAAATATTCGAGGACGCCGTTCCATCCTCGTTCAAATCTTGGGCCGAACTAACGTTTACTTCTACAAGATCATATAGACCAAGTACATCAAAATTTGGTATGGGAGCAGAATTATCGTCCGAACTCACATCACAGGAAACAAAAAATACCAGTAACACAAAGAACCCCATAGCTATTTTCAAAACTTTCATAAGCATACAATTTTTCTTGAATATTATAGATTTTTTGGTAGAAGTAAAAATAAATGGAGACTTAATTTCGAATTCCCATTAATTTTATGATATTTTGAAGGAAGTTTTGTCCGCTATAGCTATCGGTCCTTTAATCGATACATAAATTTATGTCCGCTCCAATCATTATCTATGGCCGCTACTTTTGTATCTACGAGACCATTTTCCTGTCCGTATTTCATTATAAGGAATTTATCGAGTTCCGTTTCGATAGCTGAAGTTTTTTTTGGCCAGCTTATCCAAAGGATGCCATCTTTTTTTAGATTAGGCTTGGCGATGGAAAAACTATGATTTAGATCGCTAAGCATTTTTGCAAAAATGTGAATGAAATCTACCTGCCCACGTTTAGATGCATCAAGTATTACAACATCTTTGGGAAAATCATAAAAAAAATCCATATAGTTTTTGGGTGTATTAAAGACTTGGATGTTAGCTCCTTCTTTTATCCCCAGTTTTTTAGCTAGGGGCGTTCCCGAATATCCTACCGTTTTCATACTAATTTTAACTGTTTGATTACCATAGAATTATGGTCAGGGTCATAAATGCCTATGCTGCGAACCTTGTCATCCTCGACTGTTTCACCTATTAATTCTCCACCATACTTTTTTGCCAAAGTGATACAATCATCGAGATTTGAAACGAAAATGTCAAATTGGTGCCTATTCTGTATAGCCGTATTTTTTGCGATTTCGGCCGGACAGAACAATACGTTTAGTTCGCCCCAAAGGGCCGCGTACATCTTAGTACCGTACATTTCTTTTTCATCGAAATGGAGGTGGAAAACGTTGGAGTAAAAAAGTACCATTTCCGTTATATTCGTAACGGCAAGTGTAAATCCTTGGATTATGGATGTGGCCATCTGATTGAATTTTAGTTATAAACCATTAAAAACCGGGATGAATTATATTCCTTTTCCACTTAGGACAGTCCATGTTTTTGTCGCATATAATGTACGGATTTCTCTATAAGCGTACTAAGTTTTTCTAGGTCTATATCTGCCAATCGGTTCAAATACAGGCAGGAGGAACCGGTTTTATACGTACCGAGCTCCTTCATGATATCATCGTATTTATTAAAACCTGCAACGATATATACCACCAGCGTATTCTTTCTGGGACAAAAGCCTGTTAAAAACCATTCTCCTTCACGACCACTATCATAGGTATATGCATAGGTTCCAAAACCGATCATAGTGCCTCTCCAAATTTTGGGTTCTTCTTTGGTTATCCGGGTCATTAGCTGTAGCAACGAAAAGCTATCCTCCCTTTTGGTATCGTCCGCAATGGCGGAAAGCATTTCTTTTATTTTTGGTAGGTCGCCCTTCATAAAGACCGCTTATCGTTTGTTTGGAAAGCTTTGCATAGGTAAATCTCATTAAAAACATTTTCCATTACTGGACTTAACAACCTAAAGTTAGTAATTTCTTCTTATTTGGGCAGTTTTCAGTAATCGGAATGTAATACTGAATTCCAATCACATATTTCAAAACAGTCTCTTAGTTGATCAGTATCTTTTTTTCATAAGTTACATCGTCCCATAAAACCTTTATGAGATAGAAGCCACTGGGTAAGGTATTTGTTATAGTATATTCGGATAGCTCCTTGTTGATTTGAAATTGATTTACCAGTAGACCCGAAACATTAAAAATTTGTATGGTCTTCACATAACCTTCATTGGGGAACGCAACAGTAAATTCCCCACTAGAGGAAGGGTTGGGAAGAATTATCATATCCGTACTTTTATCTACCGTATTCGGTACGGCCTTAAAGTCCTGTTGCATATCCCTATTCATGCCTGATATAGTTACACTTTCAGGGATAAACAGATGTCCCGTTATCTCAGGATAAATAGTTCCGGACCATCCCGAAATCGCTGTAAGGATGTAAAATCCGTTCTTATCCGTAAATATCGTATCGGTAGGTCCCATGATCTGAACATTCTCCAGTGGATTTCCCTCGGAATCTGTTACTTTTCCCGAAATCGTATGTTCCGATATAATTAGGGTACCCCTAAAATCCTGTTCGATGGTATCGCTTTGTAGGTCATTGATCTGTAAGCTTGCCGGGGCAAAGGTATAGTGCTGTGATTGTGGCATTATGGTGCCGCTCCATCCTTTTGCTTCCGTGGCGCTATATCGTCCATCTGTAGCTGTTGCAATAGGAAGGGTGAAACCGTTTAAGGCAATATCACTTAACGGGTTACCTTCATTATCCAATACCCTTCCGGAAATGACATGGGTAGCTAGGGTTGGCGAACCAACAAAGTTCTTCCCCGTTTCATCATTCCGCAAATCATTGATCTGTATGCTTTCGGGGGCAAAAGCGTATCCTTGTAATTGGGGAACAAGAGTACCAGTCCAACCAGAGGTCTGGATAGCGCTAAAATTACCGTCGGCATCAGTGAGCACCTTATCGGGAAATCCGTTGATGCTGACATTCAATAGCGGTTTTCCGGTTTCATCGGTAATTTTTCCGGAAATTGTATGTGCTACCGCAATTCTTGTACCTACAAAATCTTTTGCCACTTGGTCCTCTTGTAGGTTGGTCAATGTTATGACCGTTGGGCTAAATATATATCCCTGCAATTCCGGGCGTATGGATCCGCTCCATCCGGCAACCTCGGTAGCCACGTACTGCCCATTGGTATCCGTGACAGACGTATTTTGTAGCCCGTTTAAAAGGACACCTATCAATGGGTGGCCCTGTGCGTCGGTAAGCCTTCCCCTAATGGTATGGGTCCTATTGGTTATGGTAACGCTTTTGATAATATCGACATTGGTTATAGTAATGGTTCCGTTAACATCCTCAAAACCTTGCGCGCTTATGGTATAGTTATAGGAGCCAACGGCCAGATTATTGATGATGGCCACTCCGTTTGCATTGGTACCATAATTTTTTCCGTCAAAATCTATCGTGGCATTGGCAATAATGTTCGTTCCATTATTTATATAGAAAGAAACCTGATATACAGGGGTAAGAATTGCGGTCATACTAAGGTTTTCTGTTACATCGGTATCAATAAGGGTGATAGTTCCGTTAACATCCTCAAAACCCTGTGCGGTTATGGTATAGCTATAAGTGCCCGCCGATACGGTATTCATGGTCAATGTCCCGTTTGTGCCAGTTTGCTGTATAATGCCATTAAATGTTACCGTTGCGGCCTCAATAGGATTTACCCCATCGGTAATACGGAACAGTACCGAATACACGGGATTTAATGTAATACGCAGCGTTGTATCAGCTGTAATCCTTGATGTTGTGCCACTAACTTCGTTAAAGCCCTGTGCCGTTACGGTGTATCTATATGTTCCGGGAATTACATTGTTGACAAAGAGCACGCCATTATTGTTGGCGACGTAGTTCCTACCATTGAAATCTATGGAAGCATTCGCTATGTTGGCACCTTTGCTGTCCGTTACAACGAAAGTTACAGTACTAAAGACCTGTTTTGCCATAACAACAATTTCTGTTATATCGGCTCCTGCAACGCGAATCGTATCTATATAGGTATTGTAATTTTGTACCAAAACCCTATATTCATAACTACCATCCGCAGCGTTGATTTTAACTTCTCCGTTGTTATCTTAATAAAAAATAATTAAATCGAAGATAACCACGGCTCCGGGAATAGGGTTCGTACCGTCGGTTATCCTTAAGGTCACTTCATGTACCGGATCTGTTGGTGGAACTAGGACTACGGTGTCACCTACATCCATATCCGTGACCGAAATAGTCTTTAAAACGGATAGAAATCCATTTGCCGTTACCGTATAAGCATAGGAACCGGGGACAATATCGTTGATGACTACCGTTCCCGTTCCGTCCGTAGTATAATTTACCGAATCGAACGATATCGTTGCGTTGGGTACGGGATCGGTACCGTCGGTCACCGTGAGTCGTACTTCATGAACGGTTTTCATACTAATATTAATGGTCCTTTTACCTATAATCAAAGTGTATTCTCCTTTTACATCTTTAAAGCCGTTTGCCGATATGGTATAACGTAAGCTGGCACCGGGAAGGTTGTTTGCCGTTACCTTTCCATTGGCATCTGTGGTAAGATTGGTCGTTTGATAGGGTGGTGCAATGTTTTGTATAGCAATTTGGGCATTGGCAATAGGAATGGGACCATCCTTCACATTGAAAGTAGCTGATGTAAATATAATTGGAACTGCTGCCATAGTGATGTTTTTGCCCACATCGGTATTCGTTATGGTGATGGTATCGTTAACATCTTGAAAATCATTTGCCGTTATCTTGTAGCTGTATGTTCCGGGATCGAGCTTTGTAATGATCACAGCTCCGTTGACATCCGTCTTATAATAGTTATCGTCAAAGATTATAACGGCATCCGCTATAGGATTGGTGCCGTCCGTTACAGTTAGGGTCATTGAATAGCTGCCCGTTGCTGTATGGAATACTGCCGTAAGTTCATAATCCTTTATTACGCTGTTGATTGTAAGCGGATTATCGATACTTATGTCGTTGTTGTTTTCATCTTGCCAGGCCGCAAACTTGTACCCTTCGTTCGGATAGGTGATGAACGGACCGGCATCAGATCCATGTACCGCATTTTGTATAGGATTACCTTCTATAGTGCCGTTTCCATCGGTATCCAAGTTTATGGCATAAACTTTTTCCCATTTTAAAAGGGGGCGTTTGTATCCATCATGACCATAGGCATACTGCCAGTCGTTTACTACATCAAATCCGCTAAGTCCCTCTACATAAAATGGATCGGTAAAATTATTGGTACGAATAGGGGTAGTGCCCCGGAGATCGCCCACATTGGTACCCTTGTCCAATGTAGTTGTCTGAAAATCATAACAGCTATTGCGTACGGTAGCATTGGGTATGCTCGCTACTATAGCACCGGAAGGGCCATTGGCAATTACAGGCCCTGCGGCATAAGAATGTTCTATTGTTGCAATAGTACCGATAAGGCCTTGACTAAAACCTACCAAGCCCCCAACATTATTGTTTCCCACCACTCTTGCCGTGGAATAGCAAGTGCTTATGTTTGCGGTATAACTATTCCCAATGAGTCCCCCTATAAGATCGGTACCGCTTATTGTTCCATTGGCATAGCACTGGTTTATAGAGAAAAAATTGCTATCCCCATAACCTATATGATACCCTACCAATGCCCCTACATTGTTCTTGCCTCGAATATCACAATTGATAAAACCGACTTTGGAGAGGACCGATCTGTTGCTGTAACCAAATAGTCCCACATGATCCTCATTAGGGCGATTGATGTAGAGATTGCTTATGGTATGTTCGTTCCCATTAAAAGAACCTGTGAAATGACCGAAATCTTCTTCGCTATGATGATACCCAATAGGTATAAAACCTTCCCCACCGTTCCAATTTTTAGTGTCCGAGGCATCAATATCCGCTACAAGCTCATAATGTCTATTCAACAGCGTGGGAATCTCATGTATCGCATTTAGTTGTTCAATGGTCGCAATTTGATAGGGATCTGTTTTAATTCCCGTTCCTCCCGCAAACGCAACGGAAACATTTTCCGTAAGAATGGCCGTATAGGATTGGTTGCCGGTACAGGTAAAGGTATAGGGGTTTGCGGTACTCACCATAGTTCCATTCAATTCCCATCCCACAAAGCTATAATTTGGTTGTGCCTGCAGAATTAAGGTAACCGTTTGGTTTTTATTGTAATAACTGGTACCGGTTACGCTTCCTCCTATTTCCGGAAGAATACTGACGCTAATCTGATGTTCATATAACTGCATTTTCAGATAGGGCCTAGTATTGGGGTCAATTGTAATATCGGTCCCTATTTCCCAAATATCCAGAAAATCCCATCCATCATTTTTAAAAAGGGTATCAGTATCAAAGCCAGCTGTAGCAAGCCCTGTTACATTTTGGGCAGTATTATCTATTCCTATACCCACACTTTGGGTAGTTGTGTCCATATCGTAATAAGAGTGCGAAATGAAACCGTTATTCCCACCTATTAATCCGCCGGCTGTATTACCATTGGTCCTTCCCATGGCGTAGCAGTAGTTTACGGTACCGGACAGGTGATACCCGATCAAACCACCGGCTATAGAGCTTCCGTTTACGAGTCCGGCCGCATAACAGTTATTAATGTCGGACGTAATGTTAAGTCCGACCAGTCCGCCCGTATTCGAACCACTTATTTGAGTGTTAGTATACGAATTGTGAATAGGGGAGGACTCGTTTATCCCGATCAAACCACCTGAATTTACTTTTCCGGTTACGGTTCCCGTAACATAGCAATTACTGGTATAGGATTCCATGTTAAGCCCGATTAGCCCACCACAAAAGTCCCCTCCATTGATAGTAACGGTACTTAGCCCGATATTTGCTATCCGGGCTTCTTGGACAGCACCGAACAGGCCTACATAACCTTCGTCTGGACGGTTGATATAAAGATCCGTAATAGTGTATCCTTGTCCGTCAAAAGAGCCCATAAAAAAAACTGCTTGACGATATCCTCCGTTGAGGTTGTCGCCAATAGGGGAAAAACCTAGGGTACCGTTCCAAGATCGGGTATCGGAAGCATCTATATGGTTTGTCAATATAAAATGCTTGCCCCAATCCTCTGGGTTTTCGGACAGACTTTTTAAATCGTTTAAATCCGCAATTTGGTATGGATTCTCTGAAGTACCGGTGCCACCGGAAAACTGGGCATTGACGAGAAAGCAATTGATGCATACAATGAATAAGATGTACTTAAAGTTTAGGTTTCGGTATACGAAAAGCTTGCTATTTTTCATATGTACTATTTAACAGTAGGTTTATAAATCATACACGTTCTTAGATGACGCAATGCTTGGCTTTTGAAAGAAACATCCAATAGGATAAGCCATTCTTTTGTGGAAGGGAACCATATTTAAGTCCCATTTCATAAAACTCCCCATATAATCTTGTATGGTACATTTTATCTCAATCGCTGTTTTTTAGAATACCTATGAATCCAAACAACCAAATTTACTTTTCTATTATATTGGATATTTGTCAAAAAATCATTTTTTTAAATTTTTATCACATGTGTCGTTTATATGAAAGGAGAAACAATGGTTGTTTTCACTGAGGGCTATTGCGATTTGGTCATACTGAAAATAGGATGTATTGGGTAGGTAACATTTAAAACGATATCATATGTCCCTTTTTTAACTTTGATATCTTTCCTATGAATTCCTAAATATCTATTATTATCTACTCCCAAGTTGATGTTCCAATAGTTGTTTGCCTTGAATTTGAATCCTACCTACCTCAAAAAGCACCTTTTTTTAATTTAAAGGCCCATGGTATCTTCTAATTATCGGCTTTAGGTTTTTCAATGGCAATAAAATCCTTGTGTACCCCCACTTCCTCGGCAATCTTGTAGATTACATGATTTCCATTTGCCCCGTTGGTCATAACCACTAAACCTGAGCTACTTTTAGGAGCGAAGATGGCCAGTGTACGTTCTCCGCTGTTTGCACCGGAGTGGGATACAATTCGACCATCTTCAAACTCGTAAACGTACCAGGCAAGGCCGAATCCCAAACGGGACGGACAGGCATTGGGCAATGTTGCCGATTCAAGACAATCATCTATTTGATTTTGGGAGATTTCAAACTGCTCCCTACGTAATTTGGAAGACACCCCTTCATTGTTCATCACACTTATCATAAATTTAGCATAGTCATCACTAGTGGTGTGCATTCCACCAGCGCCCAATGCTTCCTCCCGGCTTCTCGGTTCCTGCCATTCGCCGTCCGGGAAAAGCGGCCAGGCCAACCGTCCTTCATACCATTCCTGGCGGGCCAGGGCGGAATTGGTCATGCCGGTGGGATCAAAGAGTAGTTCTTGCGCGATATCGTTGAAAGGACGATTTAATTTCTTTTCGATGAAGCGCACCAAATATTGCATTCCCTCACCGGAGTATCCCATATCGGTTCCCGGATCCCTTTCAAATCGTAAGACGCCATCGGTCATACGGCGCCAATTCTTAAATCCGGTTCTATGGGTAAGCACATGACGCGGTGTGAGAAGCAGCGCCCGCGGATCACCCGAAATATCGGGATCGAGCCAATATTTGGCCATAGGTTCGTCCAGATCTACTTTACCAAGCGATGCCAGCCGTAGAAAGATTTCTGCCGTTACCGGTTTTGCGATCGATGCCGTAAGGTATAGTGTCTTATCGTTTGCTTTACGATTTGGGCTTTGCTTGCCATGGACGGCAGACCAGACGATCTTGCCATTTTCTATTACGGTAACGGATACACTCGGTACGTTATAGGTTTTAAGCCATTCCGGGATATGGGTATGAAGTCCAACAAATTTATCTTCAATATTTTTGGTATCCGTACCCGATGCATCCCTTTCCGATACCTGTTTCTTGTCTTTTTTGGAGGTACAACCATATAGGCATACTACGGTTATGCATAGTAGGAGTGCTTTTTTTAGCATAAGTGTCTTTTTCGTGTTTGGACGTTACTTCAATAGTAAAGACTATGTACTTTTTAAGCTGTTACAGTTCAAAATGGATTTCGCAAGGTGTTGTTAGCTGTTTTCCGGCCAACACTTTGCCGACATCAATTTTCCAGTCGGGCTATGAATCCCCAGTTGGTATGCTGTAACCGTCCCATAGTTTTAAACCCTTCTCCAAAAAAAGAGGCATCGCCTTCTGAAATGGCCAATAACTCGTTGTCGCCCTTTTTCAGGTCAAGGTTAATTCTAAAGGTTCCATCGAATATCCGTTCAAACCTAATTTTGTCATAGTTGAAGACCTCTTCCCCGTTCAATAGAATTCGTAGTTTCCCGACAAAGTCAAAATGTAAGATCCGTCTGCTATCGGTATCCAATTTTAGGTTTCTTTTAGCAACGACCACTCCTTGTGGATATTCAAAGTATTTGGAAAAATTAACGTAATCATCGTTTGGGTCATCTATTTTTTTCCACGTTTTCGAAGCATTCGCCTTATCCATTAATTCATCAAAATAGTCATCCGTGGTGACTCTGGGAAATTGTTGGGAGATTTCCCATTTCCGTAAAAAGGGTGTTGTCCGCGGTTTTGTGTCAACAGGACTCTCATTAGGAAGGGCCTTATACGTTATATTTGAAAAATACGAAGGGCCGAACATACTTCTTAACAAAAAGTTTCCCCCGGAAGTTGCAGTGTCCAAGAGGGTTATATCCATTTGGGGCGTAGTACTATTATTTACAAAAACCTTGAGATTATTGCCTCGTACTTCTATAGCGGCATGAAACCATTCCAAGGATTTTATGTCCGCCGTGGTTTCATAGGTAGGGTAGTTATAAAATACCCAACTTAGGGCACTGTTATAAATGGGGATATATTGTATGGCCTCCTGTGTACCCCCAAATCCTGGTCTAAAGTAGATAAACTGGTAATTGTGTTCATCGGCTACCCTAAAACCCAAGCCGGACATTACCGCTCCGGCGATATCCATTTCTACCCTGAAGTTTTTGACATTTAGAGCATTTGCAAGGGCAATGGATTGTTTCTTGCTATCGAGCTTTAAACTTGCCTTACCTTTAAATATAGTGTCAAGAAAGGCGGTGGGTTTGTTGTCTTCGGATAGAATGGTACATTTACCTTGTTCAAACAAAGTGTTTTGACCTAATAGGGATAAAGTGGATACGAGAGCGAAGAGTGTTAAAGCTGTTTTTTGAAATTTCATTGTAAAAAGTTTTTATTATTTTAAATTGATTCTAAGCTAAGTGAACCCTAAGGACAAAAGTTTTCAGAACCCAACTTTTTTAGAACTCTTTTTCGATTATTATTTTATAGTGTTGTAAATGAATTCCTTATCCCGTATAGATCAAGATTTACTAGAGCATATCAAGAAGCAAATAGCAATTGCTTCCGGGCTGGACCAGTCCTCCTCCTGGGCTCAAAAAGACTATGATTTTTTGGTTTTTTTTATTGAGGAACAGAGCGGTGTGCGTTTGAGTCTATCCACCGTCAAGCGAATATGGCGGAACGAATATCATCGTCTCCCGCACATTTCCACGCTGGATATACTCTCCAAACTAGCCTATAAAAAGGATTGGCTTTCACTTAAGAAACAGTGGTTGGAAGAAGGACACGGAAACCGGTCGGTTCATGGAAATAGTAGACGTGATAAACGGAACCCTGTTGTCTATCTCATCGCGCTACTTTTAGTGATTTTGGCCTTTTCCGTCGGATTGCCGTTAGTTCTGGATGCTAAAGATAAAGTCTCCGTTGCAGATAAGGAAAGGGTTACATTTTCTTATGAGAAATCCGTGGAGGGAGAAATTCCCAACACGGTGGTGTTCCGGTATAACGTTGAATCGGTGAAGGCCGATCGCTTTTTTCTGCAGCAAAACTGGGACGAGGGTAGGAGGGTTGAAATTTTTCGGGAAAACAGGGAGAAGACCGATATTTACTATATCCCGGGTTATTTTACGGCTAAACTCATTGCCGATACCGAAGTACTAAGGGAAATTCCTATTCATGTCACCTACGAGAATTGGTTTATTGCGGCGCGACAACCTTTTTCCCGGATTAAGGCCTTTGATAAGAAGTATTGGGTGAACGAGCAGCATCTGGGAGTGGATCAGGCTGCACTGGAATCAAAAAAAATCGATGTGGCACAAGACTTTCAACTGTCGTTTTATTATGTCAAGGAATTTGATCTGGACGGAGATAATTTTACGTACACCACTTCATTTAAGATGATTCCCTTGGATGCCGTTGCCTGCCCCCAAATAAGCCTCCATGTGCAGGGGGATAAGGGATATTACTGGATTATGTTTGGGAAGAACGGTTGTGAGAGCGAGCTGGATATCCGCTTGGGCGATGTGCTGCACGAGGGTAAAAACCAAGATCTCACTATGTTCGGAACTAATATGTACCAATGGCAACAGGTAGATATTGCCGTGGTGGATAAAAAGGTTAAGTTTCAACTGAACGGCAAAAACATTTTTTCAAGCACCTATAACAAGCCCATTGGAGCCATCAAGGAAATCAGTTATTTTTTTAATGGAATCGGAATGATTGACAGTGTGGCC
The DNA here is from genome assembly GCA_049670505.1 of Saonia sp. Classification (GTDB taxonomy): domain Bacteria; phylum Bacteroidota; class Bacteroidia; order Flavobacteriales; family Flavobacteriaceae; genus JBATTK01. Next base: position 21,659 of record JBATTK010000033.1, read on the forward strand.
CTCCGGAATGTAGGTAGAGAAGTTAAATTCTTTGATGATTTTGATTAAAGTGATTTTTTGAACCTTTCAACAACCGGTAGTTCAAAACAGTCTCTTATATAGTGGTGGCTGGTGTTTGCTTCTTTTGTTCAGCCACCAATCTAGTCTGGTTTCCGTTTTGTAATTGGTTAGTCTAGGTTTTCCCTCCGCTCTTTCGATCTTCAATTCGTTCAGATCGGCCACAACGGACCATATGGTCCCAAATTTTTCCGTTTTCAAATCCAAACAGATACATTTGTTGGATAGTATCTCTTTGGCTTTAAGCAGGTCCATTTCCTTTACCGATTCTAGGTTTTCTTTCAATCCGTTATATCGCTCCATACTTTTACTCCATGCAACTTCTCTTGTATCAAAAGGCATCATTTCTTTAGTCATAAACTGGTTGGTGATATAAATGAAATCTTCATTTTTTTCTGGATGCCTGATCCTACTTTTTTGTGGTGCCGATTCTACAACTACAATATCACCTGTTTTATCCGCAATAAGGAAGTTATTTGCCGAGGATACTTTGGTTTCCTTGATAATGGTTATCGCCTGCTTGGTAGTGCTGCAATTTTCCAATACTTTTCTTATCAGAAAATGAAAACCAATACCCGGCTGAATTTCTGTTCCATTTACAAATGACATGGCAATGGACAATCCTTTTTCATTAATTCCATCGGAACGACCAATAAAAACATCGGATTGGCTTATATATGAATACTTGTTTGCGGGTGCTATCAGACTACTCTCGGTAAACTTCTTAAAGCGGAATAGCATATCGTAATTTCTCCCAATAATCACGGAATTCTTGTTCTTGAATGCAAATACACTGCATTGTCCTGTGGTATTGAGCACTCCTATACTGGATAAAAATGCGCCCAGAATTTCTGGTTGTTCATTAATTCCTTCCGCAAAACCTCTAATTTCCGTTACGACTTCCGGATAGTAATTTTTGAGTTCTCCATACGATTCCAATCCAAATTCAGTTTTCTCTTTGCTTATCCTGGGCAGGACAAACCCATTCTTTTGTAAAAGGGAACCATATTTAAGTCCCATTTCATAAAACTCCCCATATAATCTTGGATGGTACATTTTATCACAATCACTATTGATTAAAACCAACAAACTTACCTATCTATTATATGGGGTATTTGTCAAAAAGTCACTTTCTTGAATTTTTTATCACAAGTACCGTTTATAGAACGGGAGAAACAATTGCTGTTTTCCTTATTGTCTACTGTGATTTGGTGATGCTGAAAACAGGATTTATTGGGTCGGTAACGTTTAAAACGATATCATAGACCCCTTTTTTAACTTTGATACCTTTCCTATGAATTCCTAAATACCCCTCGTCATCTATTCCCAAGTTGATGTTCCAATCATTGTTTGCCCTGAATTTAAATTCTCCCTCGTTTAATGTTATGTTGTTAATGGTCAGGATATCAGGATTTTGGTTATCGGGCGTTAGGGGAATATCGTCACCCTCCCACCCGTTGGAAGTTGCGCTTCCAATAATGCCCCAGGGAATGGCGCTACTTGTTTTTGGGGCAGTTTTTACCATTCCATCTGGAAAACGGACTTCAAGTGATTCGATATCACCATTTTCAGATGATTTGAAATCAAAATATACTTTTCCTTCAACACCGTTAAAAATGGCATTTATATAAAATCGTTTCTCGTTTTCCGGAATTAGAAAATTTTTGGATGACGTATATTTTGATTCGTTAAAACTTAATATTCCATCGTCCAGATATATTAAAAATTTAGAATCTGGAGAATTATAGGCCCCTTTCAATAATTCAAGTTTTTTATGGGCGATTTTTTCGGGTTTGGGATGTTCCACCGTTTTACTCGACAATAGGATAGTGGCTAGTTTTGTACTCAAATCTATATTTGTTTCGGCATTGCTCAATACGATGATACAGATGTCCTTATCAAAAATGGTCAAAAATCTACTTTGGAATCCTGGTCCGCCACCATTATGTCCTGTAGCTTTTTTTTGGACAAAAGGATACTTCTCCCATCCATAGCCATAATTACTACCATTGTAGGGAGTTTGGGCTTTTAATAAGGTCTCTTCTTCCAGTACTCTAAATTCCTTTAAACCTTTATAATACTTTAACAGATCACCCGTAGTGGAATACATTGCCCCAGCGGCAAATGGGTGCGGTTCATCAAAAACTATCGCTTTTTTAAACTTGTTACGGGTTAAGTACTCAAAACCGGTAGTTTTATCGGAGTCTCTTAAGCTTTTGAAAGCAAAGCCGCTTCGTTGCATATGCAGTGGTTTTAAAATATAATCTGTAACGGCCTGTTCATAGGGTATACCCGTAATTTTTTGGATAATATACCCAAGCAAATAGTATCCGGAATTGCTATACCGCCAGTTGGTATTCGGAACAAAATCCAAAGGTTGTTCGTATATGAATCCAAGAAAGGACTTTTCGTTTTTGGTATGTTCGGGATTGGTATCATCCGGTATCCCCGAGGTATGGGTAAGCAGATTTTCGATCGTAATCTCATCCCCTTTGGGGAAATCGGAAAAATAGGTAGATAGTTTATCGGACAAAGACAATTTCCCCTGTTCTTCCAATAAAAGGATAACCGATGCCGTAAATGTTTTGGTCGTAGAGTATATGCGATATATGCTGCTGTTCGTGTTTTTTGTTTCAATTTGGGGATGCTGTATGCCGTAGCTCTTTTTTAAAAGAACCTTTCCTTTTTCATAAACCAATACCGAACCGTGAAAATATCCGTCTTTTTCATAAGACCGTATCAGTTCATCAATTTCCTTGCTTTTGGTTTTTTGACCGTAGCTAATGGTTAATGCGCCGAGCAATATGATAAATAGCACTATTTTTTTCATAAGAATTGGATTTTATCCTTGAAGTGATTTAAATAAAGACTGCCGGTTTTACCATTGGTTACTTTTTTTCATTGATTTTTTACGGGTTCCCTTATAGGAGTAGAGCAACGGTATAGTTCATCACGAAACATGGAATATTGGTATAGACTTTTTAGAAATCTTTGTTTGCAGCTGCTTTTCGATACTGTCCCAACATTCTTTTTTGACACAGGCAGCGTAATGCCGGACCAATGCATTCTATTAGTAGAAATGTGCTATCATTCATGTGATTGTACGCTATGGTACCAGTACATGTGAAAATAGGGAAAAGCACTTCCCTCGACCCCTCCTTCCCTTCGACCCTATCTGCCGACAGGCAGGTACGCTCAGGGCGACATTTAGGAGGGAAGTAAGGTTTTCCCTCTAAAAAGCATGTGCTGAGTGCCCCGAAGTAAGGGCATTAAGGGGTGTGTAATTTCTAAAACGCTTATTATGTTACTACCGGCAATATACTGTGGAATCATTAATTCATTTAATAAACCTAAAAAATCATGATGGGAACAACAAAATCATTTTTCGTCCTTATACTCGTTTTGGCTCCTTTTTTTGTAATGGGCAACCCGCAAATAGATCCTCCAGACGGCGTGGCTACGGTACATGTATACCGGCCACAAAATATTATCGGTTTTGCATGGGTCTTTAACCTAAAGGTAAATGGGGAAAAGTACGGGAAAATTAAAAATGGCAGGCATCTGATACTGTCCTTTACACCGGGAAAGACGGTGTTCAGTGTAAAAAAGAAGGAAGTTGAATTAAACCTTGAAGCAGGAAAAACCTATTATCTTCGTTCTTTTATAGAAGCCGGTTATATCATAGGAAGCCTAGATTTAGTAGAGGTTACGGAATCTTTCGCTAGGCAGGAATTAAAACTGGAATAAACGGATCAAAGGTCATACCGTATCTACCTGCCATCCTTATATCGTACATGCAATCTCATATCATTTGATAGATAAACATACCATTGCGCAATGTTGTAAAGGCAATAGAAAGGCCCAAAAAATCCTTTACAAAACCTACGCACAGAAAATGTTCGTGTACTGTTATCGGTATGTAAAACAAAAGGAAGATGCCGAGGAAATCTTATCCGAAGGATTTATAAAAGTATTCCAGAACCTGTCCAAATTGGAATATAGGGATGCTAAGAGTTTTGAAGGATGGATCAGGCAAATCATGGTAAACGAGTGTCTTATGTTTCTGCGCAAACAAAAGAATATAGTTTACGATGAACGGCAAATACTGTTGGCGGAAACCGAACCACGGATAGAAGGGGAACTGGAAGCTAAGGATATTTATAATCTGATACTTGCTTTGCCGATAGGGTATCGTACGGTTTTTAATCTTTACGCGATCGAAGGTTTTTCCCATAGGGAAATTGCCCAAAAACTGGATATTGGGGAGAGTACATCCAGATCCCAGCTTACAAAGGCAAGGGCAATGCTAAAAACACTAATGGCCAAAACGAATATATAATGAAAGAATTTGACCATTTCATACGCACAAAACTGGACACCTTGAACCGTGTTCCCGATGTGGAGTTCAACGAAGAAAGGGTTTGGAAAAAGATTAAACCCAGAATTCGTACGAACTTCGGTAGCGATTTGTTCAACTTCATCAGTATGGCAATCGTAGTTGTCACAGGTATATGCATCCTCTTTTATATATTCGGAACATCTTCGGAAAGCTCGGACACCATCAATTTTGAGCTGGAACGTAAGAAAGACGTACCCAAGGGAAACGTAATTTTGGATACGGTAGCTACCTTAAAAACGGAACCGCTTTTGACCAAAAAGGTCTCGTCCAAAGCAGATTTTATAGCCAAAAAGATTCCAACGGATACCCTTAGAGTCAGGCCTTTGGAGATAAAGCCCGTGGTCTTGTACCATGCTAAAACAGATTTGAATACTTCCGAAGAAAAAGGGAAGGCCGCCCCACAGGAATCGATCGTAAATAGTAGACGAACGGCCGTCGTTCATATCTATCGTCCCAAAAGATACGTGGGTTCCGGTTTGGTCTTTAAGTTGAAGGCCAACGGTAGGCTTATCCATAAGGTAAAGAACGGCAAACGTACCGTTGTAGAGTTAAAGCCGGGCCACACCCAATTTATGGTCGGAAAAAGTATAAGTACCATAGTATTACGACCGGGGGAAATATACTATCTACGGGTTTCTTGTGAAGGGTTTCCCATTGCACGACCGGAACTGGAGGTGGTGTCCAAAGACTATGCTAAAAACGAAATGGGAAGAGACTAAGTGGCAGTTGCAATCTATAGTTGAGCAAACCCGATTTGGGAGTTCTGTTTAGAGTTAGATGACAAAATTATCGCTGAAAGAAACACCAATCGACCCAAACCGATTTCAATTTGATACAAAGTCATACAAACAACAAATGGATATGATAAGACCTGTCCAGCGGTCGGTTCCATAGTATTTTTTCAATTTTTAATAGTTTTGGATATTAAAACGGATTGGATTTTCTTTACTCTTCATATTTTGAAAAATGGGTTTGGAAAGAATAAGAACGCTTTTGGAGAGTCATGCCAAGTTGAGCGATAGCGAGTGGATGATTTTTAGTTCCAAACTTCAAAGCAGGAGCTATCCAAAAAAAACGGTTATCCTTAAAAAGGGGGAAACGGAAAATTACCTTTCATTTATAGATAAGGGCATTGTTAGATTGTACATTCCAAAAGTGGAAAATGACCTGACCTTTGGTTTTGTTTTTTCAAACCAGTTTGTAAGTGCCTATGATTCTTTTTTAACCCGCACCCCCTGTGTGTATCAGGTGGAAGCGATTACCAAAACTACCCTTCTACAAATAAGCTATCGGGATCTACAAGAAATCTATCTCAAAACCGATGTTGGTAATACCATTGGTCGGAAGAATGCCGAAGATCTTTTTCTGATCAAATCAAGACGAGAACTATCCCTCTTATCCAAGACCGCGGAAGAACGTTATTTGGACTTATTTTCCGATAGACCGGATTTGATCAAACAGATTCCACTAAAGTATATCGCCTCCTATATTGGAATAACACCGCAAGCACTGAGCCGTATTCGTAAACGAATTTCTTAACCTAGGTTCATTGTTTCCTGTTGGTAAGTGCTCGTATTTTACATAAAAGTTTTCATTATGAAACCACTCCTTATTTTGGTCGGCACTTTCATCATTGCGATACTTCTCTTAAAGCTCATCAAAGGTGCAATAGATTATTCGCTTGCAGGCAGAATAGCCATGTCGTTAATGCTGATTTTTACCGCAATGGGCCATTTTATGTTTACCCAAGGAATGGCGCAGATGGTTCCAAATGCTATTCCAAGTAAGATTGCTATCGTCTACCTATCGGGAATCTTTGAAATACTTCTGGCCATTGGACTATTGGTCCCAAAATATAAGGTTTCCACAGGCTGGATTTTGATGCTCTTTTTTATTTTGATTTTGCCGGCGAACATTAAGGCTTCCCTAGAAAGTATCAACTATGAAACGGGCGAGTTGGATGGAAAAGGCCCTGGTTATTTGTGGTTCCGGGTGCCGTTACAGGTCTTATTTATTTTTTGGGTATACTTTTCCACCATAAGGGAATGATATCGGAACAAACGTAAGGGCGTTTTATGCTAGAGCTTTTTAGTCTTAAAAGAAGCTAATCATTCCGATACCGAGGATATTCTTATTAGGAAAGGAAATGAATGAAACTCTGGATAGTATCATCGATGTTTAAACACTTTAACAAACATTCGAAGTAACATTTCCATACTACATTCGTCTATCTGTTTTACGTCAAAACGGATTAAATGAAAAAAAAGCTACTTAAATTATTTAAAATAGTATCCATTCTTTTCCTCCTTTTGGCATTGATCGTTACCACGGCTATTCTGTGGCCGTTACCTAAACTGGAAACCCCGAAAAAACAGCATACTATTCTAATAAAGTCGGTACATATTATCGACTTGCGGTCTGGAGATATTTTAGTAGATCGAGATATTTATATAGAAAACAATATCATTAAAGCTATAGATACTTCCGGAGTCTTGAAATCGAAAAGATCGGATTTTATTATAAATGGCAAAGGAAAGTACATCATCCCTGGATTATGGGATATGCATACACATTCAAATCAGCATTCGGAATGGCTTCACCACCCACTTTATATAGCTAACGGAGTAACAGGAATAAGAGATATGTCCGGACAGCTTCATGTGAGGGATAGTTATTGGGCAGGTAGTAGGGAGCGCTTAAAATGGAACGGAGAATTAAGTAGGAATACCAGGGTAACCCCTAGATATATTTTGCAAAGTAGTTATCAGATGGACGGAGCATTTTCCGTACCGGATGGGTTTCCAGCGTTTTTTAAGCTCCAAAACAATAGGGATATCGATTCTCTTTTAAGTTTTTATAAAAACGAAGGTGTAGATTTTATCAAAGTCTATCAACAGATACCGCCAAAATCTTACGAAAAACTTGCGCTTGAAGCACCAAAATACGGGATGCATCTTGCAGGTCATAAACCAATCTTCAATAGTCTTGAAGAAGCCGTAAATCTGGGGCAGCGAAGTTTTGAGCACGGCCGTATTTTTATGTACGAATCTTTTCCCGAAGCGGATAGTCTAAGAATTGTCGATGATTGGAAAAGCTTTTTTTCAAAGTCGAAAAAATCTATGGTCGAAGACTTTGATTCGGAAATCGCGACCAAATTAATGCGGCGCATGCAAAAGAAAAATGCACATTGGACCCCAACACTTCAAATCCATAAATTTGAAGCTTTTGCCCATAAAGAAACTTTCTTGAATAATCCGAACCTTATGTATGTTACTGCAGCGAGAAAAAATTTGTGGTGGAGTATAGATGCTAAAAATCACAAAAAGAGAAACTTATCCGTGGAAGGAAAAGGATTAAGTGCTGATTTTTATAAAGCTATACAAAAACAGGTTGAAATGGCTTATGAAATTGGGGTTCCGATTATGGTAGGAACAGATGTTACGGATTCGTATACTTTTGCCGGATTTAGCCTGCACGATGAGTTGGAAGATCTGACCAAAAGCGGTTTATCCAATCTTGAAGCACTGCAAAGCGCGACTATTGTTCCGGTAAATTATGCAGGACTCGATAAAGATTACGGTACCATTGAAATCGGAAAAATAGCCGATTTGGTCATTTTGGAGCAAAACCCTTTGGAAAATATAACTAACTCAAAAACAATCTCGAGTGTAATCATGAATGGGGTATACTATGATTCCAATAAAATACAGGAACTCAAAAACTTTACACAATCTATTGCTTCAAGTTTTCATATGAATGTAAAGGTTATCTATAGTTTTATAGGCAGCCCCTTGATAAGGGTTCAGTTTGCGGATTAAGAACTTTTACGAAGTAGTACAACAGGCTTAAGTTGTATTTACAAGAATGATTTTACATATCGCTTTGTAATGCCATGAATAAATTTGGACCATCTATGTTTGCATATACTTTGATAGTATAACAAATGGAATGACCAAAAATATAATACGGAAGGTTATCCCTTTGCATCTACTTGCCTGTGGAAGGAAAATATATAAAACAGCGACGCTCATTACTGATAGGTCGCTATTTTTATCAATCCTAAAAAGGGAAAACATTCCGTTTTTCATCACCTGTTTAAGGTATGATGCCCTTTTATCGTTGTTCTATGCAGCGTTCTTGTAGAACCGTCTTTTACAGCGGTTGCCTTATGGAATACGGCATAGTTATCAATAATTACAATGTCGCCTTCTTTCCAATGATGGGTATACATCACATCTGGGAGATTAATAATCCTTGAGATTTTATCCAACGCAGCTTTTATATCCTCTTGTTTCGTTTCGTTTGTGGAATAGATTTGACGGGTCAACCCAAAATTGAGGTATATGGCTTTTTTACCGGTAATAGGATGTGTAATGACTACATCGTGTACAGCTCCGCCCCGATCTTCCGTTTTTAGGTTTTCGGCAATGGTTTTCATGGCTTCAGGCAACAGATCATAAAGTCTATAGGCGTTGGCAAATAGCGTTGCCCCTCCCGTTCTTGGAATTTCGGTTAAATGAAAAATAGATATCGAGGTCGGCGTTGTATTGAATGAACCATCCTGATGCCAATAGAACCCCACATTTTCATACCCTTTTTCAGTATCGGTCGACAAACGGAATATTTCAGGGTATTCCTTGAATTGTGTAGGGCTATAAGGGAACTTCTCCAATGCTCCGAACACTTTTGAGAACTCTACCTGCTCCTTAGGTCTCATGGTCTTGGCCTTTACAAGCAACAATTGATGTTCTTGAAGTTTTGTTCTTAAATCAACGGTTTCATCTTTGTTCATATTATTGATATCCAATCCCTCTATAATGACTCCGAAATCTGGATACAGTCCTGTGTTTTTTGTCTTGCGAATCGTTTTCATGTCGTTAAGCTTTTAAAGTGAATATTTCTTTTTACACTTCAAAATTACGAGCTGTAGGCATTTTTTAAAATGAACTGGTTTAGGAAAAAAGGTTGACCTAGATCAACTTTTTTTGCGTACTCTTTTATTCCGGATCCTTGAGAGGAATTCGGTGGTCATTCCCAAATAGGATGCTAGGGCATATTGGGGAACTCGCTGAGCGATCAAAGGATATTTTTTAAGGAAAGCCTCATACCGTTCTTCCGCTGTAAGTGTAAGGTTTTGAATAACCCTAGCTTGCATATAGGCGGTAGACCTTTCCCCCATAATCCTGAAAAAAGTTTCGAATTTGGGATTGGATGCTTTCAACTCTTGTTCGGTCTTATAATCTATTTGCAGGAGTGTACTTTCCTCCAACGCCATAACGAACATTGTTGCCGGCCTTTGATAGATATAACTACTGTAATCTGTAATCCACCAATCGGCTATTGCAAATTGTATGGTATGGTCCTGACCTTGGTCTCCTACCACATAGGCCCGTAACGTGCCTTTTAAAACATAATTTCTATGGGTAGCTATAAAATCGGGCTGAATGATAAATTGTCTCTTTTGTAATTTCTTAAGTGTAAAAGCTTGCAGAAATTGTTCCATTTCGTCTTTGGAAAATAGAATGCGCCTTTGGATATGGTCTACTAAAAGTTGATATTCGCTCAGCAAGGTTTTTTGTATTTAATAGTTGTTACTTTACTGTACTTTCTTGTTTGAAGATACAGCTTTTATACTGTAACAAAAATGGGGTCGTTCCTATTTTCTTTATACATCTTATATGGAAAACCCAAAGCTTTGGGGTTTTGTAATAATACATATTCCAAACGTTAGTAAATACATTGTTTTCCTTCCCATTTTAAATATGTTATAGTCGTTCCTCCTCCCGGTCAGTTGCTAGGGCCGGAGTAATTGAAAGGTTTGAAATCTCACTTCTTATTTTGTCCGTCATACGAATGTCCAATGATTTTAAAGCCGATTTTAATTGGTCCATATTACGGGCACCAATAATTGGTGACGAAATACCCTTATGTGATCCAACCCAGGATATTGCAAGAGATACCGGATTATAACTATGGTCTTTACAATAATTGATAAATTTCTCTGTAATCATTTGATTGGTATTGTCTTTATATCGATTTTGATACATTTCACTTTTTTGAAATCTTCCATCTTTGGCACTTCCTTTCTTTAAATACTTCCCGGTCAACATTCCCCCTGCCAAAGGGCTATAGGGGACTACACCTAGATTTTCACTATGTGCTAAAGGAAGAATTTCCGTTTCACATTGTCTTTTTAATAAATTGTACATAGGTTGAACGCAACTAATAGGGGCATAATTCCGCTGATTGGTAATTGAAATGGCCTTCATGATCTGCCAGGCCGCAAAGTTGCTGAGTCCAACATATAGTATTTTGCCTTGCCTAACGAAGTCGTTAAGAGTGGACAAACTTTCATTGAGAGGGGTATCCTTATCAAAACAGTGCAGATAATAAATATCTATGTAGTCTGTTTTCAAACGTTTCAGGCTTTTTTCCAATTCTTGCCTTAGGTGTAGTCTACTTAAGCCTTTATTATTTATGCCTTTCCCCGTTGGGTAATATGCCTTTGTGGATAGTATTACTTCTTCTCTATGATGGTGTATTAAGTCGCCTAGAATCCTCTCGGATTCTCCTTCGGCATATACATTTGCACAGTCAAAAAAGTTGATGCCGTTGTCTCTTGCTAATTCATACATTTTATTTGACATGGTTTTGTCGGCACCATCTCCAAAAGTCATTGTTCCCAAGCAGAGCGAAGAAACTTTTAGTCCTGCATTACCTAATCTTTTGTACTTCATATTAAATTTATTTTTGGCTTAGAATTTTGAATCTAGTTGTCTCATCAAAGATGATTTGAAGGCGGAAATAAATTTTTGCCTAACTTCATTTGATAATGCATTTAATGATAAATATGGGTTAAGATCTTCTAATTCAACCAGTAATAATTCACCTCCCTCTAATCTACAAGCATCAACTCTTTGTATACCATGCGCTATGCTGTTCCATGCTATAAATTTATGGGCAAATTTCAAGTCCTCGGTTGATGGAATGTACTCTTTCAATGTCCATCTTTTCCTTTTATCCGGGGCATACAATGCATATTGAAAATCGCTATCGACAAAGTAAAATGAGACTTCATATTTAAAATCCAAATAAGGTTGTATGATATAACCTTCTAAATTTGAATTTTGCAAATCGTCATGGCTAATCCTTTTCATCCCAATAGAATCCGCACCGTTTTTTGGTTTTAAAATATAAGTTTCGGAAACCTGCAATTTTTCAATATTGTCCAGACTTTCTATGGTCGGAATTACGGGATAATTTTCATCGGTCAGGTCCAGTAAGTACTGTTTTCCTCTCATATCTCCTTTTCCGGTCATAGCGTTATAAACCGGAATATTCATATCGGTAATTCTTCCTAAGAAATTTTGATAATAGTCTTTGTAATAAATAACGGATCCTGTATTTCTGAAAGCCACTATATCCACCAAGCTTTCAAAATCCTTGGAATGGAGTGGGTGACAAATAAGTATTTTAAATGTGTCTCTAAGTTGGCCTATGATATAAATATCTTCTTCATGATACTTTCTCCCTTTGGCGGGATAATAAAAATCGGTTAAATATAGTATTGAATATTCTTTTGTTTTCATCTGCTGCTCATTTTAGAATTTTCATCATACTGATTGAACAAGGTAGAGATTCTGTACAAGTAGACGTTATGGTATAACCACAGGACAGATACGGATTAATCGCCGCTTTCATTTTGTCTGTTGTTTCCAGAATCAGTTGTACAGCACCTCTTGGAGTCGCTTCTTTTTCCAAATTAAGTAACATGCTTTTACCTAGACCTTTTCCACGATATTTTTTATCAACATACATTTTTCGAACTTTGTAACTAACATGCCTCGCTTAACGCTAGTATGCCTCCAGCAGCCACAATTTCATGGTCGTAAACACCTACTAAAAAGTTTCCTTATGGGATAGATATACAACTTCTAAATCCTCGATATCGGACTCGGAAGTTTTAGGGTCATAGATGTACCCAAACTCACTAAGCCCCTACTTACCAAGGAAACAATCTGTTCATAATCTTGATATGTTGCCCTTCTAATTTTCACAACTGCAGCTTACGTTGCCTCTTATTAAAACTATTTACCTTATTTCTATTGCCACAATCTTCCATAACACACCAGCGTCGACTCCTATTTCTACTAATGTCGTGGAATAACCATTCACAAGACGTACATTTTTTAATTCTGGTCAGATCTATATGAGTCATTACATAAATTACAGAGTCATATATCTCGTGCAATATTTTGTCAAAAGAAGAGCGTTTTTTGCTCCTGACTAAAGTGAATTCGCCCTTATTGTAAACGACTTTTTGTTTCTGTATTTTTTCTTTAGAAAAATCATTCAAATAGGCAATGTCTTTTTCCAAAGGATCTTCGTTATCGGCAATGGACGTAAATATTCTGAAAATTGCTTCGCGAAGTTCATATAATGGGAGTAATACTTGGGATGCCGTTTTTTCAGTATCAGTTAGATGATCTATTAATTGTTTGGATTGATATTCATCTAGAATTCCAACAAGTTGACACCAAATGGAGAGATTTTCAAAGCTATTTAACCACTCATGGGGATTTTCACGATTACGCCAACTTACCGTGTTGGCAAAATCAAAACATAACTCCACACCAATGACTTTATAAGAACCACTATAGCTTCCTGGGTTCAATTTTAATTTATTAACCATCTATAATAATTTTAATGGTTAAATATACAAATTATATTTTATATTAACCTGCTATGTAATTATAGTAGGTTAGTTGTAAATTTAATCGGTCTATAGAACGATTCCGTAGACTTCCTTATTGCGGATTTAAATTTTTGTTGAGGGTTTATGACCATTTAATATCAAGACCTATTAATTTATATAATGGTCTAAAAACCAAGAAACCGTACAAATCATAGAATTTGCATGGTTTTGAATTTTTTTGCAAGTTTTACTGGTGACCTCGGTAGGATTGACTTCGTCTTTTCCCGACAAAGCTCCGTAGTCTAAATGAAAAGCCCTAAATCTTCGATCTACGGTCTTTTTTATTTTCATTTCGATTCTTGGGCAAGCTCAAATCTCGTTAAAATAAAAAAGCTCACCGTTTGGTGAACTTTTCATTCTTAAGTGACCCTGACAAGATTCGAACTTGTAACCTTCTGATTCGTAGTCAGATGCGCTATCCAGTTGCGCCACAGGGCCTTTTGCATTCCCGATAACGGGCTGCAAATATATTTCTTTTTAAATTCATCACAAAGTAACCGGAATCAAAATACATGTATCACCCTATCTTATCCCAATGCATTGATGGTTATAAAATAGCGCCAGCCAATTACAGCCATCTGCATCTTGGAAGCTTTGGAAAGGTCCAAGTGTTTTTTGGAGTACGAGGGCAGAAGTACTTTATTCACTTTTGCCATAAGTTTAAACAGCGATTGTTTCATCGGAACGTTTTTACAAATATAATGCGTAATGTAGAAATGTAAAGCCCTGATGGTACCTCAGGGCTTTTAGTTTTATATAGGCCTATATGATTCTTCTTACACTACTATCGTAATCAGCAATAGTAATAAAAATAATGAGAGCTTAGCAAGAGTAATCATAGTTGTGGATTTTAATAGTTAATAAATAGTTGTTTATAATCGATTATTTATTTAAGATATAGTGGAAAAAGGGATAGTTCCAAATGTTTTTAACAAAATCAATACAACTGAATACAATATTGTAAGTAAAAAAATGATTTTTATTTCAATGTTTCTGTCTGCTCCTTCAATATATTTATAATATGTAATGTGATATGACATTTATTATTACATATTGTCATAAATCAAGACGCTTTTTTTCTTCTTTTTGAATATCTAAGGGCCTTTTCGTTTCAAAAACTTCATTTTTTGGTGTTTTCATCTTTCTTGAATCCTTTTTCCGTGACGAATTGATAGCATCTAAAACATACTTTAAGTGAAAATCTTAGTCTATATTTACGCAAAAATTGTTCAATGCAGAATATACTTTTTGTAGTATTGGGGTTGGCCCTTTTGATTATGGGGGGGAACTGGCTATTAAAAGCTGCCGTCGCCTTGTCGTTACGATTAAATATCCCAAAAATCGTAATAGGTATGACCGTGGTTTCCTTTGCTACCTCCGCTCCTGAACTTATTGTAAGTGTAAATGCTGCCTTGGACGGCTTTCCGGATTTGGCCTTGGGCAATGTAGTAGGTTCCAATATCGCTAATTTAGGTTTAGTGCTAGGTATTACCGTAATACTGGGTCATATGGATGTTAAAAAGAGCTTCTACACCACGGATTGGCCGGTAATGATGGTGGCTTCCTTGCTATTTTTCGTATTTCTTTATTTTGACGGGGAATTGCAACAGTATGAAGGCATTGTAATGGTGGTTTTTCTCTTTCTTTTTTTAATATATCTGCTTCGCTTTCAAAAAACAGCAGTGGAGGATGAATTCCCGGAGGACGATGTGCCCTTGCCTTTATATAAAACTTTTCTGTATTTGGGCATCGGAGGTACTGCCTTATGGGGAGGTTCGGAATTGCTGATCAACGGGGCCGTTGGTCTGGCAACCGCTTACGGCGTAAGTGAACGGGTTATAGCTATAACCGTGGTATCCGTAGGAACTAGCATTCCGGAATTGGCCGCATCGATAATCGCCGTACTTAAGAAGGAGAAAGCGATATCCCTCGGAAATTTAATAGGCTCAAATATCTTCAATCTTCTGGCCGTATTGGGCATTACTTCCATAATAACCCCTATTAGGGTTATGGATGAAGGACTGTTGACTAATGATATATTCTGGATGTTGGCGATTTCTTTTTTAGTACTTCCTTTGGTCTTTATACCCAAAGGACTCCGATTGGGTTGGCGTGATGGTATTGTCCTTTTAGGGGTGTATATCGTATTTGTCTACTTCACTATTCAATAAGGGTTCCCTTACTTATTTTAGTTGTTTCGTAAGTCGGGTATTCTCCTTTAAGAGGGAGGGATAATCGTAAAAAATAAACATGAAAAACCGCCCTGACGGTAAACGTCAGGGCGGTTCAATATACAATCAACAATTAATTTATATTGCTACGGATTTTACCGTTTGTACGATCCTGCCTGCAATTTTATAGGGATCACCGTTAGAAGCAGGTCTTCTATCTTCCAACCATCCTTTCCATCCTTTTTCAACGGTCATGATCGGAATACGGATAGATGCCCCTCTATCGGACACCCCATAGCTGAAATCGTTTATAGAAGCCGTCTCGTGCAATCCGGTCAAACGTTGGTCGTTGAACTCACCGTAAACGGCAATGTGTTCCTTGGTGACCGATCTAAAAGCCTCGCAAATTTTCTCGTATACTTCTTTGGAACCACAGGTCCTAAGTGTCGTATTGGAGAAGTTGGCATGCATACCCGATCCGTTCCAATCCCCTTTCACAGGTTTTGGATGAAGTTCTATATAAAATCCATACTTCTCGGTAAGGCGATACAATAAATATCTAGCGATCCAAATCTCGTCTCCCGCTTTTTTTGCACCTTTGGCAAATAACTGGAATTCCCATTGTCCGGCAGCAACCTCTTGATTGATTCCCTCAAAATTAAGCCCGGCCTCAATACACTGATCGGCATGCTCTTCCACCAAATCCCTTCCCCAGGTATTCTTTCCTCCAACGGAACAATAATATAGACCTTGGGGTCCTGGATATCCACCTATAGGGAAACCCAAAGGCAATAGCGTGTCTACATCCATAATGAAATACTCCTGCTCAAAACCGAACCAAAAGTCGTTGTCCGCATCATCTATAGCGGCCCTGGAGTTGGATTCATGTGGGGAACCGTCGGCATTTAAAACTTCGGTCATTACCAAATACCCGTTTTTTCTATCCGGATCCGGATAAATCGCTACCGGTTTTAGTAAACAGTCGGAAGAACCGCCTTCTGCCTGTTGTGTGGAACTTCCGTCAAAAGACCACATGGGGCAGTCTTCCAATTTACCACTAAAATCTTCTTCGATTTTCGTTTTGCTTCTTAGGTTGGCAGTTGGTTTGTATCCATCCAACCAAATGTATTCCAGTTTTGATTTGCTCATAATTCAGCTAGTTATTTTTTAAATTTAAAGACTAACAAAAATATGTTTTTTAAGGAATTAACCTAATTTTAGATAGGTTAAAAATCCAAAAAATCACATTATTTTTCAACACCCCTATTTTTTTTAGGGTATTTTGATTAAAATTTATTTTTTTTGACCTTTAATTGTTAAATCCATAATCGTTAATTTTACCAAAATAAATATAATTCTATATGTCCAAGACCAGATTTGATGCCATTGCGGAAAGCCATAGGAGAAATCGTATAAATATTGAGGAAAATGGAAGGCGTTCCCAACTTTTTGGGGTTAACGTGTTCAATGAGGAAAGAATGCTTCAATACCTTACCAAAGATGCGTATAAGAGCGTTAAGGATGCCATTTTTTCAGGATCGAAAATAGACCGAAAAATCGCAGATCAGGTCGCCGAAGCCTTAAAGACATGGGCCATATCTATGGGTGCTACGCATTATACCCACTGGTTTCAACCTTTGACAGGTGCTACCGCCGAAAAGCACGACGCTTTTTTTGATCTGTTGCCCGATGGTAAGGGCATGGAAAAATTTGATGGGGGCCAATTGGTACAACAAGAACCGGATGCCTCCAGTTTTCCGAGCGGTGGAATCCGAAATACCTTTGAGGCCAGGGGATATACGGCCTGGGACCCCACTTCACCTGCCTTTATTTACGGGACGACCCTGTGCATACCCACTATTTTTGTTGCCTATACCGGTGAAGCTTTGGATAATAAGGCCCCCTTGCTAAGGGCATTGCATGCTGTTGATGAAGCCGCTACCGGGGTAGCCAAGTATTTTGATAAAAACGTAACAAAAGTCAATGCTACCTTGGGTTGGGAGCAAGAGTATTTCCTGGTGGACAAGGCGTTGGCATATTCCCGTCCGGATATTATAATGACAGGACGAACCTTGGTAGGACATTCGGCGGCAAAAGGACAACAACTAGACGATCATTATTTTGGGGTGATCCCGAACCGGGTCTTAAGCTTTATGAGCGATTTGGAAAAGGAATGTACCAAGTTGGGAATTCCCGTAAAAACCAGGCACAACGAAGTTGCACCCAACCAATTTGAACTTGCACCTGTTTTTGAGGAGGCAAACTTGGCTGTAGATCACAATCTGTTACTCATGGACGTTATGGAAAAGGTGGCGGACAAACATAGTTTTAAAGTGCTTTTCCATGAAAAACCTTTTGCGGGAATCAATGGTTCGGGCAAACACAATAATTGGTCCTTGGTCACTGATACGGGGGTTAATCTCTTAAGTCCGGGTTCTACTCCCATGAAAAACCTGCAGTTCCTTACTTTTTTCGTAAATACGATCAAAGCGGTCAATACCTATGAAGAATTGCTGAGGTCTTCCATTGCATCTGCCAGTAACGATTATAGACTAGGGGCCAATGAAGCCCCGCCCGCCATACTATCGATTTTTATCGGTACACAGTTAAGTAAGGTTTTGGACGAATTGGAGGGAGTTTCCCAAGGGAAATTATCCCCAGAAGAGAAAACGGAGTTAAAATTGAACGTGGTGGGTAAGATTCCCGAAATCTTATTGGATAACACGGATAGAAACCGTACTTCTCCCTTTGCTTTCACAGGAAATAAATTTGAAATGCGCGGGGTAGGTTCCAAGACTAACTGCGCCAAACCTATGACCATTTTAAATACAATAGTCGCAAAGCAATTGATTGATTTTAAAAAGGAAGTGGATAGTCTTATAGACAAGAAGAGCCTTAAAAAAGATGAGGCTGTTTTTAATGTGTTGCGAGAGTATATAAAAACCTCTAAAAGGATTCGTTTTGATGGGGATGGGTATAGTAATGAATGGGAGAAAGAGGCTAAGCGAAGGAAACTAAGCAATAACAAAAATACTCCTGAAGCCCTACGGATACTCAATTCCAAAGAGAGTTTGGCTCTTTTTAAATCCATGAAGGTTATGAGCGAGGTAGAGGTCAGGGCCCGTCAGGAAGTAGAATTGGAAGCGTATGTCTTTCATACGCAGATCGAAGGACGGGTTTTTAATGAAATCGTTAATAGTCACATACTTCCTTCGGCTATTGAATATCAGAATGTGTTGATCAAAAATGTAATGGGATTAAAGGATATTTATGGAGCCGCGCATAAAAAACTATCGGAAGGACAATTGACCATCATAGAGCAGATTGCCGAAAATATTGACGAGCTAAAGAAAAAAGCCGATGCCATGGTAGAGGCCAGAAAAAGGGCCAATGCCTTAAAGGATATTGATAAAAAGGCAGTTGCCTACTGCAATAATGTAAAACCCTATTTTGAGGAAATACGTTATCATTGTGACAAATTGGAGCAATTGGTGGACAATCAATTATGGCCATTAACAAAATATAGGGAGTTGTTGTTTGTTAAATGATTCTCCATGATAATGATATTTTGCCTTGTTCCCCGGTATACTGGTAGTGATATTATCTTGGTGCAGGAGATTATCTTTATGCTTTTTTGTTCTAATTTTTTCAATTCCCCTATTTTTGCCCCAAACTACAAATGATGGGTTCATCCAATAGCGAAAGATATCACCTAAGAGGGGTTTCCGCTTCTAAAGAAGACGTTCATAAGGCCATAAAAAATATAGATAAAGGGCTATTTCCAAAAGCATTTTGTAAGATAGTCCCGGATTATCTTACCAATGATGATGCCTATTGTTTGGTAATGCATGCCGATGGTGCCGGTACTAAATCCTCTTTGGCTTATATGTATTGGAAGGAAACAGGGGATATTTCTGTATGGAAAGGTATTGCACAAGATGCCTTGATCATGAATGTTGATGATCTCATTTGTGTTGGTGCTACGGATAACATTATGTTGTCATCTACCATTGGTCGAAATAAAAACTTGATTCCGGGAGAAGTCATTTCCGCTATTATCAACGGTACGGAAGAACTTATTTCCGATTTAAGGGAACACGGTATTATTATTCATTCCACTGGTGGCGAAACCGCTGATGTAGGGGACTTGGTACGCACAATTATTGTGGATTCCACGGTGACGGCCCGTATAAAAAGAAGTGATGTTATAGACAATGCCCGTATAAGGGCAGGTGATGTTATCGTGGGTCTGGCATCTTTTGGTCAGGCTACCTATGAACGGGAATACAATGGTGGAATGGGGAGTAATGGACTCACTTCCGCCCGTCATGATGTTTTTTCAAAATATCTGGCGGAAAAGTATCCGGAGAGTTATGACGCCGATGTTCCCCGGAACCTTGTGTATTCCGGAAATAAAAAGCTAACGGATATGGTTCCCGATGTTCCCTTGAATGCAGGTAAATTGGTATTGTCCCCAACAAGGACCTATGCTCCGATTATAAAAAAAATCCTGGCAAAGTATGGTTCAAATGATATTCATGGAATGATCCATTGCAGTGGAGGGGCACAGACCAAGATACTTCATTTTATAGATGATCTTCATGTAATAAAGGACAATATGTTCCCCATACCCCCCTTATTCAAATTGATACAGGAACAGTCCGCTACGGATTGGAAAGAAATGTACCAGGTTTTCAACTGTGGTCATCGCATGGAATTATACGTAAACAAGGCCGTGGCACAAGATTTGATAAATATCTCCCAAAGTTTTGGTGTCGATGCAAAAATAGTGGGCAAAGTGGTGGAAAATCCTTCCAAAAAGCTCACTATCGAAAGCGAATATGGCACCTTTAGGTATTAAGGTATACGAATACCCCGATTCATACGTTTTCTTAATAGTTAAACCCCAACTGCTATGGAGAGAAAAGAATTTTTAAAAACCCTAGGTGCCGGAGCTGCATTTGCCTTGGCTTTTCCTTGCGTACATGGTTGTTCCAGTGATGGTAACGATGATGTAGCCCCGGAAGATATGAAACCCATACCTACCGGTGTAGATTTTACAATTGATCTAGAATCCTCGGAAGGTGCAGGATTACAGAACAATGGCGATTTTATCCTAAAGAATTTTGTGGTCGTCGTTAAGAACTTGGAAGGTATTTTTGTAGCGGCCAGTCAGGTCTGTAGTCACCAACAAACCGAAGAAGTACGCTTTCTTCAGGAAAATGGTGGTATCTATAGATGTTCCACACATGGCTCTCGTTTTGATCAACAAGGAAACCCATTGAACAGTATTACTTCCAACAAGCTTAAAATTTTCAATACGGAACTGTCCGGCACTACCTTGCGTATTTTTGAATAGGCCTGCCATATCCCTAAACTTAGCTTATGAAGTATTTTGCCCTAGTAATTTCGTTCTTTTTTTCATTTGGTCTTTTTGCACAGGACTGGAAGAAGACTTATGCAGAGGCACTTACCCATGCCAAAGGTGAGGACAAACCTATTATTCTAGTCTTTTCCGGATCAGATTGGTGTGCGCCCTGCAAAAAGTTGGAAAGGAATATTTGGCAATCCGAGGAGTTCAAGTCCTACGCCATAGCGAATTATGTGCTCTACAATGCGGATTTTCCCAGAAAGAAAGCCAATAAGCTTCCCGTAGAAAAGGCAGTAGTAAACAAACAACTAGCCGCGGTCTATAATCCAAAAGGTCATTTTCCCTTGGTGGTAGTCTTGGATAGGCAAGAGAAAATCTTAGGGAAGGCCAGTTACGAAAAAGTATCTCCTACCAAGTATATAGCGCTTTTAAATTCCTTTATAAAGTGAGATTGACGGTTTTCCTGTGTTTTGTTTTTTTTGGCCTTATAAATTATGGCCAAGATAGTTATGTCACTGTTCATCGAAAGATGAAACTGATGGGAAGCCGTTTCGAGATTACCGTAGTGGCTGCCAATGAGGAAATAGGATATATCAATATCCAGGAAGCCGTTGCCGAAATCAATCGGATAGAAAAAATAATATCCTCGTGGGATCAGGCATCGGAAACATCGCTCATCAATAAAAATGCAGGCATCAAACCGGTAAAAGTCAGTTTGGAGCTTTTTAAATTAATAGAACGTGCCAAACAAATTTCCGAAATAACCGATGGTGCTTTTGATATTTCCTATGCCTCCATGGATAAAGTTTGGAAATTTGATGGCTCCATGAAATATCCGCCCAAAGCAACGGAGATCAAAAAATCCATAGCCAAAGTAGGGTATAAAAAGATTATACTTAACAATGACGAACGCACGGTCTTTCTAAAACAGAAGGGCATGAAAATAGGTTTTGGCGCCATTGGTAAGGGGTATGCCGCCGATAAGGCCAAAGAGCTTTTGGTTTCCAAACAGGTACGCGCAGGTATTATCAATGCATCCGGCGACCTCACCACCTGGGGTACCAAGACAAGTGGTGAAAAATGGCTGATCGGAATTGCAAATCCACTTAGTAAGGATAAGATATTTTCTTGGTTGCCCATAGTAGAATCCTCGGCCGCAACTTCGGGCAATTATGAAAAGTATGTTACTTTCAACGGTAAAAAGCATTCACACATTATAGACCCTAGAACTGGTTACCCCGCAACTGGCGTGAACAGCGTTTCTATTTTTTCCAAAAGTGCGGAACTTTGCGACGCTTTGGCCACGTCTGTTTCTATAATGGGCAAGGATACCGGTATGGCACTTATAAACCAGCTTAGGGGTACGGAAGTGATTATTGTTGATAGTAATAATAAGATCCACAAAAGCAATGGCATTATATTCGATAATAATCAATAATTTAGGGCTATGAAAAAATTGTTCCTACTATTATTTTTAATTGTGTTTTGTACATCTTGTGTGGCGGTAAGGGAATATGAAAAGGTGTATATCAATGATGTGGAAATGCAATTATCGGCCAAAGGCATTGAACGGTTTGAGACCAATTTTCAAATCTATAGGGAAGCAGCTTCCGGAGCCAATGGTGGTAAAACAGGTGGTGGCTGTGGCTGTAATTAACAAGGTTTAAAATACCTAAAACAGTTATATAATTTGTTATTAGGTAGATATCCAATTTAAAATAACGTTCGTAAACCGAATTAATTGACCGACAATTTAACCAAATACCGAACTAAAATGTGTAGCGTCCATTGAAAAAGCCGATTTTTTTATTGTTTTCGATGATTTCATGCGTTTGCTTTTCCCAAGCAGGTGCCAGTAGCTATACAAAAAGAGTCTTGGAAGCAGCGGAAGTAGATCTGTTGTTCAGTTATTATGATCAGGAAGGGCAAAATGCCGCGGTAACCGGTGGAGAAGGGACAGAAGAACTTACGGATGCTACTTCCAGTATCGTTGTGAAAATACCCATGAACGAAAATGATATATTAACTGTAGATGTCGGTATATCCGCCTATACCTCCGCATCATCCAGCAATGTAAATCCTTTGGATGGAAATGCCAATGACCCTGTTAGTCCTTTCATAGCTTCCTCCGGGGCATCCAGAACAGATGAGCTAGCCTATTTTAAACCTTCGTACCAACACAGTTCGGAAGATCGCAATACCATATGGAACGTCAATGCATACATTTCTAACGAGTACGACTATTTTTCCCTTGGCTTTGGAGCAGGTTACACCCGTTTGTTCAATGAAAAAAATACAGAGATAAGTGTTAGTGGCCAAATATATCTGGATAAGTGGAATTCGCAATATCCCATAGAATTAAGGGGTGTCTTTTTTGATGATCGTGTAACCGGAAACGGCACCTATGCCCCTGAGTTTTCCGAATTCGAGGACGAAAGTCGTAATTCGTATGCGCTGTCCTTAAGTTTCTCTCAAATCCTGACGAACAAATTACAAGCATCTTTGTTTCTGGATATAGTTTCCCAGAATGGTTTGCTAAGTACGCCCTTTCAAAG
>JBATTK010000034.1:0-21677 GCA_049670505.1 Saonia sp.
GTTCTATGTCGTTTCCAATGACGTAGTTCCTTCCAAATAAGATCACGCTCTTCGTCCAATTTTGATATTTGAACTTGAATCGCCAACGATTCCTTTTCTGCAGCTGCCGGCAAATCATTAAGTGCAAATTTTAATTCTATCATCTGATAGAATGTTTTTTGGGCCAAAATCAATCTTGGCCTCAGTCTCTCGGGAAGATCTCCCAAAAGCACACAGCCAAACTCCCTTTTCCCACTTTCATGGGCCAATTGTTTGCGTTGCATTTCTGTTGAAATAGCCTGCTGTTCGGGAACCTTTGGAACCGGTGCGGCGATCGAAGGAACGGTCTTCTTTTTTTGGGGTTTCCTGACCGATCTAAACCTGCGCAGCTCAGCCACAAGTGTGGCCATGTTGGCGTTGGTCTTTCCGCGGTTAAGCCGCTTTAACGTCCTTGGGTTTTTTACCGGTAAAGAAGCATATATCGCAACCCCGACATGATAGTCAGTAGTGCCTTTGAACCAATTGTCTATACTATCCATGCCTTAAAAGTGTAAAAACGGCAACTGTCAAAAAAGGACACAAAAAAACCCCTAATGAAAGGGGGTTTAACCTACTAAATTAAAAATGAACAATGGAGACTACTGGGTTCGCTCTAGGGATTTTATCTTCGTGGCCGCTATTTTCTTCAAGGGATCGGATGTGCTTACCTGTAACAAATGGTTTACTTCCTCAGCGGACTTGGCCATCATAATCAATGATGCGAGCCTTTTATCGTTTACCTTTTGCTTTTTTAAAAATGTAATGAATTTTTTGTCCAGCACCGGCTCTATAAAAGGAAAACCTTTGTGTTCATAGAGCTCCAACATCTTTGTATCCGGAATTTCCATGGCCGTATCCACCTTTCCCCAATGCGGTACCGTATATCTTCCGGGACGTATTTTAAAGTTCATATTAAGCTGGTGTAAATTCAGTTATTGCGCCCGTGTAAACAGGAGCGGGGTAGGCTTGTACATCGGAGAACTTAACGGGAATTCCGTTGATATCCCCGGCCTTAAGTCCCGTGTTTCCACTAGCCTCGGACAGATATGCAGGAGAATCCTCGCTGCCGATCTGCCTTACGTCACCATTGATCTGTTTTACAAGGAAGATCATACCAACGTTCTGGTATTTACGGATAAAACCAACGTTCCTTGCGCTGTTTCCAGGGATGGTCCCCCCAAAGGAATTGGTGTTCGTCTTAGATCCTTTTTCACCCTCATTGGTAGTTTCAACACTACCCGTGTCGGGTAAAATACTCATTTTAAAGAACCCTTTAGGCGCTGTGAAAGTATGGGCGGTGGTAATGGAACCGGCCTCCACCAAAGTGGTCGCTACACCCAATGCCAATGGCTTTTCAATGGTATCAAAATCCTGTACCCTTGCAGCGTAAATCTCTACAGGGGAGATTCCCGCGGCGTTCTCCTGATCGGCGCAAAAATCCATATTTTCCGTTACAATGGTATCTAAACAAGCCATGCTCTAATATATTTGTTCTATGTGATTACTGTTTCCGTAAACCAGCTCCAGCATTACTTCCTTATCCTTGATCAATTCCGATATCTTACGGCTACGACCGTCAATATTAAGAGATTTTGGGGCTGTTTTTTTGAACTTGAAGACTAATCCGCGATCATCGGTAAAAGATGGGCGATTGTCTTTCTTGGTTCTCTTGGAATTTTTTTCCGCCTTTGCCTTTTCCTGCTCCTCCTTGGCCGCCTTGGCCTTCGCTTCTTTTTTTGCTTTCCTGGTACCGGCCTCACGCTTTTTCGTGGCCGCTTCCTGCCGTAATTGGGTGGGATTGGGAGATTCCTCAAGCTCAGGCTCAAAATCCGGCCCACCCTGACCACTATAATCATCTTTGGAAACCGTTGAAACATCCTTTACGGCTTCGGCCTCCTTGGCAGCTTTTACTGCGGACCTTAGCTCATTAAAGGAAAGTCCCTCGGTGGTTAAGCCTAGTTCTTTGGCCTCGGTCAAATATTGTTCTCTGGTTTTTCCCATGGCTTCTATTTGTTATGGGATGGTAACCCCGTCTATTCCATAATATTTTTGGTTCAATACCTGGCTACCAAGGCCATACTCCGCATCGGTATAATTGGCTATTAGTACCATCTCATTGATCAAGAAATCATAACCTTTCCAGAATTCCATGAAAAACTTGATTTCGTAATCCTGTTTTTGGATATCCGTAATCTGTGGCTTACCATCAAAGACATCTATCAACCTTTTAAAGTTTACCTCCGGTGTGCAGAATATATCGTCCGTGTCCATGCCCGGAATACCAACGATTTCTCTTTTCTTAAGTCTTGTCCTGCCCTTATCCTTTTGGAACTGGTTCTGTCCGAATTGCTCCTCATACTGCAACCAGTATCTCTCCTCATTGTTTTCGCTCATAAAGATCTTTTTGATCTTCTTCTTCATTTTAGAGGGGATGTTCCTTTCAAAAAGGGTAACCTGGTCAACTATATTGGTGTCGGTCAATGCGGACAATGGAATTTTAAAAGGTGTGTGCCCGGTTCCAGGGACTTCCGCCAAAAGGTCCAATAAAATCTGTTCGATACCGTTCATGGAGTAACCAAATTCATCAAGCCTAGCACCATCATACACTCCTTTAACCTCTAATGTGGCAAGGTCATCAATGATTTTGGGAAGTAGTTCCTGCTCAATAATATATTTGGATATGGGCATATCCTCCGGCTTAAGACCTTCTGCATACAGCTCTGCCCAATAGGATGACAGGATATCCGCGGGAACTAAAGGAAAATTCACCTTTTGATGGTAGTTCTTCAGGATCTTGTGCTCTATCTGGGCCTGACCCAAAGCGCTCCATACCTTACTGAATCCTTGGACCACATTGGTAATCAATGTTGAGCCTTGTGGAAACTTGCCCTTTATCTTGGTCAATGGTTTGGTGTGCATATCCAGCGTGCTCTCCGCCCTATTGATACTTGCGGAAATCAAATCCGGATTGTGGGCCAACCAGGTGTTAACCTCTTTGATTACGTCATCTATAAGAATATCTGCCATGGTACTTTATTTAATTATTATACATTGGTGAAGAAAAATCTATGTAAGCGTGTGGCTTGTCATCATCCTCTTCTTTTCCCGTTTGGGTATGGGTGGCACCGGGCTGTTCGCCCAAAACGGTTATTTTATTTTTCAAGGCGGCGAACGCTCCGGCCAGATCGGTAACGGCTTCGTCTCCGGAAAGCTCCAGATCGGTATTCACTTCATCAATAAGAGACTGATTTGCCGTAGCCGTATCGGAAATGGATGTTTCCGCAGTTTCCCTGGCGGTGCTTTCCGAGGCGATGGTACCTTCCAGCCCAACGATATGGGCCTCTATTTGTTCGGTTACATCTTCGCTAAGGAAAATACCGTTTGAGGAATCTCCTTCACCGAATTTTTTGTTAAGGGCTGCCTCTATTTTTGGGTATGTTTTATTCATGGTAAGCGGATTTTTGTTCTTTGTTTTCTCTGGAGTTTTGGCGGGTTCTTCAAAATTCATTTTTGCATAATGTTCAATAAGGTCCTTGGTGGACATATTTTTTACATCTTCAGGAACATTTTTGGACTGCTTCTTAAGAATTTCATCATAGAAACCAAAGGACTTGGCCTCTTCCGCGGTATAGTAGTTGTCCTTATAGTTCAAATAGGACTCCTTCACCTTTGCGGCGGTAACGCCCAATTTGTTCTCTATGGCCGTACCCAGGGCCTCATCATATTTATCGAGTACATCTGCTTCGTCCCTCATTTCCTGGGCGTTGCCCCATACTGCCGATATTACGTTGTGGAGCATAAAGAGGGAATTGCTGTTGCCATAGGATTTGTCGCCGGCCAATAAAAGCAAGGCAGCCATGGAATAACAGATGCCATCGTTATATGTATTAATGGTCTTTTCGGAATTGTTAAGGGCGTTGAAGATGGCCACGCCGTCCCATACATTGCCCCCGGGGCTGTTTATCTTTACATTGATAACGTCGGCCTCTTTTTCCACTTCCTTGAATTCGGCCAGAAAAGTGTCCGCGGTATTGATGAATTTCCATTCCTTCCAATCAAAACCTCCTATTACCCCATAAATATAAATCGTGGCCGTTTTTGTGGCCTCGTTCCTTACGATGTTGTAATACCCCTTATAATCGGATTTTTTCAAAATGGGTCGAATTGAGTTCAATTATCAGAACACAATTTTATCGACTCCCTAGGATAAAGAAAAGGACATCATATCTGTTGCGCGAGTTCAAAGGCAAGGCCGCGCGAGTATATGTTGAAATCCACTGACTCAAAAAGTTTGGACGTACCATAGGTGTTGCCGTTGATCTTGATGCTGTACCCCTTTAGCGAATTCGGCTGTGGGTTGTTCAGCTCGTCATATCTCAACAGTAAAGGTCTATCCGAGGTACCGTACAAATGTGTGGTGTTGCGTTTGCTTACCATTGCAATAACTTCCCGATTGTTGTAGGTATTCAAAAGGTCCTGCAGGTTCTTGTCCTGTGGTGTCAATAGAAAGGAGATATCGTTGCTGAACAGTTTTCCCGCTGCGCTGATACGGGTGCGGTGTGTTACCCTAATATTGTTCGGTAAAAGATCGGTAAGGAATACCTGGGCGGAGTCCGGGATATTGGTAATGATATCCTCGACGGTTCCCAAGTCCGTAAGATGGTTGAACGAGGGCATCTGGCCGGCCTCGAAAACCGCTACCCTATAAAAGGTATCTATATGGTGCTCATGGCCTATATTGCATAGCTGGTGTATCATTATGTCGTTTTTAGGGGGATCAAATCGGAGTGTTCCGAAGTTGTCGTTACCCGTTTATCCTACTTTCTATCCTGGCCTTTTTACGTTTGAAATCCCTGTAAATGGTCTCCATTTTAATATCGTCCTCCGTGATGTCATAGATCGCAAGGAAATTACGTATCCCCTTTAAACATTTTTCCTTTTCTCTTATAGCGTTGATTTGTATATGGTGGTACAGCTCGTCCCGGAACAGCTGGTCTATCATCCGGTTGAACACCTGTCCGCACTTTACGCCAAGGGAAACCCCGCATTTTAGGTACTTGTCCTCCTTGATCACTACGTGGAATAGTTTGGTGAACCGGTTTTTGTTGAAGCCAATGTCGTGATGTTTGCCTAAGGAGGAAAGGACAATGTTACCTATAATATCGGTACGGGCTGCAATATAGGTATCTGAGCCGGTCCGTTTTATCAAAAATTTATAGACGTGATCTGCCACGGGGATACTTTCCGTGATGGAATAATCTTGGACCATGCGAGTTTCTTTCAAAATTAAGGTAAAATCACCTTAAAATTCAAACTTTTAAGTCTTTTTCTCCTTACGGCTATAAACGAAAACGACCGGATTTTACAAAAAACCAAAAAGCGTTCCAACACAAGGGGCAAAAAAAGGGCAAAAACTAGGTACCCCGTTTTTTCGGAAAAATGGTTCAACGGTTCAACATTTTTGTTATATATCTGATTATTAAATGTTTATAAAAATAGGGGTGATGGAACGTGTTGGAACGAAACGCAAAATGATGGAACGGGAAAAAAGCGTTCCAACACGTTCCATCATTTTTGTAAAATATTTTCTTAGAAAATATTGATATAACTACTTAATATATAGATAGTTATAATAATAAAATAAAAAAATGATGGAACGGTTGAACCGTTGAACCAAAAACACCGCAACTTTTTCACTAAAAGATTTTTTACTTTAAGGGTGCGGGGATTTTAAGGTATATGTACCTTACGGTTTTGTTTTGAAGAATTATATTATGGAAAAAGAATTTAATAGGAATGTGTTCAACATGCCCGAACGGAGCATGTCAATCACCATTGAATGATTTGCCTTCGCCCTTCGACTCCGCTCAGGACAAGGCAAAGAAAAACCCCTCCGGTAGCTAATCGAAGGGGAATCCCAAATCTAAAAATCAGAAAAAAGCATACAATAATTTGCTCTTAGCGGTCTATCATGTAAAGTCGGTAGAACACGTATACGCAACCGAGCAGGCAGATTATCATGAACACTATGAGTGCCGCGTTGATCATGGAGTCCCTGAAATTCTTCTTCATACAATTAAAGTTACTTAGGCTCTTTAAAACATCCTTACAGATTTCCGTAATGAAGCCCAACGGCACACGTTTATCCCTGATGCTTTGGTTTATTGGCCGCTATTCTTAAGAATTTTACCAATCCATTATAATTGGCCTTTATCAACGCTTTGGCCTGATTTACCTCTACGGCATTACCTATGAACCTTTTCTGGTCGGTCTTTGTTCCTTTTAGTTTATATCCTTTTGGAAAACCTTGGATTCTTAGAAGCTCATCAACACGGAGCATGCGCATTTTTATATCGATGATCTGATACATCACCATGAACTCTTTGATTTTGATCACGATTTCGGAATCGTCCTCAAAAACAACTATTCCGAATTCCTTTGCGCTATCACAATTGATTATATAGAGCGGTTTTTTGTCTTGTCGCGCAATGATGGTAGGGCCTGTTTCCTCAATAGACCTTCCTTTGTTGGAAAATTGGTAATCCAATAGAAAAGTCGGGTGTATTTTTGAAACCCTGTCCTTGGTCGTAATTGTTGGGCAAGACTGGTCTATGTCCGTTGTTCCTCCGTTACCATAATAGGTGCTAAGAAACACACCTTTTACTTTGCTGTGTGTGAAACTCGTTACTGTTCGGGTAGGTCTATTGATACCCCAAACCTTTGATGTTGGGTCACCTCCACCAAATTGTGTCATAAATTCTTCATTACCACCGGCAACGAATTTTATCAACCCCGCATAGATCCTTTTTAATGTATTATCGGATAACTCTTTTTTGCGTTTGAAAATGGAAACTCCTTCATCCGATAGATCCAAAACATCCTTGACGGGTTTCCACCTCTTTTTTTCCGAAGCGGACATTCCATCTTCCTTATCGAGATTCTTTACGTGTGTAGGTTCGGGCCATGAAATAGGCAATCCCTTCTTGGCGAATTGACCAAAATATCGTTGTCTTGAAGTGTAGGCCCCAAAATCGGCCGCGTTCAATATCCTGTGTTCAAAGTCAAAACCATAGGACTGGACTTTATTGCACCATTTCACATAGTCCGATCCGTTCCTTCTGGAAATGGGCCTGCCGTTTTTATCCAATGGCCCCCAAGACATGAATTCCCTTACGTTCTCTATGTACAGGTAATCCGGGTTCAATTCTTCCAGATACATGAACAGGTGCTCAGCAAGGGTTCTGGAATCGGCATCCCTTGGCAGTCCCCCTTTAGCTTTGGAGTAGTTGGTACATTCCAATGATGCCCATATATTGATTATGCAATTAGGTTCCGATTTTCTAAGTTTTTCAACAATGGCCTTTAATTTTAGTACCACGTTAAAATCCCTGATATCCTCTACAAAGTGAAGGCAATCCGGATGGTTGGCCTTGTGGCTTTCAATGGCTTTTTGATCGTGGTTCACACATGCGATTACCTTGGCATTGGCGTTGGCCTTTTCTATTCCGGTAGAAGTACCTCCGGCTCCACAAAAAAGATCTATATAAAATATTATCGGATCGTTCATACCTCTACAAGATCAAATAGCGTGGGTACGCTTAGTTTATATTCAATTGATTTCAGGTAAACTCAAAATATTCGTTTTCACGTACTATGGTCGTAGTAAACGGAAAGCTGCTCTTTGGCACTTTCTCTATCATTTGCATTAGGATTGTAGAACCCGTAAAAAGGATATGTTTGTTTCCCTTGAACTGAAACTCCAATGTAAGGCATTGCGTATTTTCCTTTTGGTTGCTGGGACCTATCTTGTAATTGGTCACCAATATTTCGCGGTTCAATACACGGTCAATCTTTATCTTGTCACCAACAAAATTGGTAACCTTAGGTTTTATGTTGAAATCCTTAAAGTTTCTCATTTGACAATAGTGTGTTTAAAAGGTTAATGGAATTACAATGCTTGGCCCATCCCAAATAGCTATCAACGGACGATTTATTGGGATTCTTTGTAAGCATTCTGGCAAAGTTCTTTTTGATACCCTTTCGTAGTAGGGTGTGGGTATGGAAAAAGCGATACCCTACGAAATCAATCCCTCTATCCGCCACGGGAAAAACTTGATAGTTCCCTTTTACGGTGAGTTTTAAATTATGATTTAAATAGGATTTTATCAAGGACAAAATTTCATGTAAGTACGGTTTGTCCGGAGCAAGGATAACTATGTCATCGGCATATCTAAAATAATGTCTTACACTTTTTTGTTCCTTTATCCAATGGTCAAAGTAGGACAGGTAGAAATTAGCCAGGTATTGGCTAAGGTAATTTCCTATAGGTAGGCCGGGCGCACTATCTATAATTTCATCCAATAACAGTAATAAATCGTTATCCTTGAATTTTCTACGCAATAAGTTTTTTAGAGCGTTATGGTCAACGTTCGGGTAAAATTTGGTAATGTCCAGCTTAAGACAATATTTTGTGCCTCTATTGTCCAGTAATGACTTTTTTATGGCATTGGCGGCAGCATGGATTCCCCGGCCTTTGATACAGCTGTACGTATCCGACGTGAAGGTTTCCATAAAATAATGCTCCAGCACATTCATAATGGCATGGTGTACTATTCTATCAGGATAGTATGGAAGTCTGTAAACGTTACGCTCCTTCGGTTCGTATACCTTAAAAATGTCATAATTGGATGTTTTGTACTGCTTGGTTTTCAATAATTGGTGTAAGGTTATGATATTGGCTTGCCTTCTTTTGTTATGAAGCTGAACACCATATTGGCTGGATTTCCCTTTTTGGGCTTTTTTATCCGCCTCCATAAGGTTTTCAATACTTATTATTTTCTGGTAGAGGTTTCCTTTTCTTTTCATGCCTTTGCTATAAGAGGTCGCTTTCCCCGAAAGTACCAACGCCCTTTTTTTTAATCTTTATCTTTTGCCATGTCGGCAAGGTCTACGGTATGTTCTATTTTAGCTTAGGTGAGAGCTGCAATTCGAATTCGTATGCCAGTTGTCGTAGTCGTTGTACGAAAAGCTGGAGCCCGAGGAACCACAACAAAATACCGCACCACCTATTTTACTACATTAAATAATAATCCTTGTACAGGTGTAAAAATTGATTCCCGGCGTACTTGGCCAATTCACTCGATTTAAAGCAAAGGCGAGAGCCGCAATACGAAGTCGAATGCCCGCGGCCGCAGGCGTGGTACGAAAAGCCGGAGCCCGAGGAACCGCCCATGTTGAACCATGGAAAGTACTTATCCCATTTCCCATTACCCCAATCCGGTTGCCAACCTTCGTTTAGAGCTTCCGCAATTATAATAAGCTTGGCATGTGCGCTCATCGCTTTTTGATGCTTTTCGGGGAACATGGAAAAATCCGGCACAACATTTTCAGGGTCCAATTTCAAGGCTTCACATGCCTCTTCAAAAGTTTTGATTTTACTCATTTTCAAAGTATTAAAGGGTTAAAAATTCTTTATAGATTTTCTCGAATTGCTTTCCAGCGTAACTTGCCAGTTCACTCGATTTAAAGCAAAGGCGAGAGCCGCAAACCGAAAACGTACGCCAGCAGCCGCAGCCGTAGAACGAAAAGCCGGAGCCCGAGGAACCGCCCATGTTGAACCATGGTAAGTATTTGTATTGATTTGAATCTGTCCAGTCCGGTAGCCAGCCTTCGTTAAGTGCTTCCGCAATCAATTTTACTTTTCTATAGGCAACTTCGTCACTTTCTAGCACGGATGCCGCATTGGTAAATTCCTCTTTGGATATTTCCAGTTCATCAAGTACATCATCAAAGGTTTTGATTCGATCAGTGACCTCCTTTTGAAATAACTTTTTTCCCAATAAGTCCTCCAGTAATTTTTTACCGGAACTTTTGGCGTTTTCATGTGCCGCAATAGCAGCTTCTTTTTTGATTTCCAATGTTTCCATAATTTATATTTAGTTATTAATCATTCCTTAAAGGGGTTTCTGGCGATATACACCATTTTATTGTCCAAGTATTCCTTTAGTTCCCTGGGGTCTGTGCATTCCGTAATGATATAGGGAGTGGACTCCATTTCATTTTTGGAGCTGCTGTACAGCCAATATATCATGCCCAGGCGAAGCTTAACGATCGGGACGGATCCATGCCCGGTTTTCCGGTATCCCGTGACCTTTTTAAAATCATCATGTACCGCCTGTACCAGCTGTACGGTTACTTCTTTTCTGGTTGTGCCCTTAGGGCGCGGTTCGTATGCGGTGGCGGTGCTCATTTTTCAGTATTTTAAATTGGTCCAGTGAATGATCTTTCCCGTAAAATCGGTATTGAAATAGGAGAAGAAATCCTGTAGGGAATCAAAGCCATCGTTCTTGGCCAGTGTTTCTACTTCATACGCTAATTGAATAATCCCATCTATCAAAACCCATGGCGGACGCCATTTCTCCCCGCTATGGATAATCTTTATCTTCTGCACACTTATGCACGGAATTACCGGAGCGAACAAGAACATATTAGGCTTACGACTGTTGATATAAAAATGGATATTCCTACCTACCTTCCATCGATCCGATTTATCCTCCCGAATGGTATGTAACTTTGGAATAGCGGTAAATTTTTCCAAGGTAAAGGACCGTAGGTTCTCCAAAAATTCAACAGAAAGACAACCTTCCGGAAAGGAGGATAGTATCTTTTCAACAAAGTATGTTGGCTTTCCTGCCATTTGTTCAGGCATTTCTTTCGGCCAATGGGTCATGAAGGAGGCTATCATATCTCAATTTTTAAAATGGCAGATCATCGTCCACATCGGGGCCGGTACTGCCGTTCGTTGTTCCGTTTTTTGTATCTGGGTCGGGGGTTTCGTCCCGCTGCAGGTTGATCAATCCCTGTTTTGTCATGGCATCATAATCAAATGCATAGCAGCTGTGGCTTCCGGCCTTCCCGAAACGGGTGGCCTTTACGCCCCCTATAAAGTAGCCGCGGCTCTTAAAATATTGCCGTAAAGTTGTCTCGCCTATAACGTCAACGCCCTCCCGTTTGGTGACTTCCTTGTTATAGAACTGGTAAACGCTCTTTGTCCGGAGAAAAAGAATGCGTTTCCGGGGTTCGTTATGGTAGAGCAACTCCGTGCGCTTTTCAGCCATGATCTTAAATTCTATGGGTTCGGCTATCTTAAAATCGGTCTCATCACTGATAAAACCATGCTCAAAAAGAAACTCTATTATGCTCCAGAATTGGGTAAGCCCGTTACTGTCCGCAATCTGTTCGCTATTATCAATGATTATCTTTTGGCATAGCGCCATAACTTCTGTCTCCGAAAACGGAAATTCCATTTTATCCTTTAGCAAACTATAGGTGGTAAGCAACATGGCCACATTGGTAAACACACGTTCCTGGTACTCGTTGCCCTCCAGTGCTTCCTTAAGCGTTCTCACCGTTTCGGCGTGATAGTTGGGAAGGTTGTTCTCCATATGTGGCCGGTGCTGCACTATTTCTACCACCAAACTGCTAATGCCCTCGTTGGTCCAGTTCAATAGCTTATTGAACGCCTCCTTTTGTTGGGAGGTGAAGTTTTGGTTCTGGAACATGAGGGATATGGTACGGGTTGCCAATGCATTCTCCATCCGTGTAGGTATGAACTGGCCACAATAGTAAATGGCCGAGTTTATCTTATCATAAAGGGTACGCTTATCGCCGGTATTCTGACCCTTCTCCCGGCCAATACCGTTCCAACCGCCCATCATCCCGGAGAAGATTTTATCATCACATTGTTTGTCCTGGTACTCGTCCAGGAACTGCACGGTATTCACGTTACGGCTCAGCCTTCTGCTAAAGCCTACATGAGTGGCCTGTGTAAGATCCAATGCCGGGAGGCGATAATAAAAAAAGTTCTGCAGAATCTTACCAAAGGCGCTTTTTCCGGAATCCTTTTCCCCAAAGCCGCCCAAAAGAGGAAAACTGTCATAGTTGGTGAGGAATAGATCCCGGAAAACGCTTCCGAAAACGAAGAGTATCCCTATCAACCCTTTTTCCTTGAAAACGGCGAGCATCTGTTTCATCCAATCCTGAAGGTTCACCGGGCTCTGCTTAAAAACAAAATAACGATCGTTCTCATATTTATCGTCCCCGTCCTGATTATCGGAATGCATCACGGAAAAGGCGGGCGAATAGTAATAGTCCACGTTCTGGTTGTACTCTTTTTTCTCGTTATCGATTCCTTCCAGGTGCATGATTCCATATTTGTTTACTTTCCTGAATTTTCCCTGCCAATACACGCCATCCGCAAAAGCAAAGAAGCCCTTTGGGTTCCAACCCATGGTAATCAGCTCTAAGGCCGGCTCAAACTCCCGGTTATAACGGATTACAAAACGGTCAAAATGTTCGGAGCGCATGCCGTTATGGGTGAAAAATGCAAAGCCGCTATAATGGAAAAGATATCTGCGGAACTCGTTGAAACTGGCCAACATGTCCGAATCAAAATCTATCATGATCTTTTGGCCGGCCGTGTTGGTAAGTTCGCATAATCGCTTGTTCTCCTTGTCCCCAAGGATGTGGAAGAGTGCCTGGAACTTAAAGTCCGAACCCTGGAAGAAGGCTCCGCCGCTACGCTGAAACCATAGGGTATTGCCCACCGTAACAAAGCCGTGCTCTATATATTCGTCCATACTGGCACCTTCCGGTAGCCTTATGTTGGTATATTGCCTATCCGTTCCCCTGTTTTTTGGGGACTGCTCGGTTTCATGGACCTCCAGCTTTCCTATTTCTGCCTTAATGGCCCCCTCGGTAACCTTTAGTAGCTTGGCGATCTGCTTAATATAGACGGTACGCTTTACCTCATGTTTTATCTGGAAAAGCGTTTGGCAGATATTGCTAAAGGCCACGGCCTTTTTATTGGGATCTTCTTTTTGGACATCGCGCAGGTATTCCTTTTCATCTTTTTTAAGTTTGGCCATTTCCTGCAACCGCTCGGAGTTTTTGGCCTTGGCTTCCTTTAGGGGGGCGCCCTTTAACTTTGCCAGCTTTTCATCCGATACCATTTCTTGTTGTACGGCCTTTATATTGGCTATGGTCATTTCCTTGATAGTGGCAATCTCGCTCTCATATTGGTCCCGCGCAATATCATAGTTCTCTACTTTCCAATATAGGGCGTCCTTGCGGTTATCATTGATCCAGTCCTGCATTTCCCCGTCATGGTCACGGGCGAATGAATCGGGATCTTCCCCATCCGGTAGCATACATAGGCTTACCTCCAGTCCGTTGGCCAGACATATATCTATATCCTTAAGGATGGCCCTTTGGCCGGCGGCATCACCGTCCCGTAGGAGAATAACCCCGTCCGCGAATTTTTTCAATAGCCTTGCGTGGGAATCGGTAAGGGCCGTACCGCAACTGGCCACTGTGTTGGCACAACCGTGCTCGTGCATTGAAATTACATCTGTATACCCTTCGGTAAGGATAGCGGTACCGGTACGGGCCACTTCTTTTTTGGCCTGAAAAAGGCCGTACAATACGGCCGACTTATCATAAATCGCGGATGCCTTGGAATTAAGGTATTTGGCATAGTCCTTATCTTTTTCATCATTGGAACGCCTACCGCCAAAACCTATAACGGCCCCCTTATGGTTATGGATGGGGAACATGATCCGGTTCTTGAATATATCATAGGAAATGCTGTTCTTGGTATTGCAAAGCCCCAGGTCCTTGGCCATTCCAAAAAGCCCCAGGTTGGTGGCCCATTTGGTGACTTCGTTGTTTTCCGGGGCAAAGCCTATCTGGAAATCTATAATGGCATCGTCGGAGAATTGCCTGGCGGCAAGCGTTCGACCTACCCAATGGCCTTCATCCAATTTTTTACGTGTGGCCAGGAACTTGTTGGCCACCTTGCGCAACAGCCCGTACATTTCAGAACGCTCGTCCATCTTGCGCTGCTGTTCCGGGGTAACTTCCTCTTTTTCCAGATGAATGTTGTGGATCTGGGCAATGATATCCACGGCTTCCGGAAAATCCACATGCCTATGTTGCATTACAAAGGCAATCCCATCTCCCCCAAGACCGCTACTGAAACACTTGAACATCTGCTTAACGGGGGATACTACAAAAGAGGGGGTCTTTTCATCCGTAAAGGGGGAATTGCATTTATAATTGGTTCCGGACCTTTTCAATTCGCAATAGTGACCAATGGTCTTAACGATATCCGCTTCCCGTATGCGGTCAATGGAGGTATGGGTATATCTCATTAATTGGCTTCTAGAGTTTTAAAGTCTTGTCGTTTCTCCAATCTGTCCGCCGTTTCTCGTAACATCTTTATCATGTCGGGTCTTTGGGCATCCGATATGTAGTTGGAGATTCCAGGATCGTGGAACGGAAAAATTAGTATGCATAATCCAAAACCTTTTGGTACAAATTCTTTGACAGCGCCAAAAATGTTTCTCATAAATTGCCCTGATGGTAGTTCCTTCATTTTTTCTTGGTTTTGATTTTTGTTGCTTTTCGGTACGCCGGTACAATCGAGTATTTTTTACCTGCCATTTTCTTTCTATTTTCCAAGTTTTCAGGGGTTGCGTTGAAAACCTCTACCCTATCTATCTCGGGCTTTTCCAACATCTTGGCCATCTTATCCGTATTGAGCGCTTCTATTTCCCCGTAAATTCCTTCATTGTTTACTGATTGCATATCCTAGTTTTATTGATGAGTTAAAATAGTTATCGTCCACAGCGTGGAATCGAACCACGACACCTATCTATTGTTTCACATTTTCCAACGCGTGGGAAAATGACTAGGGTTCCCGGCGAGCCTTTCGTGCTTTTACATCACTACTATCTCAACCGCTGCAAATTGGTGACCAGGTAGGGTTCCTCTTCAATCCCTTGCCAAAGTCAATGGGTCGTTATTAAAGGTGTGGCGACCATCACCTTTTGGCGGAGTACATTATGTGCGAATTGCATATAACACGTACTTGGTCCGCCTCTCTTCACACGGGTTATCTTTTGGGCTGTACACTATTTCTTCGCCTGAATAAGTGGCTATGTTGTACTTAACTATCCTTCTATTCCCAATCATCTTTAAAAAGCTCGTCGTTTTCGATTATCTGTTTTCCATCTTCCCATTTATTGCCACAACTTTTGCACTTTCCCCCTTTTTCGGTAGTAAAGACCTTCTTACTGCCGCAGGTTGGGCATTTGTCCGGGAAAATTCTTTTGATCAATCTTTTGAACAGTTTCATATTTTCTTGGCTTTGGTATATATTTTACAATTAAAGTTTTCTTTTATTTCTCTTTGGCGCGTCAATTCCCGGAGCCGTTTGGCTTTATGATGGTCCGTGGCTATCCGATATACCATAAGGGATGTTGCGATGGCGATAAGCGCATAAAGGATGTATATGATTGTCATGGCGTTGGTTTTTGCGTTACGGTCTCAAAATCCACTTTCAGCTCACGGCATACCTCCTTGTTCCGTAACAGGGATTTACGGTCCGCTTTCAGTTCTCGCAACTTCTTCTCATAGAATTCGCTGAGAGTAACCTTGTCCTTTTCGGATATGGTCCTATTGGAGTTCAGATATTCCTGTTGTTTTAGTATCTGGTCTATTTCACCGCAGATGCGTCGATATCGCTTTATTTCTTTGTCCATTATGTTTTGATATGCGGCCATGGTAAGGATACGGTCCACCATGGTCTGGTTTTCTTGAATACATTGGTTCAACGCTTTGGTGAGTGTGGTTCCCATGTTTATCACTTTAACAAGAATGCTGGTCGTGGGCTTTACCAGATCTACCTCCCAAAGTTTCGGGTTATGGTGTTTCACCAGCTCCAGTGACTCCTTGGGGTCGAATATTAGAGGCAGTGTTTCCATCTATATCCTTTCTTTTACCAGTTTCAACAGAAACGCGTTCTTATTGTCAACACCGGCCTTCCTGTAAAGGTTGCGCTTATGGAAGTCGAAAGTCGATATGGATATGTTCAGATTATGTGCCATGAGCTTGTCCGTATAGTTCTCCATCATCATATCGCAGATGGCCAGCTCCCTTTTATTGAGCGGCTTTTCGTTAAGGGTAATGTCCTTCGAGAGCCATTTAAGGGAAATACAGTCCATATCATGCCGGTAGTTCTCCGCGGGCTGTAGCATGCCATCTACTATATCCGGAGAAAAATCCGCATCCCCATAAACGAAATAAGTGTACAGCTCTATTTGCCGGTCATAATCGAAGGTCATATTGCCAATATCCCTAACGGCCCTAAAGTCCGAATGGAAGCGCTGGGACAACAGTTCAAAATATTTATTGGGCAATGTGGAGAAGGAATGCTGGTTTCCATATTGGAACCATATAACCTCCATAGTGCTAGGGATGCCAATAAATTCAATATCGCTATCATCTGGCAAGGTTCCGGCGACCCTATGATGGTTGCGCGGTAGATGTTTCTTTCGTAAATTTGCTGTGGTATTGATCATTTGCTTTGGATTTTGATTAATACTTATTAAGCCGGAGTAACCGCTCCGGTTTTTGTTTGCGCCAGAATCTTCTCCCGGCGTTGTTTTTCTCTTTCCAGTTCCTTGGTTTTTTTCTCCACCGCCGCGAAAATGGCAGCCTCTATTTCCTTGTGCTCCCTACCGTTCATTACATTACGGATTGAAGTGCCTGAATGGGGAAGGCCATATCTATTACGAGAACCCTTCTTGTGAAGTTCTTCCTGTACGGCTTCGGTGTAGTATAATCCCAACACTTTCTTTATCTGGTTGCGCTCTCTTTTACTGATCATAGGACTTTATTTTTTTATCGGCATTGCGGATATCTGTAATTCATTTTGAGGGTCTGTAATTATATTGTTCGTAGAAACCTATTATTTGATTGATTCCCGTTTTGTGCTATCTTAGTGATGTGAATGTGACGCAAAGTAACGTAAACTTATGTTATTATACAAATAACTTATGTTGTTTTCAATGGGAATAAATACAAAAATTATACAATTCGTTGATTATTTGGGAGTTAGCCAAAGAAAGTTTACCTCAAAATGTGGGCTTTCTGAGGGGTCCTTAAGGGGCGGAAAGAGTGTATCTGTGGAAAGTCTGCAAAAAATAAAGAGAACTTATCCTGAGTTTAATGTTGATTGGGCTCTATTTGATAAAGGGGAAATGATATTGGGGCGTGATCAGTTGAACGAAGAGGGTGCCGACTATGGAAATGTGATCTCCATAGATGATATCGTTGATATAAAAATAGAGGAGAAGTTATCGGACATAAAAGAAGCGCTTACGGAGTTCCTTGCCAATGAGATACAAAAGGAGCTGGATGCAATTACGGAGAAAAAAAAGACTCCCTAGGATTTTGGGATTTTCAATAAAAACCTGATTTGGAGCTCCTCCCGTTCGCTAAGTTGTGGGTTGCTTAGATGCAGCTCCAGTTCACCTTTTAAAAGTATAAGTTCTTTTTTGTATTGAATTTTATCCATAACGGACTTTCTCTTTTTTAGTGAGGTGAAAGCCTGTAATATTTCCAATGTCTTTTTTGTGGTCATTTGGTTAAGCGGATTTGGATATTTCTTCCTCTATCTCGTCCCTCAAATCCATCGCCTGGGCGTAAGGTGAGAGTTTTCTGGAAGTTATTATCAGGATGGCCAATATAGGCAGTACTACCGGGAGGGAGAACCAGAAGTCGAATTCATCTATGTAACCGATATTGTAGTTAATGACGCCCGAGATCTGGAACAGTAGCATTGCGATAGGAACCAATAAAGCGATTCTCCACCAATGCTTGCAGGTAAGATACCAGATGATGAAGCTAAAACAGAAAATAAGTTTGGAAAAAAGGGCGTGTGCGAAGTATTGAAGATTCTGAAATCCGCCACTGCCGATGATAAAAATGCCGGTGTCCCATTCCAAAGAAGTTTTGGCGAAAAGCCTGTAGGAATAAAAAAAGAAAGGGATAAGGACCAACAATAAGCCGATCGTTATCCCTATGAATAATCTTTTTCCCCTACCCATTTGGTGGCGGTACGTATTCGTCTTTATCCGTTCCTTGCTCATAAAGTTCGTCAGTTTCGGTTGTCGTGTCCGTTGTACACGAAATTGCTGTTAATGTTACGATACACGCTAGTGCAAAAAATACTTTTCTCATAATGTTAATTTTTAGATTAAACACTATGAAGTTAGCTCATTTGCACAAGCAAATTCAAGTTGTAATCGATTAATTATCAACTTATTGTAAACATAAATTAAAAATGGGGGCATGAATTAGCTGGTCCTAGTAAGGAACAAAAAAATACATTAACAACACTAAATAAAAACCTTAAAAATTCTAAGGTATTTATTTGATAAAACTAAGGTTTGACTGAATACACAAGTTAAAAAAGGGGCAATAATATTAAGAAACCACATGAGGAAGCGTGTCATATTCGTGTCAAATTTGTACAAAAAGCCATGAAATCAAAAATATAAATAACTGAATATCAGTTGTAAAAAAAACATCTTCGAGAGCGATAAAGTCCAGTTCCCGCTACTAGGAAAACCAGATATGAAAATATCTGGTTTTTTTATGAAGGAAATTCTGGAAGCTTGCTTGCATGAATTTGCGAAATATAAAAAGGAAGTGCTTCGCGCTTTTGGTTTTCCTTGTAAAGCCACCCCAAAGGCCGATTCCGAAGCAAAGCTAAGGAATCAATCCAGTTCCCGCTACAAAGAGAAGCTTCAAGAAAACTTGGGGCTTTTTTTATTTCTATAATCGCTGAAAAGACTGGACTGGACGAGAGGTTTATCTTGAGCGCAGCCGAAGGCAAGAAAGCAATACAGTAGCTCCGGTCTTTTAAATATAATTGTTTCTGCATCAAAAAAAGCTGGCATTGCAAAAAGGGTAACACCTTATATGCTAAGGCATAGTTTTGCCGCTCACTTGTTGGAAAATGGAACCGATCTTAGACACATTCAGTTACTATTGGGCATAATTCAACTAGAGCAACAGAAATTTACACCCATGTAGCGGATAAGTCATAAATTTCAAATGGTCGGGTGACAAATATTTAAAAGGGTTAATGAAAATGGAGAACAACCAGACATTATTGTTATTAACTCAGAATCTATTTTGAGAGATAATCAAAATCGTTTTAGAATTATTATAAGTGGTTCTGAAAATATTGAAAAAACCTCTTTGTTGACAAGTTTATAATTAATGCAAGCAGCCCATTAAAAAAATTGAGCAAGGAAATCTTTAATTGTAATTTGATCATGGACGATACTTTTCTTTATGAAACTTTTTCAGATTTTCATATGTCTCCTTGTATGAAGATTTAAGATTCAAATCCCAAATTTCAAGAAAAACTTCAGAAACATTTACCGCATTTTCAAGAGGCACTTGATAAGACTTCAAAAGACTTTGTATATACATCCTTATTTTTTGTTGTCTTTTCAATGGTGGAGGATGGGTTGTGCTTATTTTGCTATTTTGAACACCATTAATTATTTGCTTTGCCTCAGCTAATATATGCATTACAGTGAACATTAGATCAAGCCCAATAAATGAGGTGTCCATTGGATGTATATTACTCATGGAATTGGAAAAAAATATAAATCCAGAATAATCAGCCTCAAACTCTTTCTGCCAATTTCTTGAAGCTAAATAAGCATATTCATTTAAAGCAAAAAATTCTTTTGTGTTTTTTTTGTCATGATGATTAAGTAGTATGTGCCCAAGTTCATGTCCCATAATAAAAAACTCTATAGAATCCGTACAAGTTGAAAGAAAGGTTTGTTTTTCTTTGGGAAAATCAATTATAAAAGGTATTTTCTTATAAGCGGGGAACATCGAGTTAAAAATGGTTAAAGAAAAGTTCTCTATTACAGTTAAATTCTTTGATATATTTTCTTTTATTTTTTTTTGCTCAAAATTTAACTTCCCGTTTATTAGTGGCACTGCTGATATAATCAATTTAGATAGTTTTAGTGCGAAATAAAAAGTTTGCTCCTCAAAAAGAATTATCGATTCATTAGAGTCCCTAAATTTAATAGCCTGGGCATTAAAACTATCTGTTGCTGTTGAAGCCAATATAGGAAAATTGCTAATTTCATATCCCATCATTTCCTTTGAACCATTGATTAGGTCTGTTTTGAGACTATGTAACATTGAATAATTTACCAAATTTTGATACTTGGACTCAGGCTTCAGATTTGTGTTGACCATCTGTTCCCATCCCCATTGATCAATATATTTGGAAAAATATTTTTCGCCTTTTTGCCTTCCTAAAACTTTTTGTATGTTTTCCTTCTGGTTTTGACCTTGAAGACTTTCAGGATTCAATACATGACTTTGCATTAAGTCATCCGTATTTATATTATTCAATTCTTCCACTAATTCATTATACCTATCAGGGTCATTTTCTTTCAAATGTTTAATCTCTAAGATAGTAGCCCTATGGCCTGATTTTTTTCCAATTAATAGAATTAAACCCTGCAATTCATCTAAAAACTTGATTGCTTGCTTCATGTTGAATAAAAGTTTATTTTTCCTATTACATTAAAACTAGGCTAAACTTGGATGATATCCTATGAAATCTAAAAATATGCTCATACTTGGAGTTATCATAATGATTTTAGGCATGGGGATAGGAACTCTTATAATCAATTTGAGTAATAGAGAGAGCAATAAGAGTACAGTTAATGAAGATGGAGATTCCACACGGAAAAAAATTGCTGA
Source organism: Saonia sp. (assembly GCA_049670505.1). Taxonomy (GTDB): domain Bacteria; phylum Bacteroidota; class Bacteroidia; order Flavobacteriales; family Flavobacteriaceae; genus JBATTK01. The sequence continues at coordinate 20,671 of JBATTK010000034.1, forward strand.
GGATGGGAAGGAAACGCGTGAAGAAATTCACCAATTGGATAGTAGAGTTACCAAGATTTTAGAAATGGCTAATTTGATTAATAATGAGAGAGGAACTGAATTATTAATAGCACTTTTTGGGAACGATTACAAAATCAAACTTCAAGATGACAAATTGTTTGAGAACTTGATAGCACAAATTGAGAAAAAATCATTAGAACAAATTCTAATAGAGTTACGTTATCTCGAAAATCTCAAGATTGATACTGTAGAGGACGATTTCAGAAATGAGATAATGAATCATTTTAAGAAATTCGATTATGTAAAGGTGATTACATCCGTCAATGCATTTATAAAAGAAAATGAAAACCTTACAAGAAAAGGGTACACGGAACTATATCTGATGAGATTAATGTGCCACCTCTTGAAGTCTGATCCTATCAAAACAAAATCAGAAGCTGATCTAATAATTTCATTTGACCCTTCATTAGACATTGCTCTCCTTGCAATTACTACTATTGATTTTTTTGGTTACCCCAAAATTGCACTAGATACTGGAATTAAAAAACTACAATTGATAGACAAAGAATATGATATCAATGCATATAAGGTTAATAACATTGGTCTTTTTATTAGTATAATTTCTAGCCTTGCCAGTAATCTTGAATACCAAAAACTATCAATTCAACTTGCAAAAAAAAGTATTGAAATTATAAACAAAAAGAAACCAATTAATCATTTAAATTTAATCATTGCACAGAAAAATTTGGCAAACCAATTAATTGATGTCGAAAAGTATGAAGAAGCCAAACAACTATTAGATAGCTGTGAGAAATCTCTTGAAAATGAAGAAATAAAGTATACGGCGGCTGTGTTATCGGAACTTAAATTAAGCTATGGTGAATTATACTTCCGTTTGGGTAAGTATGAATTGGCATTAAAAAAATTTTTGACAGCTCAAGATACCTTGCTAAGATATGATGAAAATCTTAGTAATCCACGTGCAAAGATTGAGTTGGCCACCCTCT